>JAUNNB010000008.1 GCA_030531645.1 Candidatus Saccharimonadota bacterium | reverse complement strand
CCAGTAGCGGCGATTATACTGCAATAGCGGGAAACTAGCAAGGTGCCAAATTATATAAGAGCTCACCGAAAGGTGAGCTCTTATCTTTTGTCTAATTTTTCTAATTAATTCTGAAGTAGCTTAGCTAGCTTGGCACGCAAGCCCTCTTCTGCCTCAACACCAGACATTGTATCGAGCGCCACGCGGAGCAAACCAAACGCAGTAATATATGTATAATCTAAATCAATATTGGTTGCATTTGTGATGCCAGGAATATCGAGATCGTCCAAAATATGCACCTCGGGGCGGCGAGAGAATGGTAAATCTTCCCACCAATCTTCAGTAGCCAAAGCCTCTTGAAGTTTAATCAAACCTGCGCCACCACCACATAGCAAAATCTTATGCGGCAACATCTCTAATACCGTAAAGTCTTCCAAGGCTATCTGAACTCCAGATAGCCAAACATCAATATTTGCCTGGACAGCCTCTTCAATCTTAGCGCGACGCGATGGAGTTTCTAGATAATTTACATAATCATCGCCAGAAATACGGTCTGCGATAGCGATAGCAGTAGGGTCAGTCAAGAGCTCGCGATCAAGATTCAACTTAATACTTTCTGCAGTATCAAAGTCCATACCGAGCTTTGAAGCAATCTGATGCGTAAAGCTACGGCCACCAATACCAAACATCTTGGTGCCGTCCACGCCACCGTCATCAACCACGGCCACATCTGTAGTGCCGCCACCAATATCCATCACGATTGCGGACAAATCAGAATCAGTTTCATCACCTAAGCAAGCACGGCAAACCGCAAATGGCTCCACTGCAACTGCCAGTAGATCCAAGTTCAACTCTGCACAAACCTTTTCAATTGCGGAAATATGAACGAGCGGAGCAAAAGCGGTATAAAATTGAATTACAAGCTCTGAACCCTTAAAGCTAATCGGATTGGACACCTTATAGCCATCAATCGTGAGGGAAACAATGGCTGAATTAATCAAACGAACTTCAACATCTGGGTTACCAGTTTCTACGGCCACAGCCTTACGAGCCTTCTCGCCAGCACTTTCCTGAACGCGAGAGATAATCATGTCCATCTCAGCCTCGGTGATAGGCTTAGCGCTATTCTTACGGCGATAACGCACAGTAGAAGTACTACCCTTAATCAATTCGCCAGCAATACCTACGACAGCCGCGCGTGAAACCACACCAGCTTCTTCTTCAGCGATAGAGAGAGCCTTTTCACAAGTAGAAATTACGGCTGGAATATCAGCAATGGCACCAGCATACATATTACCAATCTCTTGATGCACCTTAGCCGCACCAATAATTTTCAAGCTATCATCCTTCTGATGCTCAGCAATCAAAACTTTGACAAATTCTGTACCAATATCAAGACTCAGAATGATGTCATCTGGGTTGTAATCTCTCTTTTCGCTCATGTTAATTTCATTATAACACCAGTTGACAAAAATGGTCAAGCAGAGTAAAATAAGAGTATACAGAATTGACCGACCCTCAGGGCCGGTTTATTTAATAAAAGGAGTTTTATGGAAGGTATCGACCTCAAACAAATGGCCGCTATGGTCAAAGTTATTTCCGAAGAGAAAAACCTCCCGGAAGAAGTTGTTCTCGATGTTATCGAGACCGCTATTGCTGCTGCATGGCGTAAGGAATCTGGTGATCGTGACATGAATGTTCGCGCCACCCTCAATATGCAAACTGGTGAGGCTGCTGTCTATGTAATTCGCGAAGTTATCGAAGATGGCCTCGCCTACAATCCAGCTACCGAAATCCCTCAGGGCGAAGCTAAAGGCAAAGAACTCGGCGAAACCGTCGAAGAAAAAATCGTCCTAAAAGACGCTTTCGGCCGTGTTGCCTCTCAAACCGCCAAGCAGGTTATCACTCAGCGTCTTCGCGAAGCTGAACGCGATTCTGTGCTTGCCGCTTTTGAAGACAAAGTCAACACCATCATCACTGGTATGGTCTCTCGCGTAGAACCAAAAATCGTTCGCATCGATCTCGGCCGCGCCAATGGCATCATGCCTCGTTCAGAGCAAATCGATGGCGAATTCTACACCGTTGGCAACCGTATCAAGGTTCTCGTTAAGGGAATTGAGCGCAACGAACGCGGCGCTCAGCTCATCTTAAGCCGTGGTTCCGCAGAGTTCATCCGCCAACTTTTCGTTCAGGAAGTTCCTGAAATCGAAAACGGCACCGTCGAAATCAAGGCTATCGCTCGCGAAGCTGGCCGCCGCACCAAGATTGCCGTTCACTCTTCTATTCCTGGTATTGACCCAGTTGGCACTTTCGTTGGTGGTCGTGGCGTCCGCGTCCAGGCCGTTATGAATGAAATTGGCGAACGCGAAAAAATCGATATCGTCTCTTGGAGCGATAATGTTTCTGAATACATCCGCGAAGCTCTCAGCCCTGCTGAAATCACCAAGGTGGAAATCGAGGGCGAAAAGGCCAAGGTGTATGTCACTGAAGACCAGCAATCTATTGCTATCGGTCGCCAAGGCCAGAATGTCCGTCTTGCTTCCAAGCTCACTGGCTACGAGCTCGATGTTCTCCTCGCTGAAGCTCCAAAGAAAAAGAAGCGCGTCGATGCTGAGGATCTCCTCCTCTCAACTCTCGAAAACGCCGAAGACGAAGAAGAATAAAATGCGTCTTAATAAGTTCATCGCTGAAAATTTAGGAGTCTCTCGCCGTCAAGCAGACGACCTCATCGCAAGCGGAAGAGTCAAACTCCGCGGTGAGGTCGCCCTGCTCGGCGCCAGGCTCGAAATCGGCGATGAACTTTTTGTAGACGGCAAAAAAATCGATACCACACACGAGACCGCCTATACCTATATCGCATTAAACAAACCAGTCGGTTATGTCTGTTCTCGCAAAGCCCAGGGCGACACCCCAACTTTATACGACTTACTACCCGAAGAGTACCAATCACTCAAAACTGTCGGTCGCCTCGATAAAAACTCCTCTGGTCTCATTTTACTCACCAACGATGGCGATTTTGCCTACAAGCACACTCACCCATCGTTCTACAAAATCAAGGTTTATGAAGTGACTTTAGATAAAGCTCTAGAACCCCTTCATCAACAAATGATTTCAGACTTTGGTGTTCAACTCGAAGATGGACCATCCAAGCTCTTCCTCGAGCGCCTCGATGATTCACGCACTTCTTGGCGCGTTGAAATGAGTGAGGGAAGGAATCGCCAAATTCGTCGCACTTTCGCCTCTCTCGGTTACAAAGTCAAAACTCTTCATCGCATCAGCTTCGGGGATTATGAACTAGGCAATCTCGAATCTGGTAAATTCATTAATTTATAAAAGCTTATGTTTGTGATATAATGAGGTTATGAATATCACTATTTTTGGCGCGGGCGCCTATGGTGCAGCCCTAGGACAGATTCTTACCGACAACGGCCACAATATCCGTTATTATGATCCAGCTAAATATCCAGATACTAATCTTTCTGAAGCCATGGATGGTGCTGAGATGCATATTCTTGCTACACCTTCTGCAGCCACCCCCAAGCTCCTCTTCTTCATTCCAAAGGACAAGCCTCTCGTTTGCGCATCTAAGGGTCTCGTTTCGTTTGCCCCGTTTGCAGGCTACGAACATCTTTCCGCAATCGGCGGCGGCGCATTTGCAGATGATTTGATGAACAAGAAGCCTACTAAGCTCACCACTTCTAGCCAGGAAACCGCGGACTTATTCAAGACTGATTGGCTCGATTTTGATATCACTACCGACACCTTCGGCATTATGCTCTGTGGCACACTCAAAAATATCTACTCAATCGGTGCTGGCCTCTGGGCTCTCGAATACGGCACCCAAGATTACGATGACTTCATCAATAAGTCTGTCGCAGAAATGCAGATTTTCCTCGCCAACAACGGTTGCGACCCAGCCACGGCCGGTCTCTCTTGCGGCATCGGCGATCTCGTCCTCACTTCGCGTTCTAAAACATCTCGCAACTACGCCTTCGGTGCCAAACTCCGCCAAGTCCCGACTCTCGGCGCAGATGTTCTTGCTGGCACAGCCCGCATCAATTCCACAGTCGAAGGCCTCAACGCCATCGACGCCATCCGCCACAATCCTAGCTTCGTCCGCCCTGCAACTGGCGTCTCCAACTTCGACTACATCTACGCAGCCGTCACCAATACGCCAGTTCCTGACTTACCAGTCTAATTCCCAAAGATTACATTAAATAATCCAAACGAAATTGCCATCATAATTAGTCCAGCCGTCAAAACGCCGGCAAGCACTGCAATGGTGGTCTTTTTAAAATCCAAATTCAAAATCGAAGCAGCCAAGGTACCAGTCCAAGCACCAGTCCCAGGAATCGGAATTGCTACGAAGAGGAAGAGTGCAAAATATGTACTACGGCCAATTTTTGAGGTGAGTTTCTTACCCAAATTCTCGCCCTTCTTCAAACACCACGAAAAGAATTTCTTCGTGAACTTTTTGTCCTTGCCCCAAACCAAAACCTTCCTAGCAAATAGAAAGATGAGTGGCACTGGCAACATATTACCAATCAAAGCTACGATATAAGTAATTAACTCATCTAGGCCCATCCCCACACCCACCGGAATCGCACCTCTCAGCTCCACGATTGGCAACATCGAAATCAAAAATACTAATAAATAGTTCCAAATCATTCCACCTCCTTACCGATGATTTTGCTTATAAATTCCTTAATATCCTTCAGCTCTAACGCCTGATCAGATTCTACATGCAATGGGTTGTCCTCATCCAAGAAATCCAATGCACGCATCTCTGCATATACCCTCGGAATCAAATCTTTCATCACATCGTCCAACTCAAAATTGTATACTTTGTCAAACACATCGCCGTTTTTATCTGGGCAGACAAACAAGATATGACCCCTCGTAACTTTATAGTTCCTATATGTATTACTACAATTCAACAACAACTTATAGAAGCTAAGCTGCAAACCATACTTATAAAGAACATCGTTGGCGCCCCATTTATCTTTCTTGAAACTACCAGTCTTGAAATCATAAATTTCAATTGTCTTATTTTCTTCGTCGATGTTTACATGGTCTATCTTGCCAGTAATTGGAATTCCATTAAACTCAAGATGATCGTTATAGAAATCTAATTCCGCAATAGCCTTAATCTTTGAATCGGCATCAGCACGCAATATATCTGAAAACTCCACAAGCGATTTGTCTAACGCAACTTCACCGCGTTCACGCAAAATCCTAACATCATCCTCATCCATATCTAGCTTGCCAAGCAATTCTTCAAAATACGCCTTGGCTTCATCATCAGAAATCTTAGCATTAGTCACCTGCTCGAAAGTTGCGTGAACCAAATTACCGAGGCTAGTCTTGGCGTTATCCGCATCACGCGGCACTCGCATCACCTTGTCGCGATAAAATGCCAACGGCCCACCATAACAAAGATCCACAAACTTAGTTAAATCACTCGCTGAGAGCCTATAATTATCAAGTCTGGCTTTCATCTGCTCACGCATATCGCCTTTTGGTACAAAGTAACGAGCTAAGAAGCTAGTCTTCAAATCTTTGAGGGAAGGAATACTATCTTCTCCAATGTGTTCAACCACATTCGTATTTGGGAGTAACGAGGACACAACATCGCCAGAGTCCAAAGCATATTCATCTAGATACGCTAATCTATTACGATCTTTGCCGGCAAAATCACAACGCGAATTCGTCATCGTGAGAGACACCCTCGCACGGGTCATCGCCACAAATAGTAGCCTCAGTTTCTCGTCATCCGTAATGCCAGTATGACGAATATATTCCAAATTCCTCGGCAAAGTTAATTTATTATTATTGCCTTCAGACTTACCCCACGCAGCATCATCTACCGAAATCAAGAACACATGATCAAACTCCAAGCCCTTAGAGCCATAAGCAGTCATCAGCTGCACAGAATTTTCACTATCACGATACGGGCTCGTATTCAAAATCATTTCATGCGCAGCTTCGTAGTCATTCAAGAATTCAATAAAATCACCTAGGCGCGGCTTTGTAATATTGTGGCAATAATCCACCAGTCTAGAAACCAACACTTCCAGACATTCATAGAACTCATAAGCATCCGTCTCATCCATATTCTTCGCCACCAATTTCGCAAGCTCTGCAACAAACTCTTCAAGCGGCGTAGTAAAGCTCTTCTGTACTAGTTCTGCAATTTTCTCAGCTGCCGCTTTGAGTTCCGGCGTAGCATTATTTTCTTCACCCAAAAGATAATCAAACGCACCTCTGTCATCCTTATATTTAGACTGTATCTGGTTCATCACCACATATGGGCTCACATCCCAGAAATCAAAACTCAAAATTTCAATCAGCCAGCCAGATGCCTTCTTATTCTCAGCCAAATCATAGATGAAGCGCGCAAGCGTAGTTAATTCTCGCACCTTCTCCACATCCAAAACATTTTCGCGTTTCTCGTACGCAATATTAATATCATTGTGATTCTTCAAATACGGCACAATCGCCATCAAATATTTATGATACGGACAAATTACCGCAATTTCGCTCTGACGCACACCCTTTTCTACCAACTGGTGAATCTGCTCAGCCACCCAAGTATATTCCGACGTAGCCTCCAAAAATTCATGACGAACAATCCTCGTTCCATAATCATCAGCCACCATCGGCAGCGTAGGGAATTGTTGCGCAAGTTCTGCATTTCGCATAGACACTAGGTCCTTAGAAATCTCTTGGTCTCTAGCAAAACTTTCATCAATTTTATCAGCAACCTTGCGCCCCAAATCCAGCACTTCCTGCGTAGAACGATAGTTCTCGGTCAGAGTAATCACCTTCGCATTGTAGTGTGCGGCAAAATCTTTCAAGTTGCTTACCGTTGCACCCTGAAAAGCATAAATTGCCTGATCATCATCACCCACCGCCATCACAGACGGCATTTCATAATCCGTCAAAAGCTCGACAATCTCAAGCTGTGATTTATTAGTATCCTGAAATTCATCCAATAATATATATTGATAGCGTTCCTGCAAAGTAGCTTTGAACCCTGCATCAGACTGCAAAGCCTTAATTGCTTCGATAATCATATCCGCATAGTCAAACTCGCCATTTTCATCCAACATTTCCGAGTAGCGCTGATAGACCTTCGCCACACTCTTCAATTTCTTGTTAGCAATGCGGTTAGCTAAACGATAATTGCCATTTTCGTCCAGTTCAAAATATTTATCCTTGAAGTTCTTGCCATTCAAATTCGAAACGGACGGCGCTTTCACAGCATCCGGGTCATTTCTTTTACCACCACGCGCCACAAATGCTTCATAAGCCTCTAGCTGTGCATTACCTTCAGCCAAAATCTTTTCAAGCTTCTTCCAGATATAATAAATCTCTGGCTTTACATCACCCACTATAAAATCGCTCGGCATATTTTCAATGAACACTTGTCGCATTGGCTCATACACCTGCTCCACCAACGGTCTATATTTCATATTTCGCACATAATTCTGCAAGCAGTCATTTAGGAGCGGATTCAACACCTCCGCCATGCGCAAATTTTCATCGGCAATTTTATCCAAATCTTCATATGTCAACCTGGCAGTCTTCGCCTCGCCAATCGTAGCCAACGTGTCCTTACAAACATTTTCAAAAGTTCCGCCAGTCAGCAAAATATCAGTCGCCGGCAAACTTTTCACTGCTTTCTGAATAAACTTCACCTGCCTAATCGAATCAACCGAATGATCCAAATTACGCGTAAAATTCTCGGCATAATTTTTATATTCGCCAATAATCTTCTGTCCAAACGAGTGATATGTGCTAATATTCACACGTTCCGCATTGGCCACGCGCATAGTCTGCAACCTCTCGCGCATCGCTTTCACGCCAGCATCAGTATAGGTCAAACACAAAATATTCTCCGGGCTCGCGTCAGTCACATTCAAAATATGCGCCACTTTGGACGTCAGAAGTTGAGTCTTGCCGGTCCCAGGACCAGCCAAAACCAGTAACGGGCCTTCGATATATTCGACAGCCTCTTTCTGTTTTGCGTTTAAAGGCATATATATATTATACACCAAAGAAAAGTCCCGAGCCAGATAGCTCAGGACTACATACTTCTATTATATCACACTTTAGCTAAAAAGTCAAGGTCTAGTAGTTTACAGCCCTTAGCTCAAAGAAACTTTGTGGGTGATTACAGACTGGACAGACTTCTGGGGCTTCGGCGCCAGTGAAGATATAACCACAGTTCCTACACTTCCAGACAGTTACCTTGTCAGACTTAAAGACAATATCATCATCGATGTTCTGGAGTAATTTGCGATAACGTTCTTCGTGCTCTTTTTCGATACCACCAACTTGCTCAAATTTCTCGGCGATCTCGTCGTAACCTTCTTCGCGGGCAATCTCGGCGAATTCCTTATACATGGAAGTCCACTCTTCATATTCACCTTCGGCAGCGAGCTTCAAATTCTCGGTAGTGGAGCCGACTTTGCCATCGTGCATATATTTATACCACATCTTGGCATGCTCTTTTTCGTTGCCGCTTGTCTCTGTGAAAATATCGGCAATCTGCTCATAACCGTCTTTCTTAGCCTGAGAGGCATAATATTGATATTTTGTGTGTGCCTGCGATTCGCCGGCAAATGCCTTAGCGAGGTTGGCATAGGTTTTACTATCTTTGAAATCTGACATATAACTCCTTTTCTATGTTATAATCATTATATCACAATACGGAGGCGACATGGGAATCGAGCGAGTTATCGACACGACAGTTCATGAAGAGGACACTGAAGAACAGGTAGAGGAGGTCAACCTCAGACCTTCGAGTTTTGATGAATATATTGGCCAAGAGCGCCTGAAGAAAAATTTGAAACTTTCTATTGACGCTGTGAAAAAACGTAACGACGGCACTACGCTAGATCATGTGCTTTTGTATGGTCCACCAGGCCTTGGTAAGACTACCATGGCAAATGTGATTGCGCATGAGCTTGGCGCCAATCTACGTGTGACGTCTGGCCCAGCTATTGAACGCGCCGGCGACCTCGCTTCCATCCTTACAAATTTACAGGATGGCGATGTGCTATTTATCGATGAAATTCATCGCTTACGCCGCGTAGTGGAAGAAATTTTATATTCCGCCATGGAAGACTACAAACTCGATATTGTAATTGGTAAAGGTCCGGCGGCTAGAAGCGTGCGCCTAGATTTGCCTCACTTTACCGTGATTGGCGCTACTACTCGCACTGGCTCGCTCGCCGGTCCACTACGTGATCGCTTCGGCATTACGCATCGCCTTGAATATTACAAGGAGCCCGAAATCGAACAAATTATTGCGCGCACTGCCAATATTTTGAATGCGCCTATCAAGCCTGAAGCTACGAAGATTCTGGCGACTCGTTCACGTCTCACTCCGCGTATCGCAAATCGCCTAGTTCGCCGCGTGCGCGACTATGCTGATGTAAATGGCGACGGAATTATCGACACAGAAATCGCCACCAAGGCGCTTGATTTGATGGAAATTGATTCGCTTGGCCTCGACCCGGCAGACCGCAATATGTTGCAACTTATGATTGATAATTACCCAGACAAACCAGTTGGCCTCACAACCATTGCTGCACTTACCGGCGATGAAGCTTCTACGATTGAGGACTATTATGAACCATATTTAATTCAACTTGGATTTATCGAAAAAACTCCTCGTGGGCGCATTGCTACCAAGAAGGCTCAAGAGCATCTAAAAAAATAAGCCAACAAAAATGGTGCCCGAGATGGGACTTGAACCCATATGGATTTCTCCATTCGATTTTAAGTCGAACGCGTATACCAATTCCGCCACTCGGGCACGGATAGCCTCCTGAAGGCACGTATTTATTATATCATAAAACACCCATCTATGATATACTAGATACAGACCGAAGGAGGTTTATGATTAAATTTATTTCACATTCTAATCTCGACGCATCTATCTTGGCTGTTCAGCTGAGCTCTTCAAAAGCATTTCTTCCAGAAATCGCAGAAGACCCTATGGCTGGCTGGCTTAAAGACCCCATCAGTATGTCCGAGCTCGATGATGTGAAATCTGCCGCTAATGAAATTAGAAATAGTTCCGAATATCTAGTTTGTATCGGCATCGGCGGATCATACCTCGGCGCACGTGCTGTTTATGAAGCATTAAAACCGCAGCTCGAGGGAACTAAACTCCTCTTCGCCGGCAATTCTATTAGCCCTATCGCACTCACAGAAATTCTAAGCGAAATTGAAGGCAAAGATTTCAGTATCAATGTCATCAGCAAATCTGGCACCACCTTAGAGCCAGCCCTCGCTTTCAAAGTCTTGAAGGATAAACTGATCGAAAAATACGGCAAAGAAGAAGCCTCTAGGCGTATTTATGCCACTACAGACAAATCTAAAGGCACTTTGAAGGAAGAAGCGGACAAAGAAGGATATAAGGCTTTTGTCGTCCCTGATAATATTGGCGGGCGCTACTCTGTACTTACTCCAGTCGGGCTCCTCCCGCTTGCTACCGCCGGTGTCGATGTCGATGCGCTTCTTGCCGGCATGAAAGATGAAGCATCTAGCCCTAGTGACGATATTTTCACCTACGCCGTCGTGCGCCATATGATGCGTGCTCGCGATATGAAAGTCGAGAATCTCACCTGTTTTGAGCCTCGCATGCAATATTTCAACGAATGGTGGAAGCAGCTCTTTGGCGAAAGCGAAGGGAAGAACAAGTCCGGTCTTTTCCCAGCCAGCACTATTTATTCTACGGATCTTCACTCGCTCGGCCAATTCCTCCAAGAAGGTTCGCCAGAACTCTTCGAGACCTTCCTCACCTTCAATGAAAACCCAGGCACTGGCAGTGTCACCATTTCCGTCGACGCCGAAGACCCACTTGGTTATTTGAACGGCAAAGACCTCGCCAGCATCAACAAAACCGCCGAGACCGCCACTATTGTCGCCCATTCTGCCGCTCGTCCAGTCTTCGAAATCAACCTCGAAAAACTTGATGCCAAGAACCTTGGCGCCGCCATTTATTTCTTCGAACTTTCTTGCGCCATCTCCGCCAAGCTCCAAGGTGTCAACCCATTCAACCAACCTGGCGTAGAAGCCTACAAGCGCGAAATGTATCATTTACTTGAAAAGTAGTATATAATATAACCATGAGCGAGTTAAAATATGATGGGCCTATCGTCCTTGTAGTTTTGGACGGTGTCGGACTTCGTACCGATCCTAAAGGCAATGCTGTGCTTGCCGCCCATACCGATTTCTTAGATAACGCAATTCTTAAATATCCGTGCGCCCCACTGAAAGCATCCGGGGAAGCCGTTGGCTTGACCAAAGGCCAAATGGGCAACAGTGAAGTTGGACACAACACCATCGGCGCTGGCCAAATCGTCAAGCAAGGCAATGCCAAAATTGACGACGATTTTGCAACCGGTGCCATCTGGAAAACTGAAGCCTGGCGCGGTGCCATTGACAACATCAAAAATACCGGTGGTGCACTCCATTTTTCTGGCATCTTCAGTGATGGTGGCGTCCATAGCGACATCAAACATCTCATCAAGATGGTCGAACGCGCATCTTCTGAAGGTATCGAAAAAGTCTATGTCCATCTAGTCCTAGACGGTCGCGATGTTTCCCCGCAATCTGCCGAAATCTACATTCGCGAGCTGGAGCGTTGTTTCAAGAATCTCAAACGCCCTGATTACAAAATCGCCTGTGGCGGTGGCCGTATGGTCTTCGTAGCAGACCGCTATGAAGCCGATTGGGATATTGTCAAAAAAGGCTACGATGCCATGGTCCACGGTAAAGCCGAATATTATTTCTCCTCAGCCAGAGATGCTATGGATTATTTCCGCAAAGAGATGCCAGAAGTTCAAGACCAATACATCCCAAGTTTCGTAATTTGCGAACCGAAAGAAGGCGCCGAGCCTACCCCTCGCAATCGCCTCGCTCCGATGGCCAAAGTCGTCCTAGAGCCAGACGTAGATAAGCCAGTCGGCCTAGTCAAGGATGGCGATAGCTTCATCTACTTCGATTTCCGCGCCGACCGCGCCATCGAAATCACCCAAGCCTTCACTTATAACGAATTTGACCATTTCAACCGTGGCACAGAGAATAACCGCCGTCTCGACGTATTCTTTGCAGGTCTCACCGAATACAATTCAGATACTCATGTCCCAGAACATCAGCTCATCACACCTGTTAAGTTCGAGCACACCCTCCACGAAGTCCTCGGCAACGCCGGCATCACCCAGCTTTCTATCGCCGAGACCGTCAAATTCGGCCACATCACTTATTATTTCAACGGCAATTCCTATGAGACTTTCCCAAATGAAGAGCAAATCAACATTCCATCCGACACTCGCCCATTCAACGAGCGCCCATGGATGAAATCAGCCGAAATCGCCGATGCTCTCTTGGACCGCCTCGAGCAGCCTAATGTGCCAAAATTCATCCGCGTTAACTTCGCAGCCGGCGATATGGTTGGTCACTTTGGCGACCTCCGCACCACCGTTGTCGCTATGGAAGCTATCGATATCGAACTCGCCCGCATCGCCAAGAAAATCGACGAGCTCGGCGGTATGATGATTATCACCGCAGATCACGGCAACGCCGAAGAGCTCTTAGACGAAAATGGCGAGCCAAAGACCGCTCACTCTACCAATCTCGTCCCATGTATTTTCTACGACAACACCGACAATCGCAAGAAATACAAACTCTGCAATGTCGCATCCACTACTAAGACATCCAGCCAAGGGAACATCCCAGTCCGTATTTCCAAAGAGTCCTCACTCGGTCTATCCAACATCGCAGCCACCATCACAGACCTTCTTCGCATCGAACCTCACCCAAGCTGGGAAGGCTCACTCATCAAGGTTCAAAAGAATATCAAGCTATAATTGCGTTTTTCTGTTTTTGGTGTTATACTAACAGATATGGATGACATTATTTCTTTATGCAAACGCCGCGGATTTATCTTCCCCGGCTCAGATATTTATGGCGGCATGGCCGGTCTCTATGATTTTGGTCCTTATGGCGTCGAACTTCTAAACAACCTCAAAAAAGTTTGGTGGCGTGACAATGTTCAGCTCAAGCCTGATTATGTCGGTCTCGATTCCGCTATGTTCAAGAACCCTAAAGTTTGGGAAGCCTCTGGCCATGTTGGTGGTTTCAGCGATCCGCTCGCCGAATGTAAAGAGTGCAACACTCGTATTCGCGTAGACAAAGAACTCGAAAAAGTTGGCGTTTTTGCTGATGAAAAAATGTCCGAAGAAGAAATCAACGAGCTTTTCGATGCGCACAAAAAAGAAATTAAATGTCCTACCTGTAAAAAGACCAACTGGTCCCGCGCCCGCAAATTTAATCTTCTCGTGAAGTCCAATCTTGGTGATTTCACCGAGCAAAACACCGAACCAACTTATCTTCCAGGCGAAGCCTGCCAGGGTATCTATCTTAACTACAAAAATGTTGTCGACACTTGCCGCGTGAAAGTTCCATTTGGTATCGCCCAAATCGGCAAAGCCTTCCGCAATGAAATTTCCCCTCGCAACTTCCTCTTCCGTTGCCGCGAATTCGAACAGGCAGACACACAGTATTTCGTAAAACCACACGAGAACAAAGAGAACTACGAACGCATCAAGCAAGAGCAGTGGAACTGGCTTCTCAGCCTCGGTATCAAGGCCGAAAACCTCAAGTGGCATCAACACGAGAACCTCGTATTCTACGCCAAAGATGCTTGGGATATCGAATATAATTACCCTGGCAACGGCTTCGATGAGCTTATGGGTATCCACGACCGCTCCGATTACGACCTCACCCAGCATATGAAATTCAGCGGCACAGATCTAAATTACACAGACCCTGTAACCAACGAGAAATACATTCCTTGGATTCTCGAAACCTCAATGGGTCTAGGCCGTCTCTTCCTCGCTGTCATCTGCGACGCATACACTGTCGAAAAAGACGACAAGGGCAATGACCGCACCGTTCTCAAATTGAAACCAGAACTCGCACCAGTCCGCTATGCTGTCTTCCCACTTCTCAAGAACAAACCTGAATTAGTCGAGAAGGCAAGGGAAGTCTTCACCGAGCTCTCGAAGAAATATCCTTGTGAGTTCGACGACAACGGCAACATCGGTAAACGCTACCGCCGCCAGGACGAAATCGGCACCCCTAATTGTGTTGTTATCGATTTCGATACACTCGAAGATGGCACCCTCGCACTCCGCGACCGCGACACCACCGAGCAGACTCGCGTCAAACTCGAGGACTTATTGACAAATTAGCCAATCTGTGATATAATAGAATTATGGCCTCTCGGGGCTATTTTTCTTATGCTTGATAAATACCCCCATCTCATGTAATATAAGACTAGCAGAGAAATGAATTCTATTAAGGAGGAACATGACTGGAAAGTCAGAAAAATCCGCACGGACGGAAGATAAAACTACAGAAAAAGTTAAAAAAGTTGACGATGGTCGCGCCCAGGCGCTTGATCTTGCTATCAAGCAAATCACCAAGCAGTTCGGCGATGGTTCCATTATGAAACTCGGTGAAAACCACAAGATTAATGTTGAGCTCATCCACTCTGGGTCACTCAGCCTAGACCTCGCCCTCGGCGGCGGTTATCCAAAAGGTCGTATTATCGAAATCTACGGCCCAGAATCTTCTGGTAAAACCACCCTTGCGCTCCATGCGATTTCCGAAATTCAGAAGACCGGCGGCCAGGCAGCCTTCATCGATGCCGAGCACGCCCTCGATCCAGCCTATGCTAAGCGCATCGGCGTGGATATCGAGAACCTCTTGATTTCTCAGCCAGACAACGGCGAACAAGCCCTCGAAATCTGCGAAACACTCGTCCGTAGTAATGCAGTCGACCTCATTGTCGTGGACTCCGTTGCAGCCCTCGTTCCACAAGCCGAAATCGATGGCGATATGGGCGACGCTCAAATGGGTCTCCAGGCCCGCTTGATGTCTCAGGCTATGCGCAAACTTACCGGCATCATCAGCAAATCCCGCGCCACCGTCATCTTCATTAACCAGATTCGTATGAAGATTGGCGTCATGTTTGGCAATCCAGAAACTACCACCGGTGGTAATGCTCTCAAGTTCTACGCCTCAGTTCGTATGGACATCCGCCGTGTCGGCCAGATTAAGGAAGGCGACAACATCTCCGGCAACCGTACCAAGGTAAAGATTGTAAAGAACAAGATTGCCGCCCCGTTCCGCACCGCCGAATTCGACATTATGTACAACGAAGGTATTTCCAAGACTGGCGACATCCTCGATCTTGCCGTCCAATATGGCATTATTGAAAAAGCCGGCGCATTCCTTAAATATAACGGCGAAACCCTTGCTCAAGGCCGTGAAGCTGCCAAGAAACTCTTCAAGGATAAACCTGAGCTAATGGACGAAATCGAAAAGGCCGTCCGCGCCAAAGCCGAAGAAGCCGAATAATCAATTATAGATAGTAGATTAGTTGTCGCTCATGCTGGCGACTAATCTGCTTTTTGATACTCATATGAAACATTATGTTGGTGATCGAAAACACCTGCAGCCACTTATTGATGGTTTATGGTGTGTCAATGGCGGTGAGCCGTATGCAAAAATATTATCTGGAAGCTCGACTGAAGAAAATCTAGGATATCTCTCAAAAAATGCGGCCAAACTTTTTGATCTTCCCGCAAAATCCGCAATCAAAATAAAAAGAAGTTATCTTCTGCATATGGATAATTCTGGGCATTTCACAGGCAAAGGATACGGCAAATACGGACATCATGATTTAAGATATTTAAATATCAAAGAAATCATCGATATTGTGAAATATATCAAAAATGCCGAGAAATCTCGCATTATTATAAGAGAAAAGCGCGGCGCATTTCGTTATAACATCTTAACAAGGTCAGTACGCAATACTATCATCTCTGTAGAGAAGAATAAGAACCACTTAACTTTAGTCACGGCCTACAATCCAGATAAAAGAACATTGGGAAAAATACGAGATGAGTTGGCAAAGCAAAAGTCCCACAAGGGGACTCTCTAACAGAGTTGCGGATAGAGTGTACTAACCCTCAGTCTAACGTCCGAAACGGGCAACTCAGCTACCATTATTATACCAAAATTACTTCAAAAAATCAATGTAATATACTAAACTATGAATATGAACCAAATCACGGACTTGAGACAAGCGGTCAAGGACAAGACCAGGATTAACGTTTTCATCAACAATAAATTCCGCTTTAGTCTCACCTTAGAAGAGCTTACGGACGCGAAACTCAAAGTTGGCCAGGAGCTCACCGATGAAGAAATCACCGAACTCCAGACTCTCTCTGATTTCGGCAAGCTCTACCAACGTGAGCTCGAATACGCCCTGACCCGCCCCCATTCCGAAAAGGAAGTCCGCGATCATCTGAAGAATAAGAAGTTCAAGCGCGAAATCGCTTGGAAACGCTATGAAGAATTTGAAAAACGCCTCAAGGAAGATAAAGAATACAGGGAGTATGTAAGAGACCTCCGTAAAAAAACGCGCGAGAAGAACGCCGAAAGAAAAGACTTCACGGAAGACAACCGCAACGAATATACCGGCCGCTACAAAACCGGCTTGCCTACTAAGCCTGGCGCCAAAATCACCACAGAGGACATTGAAAAAATCATCGCCAAGCTAAAAAAAGTCAATATCATCAATGACGAAGAATTCGCCAGATATTTTGCTGAGAATCGCAATCGTATCAAGGGAACTAGTCTCAAGAAACTCAAGCTCGAGCTCAGAGCTAAGGGAATTGATCAGAGAATTATCGAAAACACTTTCAGGGAAGACCCTAGGGACGAAAAAGAAGATCTATTGAAGATTATCGAGAAAAAACGCAGGAAATACCCAGACGATACCAAACTTATTCAGTATCTTTTGCGTCAAGGGTTTCCTTATGACTTGGTTCTAGATTCCCTTCACGAAACGGATTCACAAAATTAGGCACAAAATCATCTGGCGACACCGCTTGTTTCATCAGCTTCGCCTCTTCATCACGCACGGTCACGGTATAATCATCCACCGCTACAATTTCCTTGCGCGAAATCACCAACTCTGGATCCATCAATGCCTTCATCAGTGGGCGCTTCACTATCAACTGCAAAACCGTAAAATCTTCAGACACGGTGAAATCAATTACCTTGCCAAGTTTGGTACCTTTTTTGGTAACCACATTCAGCCCAATCAAAGAGAAGTTCAAATCCAATACTTTATCAAGTTTCACCACCTCGCCACGCGACACGAATTCATCAGCAGAATTAATAATCATCCCCACCCTCAAATTCAACTCGCGTACAGACGAAGTCATCAAAATATCTCCCGTCCCGTCACGGCCGGTCAAAGGCCCGCTCACTCCGAACGCCATAATCTTCAAATTATCAGGGTCCACAATAATGGAATTCGTGCGTGCCGTCTCGCCCTCAATATGCAAACTCAGCACCGGGCAATTCAAGAGACTCTTAGAGTTGATAACCATAACCTAATTATAGCACACCTCGCAAAAACCCGTAATTATGTTATAATCATGTTATGAATTACCTCTTGGCAGTCTCGGGTGGCGTTGACTCAATGGTCCTCCTCGACTATTTTTGTGCCAACCCAAAAATCGCCAAAGAGAATATCACAGTAGCCCATTTTAATCACGGCACCCGCCCCTCTGCCGATACAGATGAAGCATTTGCCAAAGCTAAGGCTCAGGAATACGGCGTCGCCTTCATTAGCAAAAAACTTTTCCTCGGCGAAGGCGTCTCCGAATCAGATGCCCGCGAAGCTCGCTACGACTTCCTGAAATTCGAAGCAACCCGCAGAAATGCCACCCTCACCACCGCCCACCACCTCAACGACCTCACAGAATCTATCCTCATCAACCTCACGCGTGGCACCGGCTGGCGCGGCCTCACCCCTATGTATAATGCCCCAACCAGCACATATAATATATATCGCCCCTTCCTCGAACTCCGCTGGACCAAGGCCGATATTCTAAAATATGCCGCCGCCCATAATATCACTTTTCGCGAAGATCCTACCAATTCCGAAGATAATTACCTCAGGAACCGCATTCGCGAGCAACTCCGCCAAGCCAGCCAAAAAAATACAGCCTCCCTGCAAGATTTATCTTACAGACAGTCTGTACTCCGCCAAGAGATCGAAGAGATTGCCACTCAGCTTATCTCAGATAAAACTATAAACCGCGCATGGTTCCAGACCCTAGACGACTCCACCGCCCTCGAACTCCTATATATCTATTTAAAGCAAAACGGCATCTCCGCCACCACCCCTCAGCTCAAAAACTTCCTCGAAGCCATCCGCACCTATACCCCAGGCAAGCTTTTTAACCTTCCGAAGAACCACCTCATCAAGATCGAAAAAACCTGTTTTTATCTAAAAAAGTAAAACATATTAAAAAATCTTTTTAGCCTCCAAATATTATATATGGAGGCATTTTTTTCTTTCAAAAAACAAAAAATATATATTACAACATATTTCCATAGATACCATTCTTTTAATGTTTAAAATATTATAACATAATAAGCATAAGCATTTTGCAAAATAAGCATAAACCATATCTGTAAAAAAGGCAAAAAAGTCCTTGACTTATAAAAAAAAAATGGTGTTATAATCGGAGCATATAGAGTTAAAGGAGAATATTCTATGTCAAAAAATATTAAACTAATCGCAGGCGCTGGTCTCGCTGTTGCTGCAGCATCAACCGCGTCTGTTTTCAACGCAAGTGCGATGGATCACACCGACATCATCGATACCTTTACCAGTGATATCGCTACAAAATCCATCCTTCTTGCAACTACCGACCCAACAGCCGCCAATCGTAACTACGAAGGCAAGCTCGTTGCAACCGGTGGTACTATCACTGTTACTCGTGATGGTTCTATCTCTGGCGGTGTTCTCACCGTTACTGATCTCACCCTCACTATTAACGGCAACGCAAGTCTCGACGCAATGAGCCTCCAAGCTGCTGACGGCGTCAAGCTCCACATCGTCAACAACGGCACCCTTACCGTTACTGGCGCTGTAACAATCCCAGTAGAGACCGATATTACCAACAATGGTACTATCTATCTCAACGCAGCTCCTACTGTTGGCGGTAAAATTGTCAACAATGCAGGTGCTAAGATCTATGCTACCGCAGCCTTCAACACCGCTGCTACTAGCAATGTCACCAACAATGGCTACATCGAACTCCGTGCTGCTTCTAACACCATTAGTGGTGCTCTAGCAAACAACGGTACCATCTATGTCTACGATGGTGCGGTACTTACTATCGACACTACCGCTATGGTTTCTGGCAGTGGTAAAATCGCTGTTCTTGAAGAACTCCAACTCCCAGCAGACATGTCACGTGTCAATGGTAATAAATTCTCTCTCGAAGTAGTTTACAGCAACGACCGTTCAGATGTCAACCAGAGTGGTAAAATCACAACCAACTCTCCAGTCGATTTAACCAATCGCATCTCTATCCCTAAAGATGTTCAAGGTCAAGGTATCAACGGCGTCACCTTTGAATTCTCACTTCTAAAGAAGAATACCGCCGGTGTCCGCACTTATGAAATTGACACCAAGGTTGGTGCTCAGCGCACTGTCAATATCTGGACCGACAGCAACGATGTTGACGACCCAGCAGATGCAACCGCTGCTGCAAGAAATGATAACACTAAGCTTCGTGAGTATATCCAAGCCGCTTTCGCAAGCCACGCAAATCTCGCAGAATACTTGCAAAATGCTGGCATTACTATGAATGATCTCACTCCAGCAGACATCTCTTACCTCATCGGTCTCGAAAATGCTGATGCAGAAAATAACGTAGCCGGTGCTGCAACCCTCAAAGATGAACATGGTTATAAATATAACTACTTCGAAGGTTGGTTCACCACTCCTAACTATCGCACTCCAGCAAATCTTGACGCAGTCATTAAGCGCAATGAAACTCTCTTCGCTGAGTTTTCAGTCCGCAATCGCGTCCGTGTTGGTATCGGTACCAAGACTAAGGTCTTCAACGCTTATGATCCTGCTGATTTCTTGATGGAAGACGGCGTCACCCTTAATACTGCCGCTTATGAGCACGCTACTGGTCAATATGTCATCTTTGCAAAGCAGGGTCAGAAGTTCGGTGATATCAAGTCACAAATTCTTGCTATGCTCACCGCTTACAATAAAGCTAACAAGACCAATTATAGCGCTTCTGATATCCTTGTCTACATTGGCGACATGACTTATCCAGAACTCATCACCACTCTCATCGATGGTGAACGCTATGCTCGTCTTGACAACGTTCTCGGCATGGAAGTTGATGATCTTGACTACGTCTATATTCTCGTAGGTAAAGACGCTAAACCAGCTGCAACTGTTAAACCAGCTGCAGGTGCAGGTGCAACCCTCGCTTCTGTGAAGGCTCCTTCTACCGGTGCTATCTCTGAAGCTGCTGGTTCTGCAAGCTCAAGCAACATCTTCGCAGTCGTCGCTGGCGCTATCGTCGCTCTCGGCGCAGCAGTTGCTAAGCTTTTCAAGAAAAGCGAACGCTAATTAGATCTCGAATCTAATTCAAAAAATCCTCCTCACGGGGGATTTTTTGATTCCATACTTCTATAGTGGTATAATTGCTCCATGAAAACATGGAAAGATAAAACTACTCTCGGAAAAATTAATACAGTCCTACTTGCCCTTTTCTCTTTGACAGGTGTCGTCATGACCATACTCTACTACATTAATCCCGAAGTTTATCCTAAAATTGGAAGCTACTTAGTCACCATCATCTTGCCACTTCTCCCACGTTTCCTCAAGCTCATCCGTCTCGAGCTTAGCGACCAAATGATTTTCATCGCCCTCATCTTTGCCATCCTTTCCATGATCTTCGGCATAGATTTTGATTTCTATAAGAATTGGTATATCTTCGGCAACCCATGCTATGATAAAATTGCCCACATCCTCTCTGGCGTTGTCTTTGCCTTCGTTGGTAAAGAAATCATGCTCAAGTTCTACCCCACAGGAAAAGAAAAGAAAGATTACCACCGTGGTTTTGCTACATTGTTCATCATCGGCTTTGTCGCTCTCACCGCCGCCGGTTGGGAATGTTACGAATTCCTCTACGATCAAATCACTGGTGGCCATATGCAAGAACTCATCGCCCCAGGCGTAGCCGATACTATGTGGGATATCCTCGGTGCCTTAGGTGCCGGCATCATCACCGCCTTCTTCATCAGCAAGAAAAAATAGACCTTAGAGGTCTATTTTTTCAACATTCACAAGCATTTAATATAATTAAGCGAGCTCGACAGTAGCACCAGCTTCTTCGAGAGCTTTCTTCAAAGCTTCAGCGTCATCTTTCTTGACGTTTTCCTTGACGGTAGCAGGAGCACCATCAACGATAGCTTTAGCTTCACCGAGACCAAGTCCGGTAGCTTCTTTCACAGCCTTGATAACTGCAATCTTCTGAGCACCAGCGTCTTTAAGGACGACGTTGAACTCAGATTTGCCTTCGTCTGCACCAGCAGCATCGCCAGCGGCAGCAGCAGGACCAGCAACGGCGACTGCAGCAGCAGCCGGCTCGATGCCATATTCATCTTTCAAAACGTTTTTAAGTTCGTTGACTTCGAGGACGGTAAGTTTTACGAGTTCCTCAGCTAATTTCTTAATATCAGCCATTTTAAATCCTTTCTAATAAAAATTGGTTGCTTATTTTGCGTTTGCTTCGAGGCCAGAAACGATGCCAGAGATTCCGCCGGTGAGGCCAGAAATAGTATCGGTAACTGGTGAGAGAAGCTGAGCGACGACCTGAGCGATGAGTTCGTTCTTTGATGGGAGGGAAGCAAGAGCTTTCACATCTGCATCAGAGAGGTTAGAACCAGCATCGTTGAAACCGCCAGCAATGACGAGAGCGTCATGAGACTTAGCGAATTCAGCCAAAACTTTGGCTGGCATCACTTCATCAGAGTCGGAAACAGCGTAAAGAAGCTGACCGGTAAGACCGGTGGTATCCGTGTCTTTATAGACTGCAAGCTCACCCATTGCAACGCGCACGAGACGGTTCTTCACGACCTTGATTTTGACACCATTTTCACGGGCAGCCTTACGAAGATCTTGAAGTTCAGCGACAGTCAGACCTTGATATTTGGCATAAACTGTCATCTTTGAGCTCTCGAGGAGCGCGGTCAAATCAGCAACCAAGGTATTCTTCTTATCTTTACTAATTGCCATTTTAAATTCCTTGGTTTAAAAATTAAGCTTGTGAATTGTTAATATGCAGCTACCACCCCCTAAGAAAAATATTCCCTCGGCGACATAATTAAGGATAACTCCCGTCGCTGTCTTTGGTAACTTACTTCCATTATAGCACACTTTGGCCAAAAATTCAAGACCCCATAGCCCATCTCTGTTAATATTTGACTTATATAGCAAAATAGTGTAAAATAATAGGGATTTGTTCTGAATTTCACAGGACTCAGAATCAATAGTTATTTTTCAGAAAGAGAGGTGTTATGAATGGCATCAACAAAACAAGCTTCATCCGGGATATTGGAGCAAAAATTCCATATCTCGGCGCGTAACTCGTCACTCAGTACCGAATTCATCAGTGGTACAGCCATCTTCATGTCCATGATTTACATCATTCCGGTTAGTTCCGGTATGTATGCAGCGGTCGGTGTTGACCCGACATTAGCGTCTATCGCCATCGCGCTCGTGACATGTATCATCAGTATCCTGATGGGATTAATGGCCAATCTGCCGATTGCTCTGTCTACTGGCATGGGGCTCAACGCCTTCGCAGTCTTTACGATTTGCATGGGCATGGGCTACCCTTATGAATTAGTCATGATCTGCACGTTGGTTGAGGGAATTATCTTCCTGATTCTGACACTTACCGAAGTTCGGTCCAAGCTGGCCGAAGCGCTTCCACACAATCTCAAGATGTTCATCGGTGCCGGTATCGGCGGATTCCTCGCCTACATCGGCGCACAGAATGCACACCTGATTGTAGGGGACGCATCGACTTTAACTACGTTAGTCAACTTCCGCAATGAATTCAGTACCCAGGGCATCTGCGCTCTGCTCGCTTTAATCGGATTGATGATTATCGTGATTTTGTCCGTCATGAAAGTTAAAGCAGCTATTGTCATTGGTATTTTTGCTTCGTGGATTTTAGGGATGATTTGCCAGGCTATGGGCATCTACGTGCCGAATATTGAAGCTGGGTATTATTCACTTTATCCAAGCTTTAGTCTTCCTCACATATCATCACTTGGTGGAATGTTCCTAACGTCCAGCGGACTGAGCAGTGTTGATGGCGGCGTTATCGCCAATATCATTATCATTACCCTGACGATGTTCTACTCAGACTTCTTCGACACCATCGGCACATGTATGACCTGTATCGAGAAAATCAAGATGCAGATGAGCGAAGAGATGGAAGCCTTGAAAGCGAAGAAGTTCAGCAAGGGTGATGCGAACCAAATCGAAGCAATGGAAGGTGAGCTCGAGGTTCTTGGCAGCCAAAAGACCACCAAGTTTGCTTTGCTGGCAGACGCCATCGGAACCATCATTGGTTCACTGTTCAAATGCACGACCATCACCAGCTTCGTCGAGTCTGGTGCCGGCATCGAGTCCGGCGGTCGTACCGGCCTCAGCGCCATCGTCACCGGTGCTTGGTTCTTCCTCGCTATTTTCTTTGCGTCGATCTTCACCAGTATCCCTGGCTTCGCTACAGGCCCGGCGCTCATTATGGTTGGTTGCTCCATGCTCATCTCTGCTATGAAGCAGGTTGAATGGAAAAAGAACGAGCTGCACCAGATCATACCCGGCATGCTTTGCATTGTTTTCATGATGCTCACATACAATATCGCCAACGGTATGGCAGCGGCAATCATCGCTTATGCGGTAGTTAGTGTATTCACCGGCCACAAAGAAGAGCCCAAACCTCTTATGTACGTACTTGCAGTTTTACTTATCGCCAAATTCGCATTCCTGTGATGCGGACTGAGGGCAGTCTCCGGACTGCCCTTTTTTCAGCTTTTATGCTATAATATAGCCATGAAAAAGAAAAGTGGGTTTACAATCTTAGAATTAGTTGTCGTTATGTTAGTGGCGGTTTTACTCGTCGTCGTATTCTTTATCCAGAAATTCAATGTTGATGCTATGCAACGCGATGAGGACAGCAAGCGCGCCATCAACGCTATGTATTATGCTTTGGAAGAAGGTTTCTATGCTGAAAAGGGCTATTACCCAGAGAAAATTTCCGAAGAAAACCTCAAAGTTATGGATCCTCAGCTATTCACCGACCCATACGGATTCGTTATTGGCACTGTCGACAGCACTTATTCATACGAAGCTGCCAACTGTGAAGATGGCAAATGCAAAGAATACACTTTGCGCGCTCGCCTAGAAAAAGAAGACGATTACATCAAGCGTAATCGTGTAACAAACTAGGTTTGGTGATTCCGGCGGGAGTCGAACCCGCGATTTTCTGGATGAGAACCAGACGTCCTGGACCACTAGACGACGGAACCACTGGTAGTACCGACTGGGATCGAACCAGTGACCTTGGGCTTATGAGTCCCACGCTCTAACCATCTGAGCTACGGTACCATATGTGGCGGAAGGGACAGGATTCGAACCTGCGAAGCTATTAACTTGCTGGTTTTCAAGACCAGTGCCATCAACCACTCGGCCACCCTTCCATCTCTTATTATAACAAAAATTAAGCGTTTTGTCCACCACTCGCAGACACAAAAATCAAGTGCTTAACATTTTATCCCGTTTATGCTAAAATATTTCTAGATGGGCCTTTTTAATAGAAAACAAAATAATCCAGCAAACAGTCCAGATCAAGCCGCGCTTGTCGCTGCTCGCCATGCAGCTCTTGCAGATATCGCCCTGAATAATATTTCAGATGGTGTTGTGATTACCAATGCCGAAAACAAAATCCAGCTCGTCAATCCAGCCGCCATCACTATGCTTGGCCACGACCCAGCTGGCGTCATCAATCTAGATGCCAATGTAGTTTTTCGTTTTGAGACCCCACAGGGAATCGCCATCGAAGATTCTAACAGCCAATTCCTACTTAGTCTTCGCAACAGTCGTTATTTTACTACCCGTGATTATGTTTTAATCAACGCTCAGGGCCAGAAACACCCTATCGCGCTCAGTGTCACCCCAGCAATGAATGCTCACGGTGAAAAAATCATCACTTTCCGCGATATTTCCAAAGAGCTCGAAAGCGAAGGTGAGCAATCCGAATTTATCTCTACCGCTTCTCACGAAATGCGCACACCAGTCGCATCTATCGAGGGCTATCTTGGCCTCGCACTCAATCCTAACTGCGCCACCATCGATGACCGTGCTAAAAAATACCTCGAAGAAGCCCACGCTTCATCGAAGCACCTTGGCAAACTTTTCCAGGACCTCCTCGATGTCACTCAGCTTGATGACAAGAAGCTCAAAGTTCATCTTGTCCCAATCGAAGTTTCCGCCCTCATCCGCGAAATCGCAGACGGCCAAGTCCCAATGATGAGCGAAAAGGGTCTCAAATTCACTTACGGTTCCACATCCAATATGGGTGATTCTGCCGGTGGCCATGTCCTCGACCAAGAAATCTATGCCGCCGTTGATATCGACTTCCTTCGTGAAGTTATGAATAATCTTATCGAAAATGCTATCAAATACACTCCAAATGGCGGTGGCATTTGGGTCAATGTTCGTGGCGATGGTGATCGTGTCCTCATTAATGTCACCGATACCGGCATTGGCATTTCTCCAGATGATTTGAAACATATTTTCCAGAAATTCTATCGTGCTGATAATTCTCAAACTCGCACCATCGGCGGCACTGGTCTTGGTCTCTATCTTGTCAAAGAACGCGTCGAGGCAATGGGCGGCAAAGTTTGGGCCGAAAGCTCATTCGGTGAAGGTTCTACTTTCTATGTCAGCTTCCCAAGACTTACCTGGGAAGAATACGAACGCCGTCGCAATGCGGTTACTAATAATATGATGCCTCAGCCAGGCCAAGCAGTTACTCCAAGCCAGCCTATCATGTCTACCCCTGATGATGCAGCAGCTCCTGCTCCTGCCCCAGTGCAAGCACCTGTTCCGGCAGCTCAACCAATTGTCTCTGAACCAGCTCTTCCAACCCCTCCAATGTCAACCCCTACAACATAATACTATAAATTTTAAAGTCTAGCATTTTAACTATAAGTGGTATAAAATGGAGGAAACGGAGTTTTATTATGGCAAAAATTTTACTAGTCGAAGACGACGCTAGTCTTCGTGAAATATATAGCATCCGCTTGACTGCGGAAGGTTTTGAGATTATCTCAGCCGGTAACGGGGAAGAGGCACTCGCAGTTGCAGTGCGTGAAAAACCTGATCTAATTCTATCTGATGTTATGATGCCAAAGATTTCTGGCTTCGACATGCTCGATATCTTGCGTTCTACCCCAGAAACAAAAGAAGTCAAAGTCATCATGATGACCGCTCTAAGCTCCGAAGATCAACGCCAACGCGGTGAATCCCTTGGCGCCAACCGTTTTCTAGTAAAATCCCAAGTCGGCATCGAAGATGTCGTTAATGCCGTTCACGAAGTCATAGCCGGCAATACTCCTGCCGAAGAAACTCCAGCTCCAGAAGCTGCTCCAGCACCTGAAGCCCCAGTAGAAGCTCCAGCCCCTGCAGAGCCAGCCGTAGAAACTCCTGCTCCAGAGACCACACCGGCACCTGAAGCACCAGCCCCTGCTCCTGCTGAACCAGTAGCAGAAGCACCGGTTGCCGAAACTCCAGTTGAAACTCCAGCCCCAGCTCCAGAAGCTGCTCCAGCACCTGAGGCACCAGTCGAAGCTCCAGCTCCTACCATTGAAGTAACCCCTGTTCCAGAAGCTCAGGAAGCTCCGGCTCCTGCAACACCTGCTACCCCAGAAATCACTCCTATTCCTACGTTTAGCTCTACAAGAGGTAATGCCTAATGAACAAAGATGTAATATATATTGAACCAGATGACGATATCACAGACGTAATTGCGCGCATCAAAAGCGCTCAGCAAAAAATCGTCGCCATTGTTCCACCAAAGAAGCTTGGTGTTCTTCGCAGTGGCATTAATGTCAAACTCATCGCCCGCACAGGGAAACAGACCGAAAAGGTTATCGTCCTAGTCACGACCGATCCTTCCGTTATGAAGCTTGCCGCTTCTAACGGCATTCCTGTCGCTAAGACTTTGCAATCTCGTCCTGTTATCCCACGTCCAGAAGATGTCGAGAAACCAACCCGCAAAGTTGAAACCATCGAAGAAGAGGATGTCGAAGAGACTGATACCAAGTCAGAAACTACCAAAAAGCCTGCCAAAAAAGATGTCGAAGAGATCGACGAAAAGTCTCTCGAATCAAAGAAAAAATCTAATACTACCAAGAAAAGCGGTAAGAAAAACTCCGTAATCCCAAATCTTGATAAATACCGCAAGTTTATTATCGCTGGTGGTGCAGCATTTGTCGTACTTATTATCTTCCTCGTCTGGGCCATCGGTTTCTCCGGTGCTGCAGATATCATCGTAAAGATTCGTACCAGCTCTTCTAGCTTCGCCGAAAGCGTCACTTTAGTCACCGAAGCTGACCAGGTTAATATCGAAGAAGGCAAACTCCGCCTCGAAAAAGTCGAATACACCAAGGAAGCCTCTACCGAATTTGAGGCTACAGGCGAAAAAGACTTCGGCAATAAAGCCTCCGGTACACTAACCGTCGAATCCACCGTCAACTCTCTCACATACAAAAACGGCATCGATACTAGTATTCCTGCAGGCACCGAATTTACAATTGCAAAAACTAATATCTCATATAAATCAACTTCCGACGTAAAAGTTCAGTGGGACGGAAGAACCGGCAATTGCTCTGGTGATGGGTATAGGCTTGAAAACTACGATTGTATTGTCATAGTCTCTGTCCCAGTTATGTCTACTGAGGGTGGGGAAGACAAGAATATTGCGGCAAATCAATCCGATTGGAGTGCTCCCACACTCACTAACCTTCCAGGTAAGCGTATAACCAACCCTAGTAATTTCTCTGGTGGAACCACCGATAAAAAGAAAGTTGTTTCCAAGGAAGACGTCGAAAAAGCTATCAAGGAACTCGGTTCAATCGAAGGTGGCAAAGAGTTACTTCTAAATCAAGTCAGTTCCGATGTTATCACCATCGATTCTAGCTTCAAAGCCGAATCTTCAGATCCTACTTCTAGCCCTGCTGTAGGTGAAAAGGTGGATGGCAAAGCTAAGGTCACTGCCAAGACTACATTCACTATGTATATCGTAGACAAAGCATCCATTGAAGCATTCATCAAGCACAAGATTAAAGGTTCCATTGGCGACGACCAAATCGTTTACGACATCGGAGCACCATTCTTCGAACGCTTCGCCGAGCAAGACAAAGCCTTTACTGCTAAATTGAAATCTACCATCAAGACTGGCCCAGAAGTTACTGAAGATGCTATCCTCGAGAAAGCTCTCGGCAAGAAAACTGGTGAGGTTCAAACCTTAATTCAGTCTATCAAGGGCGTAAGCTCAGTCCAGGTCAACACATCGTTCTTCTGGGTCCGTAGCGTTCCAAATAACAAAGACAAAGTTAAAGTATCAATAGAGGTGGAGGAATAATGAAACTTATCGGTCTTGACGTCGGCACTAAGCGTATTGGTGTCGCCAAAGCTGACACATCAACAAAAATTGCTGTCCCAGACGGATTTATCTCCGTTAATGGTCAGGAGTTTTCCGAAATTGCCCGTCTCGCCCGTCTCTATAATACCAATATCTTTGTTATCGGTCTCCCTCGTAGCAACCAAGGGAATGAAACTCAGCAATCTGCCTATGTCCGCAACTTCGCTCGCGAACTTGGTCAGGTAATTCCAAATTCTAAGGTTTATTTCCAAGACGAAACTCTAACATCGGTAGAAGCCGAAAAGCGTCTCAAAGCCCGTAAGAAACACTACCAAAAGGGCGAGATCGATGCCGAAGCCGCTTCCATCATTCTTCAAGACTGCATCGAACGTATGGCTACTATGAAGAAGGCAACCCCTTCTCGCGCCAAAGCCGCCGATCCAGCTGATTTTACAGGAGCTGCCAATATCCCTTTTGAAGGTGGTTCCACCACTGATACTGCTCAAATCGTAAAAGAGGAACCAAAAATGCGCACTTCTAAGAATCACAAAGCCATCAGAATTGTTTGCACTATCTTGGCCGTATTGCTTGTCCTAGGTGGTCTAGGTGTCGGTGGTTTCTTCCTTTGGTATAACAATATGCTCGGCGCTCCAGTCGCAGATGTTACTTGTAAATACACCACTGCCGAAGAGCAAGCCAACGCAACCGAGGAAATTCCAGAATCCTGCAAATTTATTCGATTCTCAGTCACCGCTGAGCCAATTGCCCAAATCGCTTCTAATCTCCAGGCAGCCGGCCTTATCAAATCTAACTTCGCCTTCACAGTTTTCATTCGTCTCAATGAAGATGGCAGACAAATCCAAGCTGGTGATTATGATTTCCGCCCAACTATGACCACTGCCGACATCGTCGAAGCAATGAAAAATGGTAGCGTTGTATCCAATACTTTCAACTTCACCATCTTGCCAGGTTCTACCATCGCAGATATCAAGGCTTCACTCCTTGCCATCGGCTATACAGAAGAAGAAATCAATCCTGCCTTTGAGAAACACTACGATTCCGCAGTCCTTAAAGGTCTCTACGATGTCAACGGCGCTCTCACCAATTCTGCCCAGCCAATCCCAGTTCAACTCGAAGGCTACATCTTTGGTGAAACTTATCAGTTCTATAATGGCGAAAAGGTTGAGAATATCTTAAAGCGTGCCATCTTGGAGCTTAACGAACGTGTCATCGGTAACGATCTCGAAGCTAAATTCGAGAAACAAGGTCTCACGCTTCGTGAGGGAATTATCCTCGCTTCTATCGTCCAGAAAGAAGCTAAGTCCGACGATATGGCAGGCGTTGCTCAAGTATTCTTGAATCGTCTCCGCCTCGGTATGTCCCTTGGCTCTGATGTTACTGCCACTTATGCCGCAGACATCATCGACCCAAATCGTGAGACTCTTACGGATAATGCCCTCATCCTAGCACACGATTCGCTCTACAATACCCGTATGCATACCGGCCTCACTCCAGGCCCAATTTCCCAGCCATCCATCACTGCTCTTCTCGCTGTTGCAGAGCCTGATCAAACCCATCGCCACGACCTCTACTTCTTGACAGGAGACGATGGAAAGATGTATTATAGTGATAGCGAACAGGGACACCAACAGAACGCCCGTGATTATTGTCAGAAACTCTGCTTGGTCGCCCTATAGCGATTAATATGACAGCGAAAACAACCAAAAAAGGTGGGATTAAGCAGTTCACAAAGAACTTCTTACCATATATTCTAAGCACTATTGTCATCATTGGCATTGTTGTTGTTGGTTCTGCTAATAAGGGTGTCGATGAAAACACTGGACTTAATATCCAAGCCCTCGCTTCTAATAACTACGCGGCTTCCGCAGATCAAATTTCCGAATATTACATGGTCTCCGAGCTTGCTCATGTCATGAACCTCGCTACCGCGGAGGCAGTCAACGTTAACTACAACTCCCTCACCTCTCTCTCAGAAGTAGATCAAACCTCCACGGACAAGTTTGAAAAACCAACCAATCTTAACTCTGCATGTTATGCTACTGGTGTTGTCGAATACAAAGTCTCCGAAGGCGAAACCGTGGCCTCCATTTCTAGCAAATACGCCGCTTGTGGCGTTACCGAAGTTATGATTCGTTGGTCTAATAATATGACTAATCGCGCTGGTGTTGCCGCTGGCCAAACTATTTATGTCCCAGCCCGCTCTGGTTTTGTTCACAAAGTCGTCAATGGCGAAACTATCGAATCTCTCGCTTCTAAGTACAAATCATCCGTCGAAAATATCGTAGCCGCTAACAACCTCGAAAACTATGCTACCAACGCAGGATTGCCGGTTGGCGCTCATTACCTGCTTCCTGATGGCGACATGCCAGCCACCGAACGCCCAGATTACGTCGCTCCAACTCCAACCTATACCAATACTAATTACTATACTCGTATCTACTGGACCTCGTCTAACCCAATGCCTTACGGATGGTGTACTTGGTATGCCTGGGGCCGTCGTGCTCAACTTGGCGGTAAATATACCCTCCCTGGTGGTCTTGGTAACGCTAGTACCTGGGATAATTCTCTTGCAGGGTCATTCTATATCGATGGCACTCCACGTGCTGGTGACGTCATTCAAACCGACTATGGTCAATATGGTCACGTCGGCTACGTAGAAAGCGTCAACGGCGATTATATTACTATCTCGGATATGAACGGTTTGGCTGGTTGGGGCCGCGTCGGTTACCAAAACATTCCTCGCTCTGCTTGGGGTCAATATCGCTTCATCCACGAAAGAAAGTAAGTTTACAATTTTAACAATATATTATATAATATATATATGTTTGTAGATACTGCAAAAGTGAGTTTGAAAGCCGGAAAAGGCGGAGATGGTGCCGTCTCTTTTCGCCATGAAATCTACATTCCTAAAGGTGGTCCAGATGGTGGCGATGGTGGCAAAGGCGGCTCTATCATTTTTGTTGCAGATAAAGACACAAATACTCTTCTTGATTTCCGTTATAATCCAGAACTCAAAGCCGAAGACGGCAAAAACGGTTCTGGCACCCGTTCAGCTGGTCGTTCTGGCAAAGATTTAATCGTCGAGGTTCCCATTGGTACTATCGTTAAACGCGACGGCAAAGTTATCGCAGATCTCACTCACGACCGCGAACAAGCAGTTATCGCTCGTGGTGGCGACGGCGGCTTTGGCAATGCCCACTTTAAATCATCTACTCGCCAAACTCCAATCATTCACGAACTCGGCGAACCAGGTGAAGAATTTGAAGCTGAAATCGAATTAAAGCTCCTCGCTGATGTTGGCCTTGTTGGTCTTCCAAATGCCGGTAAGTCTACTTTTCTTTCAGTCGTCACTAATGCTAAGCCAGAAATTGCAGACTACCCATTCACTACCATTACCCCAAATCTCGGCGTAGCTACTATTGATGGCAAGGATTTACTCATCGCTGATATTCCTGGTCTCATTGAAGGCGCGTCAGAAGGGAAGGGCCTCGGCCACGCTTTCTTGCGCCACGTCGACCGCACGGCAGTCCTCCTTCATCTCATCGATGTTTACAACGATGACGCTGGCGAAGCCTACAAGACTATTCGTTCCGAACTTGAAAAATACTCAGACCTGAAGAACCGTCCAGAAATTATCGCCCTCACTAAATGCGAAGGCCTAGATGAAGAAATCATTAAGTTGCAAATGTCTACAATCATAGCAATTAATCCTGAGGCAAAGATTTACACTATTTCCTCTAGCGCTCATCAGGGCCTAGACGAATTACTCCGCGCCCTCAGAACCGCCGTAGAAGAAAATAAAGAGACTATCGTGGATGTCGAGGAAGAAGTTGAGGAAGATATCCCAACTATCGCCCTAAGTCCAGATGAATTCAAAGACACCTGGGAAGTCACCAAAGATGAAAACGACGTCTATCATGTTACTGGTGAAAAGATCGAAAAATTCGCTCGCCAAACCGACTACGATAATTATGAGTCATTGAACCGCCTCCGCGATATTATGAAAAAACTCGGTATCCGCGCCGAACTCACAAATCAAGGTGCTGGTCCAGAATCTATTATCGAAATCTCTGGTCACGAATTCACATTAGTAGAAGATTGGTAAAAAAGAACTCGGTTGCCCGAGTTCTTTTTGCTGCTACGCGCCCACCCTGGGGGCACAAATTTTTGTTTTAATCCGCTGTTTGTTTTTGAAATCTCCACACTCCACTAACTTCAGTGGAACCCCTGTGAAGCGTATCAGCTTAAGTTTATTATACTAAACATAAGCATATTGTCAATAGGCAAAATATAAAATTATTCTTGCGAAATTATTTTACCATTTTTCAGATGTAGCAATCTTTGATTCCTCGATCCTCGGAATTTTAATGTCAAATCTCTCTGTGCCAGAATAAATGGACCATCTATCAAAGCATCCAGTTCATTTAGGAATTCTACTGCAGCACCGCCCATCTTCTGGATAGCTTCATAAGTAAAACCAGAGAAGCTCCAAACATTCCAACCTAACTCTTTCTTCACAAATCTCGCAATCTCTAGACACGCCTCAGGCTGCACAAACGGCTCGCCACCACAGAATGTCAAACCAGCTTGACCAGGAAGTTTACTTAATTCCTCGCATACCTCTTCCACGGGAACCAATACACCACCATTGAAATCCCAAGTCTCCGGATTTTGACAACCAGGGCAATGATTTGGACAACCTTGTGTCCAAACCACAGCACGAAGTCCATAGCCATTGACTATGTTATCGTGCTCAATTGGTCCCGATAATCTAATCTCCATATTACTCCTGCTACTTAAGCCCCGCCTAAGCGGGGCTTAAGGTTAATCTTATTTCTTACCTGTCGCGGCTTTTGCCTTAGCTTTCTTTGCTTCGCGCGCATCTTTCTCGGCCTTGCTGTATTGGCCATTCTTGTCATTGCGAACCTTCTCGCAATCATCGCACTTCACGAAGACACCGTGCTTCACACGATCCTTCTCCTCGGCCTTCTTGCCATCGTTCCAGCGTTCAAGGGAACCAACGAGATAGCCAGTAATACGACGAAGTCTTTCGAATGGCACATCATCTTCTTTACGGCCACAAGATGGACAACGGTCGCCAGCAATGATACCAGAGAAGCCACATACTGGATCACGGTCCACTGGGTGGTTCACGGAACCGTAACCAATACCACAGTCATGCATCTTACGAATCACAGCTTCGAATGCTTCAATATTCTGAGATGGGTCGCCATCAAGCTCGATGTAAGAAATGTGGCCTGCGTTACAAAGTGCGTGATATGGAGCCTCAATCTCAATCTTCTCGAAAGCTGAAATTGGGTAATAAACTGGCACATGGAATGAGTTAGTGTAGTAATCACGGCAGTTGACATTCTTAATCTTGCCAAACTCTTTGCGATCGATACGAGTAAAGCGTCCCGCCAAACCTTCAGCAGGTGTAGCAAGAAGGGAATAATTGAGTTTAGCTTTCTTAGTGTATTCATCACAGCGTTCACGCATATGGGTAACGATGTCGAGACCAAGTTCTCTTGCTTCCTCAGATTCACCGTGATGCTGGCCAATCATTGCTACAAGTGTCTCAGCAAGACCGATAAAGCCGATTGAAAGTGTACCGTGCTTAATAACTGTTTCGAGGGTATCATTCATACCAAGTTTCTCAGAACCAAACCAGTTGTGCTGACCCATAAGGAATGGGAAGTTGCGAACATGCTGGTGAGCCTGGAATTCATAGCGTTCATAAAGTTGATCACGGCAGAGATCCATCACATCATCGAGATCTTCATAGAAGCCAGTCCAGTCTGCTTCCTTACGTTCACCAAGACAGATACCATGCTTGATACCGATGCGAACGAGGTTGATGGTAGTGAATGAACAGTTACCACGACCGGTTACGACACCATCACTCTCTTTGAAGCAAGAACCAAAGACACGTGTACGGCAACCCATCGTAGCAATCTCGGTACGATAATCACCAGGCTTGTAATACTGTAAATTGAATGGTGCATCGATGAAAGTAAAGTTAGGGAAGAGACGCTTGGAAGAAACTTCCATTGAGCGTTTGAACAAATCGTAGTTCGGATCTTCTGGGTTGTAGTTAATACCTTCCTTAACCTTGAAGATGGAGATAGGGAAGATTGGAGTCTCGCCCTTACCAAGACCATTTTCAGTAGCTTCAAGCAAGTATTTCGAAACAAGACGACCTGCTGCGGATGTGTCAGTACCGAAGTTAATAGAAGTAAATGGAACCTGAGCACCAGCACGGGAGTGCATAGTATTGAGGTTGTGGATGAAACCTTCCATAGCTTGGAGAGTTTGCTTCTCAACATCTTCTTTAGAAGTCTCGATCACAGCTTTTGGAACCTTCAAGCGTTCCAAAGTTTTATCATCACCAAACTCGATATCGTCAGGAATCTTAACTTCAACTTTTTTATCGGCATATATATTATATTTCTCAAGGTTACGCTTCAAAGCCTTCTTATAAGACTTATTTACACCTGGAGCCATCGCGTAATCAAAGTTAGGAATTGACTGACCACCATGCTGCTCGTTCTGATTTGCCTGGAGGATAATTGCAGCGAGAGCAGCGTAAGAGCCAATTGAATTTGGAGTACGGAGATAACCATGACCTGTTGAGAATCCGCCATCAGCGAAAAGATTCAAAGGGTCGGTCTGGCAGCAAGTAAGGGTGCCAGTAGCATAGAAATCGAGGTCGTGAATATGAATGTCCCCATTATCGTGTGCGTATGCAAACTCCGGTTTGAGAAGCACAGTTTTAGCAAAGACCTTGGAACCTTCTGCGCCAAACTGGAGCATCTTACCCATCGCTGAGTTGCCATCGACGTTAGCGTTACCACGTTTCACGTCGGAGTCTTCAGAAGCATCAGCAATTGCAATCGTCTTGTAGATACCCATAAGGTTTGATTTTGCATCACGAACTTTGTTGCGATCCTGGCGATACGTAATATAAGCCTTTGCAGTACGCTTGAAGCTAGAATCCATCAAGACTTGCTCAACTACGTCTTGGATCTGCTCTACAGTTGGGGTGCGTTCCTTGATAGTTTCGTTCGCCACCTTCACAACTTTTTCAGCCAAAGCATGGGCACGGTCAGACTTGAATTCCTCAGTCTTGAGACCTGCCTTCGCAATCGCCTCTGCGATTTTTTCTTGGTCAAAGTTTACAACTTTACCATCTCTTTTGATGATTTTTTTGAACATAAAAATTACCTCCTTAATAGTGTGTTCAAATTGATCGTTATTTGTTTTTGTAGCGCCTTAGGCTCCTGGCTTCCTCTAAATCTGTTCTATAAGCTGGCTTTTCGGTGCGTTACCTCGACTCTATATTTAGTGTCTGAATCTATTTTATACCACCACATATGGTGTGTCAATACTTTTTTTGCTTATTTTTAAATATGGTATAATATACCTATGCAAAGAGGATTACGGACCAATTTTCTTAAAGTAATAGTCGCCGGAATATTCGTATATATTATATGTAATTTGTTTTTTATCCAAATTATCGAACACGACAAATATGTAGCCCTCGCAGCCGAGTATCAAACTAAAACTACAGAAATTATTGCCAAGCGTGGCGAAATCTACTTTAGAGACGGGGAAGAGCCAGTCCTCGCAGCTATGAATGTCAAAGTCTGGACCGTGATCTTAGATCCACAAACTTCTGCCGGCAATCGTACTGAAATCGAACAAACCATAGGCGGCCTAGCCAAAGATTACCTCGTTGCTAAATGGGATAATATCTTCAGTAATACAGAACTCCGCTATTACGTAGTTGCTCGTAACGTTCCATACGAAATCGCGCAACAAATCAAAGATGCTAAACTACCTGGTGTTTGGATGCAGGCTAACACAAAGCGTGCCTACCCAGAGGGTACTCTTGGCGCTAATATCCTAGGTTTTGTAAATAGCGATGGTATTGGTCAATACGGTACCGAAGGTTCATATAATGATGTCCTCGCTGGTAAAAACGGCACCATGTTTACCGTAAAAGACGTTAATGATATCCCTCTCACCATCGGCGATAAAAATGTCAAAGAGCCAGCAACTGACGGCTCAAACATCGTCCTCACCATTGATCGCAACATTCAAAACCAGGCTGAGAAAGCCGTTCGTCAAGTTGCTAAAGAAACTGGCATCGCCAATGCTAACGCAATCGTTATGGACCCTAGGAACGGCGAGATTCTAGCCATCGCCCAAACCCCAAGTTACGACCCAGCTAATTACGGATACGTTAAGGACGCCTCGGTCTACCAAATAGATGCATTTAGCAGCACATACGACCCAGCATCTGTATGTAAGACTTTTGCTTTCGCCGCAGCTATCAACGAAGGAAAGATGACTCCAGAGACTAAATTCAACAACGTCGACGAAGTCGTTATCGATGGCTGGACTATCGGCAACGCCTACCGCGGGATGACCGGCAACATCACCATGCAGACCGCCTTCGACTGGTCTCTCAATATGGGTTCCATCCACGCTCTTAAACTACTCGGCGGCGATCCAGACAGAATTACCGAAAAAGGCAAAGAGATTTTGTTTGACTATTATTATAATCGCTTCCATCTCGGCCAATACACTGGCATCGGCTTCAGCGAAGCAGATGGTACCGTTTGGGCCCCAGGCACCACAGAAGCCACCGACGCACGTTACGCCAATATGACCTTCGGCCAAAGTCTTTCTCTCACTACCATCCAAGTCATCTCAGCTTTCTCAGCCATAGTTAACGGCGGCACCTATTATCGTCCTACGCTTTACGCCGGTGAATACAAAGATGGCAAATTCATCCAGGCTGAATATCCAGAAGGCGAGCCAGGCAAGGTTACTGCCGAAACCAGCAAGACTATGCGCGAAATGCTCTACAGTGCCCGCGTCATTTATGTCAACGCTCCAGAGTTTGATCAAGGCGCATACGTTGGCGCAAAAACTGGTACCGCCCAGGTTGTTACAAATGGCGCCTATTCTATCGAAGGTGATACTCGCGCTACCTACGTAGGCTTCGGCGCTAAGTCCAAGGACGATATGCCAGAATACGTCATTATGACTAGGATTTGGGAAGATGGCAAAACCGCCACTTCATACGATTCCAAGAAGATTTTCGACCTCATTTCCAAGTGGATGATAAGATATAAGAAGTGGAAGTAGTGTGATATAATAATATTATGGGTACTATGCTCGAAAACGGATTGAAAGGCGAAGCATTCTGGGGTTTAATTCTAGCCCTTGGCGCCTTTTTACTCGCAATGTTTCTAACCCCAATTTACACACATTTTGCTTACAAAAAACATTGGTGGAAACAGCAGAAAACTGAAACTATGACTGGTGATAAACTCCCAGTTATGTCCAAACTCCATGCGCACAAGTTCAAGCGCGCTTTTCCAACTATGGCAGGACTAGTTGGTATCGTTACGGTTTCTGTTGTTACTTATATTTGTAACTGGACTCGTGGCGAAACTTGGCTACCTCTAGCCGGGTTCCTTGGCGGTGCATTTGTTGGTCTCATCGACGATCTTATTAATGTCCTCGGCAAAGGGAAGGGTGCCGCTGGCTTACGCGCTCCAGTCAAGTTCATCCTCATTACACTTATCGGCCTAGTCTTGGGCTGGTTCTTCGTCCACAAACTCGGTTGGACTAGCGTTTATGTCCCATTCATTAATGCTGAAGTTGAATTTGGCTACATTGGCATGCTTATCCTATTTGCATTCGCAGTTGTTGCTACATCTAACGCAGTTAATATTTCCGACGGCCTAGACGGTCTCGCTGGCGGTCTCGCCATGATTGCTTACGGCGCCTACGGTGCTATCGCCCTCTTCCAAGGCCAGATTCAGCTCTTCGCCTTCTGTATGACCGTAGTTGGTTGGTTGCTTTCTTACGTCTGGTTCAACGTCCCACCTGCTCGCTTTATGATGGGCGATACCGGGTCATTCGCGCTTGGCGCAGGCTTAGGTGTGGTTGCTATGATGACCGACGCTTTCTTCCTGCTTCCTATTATCGGTATCATCTTCGTTGTTGAAGCAGGCTCGTCACTTCTCCAGATTTTCTGGAAAAAAGTTTTCAAGAAAAAACTATTTATTTCCGCACCTATTCATCATCATCTCGAAGCGAAGGGTTGGGGCGAGGCTAAAATCGTAATGCGCTTTTGGGTTATCGCCGGAATCTTTGCCATTATCGGTGTATTTATGGCTCTATCCGGAGGTATCGTCCACTAATGCAAAGAAAACATCGCGGCAATCCTTTTATTTTAATTATTACCCTCATCCTTATGGCGATTGGGATTATTGTCATGTTTACCCTAAGTCCAGTTCGCGCTCACTTTCTTAATTCCCAAGGCTCTAATTATAGCGACTATTACTTCTTTCTTCGCCAGATTATATACGTAGTCGCATCCATCATCTTCTTTATTTTCATGTATTTTTTCCCAATCAAAAAGTTGCTCAAAGCTTCTAGTTGGCTATTTCTAGGCGCAGTTCTCATCAATCTATTTCTCTTAATTTCTGCTAAATTAAATTTGCCTTTCGCACAATGTACAAACGGCGCCTGCCGCTGGATTGATCTTAAAATTGCCACTTTTCAGCCTGCCGAGCTCCTCAAATTTTCTATCATTTTATATCTCTCTAACATCGCCGTGAAGTGTCGCCAGGCTGGCGGACTTACCAAAGGTTGGTTCAAAAATACTATGCGCGGCGTCCGCACGCCAAAAGAATTCTTTATACGCATTATCAAAAATCCAGAAGGAATTTTCTGGATTCAGTATGTTTTTGCAGTTGGCATTTCTATTCTCTTCGTAATGGTCGCTCAGAAAGATTTCGGCTCCAGCATTCCTATCATCGTTGAAGCTGTTGCTATATTATTTGTTGCCGGAGTTACATGGCCTAAACTCATCATTACAGTAGCCGTAGCTGGAGCTATTGGCGTCTTACTAGCTATCTCTTCACCACACCGTATGGAACGTATTTCTACCTTCCTCGGCCAAGGCGACCAAGCCAACTCATACCACATTGAGCAAGCCCTCATCGCCATCGGCACAGGCGGGTTCTTTGGCGTAGGTGTAGGGAACAGTATCCAAGCTACCGGCTATCTACCAGAAGCCATCAACGACTCTGTCTTTGCTATCATCGCCGAGACCTTCGGCTTCGTTGGAGTCATTATCGTCATCATCACTTTCGCAATTCTTCTGTATCACCTCATTCGTACCGCCGATATGTCTAGAGATCATTCATATTCACTAGTAGCAGTTGGCATCTTCGCTTGGATTGCCACACATGTCTGCGTCAATATTGCCGCTATGAGTAATATTATTCCGCTCACTGGTATCACACTTCCGCTCCTTTCCTATGGTGGCACCAGTATGATTTTCGTCGGGGGAGCCCTTGGTCTTGCTTATCAAATTTCTGCCTACACCGAACGTAAACCAATATTAGATAAAGAACGAAAGGAGGAGCCAGCTCATGAAGCTACTCGTAGTAGGAGGTGGTAGTGGTGGTCACGTCACGCCAGCCGTTGCCGTTATCCGTGAAGTCCTGAAGAAAAATCCTAAGACCAAGGTCGAATTTTGGACTGATAAAAAATATTATAAGAACGTTGTAAAAATCACCACTGAGCTTGAAGTTTCGTGGGGAGAAGAAGAAACTGCCGAAGAAGAAACTCCACACATTCCTGGCACCACGATTAATAAATCAGCCCCGTATATCCGCGTTCGCAAAATCCACGCTGGTAAATTCCATCGCTATCACAATATGTCTGCCGAAACTTATCTCGGCATGGGCGGCAAAGCCCTCCGCGATGTTACCTTTGGCAATATTGGTGGATTCTTTGGATTCACATCTGGCATCATTCAAGCTTTCTTTAGAATGCTTAAAAAATCTAATCGCCCAGACATCATTTTCCTTAAGGGTGGATACGTTGGCTTACCAGTTGGCATCATAGCTAAGATGTTCCGCATTCCATACGTCATTCACGAATCAGACGCCACTATGGGGCTCGCTAATCGCACTTTAGCTAAAAAGGCCACTGTTATTTGCACCGGCACTCCATTTGAGGAAGACGAAGCACACGCTAAATACGTATGGACAGGTATTCCAGTCGCAAAAGAGTTCAAGGAAGTTTCTGAAGCAAGAAAGAAATCTCTGAAAAAAGAACTCGGATTCGACGAAGACAAGCCACTCGTTATCGTTACCGGTGGATCACAAGGCGCCGCTAATTTAAACCGTGCCGTCTCAGAAACCATCACAGAGCTTTTGAAATTCACCAGCGTGGGCCTCGTTGCTGGACGCAAACACTACGAAGAAGTTATTGAACTCAAAAAATATGAGGAATGGGATAAAGCCAAGCTACAATCAAACTTCCGCCTTTGGGAGTTCTCAACTGAAATGGATGTCTTACTTGGTGCTGCAGACATTGTCGTGACTCGTGCTGGCGCAACCACTATTGCCGAGCTATCTGCACTGGGCAAATGTATCATCCTCGTCCCTTATGAAAAACTCCCAGGCGATCACCAAACAAAGAACGCCGTGCGTCTTTCAAAAATTGGTGCTGCCGAACAAATTAACGACCATGCTGTTTTCGAAAAACCAGAAAAACTTCTCGAAATTATTCGTACTCTCGCTCGTTCACCAAAGAAACGTAAAGAAATGAGCAACAAACTCCACTCCGAAGCTCGTTCAGACGCCGCCAAACGTCTTGCTGAAATTCTCATCGACGTGTCAGAAGGGAAGGACATCACGAAAAAATGAAGCTCGGCAAAACAATTGTAGCGGAACGCGAAATCGCAGAAACCGAATCCGAGCGCGCCGAACTCCGCACACGCGAACGCAAACGTAAAAATCTTACGTTGGCTTTGGTTGTGGCTGGTTTCGCACTCGTTATCGCAATTGTTGCTGCCGTCATTCATCAAATCGTCGTCGATTCTGACAAGCCTGTCGCTGTCATAGACACCACATATACGCCAACCGTTGAAATCATCGATGAAGGCGATACAAATTATGTCACAGACAAGATTAAAAACTACGTGGGTCGAATTGAAAAAGATTTCTTCGACCTTGGCTATAAAGTTTCTCGTGTAGTGCTGCCAACCGGCAAAACTCGCGAGCTCGACATCTATCTTGATGGACGCAATGAATATTACAAGTGTAGCCTAGATCGCGGTACCGCCGAAACAGCCGAGGATTCTATACGTATGGTAAAATATCTCGATGACAAAAAGATTAGCGCCACTTACGTCGATGTACGCCTGCCAGAACGCGCCTATTTCAAAACCGCCGACAAAAAATCAGAAAAGTCTGAAGAAGACGAAGATTGACAAAACTCACAAAGTGTGCTATAATAGAAGTATATGATCCGGATTCTTTCAGGGGGCAAAAAACATGATCCTTGGGTCGCCGAAGCTGTAAAGGAATACGAAAAACGCCTCAAAAAACCTTTCGACGTCACCTGGGAATTTTTTGACGACGAGAAGCTCGCAAAATATCTAGATGAATGGCGCTTCAAACCAACCGAATATGTTATCATCACCGACGAACGCGGCAAAAACATTTCATCCCCAGAGTTTTCCAAGAAGCTAGAAGATGTTTTCAACTCCAGCCGCTCAGTCGCCATTGTAATTGGTGGAGCTTACGGCGTGCCCAAAGAAGCCAGAAATAAAGCCGACTTTGTTTGGAGCTTTTCCAACTTAGTCTTTCCACACCAACTTATGCGCGCAATGCTCATCGAGCAAATCTATCGCGCAGGTGAAATCTCCAAAGGTTCAAATTATCATCACGCTTAAGCTTATATGATATAATTAATGTATGACAATCTCTTTTTTGAAGAGTTTGCTTAGTCATCAACCTGTTCTCCAACACGAACAGAAGATTTTGTCGCCCGATTCCAGAATCGAATGTGTTTTTAAGCTCCGTAATGGAGAGGCTTTTTATTCTGTAAAAAAGGATGGAAAACTAATCGTCCGCGATTCCTGCCTTGGCCTCAATCTCCAAGGCGAAGCCCCCCTCAAAATGAATCTCTCGCTAGTCCGTCATCGCGAAAACAAGGTCGACGAATCCTGGGAATGCATAGTTGGCGAAGAACGTCTTATCCGCAATAACTACAACGAAGCTATCTTTTATCTCACGGAAACCCTAAAAGAAAAAGGCGCCGAGCCACGTCTTATGACACTACGCTTTCGTGTTTTCAACGAGGGTGTCGCTTTCCGTTATGAAGTTCCTCCTCAGCCAAAGTTCCAACGTCTCATCATCAAAGAAGAGCTTACCGAGTTTAATTTAGACACCAATGGCGGCGCTTGGAAAATCCCAGCCTACCAACCAGATCGTTACGAATACAATTACGAACGCACCCCGATTTATAATTTAGTCGATGCAATCCATACTCCTACCGCCATCGAGACCCCAGACGGATTCTATGTCGCTATTCACGAGGCTGCCCTCTACAATTACGGCGCCATGAATCTCAAACTCAATATCAAAGGGCGCTTGCAAGCCGATATTACTCCGCTTTCAGATGGTATGAAGGCGTATGTTTCGCTTCCATTCAATACGCCTTGGCGCGTTCTCATGATCGGCAATGCTCCGATTGAGCTCATCACTAACCGCATGGTTCTAAATCTCAACGACCCTCCTCGCGATGATTTCAGCTGGGTCCGCCCAATCAAATTCATCGGCATTTGGTGGGCAATGTTTGTCGGCGAATGGACTTGGGCTTCTGGCGATCGTCATGGCGCCACTACCGAGCACATGATTGAATACATCGACGCTGCTCGCCGCCTAGATATCCAAGGCGTGCTCGCCGAGGGCTGGAACAACGGTTGGGATGGCGACTGGCTCCAAAACGGTGCCACCACAGACTTCCTCCATCCAATGCCAGATTTCGATATTGAAAAAGTCTCCCAATATGCCTACGAGCAGGGAATTGAAATCGTTGGCCACCACGAGACTGTCGGCTTCGTTGATAACTACGAACTCCAACTCGAAGAAGCTTATAAATACTATACCGACCATCATATCAACTACATCAAATCCGGCTATGCTGGCTCTCGTATGACAATCAACGGCCGCAAAGAATTTCATCACTCCCAAGTTGGCGTCAATCATTATCAGAAAACTGTCGAGCTTGCTGCCAAATATCACATTCATCTTGATATCCACGAACCAATCAAAGGCACCGGTATCGAACGTACTTTTCCGAACTTGCTCACTCGCGAAGGTGCCCGCGGCCAAGAATACGAAGGTGGCGCACTCAGTCCAAGCCACTGCACCATTATTCCATTTACCCGCCTCCTTGCCGGCGGCATGGACTACACATCTGGCATCTTTGACATCACCAACGGCGCCAAGCGTCTCGCTTCAACCCTCGCACGCCAAGTCGCTTACTATGTCACAATCTATTCCGGTATGCAGATGGCTGCCGATCGCCCACGCTTCTACGAAGAAGTTAATCCTGAAGTCTATGAATTCATCCGCAATGTTCCAGTTATTTGGGAACGCACCGTGCCTCTACTCGGCAAAATCGGTGAGTATTACGTCGTAGCACGCCTCTCCCGCGATCAAACCACATGGTTCATCGGCGGCGTTACCAACGACCAAGCCCACCGCGTCCACCTCAACCTCGACTTCCTCGAAGAGGCTGCTATCTACTATGCAGAAATCTATCGCGATGCAGACAACGCTCATTTCCGCGACAATCCTCTCAAAATCGCCATTGAAGCTAAGCGTGTCACCAGCTCAGACTTCCTCGATATTTGGATGGCTCCGGGTGGCGGCTTCGCGGTCCGTCTAAGAAAACTATAAGCATAATGTGGTATAATAAAAGCAATGTTAGACTATAAAAAAATCACCGGTTACATCATCGCAGGAGTCGCAGGTTTCGCAGTTTTAATCGCTGGGATTTTTGGCGTCTACAAACTCATTTCTGAGAATTCAAAAAAGTCCGCCGAAGAAGCAGAACAGGCCGAAATCCAAGCCCAAATCGAAGCTTCCACCCCAGAGCAGATCAATATCCAGTTGCCACTCAATCAGTGGCTCGATGGTCGTGCAGACCGCGACCGTATCGGCGTAGTAATTTACGATGTAGACAACGACGCTATCGTCGGCCGTCACAACGAAGACCAAGTATTTGATATGGCTCAGCTTTATCAACTCTTCGTCGCCTATCAAGCCTACATCAAAATCGAACGCCACGACTGGAAATCTAGCGAGCTTGTCGGAAGCACTAACCTCACTCGCGCCCTCTGTCTCGATTACACATTGCGCTGGTCCGACGTTGCTTGTTCTGACGCTATCTGGGATAGCATCGGCCGCGATATTCTTCAAAAAGAATTCCAAGATATGGGTTATGAAAAAACCACCTTTGCTAACTTCACTTCTACCCCAACCGAAATTTCCAATCTCATGAGACTATACCACAATCATCCAAATTTCACCGAAGAAACCTGGAATATGATTCAAGATTCATTGTTAAACCAACGCGACAATCAGACTTTCGACAAGCAAGATCTTCGCCAAGGTCTTCCTAGCGGTTTTACTTCAGCCAAGGTCTACAACAAGTCTGGCTGGTATAAAACTACCGCCCCAGCCGTAGAAGGAAACAACCCGTCCAACGCCACTATCGCCAATGGTATTATGAATCTTTGGCACACTTATGACGACGCAGCTATCGTCGAGTTCCCAGAAGTTGTCAATAACGATGGCGAGACCAAGCCAGCCCGCCATTACATCTTTGCAGTTCTCACCAACGAGACCTCGCCACAAGAAATTGTCTTACTCGGCCGTACTGTCGAAACCTTCGTAAAGACCGCCGATAGATACTAAATATGGTATAATATATAGAGTGGCGCCATCGTTCAACGGATAGGACATAGACCCTCTAAGTCTACAATGCTGGTTCGATTCCAGCTGGC
>JAUNNB010000012.1 GCA_030531645.1 Candidatus Saccharimonadota bacterium | reverse complement strand
CTACAAATTCGAATTTGTTTCGTTTAAAAGTTTTTTAAGCTCGGCAAGATTTTCAGTCACTTCTTGGTCGAGCTTTTCGATGTCGGCAAGTATTTCTGATGTAGGTGGATATTCGACTGGCTTATACTCGACTTCCTTGTACTTGTTAATAGAAAGATCATAGCCATTCTTGGCAATTTCTTCCTTTGGTACAAAGAATGATTGGTCAGTGCGTTTACGATCTTCTTCGTTATTTAAGTTATGGAAGCGCTCAATAATATCCGGAATATCATTTTCTTTTACTGCGGCGCGCTTATCGTCTAGGCTAAAGCCGTCGGCTTTCATGTCGTAGAACCATACTTTGTCAGTTCCACCGGTATTGGTCTTTGTAAAGATAAGAATTGCAGTCGAAACGCCAGCATATGGCTTAAATACGCCTGAAGGCATAGAAATTACGGCCGTAAGTTTCTGGTTCTCGACAAGTTCTTTACGGAGCGCTTTATGGGCGGTACTGCTACCAAATAGAACACCGTCCGGAACAATAGAAGCACAGCGGCCGCCGATTTTGAGGGTCTTAATGAATAGGGCTACGAATAGAAGCTCGGTCTTCTTGGTATTTGCCAATGATAGCAAGTCTTTTGAAACTTGGTCTGGGAAAAGGCTACCAGCGAATGGTGGATTCGCCATAATCATTGAATAGGCTTCGCGCTCAGTATTATCGTTTGAAAGCGAGTCTTGATACTTAATGTTTGGGCTATCGACGCCATGGAGCATCAAGTTCATAGCTCCAATGCGAAGCATAGACTGGTCGGTATCAAAGCCAGTAACGAGCTTAGAACGGTAATAATCACGCTTTTCTGGCACCATGAGGTCATCTTCTTGATGCTCGCCAACATAACGAATAGTCGAAAGCAAGAAACCTGCGCTACCCATTGCCGGATCGAGTACGTTATCATTCAAGGTTGGTTGCATTAGCTCAACAATCATATTGATGATGTGGCGCGGAGTACGGAACTGGCCGTTTTGACCGGAAGCGGCAATCTTGCTAAGAAGATATTCATAGACGTCACCCATGATGTCTTTGTTGTTCATGTCCATAGCATCAATGCCATCTACGATCTTTGAGAGAACTAGTGGTGTAGGGATAAGGAAGGTGGCGCTATCCATGTATTTGCTAAATGTGGAATCGCCAATCGTCTTAATGAATGGGAAAACGTAGTCCTTTACGGTCTTAAACATCGTTTCCGGATCGAAATTATGAAAGACGTGCCAGCGCATATCTTCATAGTTCGCTTCGATATGTGGATTTTCAGAGATTACGCAGACACCTTCACCGAAGATTTTACGATCTAGTGGAATGCCGAGGGAATTGGCCTTCGACTCGTCCTTCTGCTGATTGTCATCGAGAAGTTTGATGAACATTAAATAAGTAATTTGCTCAACGGCAGTAATCGGGTTAGTGATGCCGCCGGTCCAAATAGTATCCCAGATGGAATCTACTTTGTTGCGTAAGTCTCCGACAATCATGTTATCTCCACATTAAATTTATAATTATCCTTAGCTTAATTATATCATGAAACGCACTTTTTTCGTCCGCGCCGGCCGTCTTTTCACGCATATATTTCACAACATTTCACCGTTCTAGGTCAAGAAAAAATCCCACCCCTATTTTCTGCACAATAACTTTCAAAACCCGATTG
>JAUNNB010000010.1 GCA_030531645.1 Candidatus Saccharimonadota bacterium | reverse complement strand
ACTCGACGGTAGTGTGTAAGGAACGGAATTGGGCAAAGTTTGCATTCTATGTTTCCAGATACAATTCCAAATATTATTCATCTAGCTAAAATATTTTTTAAAATCCTAAATTCAACCAAGCTCAAACTAATCTTTTTTCCCTGTTTTTTGCCTTTACAAAAGACCCCATTTTTGGTATAATGTAATGAACTTGGGCTCATTCAAGAAGCGAGGATTATTGAGCTCCTCTTTTCTTGAATGGGTCCAAAGGAAAGGAATAATTAAATGGCTGAAGCCAAAAAATCAACTTTTGACGAACTCCTTGCAAAGGATTCGAACAAAACCGTCGCTCAGGGCGACACCGTCACTGGAAACGTGCTTTCCGTGAAGAAACATGAGATTCTTATCGATCTCGGCGCGATTGGTGTGGGTCTAGTCCCTCGCCGCGAAGCTAGCTTCGCTCGCAACCTCGAAGTCGGACAGGAAGTTTCTGCATCCGTCATCGAGTCAGAAATGGAAGATGGTTACATCCTCCTCTCCCTCCGCAAAGCTGTGAAGGATAAGGGTTGGGATGAAATCCAAGCCAAAATGGATAACGCAGAAATTGTCGAAGTTATCCCATTTGACGCTAACCGTGGTGGTCTCCTCGTTGAATATGAAGGTATCCGTGGTTTCCTACCGGTTTCTCAGCTCTCTGCTGAGCACTACCCACGCGTTGGTTCTTCCGACAAAGACGAGATCTTGCAACGTCTTAATTCCCTCATCGGAAAATCTATCAAGGTCCGCGTCCTCGACGCCAGCAAGAAAGACAACAAACTCATCTTCTCCGAAAAGGAAGCTGTTAAAGATGGTCTCGTTGCCCGCTTTGCTAAACTCGCTATCGGCGATACCGTTAAAGGCACCGTCACTGGCGTAGTCGATTTCGGCGTATTCGTCAATGTCGACGGCATCGAAGGTCTCGTTCATATTTCCGAAATCTCTTGGGAACGTGTCAATTCCCCAGCTGATTACGTTAAGGTTGGCGACGTTGTTGAGGCAAAGATCATTGCTATCGACAAAGAACGTCTCTCACTCTCTATGAAACAGCTCAAGGAAGATCCATGGCTATCTGAAGTTGAAAATCTCAAGAAGGGCGCAAAAATCGAGGGTACCGTTACTCGTATCACCCCATTTGGCGCATTCGTCCAGATTTCACCAGCAGTCGAAGCTCTCGTTCACGTCTCTGAGCTTGGCGAAGGTAACGACGTTGATCCTGAAAAAATCTTTACTTTGAACGAACGTAAAGAATTCACCGTCATCGACGTTGACAAAGAAAATCGCAAGATTTCCCTTTCTATCGCTAAGAAATAAATCTGCATCAAAAAGCCCCCGCTTAGGGGGCTTTTTTGTTAGCTACTTTCTAAGTCCAACAGCTTTCTGAACTTCTAGGAGTTTCTTCCCGGCTACTTCATTGGCATATTTTTCACCAGCCTCAAGTAGACGCAGAACTTCTTCGTCACTAATCTCTGCTACCTTAGCCTGGAACTCACCTAAGAAAGTCGAGACAGACTCTGCAACCTTCTTCTTAAGATCACCATAGTGTGTCTCGCCCGCCCATGTACCAATCACAGTCTGCAAAGGCTGACCGGTAATCAGAGCCTCAATTTGTAGCAAGTTGGAAATACCAGGCTGATTAAACATATCGAAGCTAATCTTGCCAAGAGAATCAGTCTGTGCAGACATAATCTTCTTTGCGACAGCTTCTGGATTGTCGCTCATCATAATCTTGGAATTCTCAGCCTTTGAGGACTTACTCATCTTCTTGGTTGGGTCTTGCAAATCGCGAATACGAATCCCCACGGCCCTACCATCTGCGTCCACATGCTCACTTTCAGCCGTTTCAGCATTTGCAGTCTCCATAAATTTAGCTTGGTCTGCAGTCTTAGCAGGGAGCACAAACACTTCACCATATTTATTATTGAAACGCTCAGCCAAGTTGCGTGTTAGCTCCAAATGCTGGAACTGATCCTCGCCTACTGGTACATACGTAGCATCATAAAGCAAAATATCTGCCGCCATCAAAATCGGGTAATCAAAGATTGCTACATTGCAAGAATCCTTCCCTTCAGACTTTTCCTTATATTGAATCATGCGAGAAGTTTCACCCATCGTAGCCACACAGTTCAAAATCCAGTTGAGTTCCGAATGTGCCGGAACATAGCTCTGACGATAAATATGAATATTCTCATTTGGTTCCAAACCGGCTGCCAAATAATACTTAATCTCACGAATCACGCCTTCTGTAATATCACCATCCACATCAGAAATAATCGTATGGAGATCTGGAATAAAGATATTAACTATGTCGCCTTGTTTGCTATATTTGTTTGCAAGTCGTGTCATCGGAAGCAACGCGCCCAAAAAATTGCCAAGTGTTGGCTCTGAATTGACGCGTATTCCTGTTAAAATCGTTTTCATAACTCTATTATACAACAAAAAACTCCCTTAGGAGTAAACTTGGTGGTGGAGCGTATGAGACTCAAACTCATGACCTCTTCAATGCCATTGAAGCGCTCTAATCAACTGAGCTAACGCCCCAAGTACATATATTTTATCACAGATAAGCTAAAAAGACAACCTCACCCCTTTAAAATCAATGCAGGGCTCTAATTTCTTCATATTTCTGCTTGCCAACCAACACTTTTCCGAGCACCGTAAGTGGCACCATAAAAGTACCCACATATTCTTCTACATGCCCGTGGAAGCCGCGTTTAAACTCATAAACACCATTATCTGGAAGTGGTTCAACTCCGTAAAAATTATATTTTTTAACTCCTCGTTTCGCCGCTTCCTTTATCATTTCATATTGAATAAGATGTGGCCCGCCAAGCTTCTTATATTGAGAATATGACCCAGAATACAGATACACAATCTCGTCATCCGTCATCACGAACATCGCACCAGCCACAATCTGCATTTCTATTTTCTCATCGCCTTTACGCCAAACATTGTCGCCAAGAATTTTATTCGCTTTCTCGCAGGCTTCTGCAATTTTCTCTTTATCCTTAGATATAAATGCTTCAATCACCGTTTTAGGAGCTTCTGCTACCACGAACTTCACTTTATCACCAAAATGCTTTGCCATTTCCTGATAGTACTTCACTCCTGGGTCTGAAAATCCACGCCTCTCCCCTGTTGCATGCACGGTTTCATCGAGTAGTTCAAGCTCATCCATCCCTAATTCCCGAAGTCTCATCGCATATCTAGATGTCGCGTGCTTTATCGTAGCGCGATGATCTTTACGAAAACTTGCCAGCAAATTATCTTCATTAAGCCCACTAGTGTCCAAAGCGTAAATCCATTTTACAAATTCATATTCACCTAAGGCCTTGAATCCTTGACTCTTGCACATTTTAGCAATCTTATCGCCAAGTTCCCACTTTTCTCGAATCACCTTGCCGTCATCTTCAATTTCTACCTTCCTCACTACATTCGGTGCAATGGTCAAAGCCATCCCCTGTTTCTGTTTCAAAAATTCTTTCACCTTAGTAGTGAATTCCGTAAAAATCTCTTCCGCATCCTCTGCCGCATAATCCATCAAAAAACCTCGCGGACATGTAAATATTTTCTGCCCCATTTTCTTAAATTTACAGACAAAAATACCGGCGGCCTTCACTGTCTTTCCATCCAAGAGACCTAATATATATACCTCGTTTTTTCGATCTACATAGCGTTCATACATCTCTACAGACTGCAAAAAACTTCCGCCACTCCCCGAAGCAAATTTTTCAAATTCTTTCTCTGAAATCTCAGCCAGCTTCATCGACTCTCCTAGAACCGACCGAGCAGTCTCTCAAGTTCCTCATCGGTCTTACAAGCAAATGTAATACTTCTGCCGTGCACCCTGACTCTAGCTGAATACTTGGTCGAGAGCGCCTCTTCCTGTTTCAAATAATGATGCACCTTGGTGGTGCGAACCGAAGATTTCTTCTTGTTGGCAGCCATGTACTGCTCAACTTTCCTAGCGCTCCACCCCTCTGTAATAATCATCGGTAGAACCTTATCAATAAGTTCCGGTTCTGCGCCCACCAGAGGCCTCATAACGCCTTCTGTGAGTCCATGCTCTATCATTGCCTGCTTCACATTTGTAGGTAGGCTCAGGAGCCTCATGGTGTTGATTACGGATGTCTTTTTCTTACCAACTCTAGCTGCAATCTTATCTGCATCCAAGTTAAATTGCTCCTTGAGCTTCGCATAGGCTGTAGCAAGCTCAATAGCATTCAAATCTTCGCGTTGAGCGTTCTCAATAATCGAAAGTTCCAACTGATTCTGTGCATCCAATGTCCTCACTATAGCAGGTAGCTTCTTTAATCCCGCCTTATCGGCAGCACGCCACCTACGCTCACCAGCTACAATCTTGTACTTAGTGCTAGATTTGCCATCTATACCAATTCCCTCAGCCTTCACTACTACGAGTGGCTGGACAATCCCATGCTCCTTAATTGAACTAGCCAAAGCCTCCAATGCTTCAGGATCAAATTCCTTCCTTGGCTGGTTTTCATCACGGCCAATATCTTTTATAGATAAGTCTACTAATTTGCTAGACTTGCTATCTTCTTCAGCGGTCGTATCAAAAGCCTCGTCAAAACCACCTTCCTCAAAATCTGTTGGGATTAAGCTACCAAAACCTTTTCCAAGTCCTACCATACTCCTCCTACATCTCCATCGTTCGTTTCATTACTTCGTCAGCTAAATCTTTATAGGCAAACGCACCCTTCGAAAACTTCTGGTATTCACCTACTGGCACACCATGGCTAGGCGCCTCGGCCACACGCACATTCCTAGGAATCGTCGTCTCAAATACCTTATCCTTGAAGTACTTTTTCACCTCATCCAATACCTGGACAGATAGTGTCGTCCTCTTATCGTACATGGTCGCAACCACACCTAGCAGCTTCAGGTTCGGGTTAGTTGCTTTCTTCACCAATTTCATTGACTCTAGCAACTGAGCCACACCCTGCATGGCATAGAACTCTGTCTGCACTGGAAGCAGCAAATATTCTGCTGCAATCATGCCATTCACAGTCAAAAGCGATAGTGATGGTGGCGAATCAATAATAATGTAATCATAATTTAAGAAGACTTTCTCAACTTCCTTCTTCAGCTGAACAAACTTTTTATTTGACTTGGTCAATTCTACTTCAGCATTTGCTAGCTGTGGTGTCGTTGGGGCGATATCTAGATTCTTATACTTAGTATGCAAAATCACATCTGAAAGGCTCTTTAAGCCCATCATCACCTCTGTCATCGTGTTCCCCACCCCCGTCTCCGTATTATATGCCATCTCCATCTCATTGACATCAAAACCAAGACCAGAGGTAGCATTCCCCTGAGGGTCCAAATCTATCAATAAAACTCTCTGTTTAGCCTTTGAAAGATAATATGAAAGGTTAACGGCTGTCGTCGTCTTACCTACTCCGCCCTTTTGGTTGGTTATACATATTACCTTCGCCATATGTATTCATTATATCACAAAAAATTGCCCCTCACGGGACAATTTTTTATACAAGTTATTTAATTGAAGTAATCTCAATTGTAGAATACTTCTGGCGATGTCCGGTTTCTGTGTGAACGCGCTTCTTTGAATGATAACGGATCACACGGACCTTGTCGCCTTTGACGATAGGCTCAACTACCTTAGCCGAAACCTTTACGCCTTTAACTTCTGGTTTTCCGACAGTTGTCTTATCACCATCAATTACAAGCAAAGCGTTAAGTTCGAGCTCTTTTGTGCCTTCCGGGAGGAGGTCCACCCGTAGGGTCTCTTTCTCACTGGCGAGATATTGCTTCCCGCCGACGAGGATAACTGCTTTCTTCATAATTTTTCCTTAAAAAATTAATGTCCTAATCATTTTATCATATCTACCCCAAAAAATCAAGTGTCAAATCCAAAATTTTATTTATCAAAACTTTCAAAATACTTGAAGACTTCTAGAGGTACATCCACGCCAGTAGCCTTCTTGAAACCATTCTGCCAGCCCGCCGCAAAATTAGTCTCTACTACATAGAAAATACCAGTTTTGTCATCCCGAATTAAATCTACACCGGTGTAGTCCAATCCAGAAGTTTTTGCTGCTAATTCTGCCAATCGCGTTACCTCTGCATAGATTTCTGGATCATCTTCATTACGCTTCGTCTTCCCTGCTGATTTCAATTCAAAATCCGTCTCGTCATCTCCACCAGTCTTTCGCATTACACCCAATGCTTTACCGCCCAATACAAACACTCTCCAGTCATATTTAGATTGCACATATGACTCTATTCCCGTCTGAGTGAAATCCTTTACTTTATCCAAATCCTTCTCTTTTCTAATCAACGTAATCCCCTCACCTTGCGTTCCAAACACTGGCTTCACCACAAACGGATAGTTTATAGCACCCTTCTCAACCAATTGTAAAGCGCGCATCTTGCTCTGTGTTTCATACATCGGCAAAATATGCTCAGCCAGATCTTTTTCATAAGCCATCACGCCATGTTGATAGTATTTATTAGATGTCCCCGCAAGACCGCCCACAATATGAGTATTGATGGTTCGCACCCCCTTTAGCCTATTTACATACTCCATCACGCGAGCACTCTCATAGCCACTATTCGTACCAAAGCCTCTCCACCAAACATATTCTGTAAAAAGCCCGTCTAAACGATTGTTCGCTATATCTATCGAGCTTATATGTTTCAAAAGTCTTACACCCCAACCACGCTCAGCGCCGACTTCAATCACCTCGCGCATCATCTTTTGATTCGCTTCACGTCCCTCTACAATCGTCAGAACACGCTTATGCTTTTCCATATATATTATTATAGCACAATAAACCCTGTGGTCTCTCTCAAACCACAGGATTTATCTAAGAAAGGAACTTAATTATTTTTTGCCTTCAGCTTGATCTTCGAGAGAAGCGAGCTGTTTTCTAGATGCAACATAGTATGCTACACCGGTACCCATTGCCGTCACAACCACGACACCAAGTACGATTTGGCCAGGACCAGTAGTCGGAAGTTCTTCCGGCATTTCTGGTTCTTCCGAACATTGCTTATAGACTTTGATTTGAACCTTGTCATGAATCGTACCGTTCTTTGTAGCTACAGCCGAATTGTTGTAAACAATCGTTTCACCACAATTAAACTGACTTTCATCCCCCACTAAGACTTGGTAAGTAATGTATGCTTCTTGATCAGCGGTGTAATCACCAATGTCGAGACCACCGTTGAAGAGTCCTTCTTTCTCAAAACCTTGAGTAGTAGGAGTCTTAAGGAAGGTAGAACCAGGAATGGTCGAAAGACCTTCTGGCATATTATCAAATGCAGTAACATTCTTTTGCAAAGTTGTACCTGTATTATGATAACGAATCTTGAAATCAATTGTATCACCTGGCTTTACGGTAATATATTGACCCCAAGTATTACCACCATCGGTTGAAGCAGTTTTCTCCATGTAGAAACCTGGCTGATCAATTTTAATTTTGAATTTCACATAGCCGGCATATTCAGAACAACCAGGAAGTACACCCCAGTAGTCTTCATAATAACCAAGCTTTGCGCCATCTGTACTATAAAGTGCAGAATCGGAAAGTGTTTTACCGTTGATGGTACCAAGGCTATAAATCACAGCTGAGTTTGGTACATAACGAAGATAAACGGTTTGGCCTGCTGGTGCATGAATATATGCGGTATCCCACACACATCCAGGATCAGTGTTGGAGGCACAAATCGTACCTTTGATTTCCCCTGCCTGACCATTCTGAATTACTTCAGGAAAGCCCATCGAAAGACGAACATTATTGGCCATGCCCTTACCGCTTGCGTTCAAGCTTGTTTTTGCATTGTTATGGAAATACACATAAACTTCATAATATTTCCCTGGTTTAGCGGTGACGTTGTCGGAGAACGAATCTTCCGTGTCAGCCTCGCGCACACGCACGAAGTTGCGTTCATCGCCCACTTCTGGGTTATTAGTTATTGAGTTTATTGTGCGATAGTCTGCTGGACTTTCCCAAGTAAATGTTGGGCGTTCTGGTCCCCAAGTTTGCTGAGTCTCAGCGTACGTATTCTGTCCGCCGAGAAGCGTTGCTGCCACACCCGCAACTATCGCCACTGCCGGAAGAATTCTTCTAGCCGTCTTGCGCATCGGTTCCCAAGTTTTTGTTGTGATGATGTTTGTTTTCACTTTGGCTCCTTTCTTTTATTAGTTGTTATTAAATATCGCACTTAGATCGTCATCAGATAGATTAGTGTCGGCTCCCGCGCTTCCTTGGTCGCCTGTTTCGGCTGGCGGAGTCTCATTTATTTCTTGTCTATTTTCCGCCTGTTGTGTTTCACCACCACCATAATTTGCGTTGGTCTGGCCCTGGTCTTCAGGTGTATAGTTTGAGGCTACACCATTTTGGGCATCAGTAATTTGTTGCTCGGTTGCAGTATTGTCGCCATTACGCTCTTCATTTACAACCTGACCGCCGGTCGTGGCATCAGTAAGAGCTTCGCCACTTCCAGTTGTGACACCCTGCGAGCTAGTAATCGCATCGCTACCTGCCGTAGCACCAGATTCCCTCTCGCCTTGAGTCTGAGTTGTGACCTCAGCACCATCCGGCACCTTGGTACCATCATTATCTTCTGTTTGATGCACGATACCAGTATTATCTTCGATAACAGTTTCATCCAAGATTGGATTATGCTCATCGTCAATCGTAAAGGTCTTTCCGTCATCGCCTGGCTCAACACCAGTTGGTTCTACGCCAGTTGGCTCAGTACCAGTAGGCTCAGCACCTGTTGGTTCGGCGCCAGTTGGCTCGCTACCTGTCGGCTCGGAACCGGTTGGCTCAGATCCCGTAGGTT
>JAUNNB010000007.1 GCA_030531645.1 Candidatus Saccharimonadota bacterium | reverse complement strand
CGGATTCAAACAGGGTTTCTCGTGCCCCGTCCTACTTGAAAAAAGATATATAATGACAAAGACCGTTTCGCATACGGGGCTTTCACCCTCTTTGGCGCGCCATTCAAACGCTTCCGCTACGATCTAAGTTTTTTAACATTATCCATTCATTTAACGATGATGGTTCTCAAGTTGAAATCTCCGAAAACGAAAATCTCAACTTGAAAATTATCTAATTTCGCAACCCCTTTAATAACTCAGGCCGTTAAACCGTTAGGTTATCTTAAGGTTTGGGCTGATCCAATTTCGCTCGCCACTACTTTCGGAATCATTGGTTATTCTCTTTTCCTCAACCTACTAAGATGATTCAGTTCGGCTGGTTCCCGTTCAATTATCCTATGTGTTCAGATAATGACAATATGGCATGACCCATATTAGGTTTCCCCATTCGGAAATCCCCGGATTAAAGCTTGTTCTCAGCTCCCCGAGGCTTATCGCAGAGTCCTACGTCCTTCATCGGTATTGATTGTCAAGGCATCCACTATTATTGCCCTTATGTACCTTTTTATGCATTGACTTAATTAGCAATCGGCGTTAGACGCTTGATCGCTAATCAAAATGCAAGTCTATTTTTCATCGTTGTTTCAAATTGTTAATAACGCATTATATTAAACACTCATACGTATTTCTACGAGCGATTGTTTAGACTCTTTAGAGAAGAGTTCCTCGCGTTTCTCTTTTAGCAGAGGTCACACAAAATTGACATGCTGAACTTATCCCTTATTATATCAAAAGTTTTTGAATAATGCAATACTTTTTTTGGACTTTTTTTGATAATTTTTGCTAGGGGCGCTATAGATTGACAAAATAGCATAAGTGTGATATAATAGAAAGAGTACCTTAAAATACCTATATTACAGAAAGGGGGGCATAAAAATGTCCATATTTGTTAATGGAGTAAATGTTGATGATCTGGTGAAAGGGGCTGGCAAAGCGAAAGAGAAAACGGTAATAAAGAACCGTAGCGAGGTTTTGACGGGTGTAAAGGGTCTGCAAATCATAGACCTGACAGCCAATATAAAGATTGTGCCGGTAGATGGAAAAGATATCCTTGTCTCTATCTCTGGACCTGGTGATTTGGTTGATGGCGTGGTTGCTTTTTCTCAGAATGGCCAGGGCGTAATCAAGGGAGATATGAAAACATCATCTTCGTCTCGTGTTAAACAGGTGATTTCCTTCGGTGGAAATAACCAGATTAATATCGTATCAGGCGGCTCCAACGTGCATGTAGTGCAAACCAATAATAAAGATGGCGATACTTTTATCTGTAGTTCTACTGGCTTCGAGCCGATGGAAATTGAGATAAAGGTGGGTGATGCTATCGAAGATCTCGAGATTAGAGGTATAAATGGCATTGTGACTGTCGGAGAATTTGATAACACTAGGCTTGATGTCACTGTGGCGGGAACTAATAGTGTAACTGTTGACGCTGCTGAGCATCTGTATGGAGTGGTTTCCGGCTCCGGGTCGCTATCTGTGAGCAAAGTTGGACCGAAGGCTCGCGTGAAACTCAAGGTTTCTGGGTCTGGCGACGTGATGATTATGTCTGGTGATGCTGTGAATTTGGACGCATCAGTTTCGGGTTCTGGTTTGATAGATATTAGGAATGTCGCCGTTTACGATGCGGATTTGGCAGTTTCTGGTTCCGGCGGTATTGATGTCGGAAAGCCCATACAGGGTAAACTATGCAAGCATGTTTCCGGATCAGGCAGAATCAACGCACAGGACACTGGCAATGGCGACCATGGTCGCAAGTTCTGGTAGGTATGGAAATAGGTCTCTTGGATTCAGGAGGCCTTTTTTATTTGAATGAATTGGCGATAACGACGAAGTCAGAGGTATATTTATCGAGATCTTTGACACGAGAGATGGTTTTTAGATTGCCAGCGATGATGAGACGGAGAAGTTTGATATGGCTGGCGTTGAAATTGCCATCATCGTTTTTGGCGAAGACTTTGGCGAAGCTATCCCAAAAGTATTTGGAATCCTTGTCTAGCTTGGCGCCGTTGCTATCGGAAATGAGATTAATTCCCTCTCCGGAGATTTCGGCATAGTTCAATATATAATATATATCTATAAAATTAATGGGGAGAAGTTTCGTATCTAGTGCTTCGAAAATTTCTTTGACGAGATTAAATAAATCTGGCGATTCGATGGCGCTAGAAAGTTTAGAGGCTGATTTAAGAATATTGGAGGCGAATTCTAGGGTCTCTAGGTCTTTCACGATGTTTTCGTAGAAATGTTTTGGCTTGGTTGATGTGAGAATACCGAGCCCGTCTGAAGATCTTTCATGGATAGTGATATCGGAAAGACAGAACACCTCGATACCTCCGGCGAGTTTTGATTTTTCTTTGCGGGCCCCCTTTGCAAGGGCGGATTTGGAGCCGGATGGAGTTAAGAAGTTGACGATACGGTCGGTTTCTCCGTAGTTAGTGCGACGCAAGACGATGGCTTCGGATTTGAAATCATTGCTTGGCATAATATTTCTCCGCGCAATCCTTAATATCCATCGGAGTGAAGGTTTCTTTGTTTAGAATGCGCTTAATATTATAGTCTGATAAATTGTAATTTTTTAGGTTTATGGCCGACAATAATATAATGGGTATATTTTCGGTTTCCTTTAGACTCACAAGTTGGTTCAGAAGAGTGAAACCGTCTGGACCGGTGGGGAGGATGTCTAGGAAAATCAGACTTGGGATATTATCTTGGATGGCATCCCAGGCGGAATAGATATCTGGAAAAATTTTGGTGTCCTTTGGTAATGCATCTTTGATGCAGTTTGCCAGGATTTCATTACTCTCTATAATATATATGCTCATTTAGTCTCCAAACAGACTTAATTGTTCGGAAACTGGAAGAGTGATGGAGAAAGTGGTACCGTCTTTGTGGCGAACGGCAGAGATTTGGCAATTCATCGCCCTAGAAAATTGCGATGAAATATAGAGGCCAAGCCCGGCGTTGCCTGGACGCATGGCGATTTCCTCCGGTATGTCGTATAAATCATGACGAACTTTGTACCAAATGCTTGGCGGGAGAGCTGGTCCAAAATCTCGAACTGAGATACGGACTCGGTCTGTTTCACGGTTGCGCGAGATGCGCTGTTTGGTATCTTGAACTAGGATTTCGGAAATGGTGCCGGATTCGGAGTAGTTCAGGGCGTTGACACAGAAGTTATAGATAATACTGCGTAACATTTCGCGATTGGCGTAGACGAGATGGGAGCGATTAGTGAATTTGGTAGAAATTCTGCGGTTGGCCGAGATAAATAAATCATCTAGCTCTGCGAGAACATCATTACAAATAGAGCGGGCCGATACTGGTTCCATCTCAAACAGGCCGTCTTCAAGACGGGAAATTTTAAGTAGATCATTAACTTGGCGAATTGCGTGGTCTGAAACAGAGATGAGCTTAGAGCGGTTTTGCTTGCAGAGGGCGAGGTCGTCAAAATCCATACCCAGTGCTAGTTGTCGTATGGTTGAAATTGGCGACTTCAACTCATGCGCAACAACGGCAAATCCGTTAACCTCCGACATGTTTTTATTATATCACGAATTGAAGTGAACAGTCTTCAATAGATTGTAAAAATCGTCTTTGAAAACCATTGCATCGGTCTGAAGGGTGACTGTTTTATCGCGAATCTTGAAGAGGCAGGCGATACCGGTGAATTCGTCGTTGGAAGGAAGTTTACCAGTATAGACGCTGACATTGGCGCCGTTAACTACGGTGGTAGTGACGGTCATCTCACCATCTTCGACGGCATCGTTGTAATCTTCGAGTGCCTCGTCGAGAAGGGTATTTTCAATGCTTACGCGAAGAGCCGTGACGGTTTCTGTATCTGTCTTGGAGACGTGGTCTGGGTGAAGGAATGCGTGGTAGTCGCTAGCATCGCGCGCATCATCTGGGATATAGACGCTCCAGGTGCGTGGATATTCAAAGTTGAGATTACCAAAATCGGCAGGACCACCGAAGGTCTTGTAAGGATACTTTTGTTCCTGTTCAAACTTGGTGCGAAGATCTTTTTCGAGCTCGTCATTAGCGATGGCAACAGCTTTTTCAACTTGGCCTTTGACATCTGTTGAAGCTGCGTCCCACTCGGTATACATCCAGGCAAAGAGACAAGCAAAAGTAACGGCAACGATAGATACGAGTACTAGACAGATAGTTTTGATTAGGCTAGAATTGATTTTTTTCTGAGGTTTCTGAGCCATATAAGGATTTTGTGGCATCGGTTGGCCTGGCATAGGCTGCTGACCCGGAACACCCATAGGTTGACCCTGAGGTTGCTGAACGGGCTGAGGTTGAGCTGGAGCTGTCGGCTGTGGAGCCGGATTTGGGTTGGTACCAAACGCAAAGCCACCAGGTTGATACACATTGTTATCCATAAGCTTATTTTACTCCGTAGAAAAATCTTTGTCAATAACAGTGATTTCGTTTTTAAGATTGTCCAGGTCCTTTTCGATTTCTTTGGTGAGATTGATAGCGGACTTATATTTTTCGGATGCTTTGTCGAGTGCGAAATCGTCGCCGTAGAACCATTCGACCTTCTCGTCGAGTTCTTTGATTTTGTCGTTGATAGTTTTAGTGGCCATGTTTACTCCTTTTTGCGATTACTTTAGCATCAATTAATTCAGAATTCGTTTCGATTTCGATGTTTTGCCCAATGTCGATATCGCCACGAATAATACTGTAGCCTTTTTCGAGAATGATTTCTGGATTTAGAGAATCTAAGATTTTTCGCGTGCTTTTTAGCTTATTTTCTAGTAATTCAATTTTGGACAAAATAATGCGCTTCAATTCGTCGTTCTTGTTTTGAATAGAATTCTCAATAAGTTGAATTTCGGAAGAAATCTTTTGGCGAATACCAACGATTTTATCTTCGAGGTTTCGTTTCATGGCGACGCGATCTGGCGTGAGCATTTGTGCCGCATTGGATGGTGTGCTGGCTACAACATCGGCGGCTAGATCGGATAGCGATTCGTCGACTTCATGGCCAATACCAGTGATAACTGGAATTTTGGAAGCAGCAATGGCACGGACCAGAGCTTCGTCATTAAAGACGGACAAGTCATCGGCAGAGCCACCACCACGAATGATGGCAATAACATCAACTTCGCTGCGTTCGTTAAGATAATTTAGGGCGCGAATGATTTGGTCGGCAGCAATAAGGCCCTGAACCTGGGTGTGGCAAACTTGAACTTCGAGTCCACCCCAGCGTTCATTCAAGATTTTAACGAAGTCTGCATAGCCGGCGGCCTGAGTGCTAGAGATAACGCCGATTTTAGAAATAGGTTTAGGAAGCGGGCGTTTTTTCTCTGGCGCAAAAAGACCTTCTTTTTCGAGTTTCTTTTTGAGTAGCTCAAAGCTCTTTTTGATGTTCCCTTCCCCAATCGGCTGGATGCGTTTGACGGTGACGCTGAATTTGCCCCACTTGGTGAGCTTTGGAGAACAAAGAACTTTGACCTTCATACCGTCTTCTAGTGGTTGGCGTAAATCCCAGAGAGTCATAAAACAAGAAATGCTAGATTCCTCGTCTTTCAAATCAAAGAAAACCCACTTGTTTTGATTAACTTTGAAACTGCTAACCTCGCCAGTAATAACGACGGAAGGGTAAGCGTATTCCAAAGTCTGATTACAGGTGTCTATAAATTGAGAAACAGTTAACTCAACATCCATATAATAATTATATCACATTGACGAACGGGCCAATCTGTGGTATAATGTAAGTAAGCGTGCTGGGCACGCGATTCTTGTGAAACGGTGGGCGTCAAGTACTTTTACAAGTAGTTGCTAGACCACCTTTATTTTATAGATTGAAAGTACACCGTTCAAAAATAAAATAGGAGGTGATAAGTATGCTGGTGTATAGTTTTATCGCAATCGGCGTCTGCGCCATTGCACTGTTCGCTGCGTCGCATTATTACAGTAGCGTAAAAACGACGGCAGGTGACATCGAAGTTGAGGCAAAAGCGGAAACGGCCAGTGAAAACGTCTACCGAAAGATGTTGGAACTTGCGGGAATTATCCGTGACGGTGCAAATGAATTCATGAAGACTCAATATCGCTACATCATTGTAGTGTTAATCGGAGTTACATTATTTAATGCACTGTTTATTGAACTCTCGACCGGCGTCACATTGCTGCTTGGAGCCCTCATGAGCTCATGTGGTTGTATCATGAGTATGAAGGCTGCAACTTACGCTAATGTGGTAACGGCGTACGTTGCCAAGAAGACCAAGAGTATCCGAATCACTGGGGCGTTTGCGCTTCTGGGTGGTGCTGTGCCTGGGCTGTGTATTTCAGCCTTTGGACTGCTGGGATTTGTGCTGGTGAGAATCGTTTTCGGAATCAGCAGAGATGCAGTTGGCTACAGTATCGTAACCGGGATTGCATGCAATCCTTCGACTCAGCGTTTCGTAGCGTATTCCTTTGGATGTTCGATGATTGCTTTGTTTAACAGAGTATCCGGAGGAATCTTTACTAAAGCAGCTGATATGTCTTCTGATTTGGTAGGCAAGGTTGTTATTGGTGTGGATGAAGATGATTACAGGATTCCGAGCGTAGCTGCAGATTTCATTGGCGACAACGTCAATGATGTAGGTGGCAATGGATCCGACTTGTTGGAGTCTTATGTTGCTGCTATTGCATCGGTCGTCATGGCTGGTGTAGATTTGGCAAAAACTGATGCGCAAGCTCATGCGGTCGCATCTTTCGCAATAGCCATTGCAGCCAGTGGACTTCTGGCAAGCCTAGTTGCACTTGCAAGTGTTTTGGTAAAAGTTGACAAAGGTCTGAAGAAGATTTTGGCAGACCCTGATGTGCAGTTGACGAAAGAAGACTCCACAAGGTCGCTGAAATTCTTAGACAGTGTAATGCTCTCGTCGGCGTTTATCACAATTGTTTCGACAATCATTTTTGCATTTGTATTCTTTGGCAACGATCCACTCGAAGGATTTAAAATGGGATGGATCAGCCCTGCGGTTGCACCAATCATTGGTATCGTATCGGGAATCCTGATTACGAAGATAACAGAATACTACACGAGTTTGGCTAGCAAGGCCGTGGAGGACACGGCTAACAACGCTCCGCACGGAGCTGCGTTCTTAGTAACATCGATTGATGCTTGGGGATATATTTCTGTATTTACCCCGGTGTTGATTATTGTCGTTTCTGGCATCATAGCTTATTTGGTTTGTGGTATGTTCGGTATTGGATGTACTGCCATAGGTATGTTGTCGTTTGTTACTTCGCCTGTTTCGATTGATGCCTTTGGGCCGATAGCCGATAATGCAGGCGGCATAGTTGAATCGTGTATTAAGGATTCCAAAGATGCAAGTGCGACCCGCAAAGTCACAGATGTTTGTGATGCCGAGGGTAATACCAGGGCGGCCGTAGCTAAAGGCTTTGCAATTGGCGGCGCAGCAGGAGCAACGCTCTCGCTCAACTTCACGTATCTTACGATTATCATGAAGTACAATATTTCGCCTGAAAGCCTGAGCTTGGCTAATCCGTTCGTGACATATGCTGCAACTTTCGGTGGCGCATTTGTTTGTCTGTTTATGGGCTGGTTGCTGATGAATACTAAGGCGGCAGCGCGTTCTATGGAAGCTGAGAGTTTGAGACAGCTAATGATTGATGCTCCGGTGACATACAATGAAAAAGGCGAAAAGCAGATTGACTATTCCAAGGGTGCAATTTTCCTTGGTAAGATGTTGCCTGATTACCTTCAGTGTATCAGAATCGCTACACAGGAAGCCGTCCATAGGATGGTAAAACCTACATTGGTAGTTATCCTGGCCCCCGTAATAGTTGGATTCGTTTTGGGTCCGGCTGCAAACGGTGGAATGATTACAGGTGCAACGATAATGGCAGTTAGTATGGCTATATTTATGGGTAACTCCGGCGGCATAGCTGATAACGCTAAGAAATTTATTGAGGCTGGAATGCTTGAAGGACACCTGAAGGGCTCATATGCTCATAAGATGGCTGTAGAGGGTGATACAATTGGTGATCCCAGAAAAGACGTCGTAGGTGTAGACCTTGACATATTAATTAAGCTTTCTGCAACAGTTTCGATTACTTTAGCGCCCTTATTCTGCCAGTTCAATGTACTTGGATTATTCGGGCTGATTTAAGCAACTATTTTTTAGAAGGCCCCGCGCTAGTATTAGGCGGGGCTTCACTTTTTTATAAGACTTCACAGTTAGCGATGAGGCGAGCTTTGAAGGCATCGCGGGCGGCATTGGAATTAGCGTTGTTCCCTTTCCATGCGTCGAGGGCTGGACCTTGAAGTGCGCGGGCGAATGAGAATGTAACTGGCCATGGGAATGGGCTGTTTTTTATGACTTCGGCAAGATTGTCTGTGGATTGTTCGACGGTTTGACCACCCGAAAGGAAGACAACACCGGCGAGTTCTGCTGGGACGTGCTCTTTGAGGACTTTGGCGGTTTCGATACCGACTTCTTCTGGGCTAGATTGGCGTTCAAACTTTTTGCCAGCGAGCACCATATTAACCTTGAGAATACAAGCGGAAAGATCGACGCCTTTTTCGCGCAAAGCCTTGAATAGCTGGTCTAAAATGGCGCTGGTAACTTTAGCACAAGTGGCAACACTATAATCACCATCGTGAACGACTTCTGGTTCTACGATTGGTACGATATGGGCATCCTGACACTTCCTAGCATATTCAGCTAGAATGCGAGCGTTTTCTTCAATGACATATTTGGTTGGGGTGCGAAGACCTGCTAGGACTGGTTGAACATCTGGCATATCGTTGATGGCATCGGAAACGGCAGTGGTGATTTCAAAGGCGGCACGCCATTTAGCGAAGCGAGCACCCATATTATAATATTCGTCGAGGCGAGCTGATAGGTCATCTAGGCCCGTGGTGTATTTCTCGTTCATATAACCAGTGCTAGTGAAATTGACGAGGCCTTGATCGACTTTGATGCCAGGAATGATACCTTTGCTAGTGAGATACTCGGTGAAAGGACGGCCGTCATCGCTAAGTTGGCGGGCGGTTTCATCAAAGAGGATAACGCCAGAAACGTAGTTTTCGAGGCCTTCAGTGGTGAAGAAAATGTTGCGATAATCTCTGCGATGGCTTTCGTCATCAGGAATGCCGGCTTCTTCGAATTTCTTGTGGATACTACCACCAGATTCATCAGCGGCGAGGATACCTTTGTGGTTTGATAAAAGTTGTTTGGCAATGAGGCGGATGTTTTCACGGGCCTCTTTTCTTTCAGTGAGTTTCATTTCGAGTTCTTCCCTTTCAAGTAAGCTTGTGATGCGTGCTGTTTCAATATTAATAGCGGCGAGCTCCAAGACATCTTTGATATCGCGACCTTCGGCATAGCCAGAGAAAACAGTGGCTGTTAAGATGTTGTATTTGGTGAGGTCGGTTAAGAGATCTGAATTCTCGACAGAATATGAAACATAGTCGTCTTTGAAACGAATTTCATGGTCGTTGATTTCAAAGACTGGAACAGATGATTTGATGCGGAGTCCATAGAGGCTGCCATCGGTAATGATGAGGTCGGCTTTGCGAAGAAGAGTCTGAAGCGGTTTGGAGAAAATGCGAGCGCCAGGTTCACCAGGATTCTGCATATCTAAATCGCTAGCGGCGCTAGAGCTGCGAGTATTGGCAAAAACAGCTAGTTTCACATTAGGGTCAACTTCACGATATTTCTTGAGGTCATCAAGGAAATCTTCGTTGATTTCGGCGGAGCGATCTACTAAAATCCAATCAGCTGGTTCCGTAGGGGTGGCAAGTTCAGTTGGAATACGGATGCCAGGAGTGAGATATACTAGGTGATCTTCGTATGTTAGGATGTAGCGGTATACTTCGACTGGCTTATCTTCGTGGAATTTCAGGGTGCGGCCGTTCTCGGCGGTTTTAATATTGCGACCGCAAATTTCTGCATCATGACCAAGTTTGCGCAATGCTTCTAGAGTGGCAGCGGCACCACCAAAAACTGATGTGCGACGGGAATAGCGGACACTACTACTGTTTAAGGCGAGACTAAGCCAAGGTGTCTCGTAATCATCAAATTCAAAAGATTGATCGGCGAGGTCTAGATAAATATCTTTAATGACATTGCCGGCGATTAAAACTCTCATGCTTATAGTATAGCACAAAAAAGTGCCCCTTGGGGCACTTTAATTAGCGAACTTCTACGCGTACGCGTGGGACTGATTTGCCAGAGAAGTGGGTTTTCTTTGTTTTGACAAAGGTAACAACACCATCTTTTGCAGCATGGATAGTGAAATTCTTGGACATATAGGTGCCAGGACCAGCAATCTTAGTAGAACCGGTTTGGCGGACAAGAACTTCGCCACAGCGTACTTTTTGACCACCAAAACGCTTGACGCCAAGGCGTTGGCCAGCATTATTGTGGACGTTTTTGGCGGTACCGCCAGCTTTAACATGTGACATACTACTTTTTCCTTAATACTATTATTTCACGGGCGACAATCTGGCCATTACGATAATAGAGCAGATTATTGCTCCCCGTTTGCTTCATTACATTATACCCCAAGTTTTCGATTTCGTCAAGAACATTTAAGCAGGAATATAGGCCGGCTGGGGTTTTGATGAGATTCTTTTCGCTAGAGGTATCTGGGCGGAGCCAGGCCGGAATTGCGAGGGTCAATGGAGTATCTTTTTTGAGCTGTGGGGCGATGTTTTTGAGAAAGCCAAGCAAAGTCTCTTTACAGATTTGTTTTTCGGTTTTGAGCTTGATTTCGGCAGGTGGCTGAGACATTGGCGAGCCAAGGTAAATCTCACAGGCGACGGCGTCAATTTTGCCATCCCATTTGAAATCTGTGGCATCACCTTCTTTAATACATTCTTCAGGGTCGATTTTGCTGCGATTTGCTTGTGATGCAAGGCTAACCTTTGGAAAATGGAGACTGTAATCGCCTTTGAGAAGCCAAGTTAGATTGGTTTTTGTATAATCTACCATATGAGGGTTCAGATCTGAGCCGAGTGGGAGATAACCCATCAAGGTGGCCTCTTGTAATACTACGCCGGTGCCGCAGAAAGGGTCTAGGATTACGGAATTGGCTTTGAGTGGACCACAAAGATTAATCAGGATTTGGGCAAGTTTAGGCGGAAGCATACCGACCTTGGCATCACGTTTTGGGCGAGCTTGGTCGCGGCGTGCGTAGGCGGTAATATTTTGTGTGCCTAGACCAAGATAGTATTCGTTTCTGAATTTGATAAGCTCTATGTGGCGTGGTTTTTCACCGAGCTGATTATGATGAACAGTAGCGGTGGATAGGATGGCATCGCCATCGTTTGAAACTACTCGGACACTATGCCCTTTGCGAGCAAGAATTTTCTTGATTTTGAGTGCTTCAGAAAAGGCTTTTTTTGGGTTAGCATTCTTGCTATAGTCGGATACACCAAGGGTGATTTTTCCCTCTTTGCAAGTTTCTTCAATGGCGTCAATCGGTGATGATTCGAGGAGTTTTCCGAATTTGAGCACGCCGCCAAAACGATTGATATCGGGGTCATTTTTAGATTCAAAAACTGCCAAATTACTAGATATTCTGTGGACAGATTCACCGAATTGTGCCTGTAGTTCAGCAAAAGATATATCAGAGAGTCGTCCCAACACGGCTATGTATTTCATAAAATAATTGTATCATTTTTTAGGTGAAAAACAAGGCTTGAAAGATTTTTTGGATTTGTTATATTAGATTTACACTTTTTCGCATATTTGGAGGTAATTATGCGATTTTTTTATCGTCAAAAAATAGGCGTGGGAATTTTGGTGGCAATAATGGGCTTTTGTTTGAGGAGTATGCCGGTATCGGCGGTATCTTCCAGTGGGAATTGCCCGGACTTAGAAGTAATTTTTATTCGTGGCTCTGGTGAAGAACAGGATGCTGGTGGGAATTATAAAGAATTTAAAATCGCTATGCAAAATAAAATGAAAAAGAAGGCTGCTCTAGTTTCTTATGCGATTCATGATTTGAAATATCGAGCGGTGGGGATAGATTTGGAGGTGGCGACAGGAGCGGTTCTGTCTGGTGCTAACGCCTATGAGCTAGCAGACAGCGTGCAAGATGGAATTAGTAAATTGAAGGCTGACATTGCAAAAACATCTGCAAGATGTTCAGAGACTAAATTTGCGATAGTGGGGTATTCGCAAGGCGCAATGATTGCGAGTAAGATTCTTCCGGCGCTAGATGTTTCGAAGATGATTTATGTTGCTACAGTTGGTGATCCAGAATTAATTTTGCCAGAGGGTAAAAATGGTATGGCTTGTATAGGCGCGCAATTATCGGATTATCGCGTGAATGTGCCGGATTGCCGGGTGTATAAAGGAATATTGGTGGACGATGAAGATTTGGTGCGAGGTTATCGGCCAGATAATTGGATAGGTAAGCTAGGTACATGGTGTAATAATTATGATTTTATGTGTGGATCGAGTTTTAATTGGGTCAATTTGATAGGTGGGCATATTGGATATGTGGAACAAGGTAGATATGAAGAAGTGGCGGATAAAATTGCGCATCTTAGCGCTGAAAAAATTCCAAAAACTGAAAGCACATTTACGCCGCCTGGTGCTAGCGATAATGATAATATTTCGTCTGGATATGATCAGGAATTGGGCGTAACAACGGTTTATGATGTGCCGGTAGACGAGAGAAACCATCCGAGTGCTAGAGCGAAGATTGATGAGATATTTGAGAGACAATTGCCTGTTGAAATTGTGATTTTGAATAGTTGCGTGAGAGCTACTAGTACAGACGCGGCGGACATTGCTGAAGGTGCTGGCGTGATGTTGGTGAGCTATTACTATAGTAATATTTCTATGTGCACGGTGACACCGGATAAAAGGCCGTTAAGTCGGAGTTTGGATGAGGCGGTGATTCATATGTTAAATGATTTTAAGAATCATTTAGATGCTAATGTGCGAGTTAGGGTGTATTTGGCAAATAATGAAATTGATACTGGCGGAATTTTAAACTCAAATAACGAAACAGCTTTGCAAAAATTAGTAGCAAAGTATGTGATGAAAACTACTGTTGAGACTACAAAAACGAGTAGGGCGAGTGTGATGTTGGCTAGTACCGGTTCCTTTCGAATTTTGAATAAGCGTGCAACAAACAACATTGAAACCGGAAAAGACACAGTAGAACTAAGTTTGGTTTTACCTGTTAATGCAACCGGAGTGTTAGTGACATTAAATAATGGGTTCTTGGGAATTGTAGATAGGAATACTTTGTCTCAAAATAATATGAAGTTGACTATAAAAGATTTAAATCCCTATGTAGAAAATAAAATCACTGTTCAGGTGATAGACGGTGAGGGGCGATTAGGTGAGAGTTTAGAATATGAGCGTGAAGCTATAAATAAGCCATTTATTCTTGCGCCGAATACCGGGATTAGGATTTACTAGAGAGGTGCCAATGGTCGCCAAATTCGCATTTATAGACAGAAAGAGCTGGAGCGTCGTGGTCATACTCGGCGCAACGAGCCGCCATTTCGGCTTCGTCTTTAGTGGCATAGCAAACCTTTTGTTGGTCTCCTACCCAACACTTTTCTGGCTCACTGAACCCTTGGAATTTGTGTGTTCTGGTCATTTTAAATCCATTTTTCGAGACTCTTACGCTCTTTGGAGCCTTTTGGATAAGAGTCAAGAATATCTTCGATGTATGTCTTGCCGTTGGTGATATTGAGAGTTTCGACATCTGGGCAGGCCGCGAGAAGACGAATGATGGCTTCGTCGGATTCGAGACTGGTCATAGAATTCTGAGGGTCGTTTTTGTAGGAACGGACGCGAAGATCTTTGTAAACAAAACGTTTGATGCCGGCTTGGAGACAATGCTTGAGACAGTTGTCACAGGTGGCAACACGGTTATAAACTGTGCAGCCAGTTAGGTCGCGGCCAGCGAAAAGGACAGCGTTCATTTCGGAGTGAATAACAAAGCGATATTTCATAGGACGTTCGCTTAGTGTCATTTTGGATTCGTCGGCACTTTGGACAAGACCGTTATAGCCAAAGGAAACAGGGCGGTGTTTTGGATCTACGATTACGCAACCCATTTGTGAGCTCGGGTCTCTAGATTTCTTTGCAACTTCTTCTGCGATACCCATAAAATATGTATCCCAGTCCATACTGTCTCTCCTTTTAATTTAGTATATTATATCATATAATATATAGGATGGGACAGTTCAAACTAGTTTCGAAATACAAACCAACAGGCGACCAGCCAGAAGCAATTAAGACACTTCTAAAGGGCATCGCTAAGGGTGAGCGTGAGCAAACACTGCTAGGTGTGACTGGGTCTGGTAAGACCTTCACGATGGCGAATATTATTGAACAGGTACAGAAACCTACTTTGATTTTGGCACACAATAAGACGTTGGCAGCTCAGCTCTATGCGGAATTCCGTGAATTCTTCCCTGAAAATGAAGTCCATTATTTTGTATCATACTTTGATTATTATCAACCGGAAGCCTATATTGCATCGACGGATACTTATATTGAAAAGGATTCCGCGATTAATGATGAAATCGATAGATTGCGCCATGCCGCGACGGTAGCGCTTTTAACTCGCCCAGATACGATTATTGTTGCATCAGTATCGTGTATTTATGGTATTGGTTCACCTGATCACTATACGGAAATGTCTTTGCCACTTGAAAAAATAAATAATACTTGGCGAGTGATAAGTAGCGAAAAAATGGAGAAACTGCTTTCGAGAGAATCTAGCGCAGTGCGTTCGGAAATGACTGAAGCGGCGGTGAAGAGCTTAATTAATAATGCTACCCAGGTTAAAGATAGCTTGAGCCAGACAAACTTTATGATTTATCTCGTGGCGATGCAATATCATAGGAATGACTTGGCATTTGAGCGTGGAAATTTCCGTGTGATGGGCGATACGATTGACCTGTTCCCTGCTTCGGGCGAAGTAGCTTATAGATTCGAATTTGGCTTTGATGCGTTAGAGAATGTGAAAATAATTGACCCGTTAACGGCAGAAGTTTTGGAACGCCCAGACAGAATTCATATCTTCCCAAATACCCACTATGCGACACCGCGTGATCAACTTGAGAAGGCTATTGAGACTATAAAAGTTGAGTTTGATGAGAGACTGGCTTACTTTGAAAAAGAAGGTAAATTTCTTGAAGCGCAGCGTTTGTCTCAACGCACTAAGTATGACCTTGAAATGTTGGCTGAAACTGGCTTTGTGAAAGGCATTGAAAACTACTCGAGGCATCTTGATGGCCGAGTGGCTGGCGAGCCGCCAGCAACATTGCTAGACTTCTTCCCTAAAGATTTCTTGTTGATGGTGGATGAGTCTCATATGACATTGCCACAAGTGCGTGGTATGTATAATGGCGACCATGCTAGGAAGACTACTTTGGTAGATTTTGGTTTTAGGCTTCCGAGCGCACTTGATAATAGACCACTTACTTTTAGCGAATTTCAAGATCATGTTAGGCAAGCGATTTATGTCTCTGCAACTCCTGGTGAATATGAACTGAAACATTCACCAAAGCCTGCAGAACAAGTGATTCGTCCGACTGGGCTTCTCGATCCAGAGATTGAAGTGAGAGGTAGTGATGGCCAGATTGATGATTTGATGGAGGAGATTGATAAGCGTGTGGCTAAGGGGCAGAGGACGCTTGTGACTACTTTAACTAAGCGCATGGCTGAGGATTTGACTGACCATTTGAAGGAGCGTGGCATTAAGACTGCGTATATACATTCCGATATCGATACACTGGAACGCGGTGATATATTACGAGATTTGCGAGCCGGAGTCTATGATGTATTGGTTGGCATTAACTTGCTTCGTGAAGGTTTGGATTTGCCGGAAGTTTCCCTTGTGGCGATTATAGATGCCGATAAAGAGGGATTCCTTAGAAGTGAGTCTGCGTTGATTCAGACAATTGGTCGTGCAGCGCGTCACGTGGAAGGCCATGTGATTATGTATGCGGATAATATAACTGAAAGTATGGCGCGTGCCATCGAAGAAACAAATCGCCGTCGTGAAATTCAGCAAAAATATAATAAAGACCATAAGATTACGCCTAAGTCGGTTGAAAAGGAAATCTCACAGGGCTTGCGTGCGATTATTCCAGAAAAAGAACAAAAATCCGAGCTTAATATTAAGCGTATTCCAAAGCAAGAATTGCCGAAGTTGGTGAAGGCGCTTGAAAGCGAGATGAAGCTAGCGGCGGCCAATTTAGACTTTGAGAGAGCGGCTGTGCTTAGAGATCAGATAATTCAGGTTCAAGAAGAAGCGAAGAATAAATCATAGAATTCTTTGAAGCGACCTTCTAAGATTGCTGTGCGAATATCTTCTGTGAATCGGATGATGAAGCGTAGATTATGCAATGAAACTGCGTTATAGAATTCGGCTTTTTTGACTGGGTCTCCGGATTTCCAAAGTGCGCGTAAGTAACCTCGAGTAAGACCGGCGGAGCAGGCTGGACAGTCGCAATTTTCGTCGAGTAGTTCCTCGGAATCGGCGTACTTGCGAAGATTGATATTACCGTGTTTTGTATAGATGCGACCATGACGCGCTTCGCGAGTTGGAGCAACACAATCGAAAGTATCAGCACCCATAAGCGTGCCGATAAGAATGTCGTCTGGATGTGAAAGCCCCAGTAAGTGGCGAGGTTTTTCTTCAGGGAGTTCTTCGTTGCACCAACGTAGGATTTCGCCCAAATCTTCTTTTAGAAACGCCCCGCCTAAACCAAAACCGTCGAATTCCATTTTGCCAAGTTTCTTGGCGGTTGAACGACGAAGATCTTCCCATCTACCACCTTGGAGGACGCCGTAGAGCGATTGACGATATCCGAGTGAATCACGTAATTTTATATGCTCATCGATGCTGCGCTGAGCCCAGCGTTCTGTACGACCAAGAGCTTCGACGTTGTATCCGTAAGTATCTGCGAGCGAGGTAAGTTCATCATAAGCCATATGAATATCCGCACCAATACGGCATTGAATTTGCATAGATTCTTCTGGTCCGATGAAATCTTCTTCGCCAGTAAATGGGTCCTTAAAAGAGACACCTTCTTCGCTCACATGTGCGAGACGCTCGGTATGGGCTGTGTTGGTGACATGTTTTTCGCGCTCCATCGAAACAACTTTACCCAGACCTGAACCAAGCGACATAACTTGGAAACCACCAGAGTCCGTGAGCGTTGGCCCGTTCCAACCAGACCATGCTGCGAGACCACCATGCTCAGCGATTTCTGGGGAGACATTGCGGAGATGATAACCATTACTAAGCATTGCTTGGGCTGAGATGGATTTTAAATCGTCAAATGAGACATAACGCACTTCACCGCGTGTACCGACTGTCATAAAAGCTGGAGTTTTGATGTCGCCGTGAGGTGTATGGATGATGCCGGCGCGACCAAGTTCACCCGGAATATGTTGGATAATCTCGAAGGAGAAGTCGCTCATTTAGTCTCCGCGATGTATTTGCCACACTGCTTAGAAATAATACTTGAGATTGGGCTAAGGGCAATTTCAATAGCGAGACCTGCTACATAGGCAAAGGCTGCTTGAGCGAGGAATTCTGGGAAGCTGAGGACACCTAGGAAGGCGATTGTTTCGAAAATTAATGAATCTATGAGATGGGCAACAACGGAAGAGCCGATGGCGCGAGCGATATAACTTTTGCTGAAGATTTTACCAAATTTCTTGTTTTTGGTGGGGTGATTTTTGCTGTAGTTTTTTAGTTTGTCGAAGATGAAAATGTTTGCGATATTGGAGAGGATAAAGCTAGTAAGTGAGCCAAAAATGATACGCGGGGTGAATCCTAATGTTGTAGCAAATGCATCCTGTGCATCCCAACCTGGATAAGCTGGAAGTGCGATAACTCCCCATAGAACGAAGATAGAAAGTATGTTGAACAAGGCACTGAAATAAACGATGCTCTTTGAGGTTTTTTCGCCAAAATGTTCAACAATGAGATCGCCTAGAATGTATGTTAATGGGAAGCAGATGATACCGCCGTCAACGGCGATGCCAAAGAAATCCCATAATTTCCCTGCGGCGATATTTGATAGCAATACGAGACCGGCCGAGATTGACGTCAAAAAGATAAGCAAACTGAGCTTTTTATTTGAGAAGAATTGTCCACTTGACATACTATATATAATAGTATGTTATCGAGGTGTTGTCAAGGACACTAGTTGTTCTTATCTGAGAGTGTTTTAAGGGATGGGAGTTCGTCGATGATGACTTTGATACAGCCGGCGATTGGGATAGCGATGATACAGCCAATGAATCCAAATGCATACATACCGAGGACGATTGCAACAAGGATAACGAGCGGTGAGAGATCGAGGCCTTGACCTTGGAGTTTTGGTGCGATAATGTTGGCTTCAATCTGTGCGTAGATAATATAGACCACGAGGTAAATGGCGGCTGCGAGTGGTGAAGAAACGACGAGGAGAAGCGCGTTCAGGACTGAGGAGATGATCGGACCAAACATTGGGATTAGGTAGCAGATGGCGGAGATGAGGCCGACTGGGATAGCGAAGCCGCTGTCGACTGGAGTAAAGAGGCTGAGCAAGAAGGCAAGAAGGCCAGCCACAAAACCATCGAGAATAGCGACGAGAACCTGACGGGAAACATAGATTGAAATAACATTAGCCATTTTGTCGAGAGTGCGGCGTAGAATTTTTGCCTTACGCTCGTTTTTCATTGAGAATGATTTCCAAGAAGATTCAAGTAGTTCTGGACCTTGAAGCATAAATAGAATAGTAAGAACTACAATGAAGATAGCTGTGGTAATAGCGTTGACGAGAGCGCTGATGCTATTTAATGCGATGACGGAAAGATTTTCCCTAATGGTTGTAATGACGTTACGAGAGGTGTTGATAATGTCTGCTTTGAGATCTTCGGAACCGAGGAACTTCTCAAGACCAGAGAGATCTGTATTGTCGAGGAAATTGGATATTTCAGTCGGAGCCTTGTTTAGAAACTTGGAGAGCTGGTCGACAATAACTGGTCCGACAGCCGCTACGATACCTACAAATACCACCACTACAATGGATACTGCCATAACGTTGGAAAGTGTCTTGCGCGTTTTACGCTTGTCGATTTGGTCAAGTTTCTTAGCGAAAGGAGTAAGGGCGATAGCTAGGAAGATGGATGCACAAATAATGAGAATCCCTTCTGCTGCCTGAAGAATAAATAATACTACAACAATAAACGCTAAAAGCGCCATCCAGAAACGCATAAACGTTCCGGTATCCATATCGATTTTTTTAGACATAACCTCTCCTTTTAAATAATTATATCACGAATTGCCAAATTGGGCCGTCATTTGAATCGAGAACGGAAATGTTCGACCCTGCTAATTCATCGCGAATGCGATCGGCGGTTTCGAAATCATGATTTTTGCGAGCTTCTTCGCGTTCGTGGATGAGATATTTAATGTCATCTTCGATATCTTCTGGGATAAGTCCAAGGCCAAATAAATCGTCGATTTTTTGCCAGTCAGTGAGACTGAGGCTAAGAGAATTTTGGTCAATGATAGCAAAGGCTTCTGCGGAATTAAGATTGTCTGAAGTGGCATCAATTACTTTTTGTGTAATTTCCGAATGTTCTTCCACTTGATTCAATTGAAAGGCTTTGGCTGCGAGATTGCGCCAATGTAGACGGCGGAAGCCGGCGGCTCGTAAATCTTCAAAACTAAAATTACGAGTGCCTTGGAAATGACCAGATAACACCCACATCTTGAAATCGAGAGGTTTAATTCCCTCTTGCTCGAGATCTTCAAGCGTATATGTATTGCCGAGAGATTTGCTAATCTTTTGGTTGTCGATAGTGATGAAATTACAATGTAGCCAGTAGTTGCAGAATTTCTTATCAAAAGCAGATTCGGATTGTGCAATTTCATTAGTGTGATGAATTGGAATATGGTCAATGCCACCGGTATGGATATCGATAGTTTCGCCTAAAACTTCGTGAATAATAGTAGAGCATTCAATATGCCAGCCAGGATAACCATCACGGTCTTTATAATCCCAGCGCATGGCGTGATCTTCGCCTGGTTGAATGAATTTCCAGAGCGCGAAGTCGGTCTTGTTGTGTTTGTCGTTCATCTCGACACGAGCTCCAGCCTCAAGGCCTTCAAGGTCTAGATGTGCGAAATCGGCATAGCGGCTAAACTTGGAAGTGTCAAAATAGATGCCATCCTTAGTTTCGTAAGTGTAACCCTTTTCGATAAGGGTATCAATTAGGGATTCGTCTTGTTCGATGAAATCTGTGGCGCGGCAGATATGGTTTGGCTCGGTGAGATTGAGTTTGCGGAAGTTTTCGAGATAATAATCGATGTATTTTTGAGCAATTTCCCAAACGGTCATCTTTTCACGGCGAGCACCTTTTTCGAGCTTGTCTTCACCTTCGTCTGCATCGGAAGTAAGATGCCCAACATCAGTGAGATTAAGCACGCGATTTGGCGTGTAGCCGTTAGCTTTTAAAGTGCGTACAAGAAGATCCCAGTAAATATAGCTGGTGTAATTCCCTACATGAGCGTAATCATAGACGGTTGGACCACAGGTGTAGATTTTGACATTATCAGGATTTTGTGGCTTAAAAGTTTCAATCGTCTTTGATGCAGTATTAAATAATCTCATGAATATATTATACCACGCGTGCTATAATAATAGATATGGAGAAAATTCGTAAGCTAATCTCAAAATATTGGGAAATTATCACGTATATAATTTTTGGTGTGCTTACGACAGTTGTAAACGTAGTTGTCTATTGGTTGTTTGCTGAGGTTTGGCATATCCCAAATATGGTGAGCTGGGCTGTGGCCTGGATAGCTTCGGTGGCGTTTGCGTATGTAACTAATCGCAAGTGGGTTTTTGATAGTAAGGCAAAAGGTTTTAAGGAAATTTCTGCCGAGATAGTAAAGTTTGTTGGCGCCAGGGTGTTCTCTGGCGGGGTGGATGCACTCATTATGTGGGTGGCAGTAGATTTACTTTCGATGAATAATATGGTTTGGAAGATTATTGCGAATATAGTAGTAATTATAATGAACTATGTTTTGAGCAAGTTGATAGTTTTCAAGAAAAAAGTATCAGATAAGAAAAAGTCTGACGCTTAACAAAAGTTATTTATTATGGTAAAATATAAGGAGCATTGGGCCTTCGCCAAGTGGTAAGGCAACGGGTTTTGGTCCCGTCATTCGCAGGTTCGAATCCTGCAGGCCCAGCCAAAAAATACCCCCGAAGGGGTCTTTTTTATGCTTCTGGATCTTGCTTTCTAAGGAAGTCCGTGAAGTATTGTTGTTGAGGGTATTCGGCTGCGTAGTTGAATGACGATCTAGGTACTGGGAATGGAAGGTCTGCATAGTGAGGTGGGAGTGGTTGCTTGCTGGCAAGCATCTGATTTTTCAAATTAGGGTCAGTTTGGAATGGAACAAGACTTCGAGATTGATAAGCAAAACGCAACTCATCTATAGTGCCGACACATTCAAATGGTTTTAGAACTCCATCGACTCCGAGAAGTCCCTTGAAAGTATCTTCGAGTTCTTTGATGGCAAATAGATCCTTGTCTGCAAAGAGTGCTTGGAGGTTCTGTGGAGGAAGGAATGGACAGAATAATAAGTAGGTATTAGCACATTTGGCGCAGTTGGAACACCAACGCAATGACTTATTAGAATTGCCTTGGCGGTAGTTGGCGTTGTTGCATGAGCTAAAGCTATAGCCATATTTCTGCCAGCATTTACGGATAAATAGTTCTGCTACGCGTAATTCGGAGAAGCGGCGGATAGGTGAACCAACATGAAGGTCTGGACTGATGTATTTCTCGACATACTCGGCAAATAGTTGCTCAGCTTCCCAAGTCTTAGACCATTGATGATTAACTTTAAGTGCAGCTGGCATAGTGGATGTATCGGTATTTGGTGAGAGAATCTGACCACTGCTGGAAATGATGGAATGAGGTTCGCCGCCTTCTTGGGCGATAGATGTAATCACGGTGTTTTGATTGTTTAGAATTGCCTGAATAAGTGCCAAGCTTTGAGTGATGTATGTGATTGGGACATGGCCATTGAAGCCACCGGATTGGCGAAGATGCTCGAGGTCTAACTCACGGATGGCGATGGAAGCTTTAGAACGGACAAGTTCATCAAAGAGATTATCGATAACGGCTGGGTGCTCGCCTTCTGGGGAGCTGGAAAGATACCAAGGTGTATATTTGATGCCAGCTTCGTTCATAAGAGCAGAAACGAGAAGGCTATCCTTACCACCAGATTCAAGTGCTAGATTGCCAACACCGGAATAACGGACTGCTGGGCGGGCTGTGTAATTTGGGGTTGCCACGAAGTGGGCGAGGTTAGAACGGGTAAGGTGATTTTCGAAAGCATATTGGCTGAGGCCTTCTTGGTAGATATGACTAAAGAACTTAGCCTGGAAATCATCGAGTGGAATATCGAGGCGGACATATGGTGTAGGGTGAGCTTTGAAATAGCTAGTACCGATGAGTATGAAAGCCAAGAATACGGCGCGATCGAGAAGCTCGTCGAGTTCTGGTTTGTTTAGAACATTAAACTTGCGAGTTTCGTCGGCTGGATTTGGAGCGAAGGTGATTTTTTCTGTGAAGATAAAATTATCGATACCTTGATAACAAAAAGTAGCTGTGCGGGAGCGCTTGTCGTAATAATAGCTTAAGAATTTGAAGACGTAATCACTACGCTTCGTTGAGTCGACAATAAAACCACTTTCAGGATTTGCCATATATATTAATTATAACACAAGTTTTTTAAATTGATCACCGCGGTCGCTGAAATTTTTGAACATATCAAAGCTGGCGGCGCCTGGAGACATGAGGACGACTGGGTTCTTTGGAGCTTCGCCATTTTTAGCGGCGTTGGTGGCTGGGATGCATAGGTCGTAGTTGGAATTGATATCCTCTGCGATTTTTTCGGCGGTTTTTCCTGCTAGATAGACTGCGCGTTCTAGACTATCGGCGATTTCGTATTTGGCCGGGTCTTCGTCTTTTGCCAAGGTCTCTGCTGTTTCACCAATTAAGATGACGCGTTTGAGATTCTTAGCATTACGGAAGATGCGGTTTTTAGTCTCAGTCAAATCGAGATGGCGATCCTTGCCACCGGCAATTAAGATTACGGGGCGATCTTCAAAAGCCTTCAGGGCGACATCGAGGGCTGGGAAAGCACTTGAGTAATTATCATCATAATAATCGACATTGTTTTTGGTCGTGACATATTCGAGACGATGAGGAAGACTTTTGAAATTCTTGAGGGCAGTTTTGACTGCGTCGCCATTCTCAGCGAGAAATTCATCTAGATTCATATGGAAGAATGCGGCAGCGGCATTGATGGCGGCCGAAGCGTTTTCTCGATTGTGTTGACCTGGGATGGTGAGACAGTCCAGGAACTCGGATGGAATATTCGATTTGGTATAATCAATTCTGGTGCCAGCTGAGCATTCGCTGATTTCTTTTGAGACTTGGTTATCACCATAATAGATACAATAATCTTCTGGTTTTTGATAGGTGGTGATATTGCTTTTGGCGCTGACATAATCTGCAAAATCTTTGTGACGGTCGAGGTGGTCTGGCTCGACACGGCCGACAACTGCGATGTGTGGGGGGTTGGCTTCACCTGGTTTGCATTTCACGAATAAATCCCAGAGCTGGAAGCTACTTAGCTCAAAAACCACGATGTCATCATTTGCGATTTTGTCGAGTTCTTCGATGGCTGGGACACCATAATTACCGATGAGGTGGACAGTGCGGGATTTCCATTCGGAATTTTTTATTACTTCTTCCAGTATGGCCTTAATCATAGATGACATGGTTCCCTTGCCTTTGGTGCCGGTAACGCCGATGACTGGGGCTTTGCAGTTTTCGAAGAAATAATTGGTATTGGAGGTCCAGTTGTCTGAATTGACTTCTGTTGATTTTACGCTTTTATTAATCCACCAAGGATGGACGGAAGGACTTCTAAAGATTAAATCGTAATCATCGAGGTGAAACTCCGGGACATCTTCATCTTTGAAGTTATCAAAAATTTGAACATGATTTTCGTCGCTAGCGAAATATTTTTTGATGGCCGTTCCCTCGACGCCACCCCCTAAAACTGCAATATTCATATAAATATTATATCACTTTATGCTAAACTAAGAGATTCAGCAATAGTGTTAACGAGAGATTTGTCGCAGGATCCGACGGCTACGAGAGCGTGGATGTCGGAGCCAAGAAATTCGTGGGCGAGTTTAATCATATCTTCTTTGGTGATTTTGGAGATAAGTTCAGGGTAAATATCATAATCATCGACTTCATCAGCGCTAAAATAGTTTTCGGCGTAGAAATTAGAAATATCTGCGACGGTTTGGGCACCCATTTGGTAGCGACCTAGGGCATATGACTTGGCGGATTCTAAATCTTTATCTCTAACATTGCCATTTAGGACATCTTTAAGCTCTTTCGCAATGAGAGCGAAAAGATCTTCGGCGCTATCTTCGTTCACTTCCCCGTCAAAGTCCCAGCTGGAATAGTGGGCTGAGGTGTTGACACTGCTACCCATACCATAGACTAGGCCTTTTTTGCGAGCTTGGCCGAAGATGCGAGAACTCATAGTTCCGGTTAAAATGTGGTTTAATGCGCCGAAAGTCTGGGCTTCTTGTTGAGATAAACGACGAGGTGTGATGAAGCTGAAGCCAAAGGTTAGATTTGATGCATCTTTGCGACGTATCAAAGCTGGTGCTGAAGAATGGAGCTCATCTTTTGGTATTTCAAAGCGACTGCCTTCTTTTAGCTCCCAAGACTCAAGCATATCGATGATTTCGCGTTTGCGTTTGTGAACCTGGCCGGTTACGATAAAGCGCATGTTCTTGGTAGTGTGAGTGTGACGGTAATGCTCGCGGATATCTTTTACTTCGATATTCTGCAAGGTGGCGATGCGTTCCCTCAGATTTGGGACATCTTCGCCAATTTCTTTCTGGAGGCGTGGCCAAAGTAAACGAGCATAATCGTTCATATAGCCGGTGAGTTCGGACTTGACGGTACGCTTTTCGCTAGCTAGTTCTTCGTCGTTGAATTTAGGTGAAGTAATGGCAACCTGTTTGAGCTGCATAATACGATCCCATTCAAAATCAGCACACTCGGCTTCATAACAGACTGAATAATCTGATGTCCAGGCGTTGTGGTAGGCACCGTTTTTGGTGAACTCGGCTTCATAGGCTTGCTCATCACGGAACTTGGAATTAGCTCCGAAGCTGAGATGTTCTACGACGTGTGCAATTTCAAAAAGATTTGGGGATTTGGCATAGCGCATGCCCCCACGAAAATGAACTTTGAAGCTCATGACTGATGCGTTTGGCACATCAATGAGGAGCCCCTCGGCACCATTTTTCAACTTAACTTTTTCGACAGAATGTTTCATCGAAGAAACTAATCCTGATTAACGACGTTTTTTCTTGCTAGATTTCTTTTTCGAAGTTTTCTTCTTCGTGGCAGATTTCTTCGTAGCGCTTTTCTTGACGGTAACCTTAGTGCCGGTAGTTTTCTTGAACTCAGAATCTTTGTTCTTTACGCCAGAGCTGATTTCGTTAACACCCTTTTCGGTGGAGCCTTCAGCCATCTTGGTGAGTTCGGTATCATATTCTTCACCATCAGTGATTTCTTGCTGGATAGCTTCACGGATAGAGATAGAAAGAATAATCTTCAAGACTTCTTCGCGGAGATTCTTCTGGAGACCGTCGAAGAGTTTCTGGGATTCGGTACGATATTCTACGAGTGGATCACGCTGACCAACAGAACGCCAGTGGATACCTTCGCGGAGATGTTGCATATTTTCTAGATGTTGCATCCAGAGAGTATCGAGAACCTTGAGGTAGACTTCACGTTCGATTTTGCGCATAACATCTGCGCCGAATTCGGTTTCTTTGGCGGTGTAGGCTTCTTTAAGTGCGGTCAAAGCGAGTTTGGCGCGAGCTTCAGGTTTCCTGATGAGACCAATTTCGTCGACGAGCTCTTCGTCAAAGTCAAAGACGGCGGTGAACTCTTCTTTGAAGTTCTTGTTAATGCGAGAGCTTTGCTCAGTAAGGTCTTTGACGGCTTCTTTCATGAGGCGTTCGATTTCATCCTGGATATCTTCACCAGAGAGAATCTTACGGCGCATGAGATAGACGACGCGGCGATGACGGTTGATGACATTATCGTATTGGACCACGTTCTTACGGGAATCGAAGTTGAAGCCTTCGATGCGTTTCTGGGCAGATTCAAGAGTCTTCGAGACAGACTTGTTCTGGATTGGCATATCTTCATCAACGCCTAGACGCTTCATAATCATAGAGATACGATCACCCTGGAAGATACGCATGAGGTCGTCTTCACATGAGACGAAGAACTGAGTGACACCAGGATCACCTTGACGGCCACCACGACCACGGAGCTGGTTATCAACGCGGCGAGAATCGTGACGTTCTGAGCCGATGACTACGAGACCGCCGAGTTCTTTGACTTCGTCGGAGAGTTTAATATCGGTACCACGACCAGCCATGTTGGTTGCGAGGGTGATTGCACCCTTTTCGCCGGCGCGTTCGATAATGGCGGCTTCACGCTCGTTGTTCTTTGCGTTCAAAATCTCATATTTTAGCTTAGCTTCATCGAGATATTTAGCGATGAGCTCATTTTTCACGATAGAAGCGGAACCGATGAGGACTGGCTGACCCTTCTTGTGATATTCTTTGACGGCTGCGACAATAGCGCGAAGCTTGCCATCCTCAGTACGATAGATGAGATCATCTTTATCGACACGCTTTAATGGTTTGTTTGGTGGAATCTGGATTACATCGAGGGCATAAATTTGCTGGAACTCCTCGGCTTCGGTGTAAGCGGTACCGGTCATACCAGAGAGCTTATTATATAGACGGAAGAAGTTCTGGAAGGAAATAGTTGCGAGAGTCATAGACTCTTGGCGGACAGTAACGCCTTCTTTAGCTTCGATAGCCTGGTGGAGGCCTTCATTGTAACGACGACCGTGCATCAAACGGCCAGTGTGCTCATCAACAATGATAACTTCGCCGGAGTTGGTGACGACATAATCTTTATCACGCTTGAAGACAACTTCAGCCTTCAAAGCCTGCTCCATGTGATAGACTAGGCGGGTGTTCTCTGAAGAATAGAGAGTTTTGACACCAAGGATGGTTTGGACTTTGTCGATACCTTTGTCGGTAAGGGTGACGGAGCGGCGTTTTTCGTCGAAAACGTAGTCCTCAGCGCCGAGTTGAGCGGCAACCTTAGCAAATTGATAGTATGAATCAGGATTATCGCCAGCTGGAGCGGAAATAATGAGAGGGGTACGAGCTTCATCAATCAAGATGGAGTCGACCTCATCTACGATAGCGTAATTCAATTCGCGCTGGCGGAGGTATTGGACCTCGTTGACCATGTTGTCGCGAAGGTAGTCGAAGCCAAATTCGTTGTTTGTACCGTAAGTGACATCGGCATTGTAGGCCTCTTTACGGGTACAAGGCTTCAAATGGCGGAAGCGTTCGTCTTCGTGATCTTCATTAATGTATTCTTTATCGTAAATAAAGCTAGCCTCGGCAATGATGACACCGACAGAGAGACCGAGGAAGTCATAGACTGGACCATTCCAACCGGCATCACGCTGAGCGAGGTAATCGTTAACGGTGACGACGTGGACGCCTTTGCCAGTAAGCGCATTGAGATAGGCTGGGAGAAGAGCAACGAGAGTCTTACCTTCACCAGTCTTCATTTCGGCGACATTACCTTCGTGGAGTGCCATACCACCGATGAGCTGGACATCAAAGTGGCGCATCTTGAGGATACGGCGAGAAGCTTCACGAACGAGAGCAAATGCTTCAGGAAGGAGTTTATCCAGAGATTCTTTTTCTGCACGTTTTTTGAGTTCGTCAGTTTTGGATGCGAGTTTCTTGTCAGAGAGTTTTTTCAAAGCAGGCTCAAGCTTGCCGATCTCGGCAGCTTTGCGCTGGTAGCGACGAAGAGTCTTTTTCTGGGCATCACCAAAGATGCGTTGTAAGACTTTTGTACTAGTAGATTTATCAGCCAACTTATCGGTTGGGTTCTTTTCTTTGCGTTCCGCAATCTTTGCATCGCGCTTCTTATTAGCCTCAGCTTTTTTGGCAGCTGCAGCTTCTTTCTTAGCTTGCTTTTTTGCTTGAACGATAGCATTTGCCTCAGCAAGTTTGCTATCAAAATTATTACTTTCTGACTTATTTTTTGGCATACGACCAAATCCTCCAAAACTCTGGATAATATTATAGGGTTATTCTACCATAAAATAGAGAATAAATAAAGGGTTATTTCCTACGAACTAGGCGAGAAAATGGGTTTTTGCTGTGTTTTGGCGAAATTTCGGTTTTGAAGCGACGGATTTGGTTCATCATCTTGGCTTCAAGGATATCGATACCAGCAAAAACATTGGAGCATTCATCACGAGCAGCAATAACTTTACCACCAGGAATTTCCATAGCGACAGAAATTTCATATTTGTTGCCGTGTGCACGATCTACTTCAGTTACAACAATACGAGCAATAATATCTTTTTTGTGTGTGCGTGGAAGATATCGGTCTAGTTTGCCGATGCGTTTTTCAACATATTTTTGGAAATTATCAGTAATTTTATAATTATTACTTCCACTAATTTCAACTTTTTCTATCATAAAACTCCTTACACTCTAATTATATCACGTCACGGCCATTCATGTATGGACGAAGAACTTCCGGAATGACTAAACGGCCATCTTCAGTGGCATAATTCTCAATGAGGGCGACGAGGGTGCGTGCGAGAGATACTGCGGTGCCATTTAAGGTGTGAAGGATCTCGACGGTGCCATCTTTTCTGCGAACACGAATATTAAGTGAGCGTGCTTGGAAATCTGTACAGTTAGAGCAGGATGTGAGCTCTTGGTATTTCTGATTCACTGGGCTCCAATATTCGATGTCGTATTTTTTGGCGGCAGGGCAACCGAGGTCGCCAGCGGCAATGTTGATGACATGATATGGAATACCGATTTCTTGCCAGATTTCCTCTTCGATTTCACGGATATGCTCGTGGACTTCTTTACTCTTCTCTGGGAGACAGAAGGCATACATCTCGAGCTTATTAAACTGATGGACACGGAAGAGGCCGCGGGTATATTTACCGTAAGCGCCAGCTTCCTTGCGGAAACATGCGGAGAGACCGGCATAGAAGAGAGGGAGATTCTCTTCAGGGATAATTTCATCCATGTGGTAGCCTGTGATAGGCATTTCGGCGGTAGCAATCATAGCGAGATCTTCGCCTTCGATGTAGTATTCATCAGACTGTTCGGAGGTGCGAGGAGCAAAACCGACACCTTCGAGAATCTTGGAAGACACCATATCAGGAACAGTCATATAGGTGAAGCCCTTTTCGGTGACCTTGCGGATAGCATATTGAATAATGGCGTTTTCTAGGAGGGCGAGGTCGCCTTTTAGATAATAGAACTTAGCGCCTGCTACTTTGGCACCACGCTCAAAGTCGAGCCAACCGCGTTCAGTAGCGAAGTCGAGGTGATCAACGCCGGTTTCTTTACACTCACCCCAAGTTTTGATTTCAACGGAGCATTCTTCATCGCCTAGAGGCACATCATCAAAGAAGACATTTGGTACTGTTTTGAGAGCCTGATTGAAACGATCAGTAGATTTGGTAAGCTCTTTTTCAACTCCGGCGAGTTTCTCTTTGATTTCTTTCCCTTCAGTCATAAGTTCGAGCGAAGGTTTGCCACCTTTCATCTTGGCTGCGATAGCATTGCGTTTAGCGCGAAGCTTTTCAGCCTTGGCAAGAAAGTCACGACGTTCGTCATCGAGACGAATTAGTTCATCAAAGTTGACTTTGTAGTTTTTTTCACGCGCAGATTTTTCGACAAGTTTGCGATTCTCGCGAATAAAATTAATATCTAACATATTGCTCCTTATTCTCAAGGTGTATTATAGCACAAAAAAAGAGCTCTTGGAATAGAGCTCTTTATAATGCGGCTTCAACTGCAGCCCAGGTGGCTTGCTCGTTATTGGCAGGGATAACAACGGAGACTTGTGCGCCTTCATGGAGACGGAAATAAGTGACCGATGCGTAGAGAACTTCATATTCCTTGCCGGAAACTTCTACGAAATATTTATCATCGTGATGAACGAGGGTACCGATGACAGTTTTGCGTTCAACTGGGCCAATCTGCTTGTATAGGAAGCGACCATCTGGAGTGATAGTGAGCTTCATAATGTCGCCTTCGACAAGCTTGGACTTGGATGCATAGTTAGCAGGAACAGGATAATTCTTGCCTTCTTGGTCGATCATAATTTGGCCATCGAAGACACCTTCGATAACTTTTCCTTCTGGACCAGAAATGACAACATCGCGAGGGGTAGTAATGGTATCGCCATCACCAATCACGGAAATTAACAGCTCTTTTGCTGCAGCCAAATTTGTTTCAGCCTCTTGTATGAGGGTCCTTAATCTCTTGATTTGTTTTTCTGGTAATTCAGACATAACCTCGCATCCTGTCTGTTTTAATATCTAATATTAATATTATATTATATCAGGCTGTGGATGATGTCAAGAGTTTTTCAAAAAATCGTTTTCCACACACAGTGATGTAAAAATTACCTAAAGGTAATTTTTTCCGCTAGCGTCGTTCGTGGATAAGAAAGCAAGCTTTCTTCCCACTCACTCCTTGCGGTAATTTTTACATAAAGCTTATGGTAATAAAATAAGACCTTGAAGGTCTATTTTATGTGGTGAGCCGGGAGGGACTCGAACCCTCGACACCAAGCTTAAGAGGCTCGTGCTCTAACCTATTCAGGTAGGCAGCGCCTCTTCTTTAATATGAAAATAAGAAAAAGAAGAGTACATCCATCGGAATTAACCCGGTACTATTGCGTTGTTCCGGTCCTAATTCGTCTAGATTGTTAATCTTCTTATAGAATGTTATAGTGTTTGCACTCCAACTAAGCCTAGTGTATCAAATTATGTTAGTTTTGTCAATACCATAAGCGGAATAGTTTCCACAACAAACAAAAAAACTCCCCATCGAGTTTTCTTGCTACCTCTCTTATTTTATTTTAGATCCTATATGCGTCAAATAGTCCTTGTAACTGCCCTTCGAATCCGTGTAAGTAGCGTTCAGTAGTTGCAACATTAGAATGTCCCATCATTTCTTTAATTACCATGATGTCGGCACCTCGTCTTTGGATATCCGTCCCAAAAGAGTGCCGCAATGCATGAGGATAGAAATCATCGTGGCCACAACGTATAAATGCTTTCTTCATTGTTCGCCTTATAGTATCCACACCCATAGGATACCCCCAGGCATTTAACCAGATTCTTCCACTAGTGATATTATGAGCATCGATATACTTAGCTAGACGCTGGCAACAATCCATACTCATATAAACTTCCCTTGATTTTGTGCCCTTACCAATAAAGTTAATGCGCCTCCCATGTATTTGTTCATAGCTGAGCTTAGTGATCTCAGAAATACGCATCCCCGTATCAAATCCTAACTTTATTAGCAAGTACTCAAACTCTGTGGCATTTTGCAGTACTTCCTCTATCTCCTCACATGTATAAGATACTCTTCTTGGTGGTAGCTCTTTGAGTTTCATAATGAGGGGGATACATAGAGGGATATTCATACCTATCTCTCTAAAATATTTCACCAAGGTTATGATATGGTATGTCCTAGTGTTGATAGTTCTCGCCGAGATACCTCTATTTATTTCGATTTTTACAAATTTGTTAAAATGTTCGTTTGTTAGTTCTTTTAGGTCGTTGCAGCCAGACTCTATCATAAAGAATCTTAGAGACGATTCTTTTGCATGCATAGTCATTCGACTCATTTTTCTTACGTTCGCACAATAATCTAGATACTCGTTAATCTGCGACGCTATCGCCTTTTTACTAAGGCCTGGGCTTATATTAAGCTTGTCATAAGTCATTGGCTTAAAGTTTTTGAATGCGCAATAGTTATTCATTCCGCCAAAATTCTCCTTATTACTATTAGTTTATTTTATTTAGTTTTATATGGCTATTTCATTTTGAAACAGCGCTCTCTGTAAACGCTATTTCATTTTGAAACAGCGGAATCAACTTTTCCACTAAGTTATCCACAAAAAATGGGGTATTTTTCCACAGAGCTGGGATACGTTTTTAACAAAAACAAAAAGGCTCCGCTACCATATAAAGCAATAAAAAACAGAGAAACTGTTGCCTCCAATCATATTATTGCCTATCTCCAATTATAACAATTTATATCTGGGCTTGTCATTCTGGTTATGTCCAGTTCTGCAAGCAATAAGATGTGATTCTATCAATTTCTGTCGTATTCTAAGGAAGGTATTTCGTTTTAATCCGAGTTCCGAACACAAATAATTAGAGTCTATGTAGCAATATCCATTCTGATCCTTGGGTAGAATCTTAGATGAATAGCGAATTTGCTCAAGCAATACGGCTGCGTTAATGCCGTACTCTTTCATGATACGCTTATCAACCTTGAGATACTCAAGAGTCAAAATATTACCTCCATTTTATGTGTTTACATAATTGAGGTGAGCACAGAAGACCTCAAGCCGAGTTGAGTCAGCCTGAGGTCAAACTAGCCAATTAATTAAAACCATTGTAGCACAGAACACCTTATAAGTCAATCTGCCACCTAGTCTCACTAATCCGTTTATGGTATAATATAAATAAGTCAATACGCACACAGAAGAAATTCTGCGTGCTTTTTTGATGATAATAGCTAAACAAAGGATACGGTTATGGACAAAAACCTATCAGTAAATGAGTTCGAAACACTCGTTACGATGCGAGCATTAACTTGTTCTGAAATCTGCTTTGAGACATCATTACAAATGCAGATTGGCATCAAAGTAAAGAACGCAGCTAACGATTTAGTGGATGAATTCAAGTTAAACGATAAGTTTCGTGCAAAAACTACCGCTGTTGGCAGAGTTTTACTTTTACATATTCCGACGAAACGAGTTGCTTGTGAGCTGTGCATCGACGGCATTTATAAAGACGGCGAAATTCGTCAGCCACGAGTAATACTTATGTCCCGTAGAGGATACGTGAAAGAAAAAACGCTCACTGAATTGGCCAATAACATAAATGCACGAGGAGTGTCGACATTTAGAAAGGGATCTTATGGTAGAAATCATCAAAACTAAACCAAATGAAGACGGCAGGGTAGTTGTAAGGCTTTTTGGCCAAGATATTGATGTCACTGGCAAAGTAAAGAAAGGTATGGCTACGGTTACTATGTATGGTACAACTTACGAGATTCATGCGTTGCAGCCTAAAGCAGTCAAGAGTACAACCAAGAAAGTTAAAGTCGCCGATACGACTCCGAAATTTATTGAAACACCGCCAGTCAGATTTCTTAAACGCAAATAAGTCGGAGGGGTTATAGTGAGTTTCTTCAGAGTAATCATACCGGCATACAATAACGTCGGCACTATCGAGCGAGCAATTAAATCTGTTATGGGACAGACTTTTAAAGATTTTGAATTGATTGTGATTGATGATTGCTCGGAGGATGGTACCTATGATAAATTAGTAGATTTGCGCAAAGAATTTCCGTTCATACTCGGAGCAAATTCACTTTATTTCTTGGGAACGGAATACCCAGAAAAGATCTTCAACGGTGGCACTAGAAATCGTGCAATGAATGAAATGCCGAACGGTCTTAGTAGATATGTCATATTTCTCGATGCTGATGATGATTTTGTAGGCAAAAATATTCTTCAAGAACTTCATGATTTTATTGTCGAAAATGATTACCCGGATATGATACGTTTGCCTTATATTAGGCACAATATTGATGGCACTACAGTAGACCAAACACCGAATATCTTGCGAGAGCAAGATATTGAGGATGTTGCCCATAGTTGCCGAGTAGCTTGTTGGACAAAAGCGATTAAGGAAGAACTTTTTGAGCCATTCCCTGAGAACACGCTTTGTGAAGACGTCTGTCAGCATCTTAAGCAATGTGATGTTACGGAAACAGTAGCATGGTTTAAAAAGCCAGTTGTAAATTGGTATATTAGACCAGATTCTACCAGTAACAGTTATTTGGATAAATGGAAGTCTAGCTGCTATCGTTTTGTGGCCGATTTGATGGATTTGAAGCTTGAGAAATCATATACACGTGCGAGAAGAGATATCAAGCTTGCAAATGCCATTGAAAATTTGAGAAATGGAAGGTGGGAGCAATGATTACAAAGAATCTTGATGTGTTCTACCCAGTGTTGGCTGATGGCAGTAACAATGATTTACGATACTCCCTACGTTCTCTCAAAAATATGCCACATCGTAAGGTTTTTGTCTGTTCCAAGGAAATCCCATGGCTTTCGGAAGAAGTCACCAGAATAGATACCGATATAGATTACCATCATGAATTAAAGAAGTTCGAGAAAGTTAATCGCAAGCTCTACATGGCATGCATAAACCCAGAAATCTCTGATCCATTCATTATGATGAACGATGACTTCTTCATAATGAGGCTTATCAGAGAATTACCATATTATTCGCTAGGTGATTTAAATGATAGACTCGCAACATATGGGCGAATTGGCTCTTATGCTGCTGATTTAATCAAGGCCAGAGAGGTGTTAATAAACGGTGATTACAAGACTAATGATTACGAAGTTCATGCTCCAATCATATTCCATAAGAAACACCTGCTAGAGATATTATCTAAATATCCAAGTAACGGTCATCGTAGGAGCTTGTATTGCAATATGACTAACGTGCACCCTAGATTTGTCGAGAAAGATGTAAAGGTATATTCGAACACAAATAATTACAGCAAGCGGAGTATGTTTCTATCTACAGATGACAGCAGTTTTCTAATGTGTGAAGTTGGTGCGTATATTAGACAAGTTTTTAGCGATAAATGTAAATACGAAAGGGACGACAATGAGTAAAGATAGTAAACAGACCACCTCTGCAAAACTCGGGAGAAACTCCGATGGCACATTTGCCAAGGATAATCAGCTCAGTGTTGGAAACAATGGCGGTAGGCCAAAGGATGATTTTTCCTATCGTGCTATTGCCAAGAAGCAGGCGGCCAAGAATCCTGCAAGAATCAAGAAAGATTTGAAAAAACTTGATGAGATTATCGATGATCCAGATTCTACGCCACTCGAAATCTCAAAAGCACTAGATATAAAGATTAAACTTAATGGCGGCTACGATGCACAGGAGACCAAAAGTCAAGTTACTGGCGAAATCGCCACAACAATCAATGAACGACCGTTCGAAGGACTGACAGCAGCAGAATTGAGGAAGCTAATCAAATGATGACCCTAAAAGATATTCGCAAATTATCTGTAACACCGGAAGTTCAGCAAGAACTCAGGTGTGAGTTGGCTCGCATTGATTTCTTTGGCTTTTGCGAGCTTATGCAGGGCGGATTCTATAAGGACAATAGAAAATACCTACATGAGATGTGCGACAGCCTTCAGCGCTTTGTAGAGGCCTCAGACAAACATTTCCTAGTTATCAACCTGCCGCCTCGACATGGCAAGTCGCTCACAGCACAACTATTCACAGCATGGCTCTTCGGCAGAGACCCAAAAAGTAAAGTTATGACAGCCTCTTATAATGAAAAGCTATCATCAACATTTGCTCGCTCTGTTCGTAATATGATTCAGACCGAGAAAGTGAATAAGAATATCGTGTATTCAGACATTTTCCCTCACACTAAGGTCAAGTATGGTGAGGCATCGGCCCAGATGTGGACTCTCGAGAAGTCCTCAGAAGTTAACTATCTTGCAACATCGCCAAATGCCACTGCAACTGGGTTTGGCGCAAATTACCTAATCGTGGATGACCTTATTCGTTCGGCAGAAGACGCATACAACGACAATGTACTGGAAAACCATTGGGAGTGGTTTAATAATACCTTCCTCTCTCGTGGTGAGAATAATTGGAAGGTTATTATCATTATGACTCGCTGGGCAGAAGGAGATCTTGCCGGCAGGGTTTTAGATAAGTTTGGCGATGATGTAGAGATAATCACCTATAAGGCAGTTCAAGAAGATGGCTCAATGCTTTGCGAAGATGTTCTCTCTAAGAAAGACTTCAAGACCAAAACCCGTGAAATGAATTTAGATATTGTAGAAGCCAACTACAATCAAAAGCCTATTGATATTGGTGGACGACTCTACTCTGATTTTATGATTTGGGATAAGAAACCAGAAGGTAAAGTGACAAACTATACTGATACAGCGGATACCGGCTCAGACTTTCTCTGCTCTATCAACTATATTGAATATAATGGTGAGGCTTATATTACGGATCTAGTATTCACAGATGAGCCTATGGAAATTACAGAGTCAAAGGTTGCCGAACTGCTCTCTAACGGCAACGTGAACGAGTCTGTTATAGAGAGCAATAATGGTGGACGTGGTTTTGCCCGAAACGTAGAAATGATATTAAAAGAAAAACTGAACACCAACAAAGTAGTCATCACCTCCCAAACTCAAACGAAGAACAAGGAATCTCGCATTCTCTCTTCGTCTTCTTGGGTGCAAAACCACGTCTATATGCCACCGAATTGGCGCACAAAGTACCCAGAATTTTACAGACAAGTCATGAGCTATCAAAGAAAAGGCCGTAACGCTCATGATGATGCAGTAGATGTTTTAGCGGCCATATATGAAATGATTACAACCGTTAGGAAGCCGGAAGTAATAAATAAGCACGGAGCATCTGTCCGTGTGGGGTATTGGTAAAGGAGGAAATATGTATCAAGTACCAATCGAAACAGAGTTAACCGCAAAGCTTATCAAAGATGCGATTGACTACAACGAGAAACGACGAGAGCGTTTCAATCGCCTAGATGATTATTATCTCGGTAAACAAGAAATCACAAAACGAGAGAAAGATAGCACAAGATTCAACAACAAAGTCATGGTGAATCACGCTAAATATATCGTGGATGTAGCGACCGGATACCTTCTTGGTAACCCTGTCGATTATCAAGTGAATGACGGCATTGATATCCAACCTATTCTTGATGCCTATAAGAGACAAACTATGGAGAATATGGATGTCGAGATTGCAAAGGAATGCTCCATTTTTGGTATCAAATACGAGTATATCTATGCAGATGAGAATGCGGAGCCACGTTCTGTGGCGCTCGATGTACGTAATACCATCATTATTTACGACAATACTATGGTACATAACAAGCTGTACGGCTTGAATTATCGTCCGATCTACAATAAGCCACAGGATACCACGCCAGCATATTATGATGTGATTGTGGCCACGAAGAACGAAATTATCAACTATACACTTACTGGGAATAATCTTAAGGAGATATCACGTAAACCCCATGTCTTTGGCAAAGTACCAATGATTGAGTATCGCAATAACGGCGAATTACAAGGTGATTTTGAGCCAGTCATTAGTCTTATCGATGCTTATAACCTAATTCAGAGCGACCGAGTTAATGATCGTGAGCAACTTGTTGATTCTATCCTATGTTTCTATGGCATGCAGTTCGATAATGAACAAATGAAACAACTTAAAGAGTATCGTGCTCTATCAAACATCCCTCATGATGGTAAGATTGAGTATCTCACAAAAGATGTTAATGAGTCCGATGTAAATGTATTGCGCAAGAATATCGAACAAGATATCCATAAGATTAGTATGGTCCCTAATATGTCTGATGAAAACTTTGTTGGTAACTCATCCGGCGTTGCATTGCGCTATAAATTGCTCACCTTCGAACAGACAATAAAAAACAAGGAGCGTTTCTTCGAGAAGAGCCTTATCGAGCGTTTTGTTCTCTATGGTACCTTCCTTCAAACGAAATCTATCATGAAGGCAGTTCCAGCCGAAGAGGTCGATGTTGTTTTCAAGCGCAATCTTCCATCCAACGACTACGAGACCAGCCAGATGATTAATAATCTCACTGGCATCGTAGACAAAGAACTTCTCGTATCTCAACTCTCATTCGTAAAGGATGCCAGCGAGACCGTAGAGATTGCAGAACAAGAAGAAGGTGATACCCCAAAGGATGAGTCGTATGCTGCCAATGACTTTGCAGATATGAACGAAACTGACCAAAATGTTCAGGTTAGCAATGAAGATATGAACTAAAAGGGCGTTAGATGGCTTCTACTCCACTTAGAAAACGAACTGATGCATATTGGGCAAGGCGGGCCAACGACCGCCTTGCTAGTAGTGAGAAAATTACTAAACAATATATTACTAAGGTACAGGATGTATATCGTAAGGCTCGCAGAAAAACGATAAATGAGGTTAAAGCGATATACGAAGCTTATTATAGGAGCGACAACACTTTTGATATGCAAGCTCTTAGAGCTATTACCCCAGCAGGCGATGTAAAACGTTTTCTGAAGCGCATGGAGGAGCTAGGGCTCAACACATATCTCCCTGATAACTATAAAGGTCGTATGAGCCGCTTGGAATTCTTAAATGCTCAAATGTGGGCTGGAATTAAAGAAGCAGCATTGAAACAAACTCAACTTGAGACCGAGGCACACTCTAAGGTGTACGAAAATGATTATTATCATTCTGGCTACGATGTATCTCGTGGTATCGGCTCCACACCGACTTCCTTTTCAATGCTCGATAAACAAACAGTAGATAAGGTGCTTGATTCGAAGTTTCAAGGCAAGAACTATTCAGAACGCATCTGGGCTAATACGGACATATTGGCTCAGTCACTTCAAAATAAGCTGGCTTCTGCCATTGCCTCCGGCCAGAGTGTACAGAAAACGGCGAGAGAGTTTAGGGAGCGCTTTGATGTAAACCAGTATTATGCAGAGCGACTTATCCGCACAGAGTCCAATTACTTCCATAATCAAGCGGAGATAGATTCATATAAAGAGATGGGCTTCAAATATTATCGTTTCCTAGCGACGTTAGATAACCGTACAAGTGAAATCTGCCAGGAAAACGACGGCAACAAGATTAAAGTAGAGGATGCTATTCCTGGCGAGAATATGCCGCCACTCCATCCGAATTGTCGTTCTACTATTGTGCCCTATTTTAAAGAGTATGAGCCGGAAACTAGGATGTATCGAGATCCAGAAACTGGAAGAAATCATTTTACTTACAATATTAGCTTCAATGACTGGCGAAAACAGATGGATAAATCTTATGAACTAGCAGTCGCAAGACAAAAAGCAGAAGCCTCTGCAAAAAGTAGGAATCGCACAAAGAGTCTATCTAAAATCATGTCTGAATCAGCAACAAGATATATCAATAGTAAGCTAAAAGCTATGCCAGATGAGCGCAAAGTGTTCAATAATTACAAAGACAAGGTTATGGTGAGCAATACAGCATACAAAGGTACTGCACACTTCAGCCCTAGGAGCGAATCCATCGTCTTTAATCTCAAAAGAGATTCATATGGCTCAATATGGTCTGACAAATATAGAACAATGATTCATGAGTCGGGTCATAATATCGATTACTTGGCGACTAAAGGCAAAGGATACATGTCAGAGATATACAAAGATGGCATTTTCGCTAAAACACTCAAGAAAGAAGCCGAAAAGCTCTTTAATTCTAAACAATACTCCATTGACGGTATAAAGCTTACAACATCACAACAAATTACTAGAGCCATCAAGACTAACTTTCCAGACAAAAGGGACTATTCATATATTTCGGACATCTTTAGCGGTGTGACTAAAAACAAATTTAATCTTGGAGCATATCACAAGGCATCATATTGGAATGACAGGAGCCTTGCGCACGAGGCATTTACGGAAATGTATAGTGCTTCAATCTTGAATAAAAATGCCACTAAGCTTATCAGACGGTACTTTCCAGAATCATATAGCATTTATCGTGATATAATAAAAGAGATTGGAGGTAAAAAGTAGTGACAGATGCAGAGAAAATACGCCAAATTGAGGTAGAATATGCCGCTAGGTTTGGAGATCCTGAGTTACCGGGTCTTCCTGTGTTCTTTGAGCAACAATTGCCAGATAATGTAAAGACAGTTGACGAGATTTGCGCCTATATTAGAAAACGTATTGCGAATAACCAACCATTTGAAGACGAAACGGCAGGATAAATCATAAGAAGATTGATATTTCACTTTTCATTAGGCTTATGATATAATATAGTTAAGTCAATGCGCACACAAGAGAAATCTTGCGTGCTTTTTTGATATTATATTAAGCCGACAGGCGTTAAATGGAGACATTGAGATGGTAGAAACATCCAATCAGAACTCTGCGGTAGAAAGCAAGCCTACTACCGAACAAACAGAGGACAATAAAGGCGACTCAAAGACCTTTACTCAGGACGAGGTCAACAATATGATCCAAAAGCGTATCGCTGAGGAGAAAACCAAGGCTGAAGAGCGAAATAAGCAGGCCGTTGCAGATGCAATCGCCGAATATGAGCGAAAAGCCAAACTGACCGAAGAGCAGAGAGCCAATGAGGAACGCAAAGCTAAAGATGATGAGCTTGCCGAAAAGGAACGTAGTATTACGCTTCGTGAAAATCGTGCAGATGGCATCGAAAAGCTTGCAGAACTATCCATCGACACTAAGCTTGTGGACTTTGTCGTAGATATTAATAAGGACACCATGTTCGAGAATATCGAAAAGCTGAATAAGTCCTTCAATGAAGCCGTTTCTAAGGCCGTTGAAGCTAAATTAGCTGGCAAAACTCCTACAGACTTCGGTGATGGAAGCAAAAATGCTAAGAAATCCGAAGGTTTAACCGAAACTGGCTATCACGCCAACGGTGCAATTGCCTTCTAGACTTAGTCGTATAATCCGAAGGAGAAAATATTATGGCAAGAACTTCTGCTATTAATATTACAAACGGCGATGGCAAAGATTCTTTAGCTGAAAGCTATGGGAAGGTCATTGAGTCCGTACAAAAAGGCGCTCTCTCTGAGCAGCTTAAGAACAAGGATTACTCTGGTGATCCAACAACCGGCTCTGTTGAAGTAAGCCGCTTCAAGAATGCTACATCTAAAGCTTACGGCACTGCTCGTTCCGCAGGCAATGGTGATGCTCTTGATAACTCTGGTAAAGTTACTATCAATCTCGACCAGCATAAAGAAATCATCGAAGAGATTGAAGGCTTTGATGCTCGTACTCAGGGTGTTGAAAACATTATCGCTAAGCGCAAAGACAATCATGCTAAGGCTATGATTGTTGCTCTCGATAAAGCATTCTTCACCGCTGCTGAGGCTGCTGCTACCGCAGTAACCACCACCGAGACTGAAATTGAAGCAGTCGCCGAAGCTATGATTCAAGCGGTTGAAACCACCACCAACGCATATGTCGAAGGTGTTGATCGTGCTGACATTGAAATGACTCTCAGCCCAGCTGCTTATGGCAAGCTTCGCAATTACATTGACAAAGTGCCGGGTGCATCTGTCGGTAGCGATGCTGAAGAAATTGCAGTATTTCATGGTGTTCGTGTCTACAGCAATGTTCGCCAGACTGCCGCTATCTTGGTAATGGCAAGCGGTGCTGTCGCACAGCCAGTTTCTGTTCGTGAATACGCAGATGAGAAAATCAACCTCAGTGATGCTCACGCCGTAGAGCTCTTCTACGACTTCGGCACTAAGGTTGTTGCTGCTGATCTCGTGAAGAAACTCGCAACTCTTCCAACCCCATCCGCTTAATATCAACCTTAAACAAGGAGAAACGAAATGGCAAGATTTCGCAATCTAAAAGCTAATGTAATCGAGGAAACAGATAACGCTGAAGTCATTGCTCTTATGAGAGGCTCAGATGTCTACAAAGAGATTAAGGACAAAGCGCCTGCAACCAAGAAGGCAGAAGCTCCAAAAGAAGCAACCCCTGCAGAAAAGCCAGAAGAGAAATCTGAGGCAAAACCTGCGGAGGAAGCTCCAAAGAAATAGTCTGGAGAATGAATATGTCAGATGAACAACTCGCAAGAATCAAAGAATATGTCTCAGCCATTAACAAGAAGGCTACAGACGATGAAGACCTCCTAGAATATGCAATCTGTGAAGTCTTCGATCGTGTATTGCTCTATCTTAACGTGGATGAGCTTGCTGAGAATCTTGAGCGTATTGTCGCAAGGGTTGTCTCTGGCATATTCAACCAGACATTCAACTCACTGGAAACTACCCAAGCAGACTCGGCTATAAATAGCATGAGTGATAATGGCCAATCTATTAGTTATTCCAACGAAATTAGGAATTATTTAAGTTCTACGGATGACAATGAAGTATTTGCCAGTTTCACTAAGCTACTTGCGCCATATAGGAGAATTAATGTTTGTTCCTGAAACAGTTAGACAGGCTATTGCTGATAACTTTTACGACAAAACCGTAAACATCTTGGATATTACTGATATTCTTGATGACGAGGGCGGACTCATCAAGAATAAGGGTGAAATTCGGGACAGCTTTCAGGGCAACGTAAGATTTAGCCAGCTTGGGGAAGTAATGACTGAACTGGGTCTATCGGAGTCCATTGACATCTGTATTACTTGTAGGACAGAGGTGGAAGTTATGCTGAACGATATTATTTCCTACTCGGGCAAGAATTATCAGGTGACAAGTATAATTCCGAGCGATTCGCACATTACGATAGTAGGTAAGAGATGGCAAGCGTAAATCTGCAAGTAAATGGTTTAGCTGGCGTACAAACGAGGTATTCAAATATCTCCAAGAAGCTTACAACTGCTCTCGAACGGGCTATAAATGTGTCTACTGGCATTATCGACGCAGATGCTAAGATGATATGTCCCGTTGATACTGGTACATTACGTGAATCTATCCATATGATTCCAGCGACTACTGTGTCCGGGGAAACTATGGGTAAGGTATATACAAGTATTGAATATGCTCCTTACGTGGAATTCGGCACTGGTAAACGTGGTGGCGGAAGTTATCCGTATCGAACGCAGATGCCATTGGCGTACGGCAATAGAGCTGGACAAGTAGCACAACCGTTTTTAGGTAGAGCATTCTTCGAAAACCAGGCACTTATCAAAGGTATTATTCGAAAGGCGGTAGAAAATGTTTAATCCAAAACCAGAAATAGTATCAAAGCTAAAGGAATTGGGTTTCCCTGTAACTTTATCGTCTCAGAATGTCTTTAATGAAGTCCCGGCCATTACTTACCGTATTACCGGTAATTCTGCACAATATGATCTCGATAATGAGATTGTCAAACAAGATATCGCAGTTACACTCGATATCTATGCGGATGATAGCGTTACCGCCAGTTCGCTCTTAGTCCAAGTCGAGGCTAAGATGCGTGAGTTGAAGTATCGACTACAAAATTCCCTCGATGTCCCATCACCGGAGGGAGCGTTATACCACATCAATGCGACTTTTGTTGGCCTGCGTTGATGTAAAGGAGAAATAATATGGCTGGTGTACAAACTATGGCAACAAGCCTTACTCTTAAAAAAGCTGGAAGCGAGCCTTCTGATCTCGTTTTAGCTCACATCGTTTCAATTGGCGAACAGTCAACTGAAGCTGATGAAATCGATGTTACTACTCTTGATTCACCAAATCGCTCAAAAGAGTATATTCAGGGCGCAAAAGACCCTGGGTCTATTGATGTCACTGCAAACAACTGCTTTGATGGCCAGGTGCAGAAACTCTCGGCTCTGTTTGATAGCGGTGATATTCGTGAATGGGTAGAAACTTATCCAGACGGTAAAGGTACTCTTACATATAGTGGTTTTGTCAAAGCTTTCAAGTATGGCGAAGCTACTACCGATGGTCTCGCTACCGTCAGCTTTACTATTCGTCTGAGCGGTAAGCCTGTCTATACCGAAAACGAATCCTAGTTAAGCAAAAACTCCTAGGGGTGGAGTCTAACTACCCCTAATCAGTAACTTAAACAAGGAAATAACCTATGATTCTCGATTATAAAGCTTCTAATATCGCAAATGCCGAAAGAGAAAGCGGACAAAACTTTTTCGAAATTATCTCACACTTAGGCGATGGCAATACCTCCATTAGTGACTTATTGTTCATTTGGCATTGTGGCGGTGGTGATAATGCTACTTTTGATGAAACGTTCAAAAAGGGTTTAGCTGAAGTGCTTGCTACGATTATGGAAGCCATTAACGAAGCTGGTTTTTTAGGACAAAAGATAGACGTGGCGAAATTACGCCAGGAGATGGAGCAGCCAGTAGAAATCTCAAGACCTTCACAGAAGTCTGGAAGGAACAACAAATCCTAGCGTTTGAGATAGGGATTTCAATAAAGGATTACTGGGAGCTGACTTATGGTGAGTTCTATGATTGCGTTACAGGTTACCGTAATCGTCTAGATCGTGAAAATGAACGTATAGACCAACTTAACCATATATTTGGATATTATATCCAATATGCAGTACACGACCCTAAACATTACCCGAAAAAGCCGTTTACAAGCATCAAGAGGGAGCAAGAGGAACAAATTGCGATTACTGATGACCAACGGGTACGGATGGCCAAGTTGAAGTATGGGAAGAAGGACTAAATATGCCTACAGCAAATGAATTAAATGTAATAGTTTCAGCTAATACAAACGATTTTGAAGCCAAGATGAATAAAGCCTCAAAGACTTTACAGTCATTTGGAACATCGTCTAGTAAAGTTTCGACAAAGATGATTGCCTTCGGGTCAACTTTAGGGCATATTGCTGGTAATGTTATTAGCAGAGCATTTTCTGCTATGGCTAGTAGCGTGGGAGATGCAATAAAGCGCTTTGACACCATGAATAACTTCTCTACGGTGATGTCTGGACTTGGAGTCTCGGCCGACATCTCTAGTATCGCCATAGACAAGCTCTCGGAAAAACTTAAAGGGTTGCCAACCAAACTAGATACCGCTGCTGCTGCCACACAGCGCCTGACGGCTATTAACGGCAATCTGCAAGCCTCTACAGATATGTTCCTGGCAATGAATAATGCTATTCTTGCCGGCACAAACGACGCTCAAATGCAAGCATCTGCACTAGAACAGATGATGCAAGCCTATGCTAAAGGTAAGCCAGATATGCAGGATTGGAAAATCTTGCTTCAAGCTATGCCTAGCCAATTGAAGCAAATTGCCCAATCTATGGGTTATGTTTCCTCAAATGACCTCTATGAAGCCCTAAAGGCTGACAAGGTCTCCATGAATGACTTCATGTTTACAATCATGAAACTCAACAAAGAAGGCTTGCCTGGATTTGAGAACTTTGAAACGCAGGCTAGAAACAACTGCGCTGGTGTTGCTACGGGTATTACCAATATGAAAACGGCAATTACTCGTGGTATTACAAATATTATCAATGTGCTTAGCAGTAGCAACATCCCTAAATTTTTTGAAAACATCACAAACGCAATTAATACAGCGATGAACTATATTGCCGCTTTTGTTAAGTTAATTAAAGAAGCGGTGGCATGGATTGGGACGTTGTTTGGTGGCAAAGGCTCAACGAATAATTTAGTTAAGGAAACCGATGCGGCGGTCGATAATATGGCTGGTATCGCTTCGGGTGCTGAAGATGTAGCCGATGGCATCGATGATGCTAATAAAGCTGCTAAGAAACTTAAACAACAACTTGCTGGTTTTGATGAAATGAATGTGCTTCACGAAAATACATCCAGTGGATCAAGTGGAGCAACTAGTGGTGCTGGAGGTGCAGGAGCGGCAATCGCTAATTACAATTGGGATAATGAGGATTTTGGAGCAAGTAAGGCAGCTGATAAAATAGAAGAAATATTCCAGAGAATGATGAATAAGCTTAAGAACATCTTTGATTTTGATGTTATTAAGGACTCTATCATACAATTTATAGATGATATTAAGGCTGCAGCAAAACCTATTGGTGAAATTATTGGTGATATATGGAATGAATATTTGAAGCCGCTAGTTAGCTGGGCCGGCAATTCATTATTGCCTGGAATTTTGGATGCTATTGGTGGAGCAATTCAGCTGGTAGGAGCCGTATTAAGGGAGTACTGGAATTCATTTCTAAAACCATTTATTGATGATTTCTTGGTGCCGATTGCTCAATGGACGGGCGGCATTATCGTTTCTGTTTTACATAGAATCGGCGAAGAATGTAGAAAAATGGCTAATAATGAAAGTGCTGTGAGGGGGTTAGCTTCTGCCCTAGCTGCAATCAGTGCAGTAATAACCACCATTAAAATATCCAAATTAGCGACAGATATAACTAAAGCAACAGGGTCATTTAAGAAAGCTTGGGATGCCGGTTTAACATTGGCTTCTGCATTTGGCCATGTTTCGAATGAAAGCTCTGGTATCATTTCGGTCGTTACCGGAGGACTAAGTTCGGCATTATCAAGTATTACGGGGGTAATAGGTACGGTAAAAGGTGCTTTTTCTGGATTATTTGGCCTCATATCCGCTCATCCAATTGGTGCCTTAATTGCCGTTATTGGCGCTCTTATGCTTACTAATGATGATCTACGAGAGGGACTTATGGATTTGTTGAAGGCTGTGCTATCTCCGATTATGAGCATCATAAAATCGGTCGCAGATGCGATTAGTCCACTAATCTCGATTATTGCATCATCACTTACGCCAGTATTAGATATTATTATGGGGATATTGCAACCGATTGCATCTATCATAGGCACTATATTCAAGTTAATCTCTCCATTTGTTGAGGCTGTTATGAAAATCAGCACTGCATTATCACCAGTTAATATAGCTTTAAAAGTACTCGGTGGATTACTTGAATTACTCAAACCACTATTTGAAGCAATTTCTGGGTTTTGTAATATCTTTAAAGATGGACTTTCTGCATTGGGTGGTGCTATATCTAATGCCATTGGTGGTTTCTTTGATATGAAAGCATCGCAAAAAGATGTTGATAAAATGAATGGTAAACTAAAAGAATCATCTGAAAAATATACAAAGGCTCTTCAAGAGCAAGAAGAAATAATAAAACGCCAAGCTGATTCGCTTAGGAGTCTGGATGAAGCCGAAAAGAAGTTAGAAGAAACGGATAAGGCTCTTTTGGAGGCTGAAAAGGCTAGCGGCTCACAATTACATTTGAATGCCGAGGAAGTACAAAATCTGGTTGGGCAACTGGCAGAAAAAGGATCCAAGGAGGAGCGTTTGCAAGCAGTAGCCGAAACATATGGACTATCCTTGGATAAGAATAGGGAGCAAGTTACAAAGCTTTATGATGCCATTCTTGACGAAAACTCAGCATATAATGATTTAAATGACAAGCAGCAGGAACAAGAAAAAAATCTTAAAACTCTTGCTGAATCTCAGAATGTAACAAAGGAAAGTCTTGATGAGGGTATTCAGTCAATAAAAGATGCAAAACTAAATTCCGAACAATTAAATAGTAAATTGGAAGAATTAGCAAATGACGGGTCGGATTATTCTAAACAACTTCGTGATGCGATTATAAAAGATGCTGGCGATTTTGGAATGAAATGGAATGAAACGACCGGCAAAATGGAGCGTGACTCTGGTGGCCTATGGGGAAAGGTTAAAGATGTTTGGTGTGGAATTGGCGAGAAATTTGGCAATTGGTTTAACGATGCGAAGCAAAAGGTGGGCGATGCATTTAACAAGATAGGAGAAAAAGGCAAAGAAATCTGGGGAGGCATAAAAGATACTTTCAACTCCGTTGGAAATTGGTTTGGTGAAAAGTTTAAAGGTGCCAAAGAGGCGATAGGCAGTGCTTGGTCTGGCGTAAAAAATTGGGCTAAAGATCGATGGAATGACATTAAGGGTGCGTTTGGCGGAGCAGTAGACACATTTAAGAACATCGGCTCCAATATTTGGAATGGCTTAAAGGAAGGTATTGGCAATATTGGAAAGAAAATGGGCGATATCTTTTCAGGAGCTGTTAATGGGATAAAGAATTTTCTAGGCATTCATTCCCCCTCTAGGCTTTTTGCTGAGATTGGTGGCTATATGGCGCAAGGTCTTAACAATGGTTTCTCCGAAGGCGGCGACGACCTTATTGATACAGTAGAAGATATCACTGCTTGCGCTAAGGCATCTCTCAAAGATATAGTTAGCCCTGATTTGTCTAGTATTGCAGAAACTATCAGTAATACTAAAGGCAAGGTTGACGTGTCGATTTCAGATGCAATTGAGGCTAACTCCCAAACTCATGTAACGGTTAAAGTCGGTGAGGATACTATTATTGATAAAGTTATTGATGGTATTAACGAAAAAGGATTCTTATCAAATCAATCAGCAATAATAGTTTAACGATTAAAAATTTTACCGCAGTCATGACAATAAAATTGCACTTTTTTGCTGCATCCCCCCATCATACCAGTAGCTACACCTACAAGTGGCGAAAAAACCATTGCACCTACCGCCGCTTTACCAACTGAAAAACTTTTGGATTTCTGGCCGATTGGCGAGATGTTCACGCTATGACACTTAGGGCATGTGTTCTTTTTGGAGATTGTTGTCGTAGAGGCTGATCCCGTGGCGTGGTATTGTTCTTGTGGTGCTACATAATGTTCTATTCTACGATAAGCTTCTTCGAGAGTAGCGCCACGATAAGGATATCTGCCCGGCATAGTTTTAGAGAGTTTTTGCGAACATTCTCTGCATATCTTTCTTCCTTCAATTCTGAGAAATGAGGAGTTTTTAGATGATAGTTCATCATCGCAAAAAGGACAGAGATTATCTTGGTGTAGTGTTTCTGACATATTTTCTCCTTGATTAGATTGACACCGGCTTATGATACAAAAATCGGCATCGTAAGCTCGGTGTCTCTACCAAATCCCAACCACATACAGCAGTTGCCTTACGATGCCGACTTCAGGCTGTATGCGATAAAAAATGGTAGAGACGATGTAATTATAACATTATCTCTGTAAAAAATAAAGTCTTGACGGGTGGACCGAAAAAAGACTTGTGCTAAATGTTTATGTATGATATAATGTAATTATTAAATCACGATGACCGGGCTAGCCTAAGGTACTGCATCCGAACGCAAATCCCGGTTTTTTATTTGCTCTTAAATTTACCGACCTTGTTTCGAATAGAGTTGAGAGGCAAAATATAACTGTGAAATCTTTTTAATAAGGAAGAATAGTTTTCTGTAGGTGTAATAATTTTCTTTAGCTTCCCTTTCTTATCCAGGAAATCAACTAGACACGCAAAATCACCATCGCTGGAAACGATTACAGCTTTATCGTAGTTTTCAAATTCCACTGCGGACGAATATAAAACAAGTTCGGCATCTACGTTTCCTTTCATTGTACGAGTCCCATCGGTATTTCTATATACAATCGTAGGCTTGTAAATTAAAATGTATCCTATTTTTTGTAACAGCCTATAAAAGTCAGTATTAGCTGGATCAAACCCAATAAATAAAAACGCTTGTGAAACATTCATCTTGTCACGGAGATATCTACGTAATTTGATGTAGTTCAATTGAATCCCTTGATTCTTAGCACCTAAATAGAGATTATTGCCATCAATAAATGCATAGTTATTTTCCGTGTTATTCATCTTAAACTCCATTACTAATATTTTATCATATCCTAGACTCTTTTTCTAATTCAACAGTAAGTTCCTACT
>JAUNNB010000006.1 GCA_030531645.1 Candidatus Saccharimonadota bacterium | reverse complement strand
GGAGTAGGTGTAGGGGCTGGAGTTGGGGCAGGCGCCGCATTCACGGTAACTGTCTTTGTTACGTTAATTGCGGTGGCCGTGGTATCGTTCTCGCCAACACACGTACCGGTTGCCTTGAATGCGATAGTGCCAGTGGTAGTAGGTTTACATGAAATAGTGAAGGTTTTAGATGTATCAAGACCTTTATCTTCTACCCACGACTTAGACAAGGAGCAGTTAGCGCCAGCGCCAGATCCTGACATATTAATAACAACACTGGCGACCTTTGAAAACGAGACTGTAAAATTCACAGTGTTACCAACTGTGGTCGAGGTGCTTGATGTGCTGCTAGCGATGCCTGGAGCAGCAAAAACCGGAGAGCAGAAAAATAGGTTTGCTAGAAGTGACACGCCTGCAAGGATACTGAACTTTAATGTCTTGTTGTGTTTTTGGAGGAATGATTTTTGTTTTAGCATTTTATTATTTCCTTATTTTTGTGCGATTTTCTTGGTGCCGACGAGATGTTGTTTCATTCTAAGTAAGTCTAGGGCGTCGACAGTCTTTCCGTTGGCGATAGACGCTGCGGTTTTATAAGCGCCAGTTAGCGTTTTGGTGCCGACGAGATGTTGTTTCATTCTAAGTAAGTCTAGGGCGTCGATAATACCATCACCAGTGAGATCGCCTTTAATTACGACTGTAGCTTTTTCACCATTGTAGGTTAAGACTGTGCCGGTGCCGATAGCTTTGGTTGATGAGGTGGCAGTAACACCGAGCTTTTTGTTAATCGTGTCGAGAGTATCGCCTGGATTAATACCTGAGATGACGCCACTTTCTACTGCGTAGCCCTTAGCAACTGCGAGTGTAGTGAGCGGATTCTTGTCGTTGCCAGCACTGGTTGTGGTTTGAGAAGCATTGGAGGCATCTGAAGATGTGCCGCCGGAGTTAGTGGTACCATTGCCATTGGTGGTAGTGCTGGTGCCACCAGTATTATTGTTAGTCGTGGTGGTGGTAGAAGCTTTTTCAGCAAGTGGGTCGCCAAACCAATCTTGGTAATAGCCAACGAAGTTACGGTTACCATATGATGAACATTGATCGCCGGTGCCTGGGTAAGCATTCAAAGCTGCTTTGTTTGGAACATATGGTGTGTAACGATAGAGGGCCGAGGTAGCGCGGTTCTTAATAGTGACCGATTGTGAGCCACAATCATTGTATGGATGATAAAGGATACTAACGGTCTTGCCGGCTGGATAATATTTAGTACTGTAGCCATCCATGACATAACGGAATAAAGCAGCGGCATTAGTCACCTGATTATAGAAACCGTAGTAGGCTTCGTCGCATGGCGCGTTGTCTGGGCAGCCATAACCGGTTGCACTACGATATTGAACGGAATTTGGTGCGAGATCGGTGACGAGACCTTGTTCCTTTTGGAGAAGCACAATCAGAACGCGTGGATTGATTTTATATTCTTTGGCGGCAAAATTGATAACTTCAGCGGCTGTCATATATTTCTTGGTGTCTTTGTTATAGAAGGTATCGTCTGCCATACAGACATATTTGCCGTTTTTGACATTCCACTGAGTATTTGGATATTTCTTTCTAACTTCAGCGATATCAGAAGCGTCGCCATTGCAAGGGTTTTTGGACTTGAGGAATTTCTGGATAGCGGCAGTATCCATAGAGTTGTAATCGGTCATGACGTAGTCAGACAAGAGATAACCTGGTTGGAATTTGGAAAAATTAGCAGCGCTAGCATCGCGAGAAACGTTATATGCGATTGTTCCAGCTACAGCGAAAGCGAAGATGCCAAGAAGAATCTTGCGCACGTCTAGTCGCCTGATTGAATCGTCGTTTTCGATGTATTTGAAACTTTCTGCCATTTTACTCCTTTCTCGCCTTGAATTCGCAGTTCGTGGCGTGTTTGTTAAATGTTTGTGGTGGTCTCCAATCGTCCGGTCTTGCCAGATCCTTCTATTTCTATTATAACATTATATTCTCCAGATGGCACGTGGCTATTCAATATCTTAAAGTCGCTACATTCTGAAGTGGAAATACCAGCTGTGGTTTTGACGGTGCGAATAATCTTAGTGCCGGTAGTTTTTTCTGTCATAGTGAGCTTACAGGTACCTTCGTTACCGAGATGCTGAGAGATGGTAGTCTGAACGAGCAAATAGTCATCGTCACCGTAACCAACATACGCGATGTTACCAGTGATGGTACCGTGTTCATCGGCGGAAGGGCCTTCATATTGAGCTGGGGTTTGTGGGGTGGAAGTGGCTGGCGTATCAGACTCTTCTGGCTCTTCTTCCTTCTTCTCTTCTTTTTTCTCCTCTTCCTTTGGTTGTTCTTCGGAAGTTTCTGGAGTGTCTTGAGGTTCTTCAGTCTTCTTGTCAAAAGGCTTCCACAATAATAACACGAGCAAAGTGAGGCCTGCAACAACAACCGCTACTGAAATTGCGATTACAATACGGCTTTTCTTAGAGATTCCACACTTTTTATTTTTTGTTTTTGCCATTTTGTGACTCCATTTTAGCATAAACAATTTCCAGTGTCAAGTTACTTTTTCTTGAGGTTCTTTGACTTCTTTTTATTAACGACAAAGAGTGGACGATTCTGGGTTTCGGCGTGAATATGAGAGATGTAGAGTGCGGTAATATACTGGGAAACCATAAGAAGGCCGACAAGGAAGGTAATGAAGATGGCCATTTGGACTGAACCGTTCCAGTAGAGGTGTAAAGGATCGTCTAGAATGTATTGGTTAATGATACAGAATACGCCGAGAATAAATGACAAGACAGAAATCAATGCACCGAGGTAACCGAAAATAACAAGTGGCGTGGTAGACATCGAGATAAATGAATCGATAGCAAGATGGAAGAGTTTGCTGAAGTTGTAGCTAGGTTTGCCAGCGAGACGAGCGCCATAAGTATACTCGACATAGGCAACATCGAAGCCAAGCCAGTCAATCAAACCACGAGTAATGCGGTTGTGTTCTGTGAGAGAATTATATTCGTCTACAACTGCGCGATCAATGAGGCGGAAATCGGTAGAGCCAGAAACGGTAGAATTATTGCCCATGAGGTGCAACATCCAGTAGAAAAGTTTTGAGCCGAGCTTAGGAATGAGACCGTGTTTGGTATATTGGTCGCGGACGCCAGTGACAATATCGGAGCCTTCTTCCCACTTGGCAATAAATTTAGGAATAATTTCTGGGGGTTGTTGGCCGTCTGCATCAATCGTAAGAACTGCGTCACCTTCTGCTTCCCTGAGGCCAGCAGCCAGTGCGACTTCCTTGCCGAAGTTGCGTGAGAGAGCAATAACTTTCACTGTGCTAACGGCTTTTGTTTCATAGGAATTTAGAATCTCGAGGGTTTTATCCTTAGATCCATCATCAACCAAAATCAACTCGACCTTATACTTTACCTTTGCGAGAGCTGGGATAAGCATCTTGTCGAGGAAGTTTTTAATTCCCTTTTCTTCGTTGTAAACAGGGACAACTACGGAAATCATTTTCATACTATTATTATATCATAAAATAGCGTTTTAGAAAAGAGATGGAGCGCTAACCTTCATATTCTTCGTCGACAATCTCATCTGTAGATGGAGCTAAATCGAGGTGCAAAATATTAGCGGCCTGTTGGAGAATAATAGACTCCTCCTCGGTGCAGGTATTGAGGCGGGCGAGAAATAGGGCAGTAGTCTCTGGATAAGAGGTGTCGACGACTTCGAGCGCCTTGGTTTTCTTCCCACCGGAAGCGGTATCAATCTCAACGCGACGAAGTGCACCAAGAGCAACTAAATTGTCTACATGCTCAGCGACAGAAGCGACAGATTTTAAGCCAATTCCGGCGGCAATTTCGCGGTAGCTTGGGGATGTTCCGTTCTCTTCAATAAAGCCTGAAATATAGTCGAGTAAGGCCTTCTGTTTCTTTGTCAAATTGATGCTCATTTGGTATAATTATATCATATGTGGAGGAAGAGGCTATGAGTATCGATGGTCTACAAACTCGTGCGGAAAGAGCACAGAGTTCTTCCTCTAGGACTACTAAAACTCAATACGACCCTGTCACTTATACTAACCGCCGCGTGCCGGTAGCAACAACGCGCGATCCGTTTGCTTTGCAAAGAAACGCAAAGGGTTATGGACAAAAAAGCACGGCTCGTAAATCTTCTTCTGGATCTTCTGGTTGGGTGACCTTGGGTAGTGATTATAGCAGCAGTTCAGCTAAAAAGGCTGCTCCAAAGAAAGCTAGTGAGAGCTCGGCATATCGAAGAACAGTTGGGCAGGCTTCGAGTAAGCGTGTAGGTGAGGCATCCAACAAACGTGTTGGACAAAGTTCTGGTAGCACAAGAAAATATACGGCTGAGGACGAATATCGTCGTAAGGTGCTTGGTTTTTCAGATGATGAATTATCTTTAGACTTGCATTCAGACGAACTTAGGAAGCACAAGAAAAAAGTCAGGACTTCACTCAGGAAGAAGCGTTCCAAGAAAATTAAGCGCGTGGTTTTGACACTAGCTACGGCTTGCGTATTGATAGCCGGTGTGATGTATTTTTGGGGTGATTCAATTATCTCTAGAATGACTGGTGGCCAGGTGGGCTTGCTTGATTTGTTCCGTTCTGCAGTTATGAAGGATGCTTCGCAAAGGTTGAAGGAAGACAGTTTGGGGCGCACAAATGTGTTGCTATTCGGAACGAGTGGCTACGATATGCAAGGTACCGAGGGTGACGGCAAGCACGATGGTTCGCAGTTAACCGATTCTATTATGCTTGTTTCCCTTGATCAGGATACCGGTGATACGGCTATGGTATCCGTGCAACGCGATTTATTCGTAGGGACTTGTACTGGGATTGGTAAAATTAACGAGACCTACTGGTGCGCAAACCAATATGGAGACAATGAAACCGCTGGCGCAAACGCCCTAACCGATGTGGTTTCTAATGTGTTGGGTGTAGACATCCAATATTACGTCCACGTAAACTGGCAGGCATTGGTTTCGATAGTGGACGCACTTGGCGGCATCACGGTGACTCTTGATGAGGATGTTCAAGACGACTGGACAAAGACTTATATTAAAGCTGGTGAACCTTGTCCTATCAATGGAACTCAGGCACTTGGGTTGGCACGCGCAAGGCACGGAACTTTACGTGGTGACTTTACTCGCACGGCTAGCCAACAGAAAATTTTGATTGCACTAAAAAATAAAATTGTAGAGCGCGGCTTTTCATTGACGGAGCTCATCAACGTTGCATCGGTGCTTGGCGACAATGTCAGAATGAATCTTAAGGCAGAAGAAATTGCGTCTGCAGCGAGACTTGCCACTTCGCTCGATTTGTCACAAATGCGTTCAGTTCCACTAGCTAGCGAGGAGAAAGGTTATTACGTGACGACGGATTATATTAACGGCGCATCGTATGTGGTGCCAAGTGCTGGCTTGAATAATTACGGTGATATTCGAGATTATGTAAAGCGAGAATTCTCGCACGAAGTGGTGATAAAAGATTCACCAGAACAAGCAAAGATTTTGGTCTTGAATGGGTCGGGTATGTCCGGAATTGCAGCGGCAGAAAAGCAAGAACTCGAGGCCTCTGGTTTCACGGTCGCGAGAATTGGAGATGCTCCGGCAGGTGAATATATGGAAAAGTTTTATTTATATAAGGTTTCCGATCTGCCGGACACGACTGCGAAACTTGAAGCATATTATGGTGTAACGGCTACTGAGAAAACAGAAATGCCGTACGGCATAGACACGAACGGCATTGATTTTGTATTAATATTAGGTGTTGACTACTAGTCTGGTCTGGGTAAGCGCTACGCGCTTTCCCAGCAGGCGGCTAAAAAATAAACGAGAGTAAACTCTCGTTTGCTTTTTAGCCTGGTCTGGGTGATCGGACTTGAACCGACGACCTCGCAGTCCCGAACCGCGCGCGCTACCAACTGCGCCACACCCAGACATAAAAATATAGTAGCACGCGAGAATACTTTTTTCAATAAATCTTAAACTTGAGCAGCACCGTCGACACTTAGGACTATGCCATTAATATATGACGCTTTGTCTGAGGCGAGAAACACGAAAGCATTGGCGATATCTTCTGCTTCGCCAAGGCGACGGAGCGGAATGCGAGCAATGAGAGGCTCGATAACTTCTTTTGGAACAGCCTGCATCATATCTGTATTGGTGATGCCTGGAGCAACTGCATTAACACGGATACCAAGTGGGCCAAGCTCACGAGCGAGAGATTTAGTAAGACCATTAACGGCGAACTTGGAAGTTGGATAAGCCATACCAGAAGGTTGGCCGTAAATAGAAACCATACTGGATGTATTAAGAATAACACCGTTTCCCTGCTCTTTCATAGTATCAACCACAGCGCGAGAGCAGTTATAGACGCTCTTCAAATTTAGATCCATAACCTTATCGAAATCTTCTGAAGTATAATCAATAAATGGTTTTGAGTCGGACATACCGGCGTTATTGATGAGAACGTCGATACGACCGTAATCTTTAACAATTTTATCAATAGCTTCTTTGACAGTATCATAGTCAAATAAGTTTGGCCAAATACCTTCGACTGAAGCGTCGTTAAATTCTTTCTTTAATTCTTCTACGGCTTTGGTCGCAGTTTCTTCACGACTTGCACAAAGAATAACTTTTGCGCCTTCTTTTAGAAAGGCTCTCACGGTAGCAAAGCCAATTCCGCGGCTTCCACCTGTAACAACTACAACTTTATCTTTCATGTTTCTATTATATCACGATGCAGCAGAGATGACGTCTTCAAAGAGAACTGCAACAGTGAGTGGGCCAACACCGCCAACCTTTGGAGTGAAGGCTTTCAAATCGCTACGTGAGCGCACATCTTCAGCAAGATCGCCAACGAGGATGCCGTGTTCTGAAGCGGTACCAGCATCAATAACGATGGCGCCTGATTTGACCATTTCGTTTGTAATAATATGAGGTTTGCCAGTAGCGGTAACGATAAGGTCGAAATTACGAAGCTCCTTCAGGTCAGATTTACTATCAAAAACTGTAACATCATGACCGGCTCCACGCCACATACGAATGAGCGGTTCGCCGACGAGGCGGCCTTTCCCGACAATAGCAATGTGTCGATTTTCGAGATTAATATCATAGCCGGAGATGAGCCAATTAATAGCAGTAGCAGTGGCGGATTCGAAAATCGGATGCTTACCGGCTTTGACGAGAGCGGCGGAGTTCAAACCATCTACATCTTTTTCTGGTTTAATTTCAGCGACTACTTCATCGGTCCAAGATTTATCTTTCAATGGAAGCTGAACTATAATACCGGAAACTGCTGGGTCGGCGGAAGCATCACGGACAATTTCTTTGAGACCAATCAAATCTTCTGCAAAACGATCTTCCACGATAATCCCAATATCACTACCGTATTCTTTTTTAAGCTCGACATATTTCATAATAACTGGATTATCGGAATCACGAATGATGACCAACTTTGGAAATTTGCGGTCAGATTTTAAGGCACGGACAGAATGAGCTTGGCGCTCTTTCACAAAATCTGCGAGCTCGGTACCGTTTAGAATTTTAGGCATTGATTCCCTCCTCTGGGATTTCTTCAGGTTCTTGCTCTAATGTGAGACCGAACTTATCTTTGACAGCATCCATAATGGCTCCGCGAGCTTTTTCTAAATCTGCGTAAGCCTCGGCGTGGTCATTAATAAGAACAAGGGCGGCAGTATCGCAGATTTTGAAACCATTTAAATCCTGGCCTTTCAAGCCACAGTTCTCAACTAGCCAGCCCGTATTAATCTTATTACCTGGGCGACGAACTGGCACACCAAGTTTTTCTACGCGTTCCGCCTCGGCATCATCTAGGTAAATATTCTTAAAGAAGCTCCCGGATGAAGCAATAGTCTCTGGGTCTGGCAATTTACTATTGCGAACGGCGGTGACAGCCTCGACAATCTTAGCTGGTTCGCGCGAAGTAATATTATTCTTGTCCAAATAATCTTGAAGAGACGCATAAAGCTCGCTTTCGATTTCGCCTTTACGTAGCTTAAAGTAAACGGCGATGATGAAATAACGGCCTTTTTGTTCTGAGTTAAAAATTGAGTGGCGATATGAGAAATCGCACTCTTCTGCGAAGAGAGTTTTATAATCGTCTGCGACTGAATCGTAAACATCGACGGCAAAAATGGAACCGGCAGCCTCTTGGCCATAGGCGCCAATGTTTTGGACAGGGGCTGCACCAACAGTGCCTGGGATGGCGGCAAGCGCCTCGACCCCAGTGAAGCCTTCGACTGAAACTGCACGGACAAAATCATCCCAAGTTTCGCCACCGTATGCTTTGTATAAAATCGTGTCTGCAGGAAGAGCACTAAGTGAATCTAATAATTCTGAATTTTCGAGATCATCTGGATTAACTGGCTCAATTCCCTTAATTTTGTTGCGAATGATGACGCCTTTGAAACCATTATCTCTACCAATAGTATTAGCACCGGAACCAAGGACAAAAACTGGAAGAGATTTTTCTTCTGCGAAAGTAAATGCACCGCGAGCTTCATCTTCGCTTTCTACATCAAAAACGAAAGTGGTGGGTCCGCCTAAACGCATTGTGGTAAGGTCTTTGATGGGTACATTTTCGCGAAGAATCATATATATATTATAACATAAAAATACACTTATAAAAACTCCGCCCGGAGGCGGAGTATTACTTATGATGTTTGCCCGCCACCATGCTGGATCTTAAATCCACCGTTGCCGTCAGGAGTGATATATGTGCCATCTAATTTTTGTCTAGCTTCATTCATATCGCTATACCCAGCCATTCTGACGATATGATCGAGACGATCCTGTTCAAAGTTGTCATTACCAGCAAAGTAACTCTGCAAGGCTGCGCGTGCTGCATCTGTACTTTGGTTGAGTTGAACTTTTTGTTCCGCAGATAGAGACGATGAAGGAGAAGTCCTTAATGTCTCTGCGTTGTTTGCATAGCTTGCAAGCACCTGACTATCCAAATTCTTGAATGCATCGTTCGAGAGATCGCCAGTGGAACCGTGTAAGAACCCACCATAATCGACATGGCTCTGTGTATGCTGAGCCTCGGCCGCCCACTTGAGAGTGTCTGGGTCTTTCTCCTTAAGATTACCAGGATTATTTGTGATATGGCGTGCAATGGCTTGCTGATTATTCCCGGCCATCGTACCGTTCATACTAGTCTCCCTAAGCACCCTACGCAAAACTCTCTGGCCTTCCTTTGTCTTATTAAGTACGTTAGCATAGGCGGCAAGCCTATTAGGGTCTGTAGCAGCGTTCTGAAGTGCGCTCTCGAGCTGATTACCAATCGCGTTTTCATCGAGGTTGGCACTCTTCATATTGCTCTCAATAAGCGACTCTTGTGCTTTAATCATCTTTTGAGTCTCAGCCTCGGCATAATCCGCCTCGGCACCTCGAAGTGCTTCTGGCCTGAGATTACTCATAGCCATACTAGCTTTCGAGCGAGCAAGTCCAACATCGTTGCCGGCAATGGCAGCGCTAGCGTTAGCAATATCTCTAAGCTTAGCCGCATTTGCATTAGCGCGGGCATTCTTGAACAAGCCACTAGTAGGGCGCGTCCCTAAGGCATCAATCTTGGCCTCATCCATCTCATAATGCCCAAACTCATCCCTAACACGGCCACCAGGCAGGTATCCCCTGATTCCACTCTTACGCTTAGCATATTTCTTAAGCTGAGAATTCTGGAAACTAGCTTGACGAGCATTAAGACGACGATTCGCAGCGTTTTGGTATCTCTGGGAGCCACGCACACCTTGGTTGATAGCCCTAGTCGCACTACCACTAGCACTCTTGCCGAGGCCTTGGAGTTTGGCTCCAATATTTCCAAGCCCCTTCATCGAGTTGCTAACGATAGATGGAATGAAGAAGTATGGCGCAACGGAGACTAACCCCGCTACGAGATACATCATAATATTGTCCGACCCCGAAAAGAGTAGCATGCGTGCAACAAAGTACCCAGCACCAATTAGGAGACTGGCTATCGGATATACAAATAGCAAGGCTGAAAAGATAGACAACCATTTCTTAAACAACGAATGGGTGTTCGGTAATATATACATCACGAGGCCTAGAGGGGCAAGAATAATAAATACAATAATGGCCGCTTGGCGAACACCGAGTGTAATGAAGAGGAAGAGGACGGAAATGACTATAGATAGTGCGAGCAAGAGAATCGGGAGAATAATTAACCAGCCCTGCGTCATAAAGGCAGCGGCTGCACCAGCACCGGTGAGACCAACAATCAATGCCTCAATAATCACAGCCGCGTAGCTACCGGTGGTGCCACTCGCACCCAAGCTATCTGGCGGGGTAATGCTATCGCCGAGGGTAGTCATGAGATTATATATGCCACGCCCAACAATATTAGACGCATCAATAACAAGCGCGCAGATAACGAACGACAAGTTCACTAATACTGCTGCGATGATTAATTTTGGAAGCATGCGTTTGATGCCAAAGTTGTCGATACCAAAGCCGGTAACCTGTGAGAAGATAATAATAAGAAGGGCTCCTACGAAGATAACGTTAGTAAAGTCACGAAAATAGCCCCAAGAAGTATGGAGAGCACTGGATGAATCACCGAGATTACTGATAATCGCCTTGTCTGGCTTCAGGAGTGGCTCAATGTGTTTTTCGTAGATACCCTGGATGAACTCATCCATGCCAAAAATCATAGGACATACAATCCATCCAAGAGAACCAGCTTCACGGAAGCACGCTTCCTTTTGTTCATGTGTAGTGCCACCACCGGTGTTACCGCCACCTCCGCCACCTGGATCACTTGGGTCAGGCAGTTCTCCTAGTGAGCCTACTAAGCTATCATACCCATCAAGCTCGTTAAGATTAACTAGTCCTTTATTATTCTTCATCCACGTAATAACTGTGGCTAGCGAGAACTGAATAACCTTTGTAGCGTCGGCGTTTGGAGCAGTGACCCATATAGTCGACAAAGAAGCGCCGTTGAAGTTAGCCCAACAATTCTCAATTTTACCAGTTGACGAAAGGTAGAGTGGCACTTCCGTGAGGTTTGTCGTACTAGTTGGGTTACAATCGAAATACGTGGTAGAATTACCTACGGCATGCTCTTTAGCTGCTTCAGTAACATAATACGAGTATAAGGAGAATCGTTCAGTAGCGGAAAGCTTACGATCATAGGATGTCACACCCAAAGATTTTTTAACAAAGTTTTCCGCAGCAGTCTTCTTCTTTGTAGAATCTGTAGGGTGGGTATACGTGTTTGTGCTTGATGACTGTACAACTTGATATCCACCAGATGCAAACTGGTAGTTGACCTTTTCTGTAATCGTACCCCAACCGAGTGATAATCCTATCGGATTTATAATTTTATATTTTTCGACACATGTGTAGTATAAGTTCTTATTCGCTAATTGTGAATCAAACCACGATGCTACATCAGATAGATTAGACACAACCCCATCAATCGGGATATCTCTTGACAATAGTGCATCTGAACAGTCTTGTGAGACAAAAGAAAAGCCATCGTAGTACGATTTGGTAGGTGTATCGATCCAAATTCTAAGCATTGATTTACCAGCACTATCATTCACAAAGCTGACCTTCATGCCATAAGTAGGGTTATCTCCAACTCGCTCCCAGTGAATTGTGTTTTGACCACTTCCAGGGCTTATGCTGATACCTGGGGTTTCAACCTGTTCTGGTGCCGGATTAGTATCCCAATCGTCTGGAACAAAATCACCTAGTGCAACATCTGCATCCACTGTCATAGTCCTAGTCTTTGTAGCAGAAATCGTAAAGGTGCCAAAATCGTTGGCGACACCTTTTTCGTAGCCAAACATATCCACAATATAGTTCTCTCTATCTGTTAAAGTGCTCGGCGCAGGGGCGGTTTGGTATGTTTTTACACTAGGCGTGCCATGTGATGTCATATACTCGATAACTTGATAACAGCCATTTTTATTAGGATTAGTAGTTGAGCCAGAATCAGTCCCGTTGTAGCCGTATGATGGAATGTAAAGATTTTCCGTCTGGGCTGCGTCATACCATATAGGATAATAGGAGTGGCTAATATCGTCTGGTGTAATCGTAGGTTTGAAGATAGTTTTCGCAGATATACAATCATACGCATTAGTGTAGGCCCACTTTTTCATAATATCGCTAGCGCTGACAGCAGAAACATTACCTACCGAAAGTACACTAAAGATAACGCCACTAAGCGATAGAACAACACCTATCAATACTATAAATAATCGTTTAGCTTTTTTCATTTGGCCTCCGCTTCAGCAGCTTCAATAGCTGAATTGGTAATTGTCGTATACATTACAGCTAATGAATTCATTGCTTCTTCTCTAAGGCCATTTACGTATTCAGCAAAGTTCATTACGTTAGAAATCAACGTCGTCCCAGCTTCTCCAATTTCTGGAGAAACTACTCCGTCAGAACATAGAGAATAATCTACCCCTTCTGCGCCTACGCACCCAAATGAGTTTAGCGTATCGAAGGACGACATATATATTTTGTAATACTCGAGGACATTACCATATACGAGTCCAGCCTCCGAAGAGTCTACCTTGCTGCCAATCTTCTCCTCAAGATATGCAATAGTCGCATCAATGCCGTTATCGTTGTAATATTCAAAAATCTCTATTTCCTTAGGGTTATGAGCCATGCCATACCAGTAAAAATATCTGTTTACGGCAAGAATATCGCTATAATTAAGCTCATCGTTCTCAGATGTTATTTTTGTTAATTTTTCATTTAGTGTTGAAAAATACTCTTCAATATTCAAATCGCCCTGATCAGACATGACAATCTCAGCGTATAGTTTCTCGTCATTGTCTAGATAGTCAACGAGATTAACTTTGTTTGACGATTCTTTACCTTCAATCAAGAAGTTAAGATAACTGTATAAATCTTTCTCATTGGAGGAACTCGTTGGCGTATTGTTCTGCTTATTTCCACCACCCATATTGGATGAGATGACCGTAAGGGTAATACAAACCGCAATAACGATAACTGCGAAGATGGCTAGGAAGATGATCTTCTTGTTCCCTGGTTTCTTTTCTTTCTGAAGGACGATATCTGGAGCGTTCTTAAGCTCTTCGGCGTAGCGGGCTTCGTCGGCCATGCGCTTCTGCATTTCCTCGACGGTTTCCGTAGGGTTAGTGTTAGTAGCTGGAGTGCTCGATTGAGGGACACTCGAAAATGTAGGGGTATTACCCACCACAGGAGATGTAGGATTCTCTTTATCTTGACCCATTATGTGTCTATTATAGCATAAGCAAAATTATTTGTGCAAAGAAAATTCGAGGATTTTTGATCTAAAATATGGGTGTTCGGTTTTTTATGACATATATATTATATATTGTAAATATAGGGGTGTTCGGTGGAATTGTGGAAAAGGTAGGGATAACAAAGAGCTCGATTGCTCGAGCTCTTTGGCGGCGTTCTGGGCGGTACATACTGCACCTTCGAGAACTACCATTGTTTGTATTATACTCCTGTTATCACTTTATGTCAATCACATCGTTCTGCTTCGTAATCAGCTTAAGATGCTTAATATTTTTATGGTTCTTAGCCTTGTTCTCTAATATGTGTTGGACCTTAAAAATAGGCACTTTAATCTTGCGGGCATCAAAGATAATATTGCACGATTGATGGCAAGCCCGTTTTAAATTACGCTCAATGGAATCAGTTTTCCCGCTGGTTGGAGATTTTATCTCCCAAACTAGTCCAGACATTTTTATGTCAGGAGTATGTAAGCCTTTTATTCTTCTTGGTTCGATAAATGTCACATTGTGGCCAAGATTGGCAAAGATGTTTGCAACAAAAAGCTCTTCTTCCCTGACATGGCAGCCGTTGATATCGATCACACCTCGTTTTTTCTGCATTATGCTCCTTTTTACAAAAAACAAAAACCCCGAGTAATTGGGGTTATAGAGATTATAGTGGAGGTGATGAGAAATAGCAAGCATAAGAAAATAGCCCCGAAGGGCTATATCTCTACGCTCCACTTCCCCCTGATCCCCCCGAGCCGGAGCCATCGAGGACATTGATTGCTGCAGTATAGAGGACTTTACCGACGTAAGTGCCGGAAGGTTGATCGACAGCGGTTTGGACGCTGTAGGTGACGGTGGTGGTTTCACCTGCTTCACTCTTCAAATTAATATCACGCTTCACGAGAGAAGTCGGAGTGGTGGATGGAGCGAATGGAGAAACAGAAACATATGGGAAGTGAGCATCAGTAGAGCCGGAGACGCCAGTTTCAGAGCTGATATACCAACCACCTGCGCCAGAGGCGAGGTTGCCGGTGGTAGGAGATGCGTTAGGAGTGATGTAATTGGTCCCGGAAACAAGATCGGATTCGTGGCCGGTTTCGGTACCGGCAGTGGCGACAGTCAACTCATAACCGTGCCAATAATTAGTCCAGACATTCACTGCTGAAGTGGCGGTAGCGAAGTCGCCTGGAGAAATCGTATTGGAAGTGCTACCTGCTCTGTTGACGAACTTGGTAGTACCATCAAGAGTAAGATTAATAATGGATCCGACTTCAACTTCTACAGAAACGTCTTTGGCAACGTCAAGACTCTCACTGTCGTCGATGGTGACAGCAGAGGTGTTGGCGATAGGCATAGCAAAAAGGCAGATGCCGGTAATTATGGCTGATATAGAGATGAGTTGTTTTTTCATAGCGAATAATCCGTTGTTTATATTGACCTTATATAAGGCTAGTATAACGCATTAAAAAGCTTATGTCAACAAGTTATTTCTGACTGAGACTGAGGAGGTTATGAATAATGTTTTGGAGTTCTGGGAAAGGCATATCCTTGACATCTTTGGAATAAATAACAAAAATGCAGTCCTTTTTGGCTTTATACTCTGGCAATTCAGCACGAATAGCCTCATAGACGCGACGGCGGACTCGGTTGCGACCAACGGCGGATTTGATAACCTTCTTGGAAATTACGACAGCAAAACGCTGAAATCCACGAGAATTGTCATTGTGGACGAGAGCGATTTGGGATTTACGAATTGTCTTACCGTGTTTATAAGTAAAGTTGACCCCACCGCGCGAATGAAATCGATATTTCTTCGCTAGCATTAGTCGATTTTCTCGATAATTAGGTGGCGTTCCCTACCCTGACCTTCTGAGTAGGTACGGATATCGGAATAATCTTCTGCGAATTTATGAACTGTGCGGCGATCGGCTGGGTTGAGCTCAAGAGTCATTGGCTGGCCAGTTTCACGAACTTTCTTAATCCATTCTTCGGCGCGAGCTTCAATGCGGTCTGCGCGTTGGCGCTTGTAATCTGCTACATCGACATTGACACGGGTGAGTTCAGCATCGCGAGCGGTAAGGCTCATACTGACGATGTGTTGCAAAGCGCGGAGGTTATCTGCGTTGCGGCCGATTAATAATGAGTTGAGGCTGGTGCTTGGAACGCCAAGCTGAATAACGTCATCTTCCACCGTAGACCAAACTGCGACGTTGATGCCAAAGAAAGACAGTAGGTCCTCTAAGTATTTGGTTGCGAAACGAATAGATTCATCTCGATTCATAGTTACTCCTTTTCTCAGCCCTTTTCGGACTGTTTTTTGGAGGAGTGTTTATTTTTAGAAGATTTTTTAGAGCTTTTTGAATCTTTGGCGGAGATGCGGGTGATACGAGTGCCGGTCTTTTTATTCTCCACGACTTCAGCTTCTTTGATTTGTTTTTCAGCTTTCTTTAACTTGCGGACCATATCTGCATCGGTAGCGTCGTCCATTTTCTTTTCGGCGCGGCCAAGCATGAACTTATATTGGAAGAATGTGAAAATATTAGTGCTGAGATAGTAGAGAACTAGAGCACCCTGGAACTGGAGAATGATGACGAGCATCATAAGTGGCATCATAATGGACATCTGGCCAGAGACAAATTCGTTCATGTCTGCCTGGTTTGGATCTTTGCCAGCCTTGGCATCTTCCATCATCTTCTTCCAGGTAGTCTTCTTTTTCTTCTTTGGAAGCTGGACACGAGAGATGGCCCACTGCATAAAGGCTGAGAAGAGGGCGAATACCATAATAATACCGGCGCTGATGCTATTAAAGCCTGGTTTCTCGGAAAGATCTACGAGACCAAAGAGTTTAGGGCTGAAATTATAGACAGGGGCATCGCCGAGTTGCTCTTTCATTTCATCAGTGAGTTGATCTTTTTCGCCGAGGTTGTTTTCTGAACGGATAGCATTAATCTTCTCGGTGAAAGCTTCTACTTCTTTGAGGTATTTATCCTGCTCTACCTTAATATCGCTAATGCGGTTCATTTCTGCCACGACTGGATAAGCGCGGTATGAAATATTGGCATCAGTGTTGTTTGGAGTTGCGACTGAACGGATAGCGAGGAAGAGGGCAAAGAATACTGGAAGCTGGATAAGAAGGCTCTTAATAGAGCTCATCGGCTTGATATTATTGCGCTTGTAAAGATCCATAGTCTGGATAGATTCCATCTGCTTATTACCATTGCAGCGCTTGCGAATCTCTGTGAGCTCTGGCTGAATTTTGCGCATGAGACGAGTTTGCTCGACTTGGCGTTTCACAAGAGGCCACATCAAAAGCTTCACTATGATAGTGAAGATAATAACTGCGATACCGAAGTCACCCACAACGTTGTAGATAACAAACAAAATATTAACAATAGGATTAACAATCAGAAAATCAATAACCTGAAACATATATCTAGATTATATCATTTATCAACAGGTTCTTCAATATCTGCATCAGAGTAACCGATGGAGTCTGTGGAACCTGGGTGATTATACTCATCATTGAGTGATGGGACTGCGAAAATGGCGGTGCGAAGTTCGCGATAGTGAGCGGATTTTTCAAAGACGGACTTATTGTCACCCTTGGCGATAACTTTGCCATCTTTCATCACGACAACTTGGTCTGCAAGTTCCATAATTTCTGGCTTGTGGGTAATGATGATAATAGTATGGTCTTCCTTGAGGTCTTTGAGAATCTCAATAATGTCTTTAGTGGAAGCTGGGTCGATAGAAGAGGTGACTTCATCAAAGAGAAGAATCTCAGCACCGCTTAGTAATGCGCGAGCGATGGCGAGTTTTTGTAACTGGCCATTTGTAAGGACGGATTCGGAATTATCAATTACCGTATTGATGCCATACGGGAGGCGTTGGACTGTATCGTAAAGTCCGACGCGGCGAAGCGCGGCGTTTTGATGGTTGATGTTTGGATCGACAAGGCTGAGATTATCACGGATTGACATCTTGAAGACGAAGCTCTTCTGGAAGACACCAGAGACATTCTTAGAATAGACACGCTTACTATAATTATAGACACTCTCGTCGTCGATTAAGATAGAGCCAGATTTGACACGGAAGAGGCGATAAAGGAGATTAATAATGGTGGTCTTCCCTGCGCCTGGGCGGCCGACTATGGCCGTGATTTCGTTTGGGAGAGCCTTGAAGCTGACGTTGTTTAAGATTTTCTTGCCATCGGCGGTGTAGAAGACATGGTCGAAAACTACCACACCATTAATATAATCATTTTCAATATCACCATCATAGTCTATCTGGTTTTTAGAAGAGTAATCAAGGATATGTTTGATGCGATTGATACGGACGGCGTATTGATCGAGTTCAAGAAGCTCACTCAAGATGGTGTTGGAACTTGAAATTACCATCTCGAAGTATGAGATAAGAAGAACGAGTTTATCGATGGTCATTTGGCCATTCATAACTAAGAGGGCAAAGATAAGGTAAAGAGCAATCTTGCCGATATGAATAATCATTGGGAAACGGCAGTCGCGAAGAATGAGGTGGTCGTATTTTTTCTTGTATTGATCACTGTATTGATCGCGGGCCTTGCCAAGTTTTTTATTAAGGTTTGGCATGAGATTGAGAGATTTGACCTGACGAAGATTGCCAAGCATTTGATTTAAGATATCAATACATTTATCCTGATATTTCCTGGTGCCTTCGTAATATTTAGAAACAGAGTGGGCGTTCTTAACCATAATATAGATATAGAGGCCGTCAACAAAGAGGGCCGCAAGGGCTGCGAAGACGTTATTAAAGGCAAATACGATGAAGATGATAATAAGCTGGATGGCACTAGTGGCGACGATGGAGGCGGAATCTATAGCATAGACAACCTGAGAGACATCCTCCGAACAAGTATCAGAGATTTTACCAAAGGAAATTTTATCAAGAATCTTTTCATGGTTAGCTACATGCTCAAAGAGGAGCTGCTGGATGGTGCCGTAATAGTGGGTGGAAAGTTTTACATAGACATAATAATTCCAGTTATAACAAGCATAGCGGATGACATAGAAAACCACATATAATACTGCATATAATAAGATGAGTGTGTATTCACCACCATCCGTGAGGACCGCGATAATTGCTGACGTGGCAAGTGGTGGCAGGAGATCTGCGAAAGTATAAAGACCTATGGAGACAAAAAGTTGAGCAATCTCAAAGCGCTTCCCTGGCGCGATTTCCATGATTGTCTTGATAGTTTCAGTAAAATGACGCATATGGTTATATTATAGCACAAAAAAAGAACCCCTTTCGGGGGTCTTTTAGTAGGTTAACCTTGCGCGACCTTTGATGCGGCGGCGTTTCAAGACTTTGCGACCATTCTTGGTGGCGTTACGCTTCATGAAGCCATGCTCAACTTTGCGCTGACGCTTGTGTGGCTGATATGTTCGTTTTGGCATAATCTTCCTTTTATAGTTTAGTATTTGTAATCTAGATAAATTATACCTTAGTTTTCCACTAAAGTCAATGTATTTTTCCACATAGCTTATAGGTCTAATGGCTGGTTTGTGGATAAATACTACCTCTGTTTTGGGCGGTTATTATTATGCAATATTTCAAAATCTGAATTTTTAAGTGCGGTAATTGTGGAAAAGTATGCTATAATAACTTTAGTTTAGGTTATATTTAGGTCGGAGAGACGGAGGAAAACATGTTTGATGTATGGGAAAATGTGCTGGCGGATCTAAAAAGCCAGGTGGGTGCGCAAAGGTTCTCTACTTACCTTTCCAAAACAAGTTTGGAAAGTTCAGAGGGTGGTAACATACAGGTTGGTGTACCTAATAGTTTCATGCAGATAAATGTTAAGAAACTATTTAATACACAGATTATTGCAGCGCTTCGCAAGAATAGGGTGGAAGTCAAAGATGTTGAATATGTCATCGTAAATAAATTCACAGGTATCCGCAAAGCACGCGAGGTAAACCCAACTACCGAATCAAAGAATCAGAAAGGTAGTATTCCAGCTCTCAAAACTAAACCATCCCTCACCACTGAAACTAATTTAAATCCAAAATACACAATGGAAAATTTCGTGGAGGGTGCAAATAATGACCTAGCTGTTTCTGTGGCACGTAATATTATAGACAATCCAGGAACAAAATATAATCCATTCTTTCTATATGGTGGTTCTGGTTTAGGTAAGACTCACCTTGTGCAGGCAATTGGTAATGCTTTATATAAGAACCGTCCGGAACTAAAGATTTTATATACACCAATCAACCATTTCTATTCCGAATTTGTAAATGCAACCAGAAATGGTAAGATGGACCAATTTGCAAAGAAGTATAAGCAACTAGATGTGTTTATTATTGATGATTTTCAATTTATTATAGGCAAAGAAAAGAGTCAGCAAGAATTCTTTGATATCTTTAATGATATGCATCAAATGAATAAACAGGTGATTATCACAAGTGATCGCCTACCTAGCCAAATTGAAACCGTTGATGAGAGATTAGCTTCGCGACTCACAATGGCTGGAGCGTTTGATGTGCAATTCCCTAGCTTTGAAGATAGGTGTGCAATCTTGAAATCTAAAGCAGAGTTTGAAGGAGTGACAATTGAAGATGAAGCTATTGAATATATTGCAAATAATGTGAATACAAATATTCGTGACCTCGAAAGTGAATATGCTAGGCTTATCACTATAGCTGATTTGAAAGGCAAGACCCCACTCGAGATTATTAAGGGTGGTGGAGTACAGCCAACTGTAAATATACATAATAAAACTACTACACCCAAGAAGGTAGTAGAAAAGGTAGCCAAGTTTTATTCCCTCTCGGTTTCCGAGATGACTGGAAAAAGTCGTGTAGCCCACATTAAGAATGCTCGACATGTGGCAATGTATTTATTATCTGAGGATTTACATCTATCCACTACCAAGATTGCAACTGAGGTTGGAGTAAAGGATCACACGACTGTGATGCATGGAATTCGTAAAATTAAAAATGATTTGACGCTAAATTTTGAACTACGAGAGCATTTATCTGAAATAAGGAATTCATTATATGCTTAAGTTAGTGGAAAAATTTGTGAATAAATTTGCGAAAAAGGCTGGGAAAAGTTGTGAGAAAAACTTGTGGGAAAACCTAGATTCTGTGATTTGTGGTGAATTTTGTGGAGAAAATCAGAAAAATGCACAGAATATACACACAAAATACACATGGATTTACACATGGTTTTTACAAGTTTTTTCTCTTAAAATAGTACATATATCCACATTTCCACGATACCTATTATTACAACTACTAAATTAATTAAAAGAAAGAGGGTGGGTTAATATTAACAACAAGGAGGTTGCAATGAGAATCAAAATCGAACAAAGTAAATTAGCCAAAGCATTAGCTACTGTAAGTAGGGTAGCTAGAAGTGGTAGGGGTGGTCTTCCAATTTTGAATAATGTACTTATTCGAGTTGAAGATATGAAAGTATCATTAACCGCCACAAACCTAGATATGGCTGTAGTGGATTATGTACCCGTGAGTGAAGCGGAAGATGGATCCATTACAGTGCCAGCAACACTCTTCTCAGATTTTGTATCTAACCTTCCTGGTGGTGATGTTGAGATTGAATTAAAAGATGATAAGATTGTGGTGAAATCTGGAAAATATAAATCTATATTCAATGGTGTAGGCGCTGAGGAGTTCCCTGAACTTCCTGAAATAAATGAAAAAAATGCTGTCATATATAAGATGCGCTCAGATGAGTTTCGTGAAGGAATGGGGTCGGTGAAGATTGCGGTATCTAATGATACTACAAGGCCTACGCTCACTGGTGTGTATTTTGATACTCGTGACGGGGATTTATATATTGCAGCAACGGATGGTTATAGATTAACTATGCGTAAATTTATCGAGAAAGTTGAGAGTGAAGTAAAGGCAATTGTGCCAGCATCTTCTATTAATGAAGTTCTAAATGATTTGAAAGAAGATGAGGGGGAGATTGAGATTTTGTTTGAAAACTCTCAAGTGAAATTTAGGTTTGGTGAGATTGAGGTTACCTCAAATCTGATCGATGGATCTTATCCGGATTATCAAAATTTATTACCAAATGGTGATAAGATGGAATTTATTGTCTCTAGGACTGAACTTGTTCGTACCGTAAAAATGGCAGCGCTTTTTGCGAGGGGTTCTAATGGTTCTATTGCTGTGGATGTGAATAAAGATTCTGAAACATTATCTATATCTTCAATTCTTAATGAATATGGTGAAAATACATCCGAAATAAAAGTTAAAGATGTTACTAATAATATGAAGATGGTGCTCACTGCTAGGTATTTCTTGGATGCACTTAATGCATTTTCCGATGCTGATGTGAAGGTGGTTCTCTATTCTGGTTGCCAGATGATTTTGACTGGTAGTGATTCAGATAACTATAAACACTTAGTGATGCCACTTAGGGGAAGCCACTGGGATTAAGGTTTATTAATGATTATAAAACGCGTAAAATTAACGAATTTTCGAAGTCATTCGGAATATATCTTGGAGTGTAAAAAAAAGACATCGTTGATTTTAGGTGAGAATGGGAGTGGTAAAACTTCGGTTCTTGAAGCGATTTATGAAACCCTACAAGGAAAAAGCTTTAGAGCTGTAGATTCTGAGATATTGAAGAGAGGTGCTGATTTTTATCGAGTGGAAACAGAGTTTTATGATGGTGAAAAAATTATCACAGTGTTTGATGGAAAGAAGAGTTATTTAGTTCAAGATAAAAAAACTGCAAGATTACCACGCGCTAAAAAATATCCAGTAATTTTATTTCAACCAGATGATTTACATATTGTCTCGTCTTCACCAACTAAGAAGCGTGAATTTTTTGATTCGATGATAAAGAATATTGATGCTGGATTTGCGACAAAATTGGCTAGATATAATAAGGCTTTGATTCAGAGGAATGTGATGCTAAAGAAGATTGAGAATGGCGAGCTTTCTAATGATGAAAATGTGTTGTTTTCTTTGAATATGATTTTGGCTCAAAATGGTGTGACTATAAGAAAGAAGCGTCAGGAATTTTTGAAGATTATAAATAGCCAGATTACCGATATTTATAGATCTATTGCAGATAATGATGATGAGATAGAAATAGAATATAAAGTATATAAAGATGAGGAGCTAGATGAGAGCCAATATCTAGCAAAAATGACTGCTGATTTTCAGAGAGATTTAATTTTAGGTCATACTGGATATAGTGTACATAGAGATAGTTATGAATTTTTGTTTAACTCTAAGGCGGCTGATGGATCTGCTTCTAGGGGTGAAACTAGAACGATGGTATTGGCATTGAAATTTATAGAAGCGAAATTAGTGTATGAAAAAACTATGAAAAAACCAGTAGTGCTTCTAGATGATGTGTTTTCGGAGCTTGATGAAAAAAGGCAGGCTGCGCTGGTGAAGAATTTTAAAGAAAATCAGGTGATTATTACTAGTGTGGATGGGGTTGAATTATAACTCTTATGGTATAATAAATATATATGGGTTGTTTTAGTCTGAAGAGGTGTTTAATCTTAGCTGGATTGATTGTAACCGTTTTTGGTGTGATGTTTTTAACGATGCCAACTTACGCTAAGGTGGAGTTTCCTAATGGTCGTTATGAGGAGTGGAGTGAGAATAATATAGTTTTTTATAATCCGGACGCTGATGATAGTGAACCGGTGGATGATTGTGAATATGAGACTGGTGAGGTTGAAGGTGTTGATGCAGCAGACCTTGTGTGGAATTGGTTAATTAATAATGGTTTAGATGGGAAGCCAGAAGCAATTGCTGGCGTGCTTGGTAATATCCAGACGGAGTCCGGGTTTAATCCATTTATTAGGAATGGGTCTGGTTGTTTAGGTATCTTTCAGGAATGTGATCAAAAAGTGGGTCTAAAAGATTATTTAGTTAGTAAGGGTATTGATCCTGATTCTGGTTCACATACTTCAGAGGATGTAAAAAATGCGATTATTGCGGAACTAGAGTTTGCTTTTATTAATAAAGGTAGTCAAGGTTACTTAAGTAGTCTTGATAAACCAACAAATAAAGCTGGTGCAACTGGTGCGAGAGCATATGCGGATCTTTTCTTGGTAAAGTATGAAAGGGCTGTTTATTATGATGGGTGTGGTAGTAAATGTCAAGAATTGGAAGACCCAGGAGTGAAACAATTAACTAGTACAAGACTGTATCAAGGTGCTGCTAGTAGGCGTACTAATGCTGAAAATTTCTTTAATCAATATAAGGATAAGGGCGGCGTAACTGGTGGTATCCAGGAAGGGCAATGTTCTGATGGTGGTCAGCCTGAATTTGGTGACCCGACTCCAGGTGGTAGTGAAGGTGATGCGGATGATTTAATTGCGCAATATAATGCCCTAACATCAGATCAATATGCAATGTATGGGATTACGAGTTCTAATTGTGCTGGTGGTTGGAAATCTAATTGTGTGTCGTTCACAAAATGGTTTGCTAGTAAATTTGGTGGTAAAGGAACGATTAGTGGTGTTGGTAATGGACGTGATGCTGCTGATAGATTAGCTGCTATGGGATTCCCACGTACAAACACACCTGGTCCATATACCGTGTTTAGTGTTGAGACTGGTACCACTATGTGTGGTGATAGGCTTTGTGGGCATACTGGTGTTATTTTAGCTGTGACAGAAGATGGTAAATTTATTACTGGAGAGGCTGGGTGTAGTGCAACGGTTTCTGGTGCGTATAAGAAGGTGCGCACTATGGATTATTTTGTAAAAGGTAATGCAAAATTTGTTACTGGTTTTTCAGTAGGAGGGTCATAAAATGCAGAACATAGATAGTAAAAAATTAAAAAAATATGGCGTAATAGCTATTATTAGTGTGGTAGTTATTTGCATCACTTATGGTGTTATATCGTATATTATTAATATTAATGATCAGCAGATAACAGTGTCTAACCTCACAAGTTTAAGTAAGATGCCCAAGAATACAATAGAGGAAATCCAGAAAAATGCTTTTGGGATTGTGAAACATAATAATGAGGAAAAGAGTGACAATGAGATTGCTGCTCTTTCTGTGAAGGCGAGAGATTTTAAAGAGGAAGTAAAAAATAAAATATATTCTGGTAGATTCATTTTTGATGTGGATGAATATAAGCAGAGTTATGTAATATATTTTACTTGGACTAATGATCAAACTAAGGATATTGAAGATGAGATAGGTTCTTATTTAGTGACATCGGGTTGTCCGAAAATAAATGAGTTAAAATATGATTATTTTAAATGTGGGTCGCCGTATTATGATGATGATTCGGAGTATGGTGTAGTGACGAATATTCTGCCATATTCTGAAGGAAATTTTAAGGCTTTGGAACCGGATGTTTATTATGAACACCCTTATAAATATATAGAGATTGATGTTGTTATGTGTAATAAAGAGGGTAGTTTAGATAATGAGCTCAGTAGGGTAAAAGGATATATTGAGGGATATGGTATAAATCCAGAATTATTTACCTATGAGATGCGTGGTAAATGTGGAAATAAAATAATCTTACAAGATAGATATATTGGTATAGATAACCCGGATAAAGAAGCACTCGAAGAGATTTTTAAAAAGAGTGTTGAATACGACGAAAAAGAACATAATGAAGAATATTATAGCCACGCGTAATTAAATTTCATCGAGGCAGGATGAAAAATATTCGATGGTGTACTTGTTAGGGTCTAGGTTGTTTTTCTTTAGATAGTCTTCAACTCTGGATTTAAGTTCTGGGACTTCAGATTTTTCGCAGGTAATAAGTTGGGCGCGAGTGGTGATGTTATCGTCTTCTTCGACATAGGCATAGAGATTAAAACCATCGGAGTAGCTAGAGTATGGAGTGACCTTGAGAATAGGATCTTTTTCGGCGTAGGCTTTTTGTTGGTCGTCGATGGCCATTTCAGCAAGTTCGCGTTCGCTACGTTCTTTTGGAATAACATTAGTGAAGAGGAAGGATAAGAACCCGATAATAACGGCACCAGCAATAACTAATAGAATTAGAATGATTTGATTCTGATATTTATAGTAGAAATCTTTAAATTTTGAGTTTTGTTTAGTCTCCATATTACCTCTTTAGCCTATAAGCTTTAAATGTAGCGGAGTTGTCGTAGAAATTACCGATCTCACCAGTGCGGGTGCCATAGGAGGCGGAGGCAATTTTTCCGACACCATTTACTTCGACATAGAGTTCGATGTGACCATTGCTCATGCGAATATCACCTGGCTGTAAATAGCGAGGGTCGTTTGGAACTTCAACGTATTTCCCTGAGTTAGCGACGTAATTATAAGTAGCGCCACCATTAGAAACACCACAACAAACAAAGTTAGGGTCAGCGCCTGAGTAGCGCATAACGGTGGCGACAAAGGCATCACAGCTGGCGCCCATAGCGGCGAATCTATCGCCATAATTAGATAAGCCAACGGATTGGAGAGCCTTACGATAAGCGTCTGTTGGGGTGAGACCATGACCATGAGAAGGCCAGGCTAATTCGAGAGCAGTGGCGTTAATGTCGCCGGAGTGTGCAGATGATCCAGTACAGCCTGCAATACCAGTACCGCCGCCCATAGCAGAAAACATAACGAAGGCACCTGGGACTTGGTTGGCTGTTTGCATGGAACCGCCATCAGTGAGGATTTGGCGCCAGCTGCTATTTTTCTTACTATCGCGACGCTCGTCGGCGAGATTCATAACATATGGTGAACCTTCACCACGCTTTGCTTCGGCTTCACTGAAACCAAGTGAACGAGCTTGGGCGATATAGGCGGAGGCGGCGCCGTTGTAACGGAAGAAAAATGTTTTAACGCCGTCGTCGGTATTGAGATTGAGACCGGAGGCATAGTTGTTTTTGATGAGACCGGCTGTGATGCGAGTTTGGCGTTCGAATTCTTCTTCGGAAACTGGGCCTGGTGTGAAGCGGTTATTATTGGAGCCGCCAGCGGTGTATGAATAAAGTTGATAAACACCTTGGCCGTTGGCTGGGTTGGTCATACCGAGGTTGGTTTCGCGAACATGAAGAACGGCAAGAAGCTGCCAAGGAATACCAAATTCGTTGGCTACTTTTTCGTAGGTGGATTGATAGGAGGCGATTTTACTAAGTTGGTCTGAACTAAAGACTTCATTGCCGCTATAGGTGGAGTTTTCACCACTAGCAACAGATGATGGGGTGCAGTTCATACCGTCGCCATCGTAATAGAAGATATTGTTTAGATCATACATATCCCAATCTGACTCGGAGACGGCAAAAATAGATGCTGGAAAAAGAATGATATTGAGAATGGAGGAAAAGATGCAGATACCTTTTTTGAAACTAGACGGCATAAGACTTGCTCCTTAAATCATCATAGATGATTGGGTTATGAACATCTGAATATAGGTAGATGAAATTGCTGAGGGTGGACTCAGAATCTTCTATAGATGCGTAAGAGAGTGTGTATTCTGGTGAGAGCGGAGTGAATTCTGGCGGATTGTAATTTTCCAGGAAGGCACAATACTCGATGAGACTCAGAGCAAGTTCTGCATCTTCTAGCGTAGAGCCGGTGTAGTGTGCAAGAATGGCGGCAGGGTTGGATGTATCGAGGGGGTTCTTCTCGTTATATTCTACTGTGAATGCGACGATGGAATTGCGGTCATTCCCTTCCTCGTCGGTGACCTCGTCGAGTTTGAGTTGTGAGGCAATGCGCTGATCCTCTTCGAAGGCTTGGAGATAAATTAAATCTTCATAGTATGGATTGTCTGCTTCGCTCATAACACAATATTGGCCGGTAGCCCAGTTGATAGCTTCATCCGAAGCGGTTTCAACAGCATTCACAATATCGACAACGTCACTGATAACTGGGAAATAATCGAATACGCCAAGAGTTGTTTCAAAATCATTAAGAATATTGGCGTCGAGGACACCAAATGGTGAATCGCGCCCGTCGCAATATTTTACTTTCTTGGCTAAGAGGCTATGATCTTTAACTTTGCGGAAACCATCTTCGTCTTTTTCGGTGTTTTCCTCGACAACTTCCTCGTATTTAGCTTTGTTGAGATTTTTGCCGATGACTTTAGGGTCACTAGCGGTAATTTCAGCACTATACATATCGCAAGCGGCGCCAATGGAGCTGAGATTTTTACAGGTATCAGTGTCGCTGAAGATGGATTGGAATTCAGTGCCAGAAAGTGAAGTGTCGACATTTAATTTTGTATTCTCAAAGATGGCTAGAATGGTGGCGCTATCCTTCATGGAATTAGAGGCCGAGGCGCTAGCCAAGAAATGGTTGGTGATTGAGCTGGTAGCTGAGCCAATGAGTGAACCGACAGACTTAAGACTGGAAAGTATATTAGAGCTACCGGCAAGCACTGCCATTTTGCCGACGAGGGAGCCTAGGAAGGTGTTTGGACTGGAGAGGTCGAATGGACTGCGTTGTTCACGGTCGAGTTCGGCTTCGTTAGCGGCAGCAGCGATAGTGTAAACATTATAAGCAGTGGCGATTTCTTCTGTAGCGAGGAGTTGGCCATTTGATTGACGGGCAACTTTTTTGTTGAGAAGATCAACACCTTCTACGTAGGCTTCACCAGCAGGAATACCTTCGAGTTGCTCGAAGCGATTAGTAAAGAGGGTAGTAGCAATGCGTGGAATAAGAGCGGAAAGCATAGTTGAAATAGTGGTGGCTAGAGCTGCGTTGACGATGACGGTTTTAGCGAGCGTAACGACTGAGTTGATAAGGGCGCCAGAGACTGCGAAAGAAATGAGGCTAATAACGGCACCGGCAACACGGACACCTCCGCAGAGTTTATTGTTGGCGGCTGTAAGACCGATGGCAAATCCTGTGGTGATGAAGGCTGATTCAATAGAATAATTTTTGGTTTTCTTGGTATTGGCGCGTTCGCCGGCTAGCGAGGTGGCAAAACCTTCAGCCTCGAGCATAGCGCCGGTAATTTCCTTTTCTTCGCCGGTTTCTGCATCGATATAGGTGGTAGTTTTTGTCTCGGCCATATCGTTGAATAGATAATTCATAGCAGCGGCATCCCCATGACCACTGAGAGTTTTACTGACATTTTCTTCTCCGGATCCGAAGTAATGAATCATTTGGTAGATTTGGTTGACGGCAATAGCAGTGCTAATGAGGTTGCCTACTTTGAGAGCGGCACAAGCGATGCCACCTGCTTCGGAAACACGAGCCGAGATGTCTAATAGATAGTTTTGAGCTTTAACTTTAGGTGAATCTCCTGATGTGCCGGAGCTATTAATGTCTTCTCCACTTGGAGCTTTTTCGGTGACGGTGTTGCCATTTTCATCGGTGATTGGATTGCCGTTCTCGTCTGTGACTTCTTTTTCTGTGACGGTATTAAGTCTAGTGGCTGTACCATCTTCAAAGACACTGGATTCTAGCTTGCGATAACTGGCGTCGTCGGATTTCGCGTCACCTGTTTGTCTATAGTTGGCAAACAAATTACGACTGAGGCTGATTTTAGCAAAGGCAAGGGAGGCTGGGATATCGAAGAAGTTGGCGGTGCGGCCACGCTTAGCTTTGGTGTAGGCTTCGCGGAACTGGATGTCGTTTTTGTAATATTCCTCGAAATTATCAGCGGTAATGCTGTAGCCGTCGTAATTAAGTGTGTATGGGCCGGAGCCTGTAACTTCTACGCCTTCTTTCTTAAGACGATTTTCAAAATATTTTGGGAAGCTACCGCGTTCACCGGCAAGAAGTTCTTTGGTGATACGGAGGGAGTTCTCTGAGTATGAGCCGAAAACTGTATCGGTAGCGCGGGTTAGGAGGGTTTCCATTTGAGAACCAAGAAAACTAGCGGATCCAAAGATAGCAAAGACTGCTGCGAAAACTACACCTATGACGATGGCGGTTGGCCCAGTTTTTTTGGCATTCCTAAAGAAACCCTTTGGTTTTTTAGGGGCTGGAGACTTACCGGAGCCGGTATAATAAGAATTGTTTTCTTCGGCTTCTTCTGAAGATTTGGCGGTAGAAACTGCGGAACTAGGATGATAGAGTGAGCCAGTTTGGGCTGGCGAGAATGAGGCAGCATTTTCAAGCGACCGCAAATTTAAGGTAGCCGATATGACCCTTGTATCCATATGGGGTAATTATAGCATTTTTTAGGTTAAATTGAAAGCTTGAGCGCTATTAATCTTGGACGGTTGCGTTGACGGTTGGAGCGATGTATTCCATCGCGAATTCAATCTGAGATTCGGTGAATTTATCAACACGAAGAGCTTGGCGGATAGTAGTGCGAGTAGTGTATTGTGGGAGGGTAACGCTATCGTTAGCATCATAAGCGGTGCCACGGAAGTAATCACCTGCGCGAGCTAGACAAATGGTATACCAGTCGACGAAGGCATTATCTACGGCCCATTTAGTAACGGCTTCTTTATATTCTGGAACAAAGAAGTTGTAAGCGTAAGTCTTGGACATGTGATCGCGTTCGACATAATCCTCAATAGCGAGGAGAGCTTCTTTGTAGCGGCCTTCACCTGGAGATGGGCCAAGAGAATCAGTAATAGTAATGTCTGATCCCTCGCCAATTTGAGAGCCTGCAGGAGTGCTCTGAGAGAGATAATTACCTTTTCCGACATCATCGCTGAAGTCACGATCAAATTTACAATTGACGTTTTCTTTAGAGCACCATTCGATAATTTCAGATTTATTTTTGTCACTGAAATCCGGAACGTCAACGACGCGAGTAAATTCACTCTTTGGGATATTCACAATAATGAGTGCGGCGATAAGGGCGCCTGCGAGAATAATACCAACGATTGCGAGAGGGTTGCGAAGAGGTGACTGGCGGTTGATAGCGCGACGATTAGAAATTTTATTATGAGTCCCTTGAGTTTTCAATGCAGGATTAGAAGAAGCCGAAACGGTATCTTTCTTTTTCTTAAATCCATCAATACTTTTCATTAAAAACCTCCTACTTGTGCTTATTATAACACATATGCTTAAAAATAAATAGAATTTTTTTAGGGTGGGTGGTATAATTCTCCTATATGAAGAAGAAGACTCCCAGGAATTGGAAAAAAATTATTATGATGGCATGTTTTGCTGTGTTTAATGTAGCAATCATTGCCTTTACTGCAATTAATGAATTTAAAGATGGGGGCGACGCTTCAAGATTAGAAGATGTGGAGCTAAAGTGGTGGCTGATTATTCCAGCTCTTCTTTGTTTTGTGCTTGCTGCTGTGGCAGAAATTTATAAATATTATATTGTGATGCGCGATACGAAGAACTTTCCGAAGAATACGACTGAAAAAAATAAGAAAGGAAAGTTGCTTACAGACAAACAGAACGCGATTAAAATCTCTGCAAGAACTGTGCTTCTAGGACGTTACTATGATAACGTGACACCAGCAGCGGTTGGTGGCCAGCCATTCCAGATATATTATATGCACAAAAAAGGCGTAAAGAATGGCTATGATGCTGTAGTTCCGCTAATTGGTATGATTACTGATCAGCTTGGTTTCATTATAATAGGTATTATTTCTATTGTAGTCGGTAGCCTTACAAATGCGATTTGGAGTCCAGCGATTGTGGCCGTGGGATGGATTGGTTTGCTTTGCTTTGCGCTCTTCCCTGTGATTATTTTAGCAGCTACATTCTTGCCAAAAACTACCAATGAAATTATGACACTCGCAATCAAAGGGCTTGCAAAAATTAGAATTATAAAAGATCGAGAGAAAGCACAGAAACAGGCTGAGGAGTCTGTTGTAAAATATGCAGAGGGTATTCGTACAGTCTTGAAGACTCCAGGTCTTTTCATGAAGACTATGTGGCTAGGTATTATATATTATGTAGCATTAAATTCTATTCCTTTCTTTGTGCTTTCTGCGTTTGGTGCAACAATTCCGTTCTTTGCAAGTTTTGCTACTACAGTGGCCGTGTCGGCAGCAGTTTACTTCATTCCGACACCTGGTAATGCTGGTGCTGCGGAAGGCACATTCTATTCAGTATTCGCAGTGTTGCCAAGTGCTGGTTTTGTGTTTTGGGCAATGTTGGTATGGAGACTTCTTGTGTACTATATGTGGTTGATTTTGGGTGGTGTTGTCCAGCTCCGTATGTTCCTCGAAGGCAGGTACTTAGTGGGTGATTGGAGGAAGAGTGTCAGTGATTTGGAACAAAAAGTTCAAAAAGAATCCGAGAAACTTGAGAAGGATGCGGACAAAAAGAAGTCGGCTGAATAGTTGAAGATAATTCATAATTCAAGTATAATAATTTAGTTATGTTTAGGATGGTCAGATACCTAAAGCCTTACTTTTGGCAAAGTTTGCTTTTGGTGCTTTCGATTGCCGTGCAATCATGGACCACTTTGCAGCTTCCGACATACATGTCCCAGATTATTAATAATGGAATTATGGCAAATGGTGGGACTGGTGATTATGGATTTATTTTTACAACTGGCGCTAAGATGCTGGTGACGGCTCTAATTTCAGCTGGCTGTGCGGTTTTATCATCATTCTTGTCTGCAAAAATTGGCTCTGCAGTGGGTCGTGATATACGCAATGAATTTTTCTCAAAAGTAATTGCATTTTCGATAAATGAGATTGATGATTTCTCTACTGCTTCCCTCATTACGAGGACAACAAATGATATTGCAACAGTTCAGCAGACACTCATAATGATGCTTTCGATGATGTTGCGTGCGCCATTGATGGCGACGATTGCGATTATTAATGCAGTGTTCTTGGCTCCGGATATGACTTGGATTATCGCGCTTGCTGTAGTAATTATGCTGACATTGACGATTTCAATTATGGCAGTTGTGATTCCTAAATTTAAGATTTATCAAATGCTTGAAGATAGAATTAATTTGGAAACCCGTGAGAGTCTAACTGGCCTTAGGGTGATTCGTGCGTTTAATAACCAGAAACGTGAAGAAAAGAAATTCTCTAAGACAAATGAAAAGCTAAGGAAGCTGGATGTTTTTGCATCGACATTATTGAGTTTGCAGTCGCCACTGATGATGTTGATTTTTAACGGCACATCGATTGCGGTGATATGGATTGGTATTAATAATATTACGGTTGATCCAACATATTTAGGCAAGATGATTGCATTTATGCAGTATGCGACACAAGTGATTATGTCGTTTATGTTCCTGACGATAATTTTCGTGATGTTGCCTAGGGCTAGTGTATCGGCAAATCGTGTGAATGATGTGTTGAAGAAGCATGTGTCTATCAAATGGAAGAAAAAAATGGCCGAGGAAGTGGGCGCTCCAAAAATAGAATTCAAACATGTTGATTTTGCATATGGCGAAGCAGAAGAAAAAGTTTTGAAAGACATTTCGTTTGTGGCTGAGGCTGGAAAAACTACGGCGTTTATTGGCTCAACTGGTTCAGGAAAATCTACATTGATAAATCTTATTTCGAGAATGCATGATGTGACTGGTGGTGAAGTGATGGTGAATGGTGTGGATGTGAGAAACTATACAAAAGATGAGTTGATAAGCCGAATTGGTTTGGTGCCGCAGCGTGCGTTTTTGTTTAGTGGGACGGTGAAATCAAATATTTTGTTTGGCGTAAACACGAAAGATTATACAGAAGTTGAACTTGATAAACGAATGCGAAAAGCGGCGGAAATTGCACAAGCTAAAGAGTTTGTTGAGAAGTTGCCGGAAAAGTATAATGCACCGATTAGTGAAGGTGGCACAAATGTTTCGGGTGGGCAAAGACAGAGGCTTTCGATTGCGCGTGCAATAGCTAAGGAGCCGGAAATTTATATATTTGATGATGCTTTTTCAGCACTTGATATGAAGACGGATAAGAAATTACGCGAAGCTCTTGAGCCAGTGACGAAGAAAGCGGTTACAGTAATTGTAGCGCAGAGGATTTCTACGATTAAAAATGCAGACCAAATTATCGTGTTGGATAAGGGTAAGATGGTAGGACGAGGAACACATTTAGAGTTACTGGCAGACTGTGAAGTGTATAGAGAAATCACAAAGTCGCAACTTTCGGATCAGGAATTTGCGGCTGAAATGAAACTTGCTGGGAGGGCTAAATAATGCCTGGGCATATTAAAGGCGCTACACAAAAGCCGAAGAATATGAAGAAGACCATGAGACAGTTTCTTGGTGCGCTTAAAAAGTGGCGTGTAGCTTTGATTGTGGTCTGTGTGGTCTCGATAATTTCAACAGCCTTGACTACCGTTGGCCCAATGATTTTGGGTCAGATGACAACAAGTGCTACTACTTCCCTTGCGAACGGTGAAGGTGTGAAGTGGGATGAGCTTGGAACCTTGGCGGTGATATTGATTATATTATATATAGTGTCCGGCGTGATTGGTTATTTGGCATCGGTGATTTTGGTGCGCATAACGGCTAAATTCTCAAAAGAAATGCGCGAACAAATTATGGCAAAGATTTCTAGATTGCCGGTTTCGTACTTTGATAAAGTGCAGATTGGTGATGTGATGTCTAGAATGACGAATGATGTAGAGACGGTGGCCGGTCAATTTGGAAATACTGTGACGACTATTATTATATCGGTGACGACTCTAGTTGGAATGCTTGCAATGATGCTTTATATTTCTGTATCGCTCTCGATTATTGCGATTGTAGTGGTTCCACTTGGGTTAATCGTAGTGGGTAAAATTACGAGGAAGGCCCAAAAATATTTCCGTGCGCAGAGGACTTTGCTTGGCACACTTAACTCCACAATTGAAGAGGATTATACTGGGCAATCTATTATTCGTGCAAACTCACATGAAGCTAAGTCTATCTCGGCGTTCAAACAAACGAACTCACAACTTTATAATGCTTCTTGGAAATCTCAGTTTTATGGTTCTCTGGCTTTTCCGGTGACACACGTGTTTACGAATATTGGCTATATTGCAATTTGTGTTTTGGGCGGACACTTTGCGTTGATTGGCGCAATCACGATTGGAAATTTGCAGGCCTTTATTCAGTACGTGAACCGCTTTAACCGCCCAATCACTGAAGTGGCGCAAATGGCTGCGACAATTCAGCAAATTATGGCGGCGGCAGAGAGAATTTTTGAGTTCCTGAATGAAGAGGAAGAGCCGGTAGAAAAAAATGTCAGGAATATAGATATTGAGGCTGTGAAGGGTGAAGTAGAATTTCACGATATGGCGTTTTCGTATGACAAAAAGAAACCTGTGATTTCTAACTTCTCATGCAAGATTACGCCAGGAATGAATGTGGCGATTGTTGGTCCGACTGGGGCTGGTAAGACTACAGTCGTAAACCTACTAATGCGTTTTTATGATCCTGATTCTGGGTATATAACAATTGATGGTGTGCCGACTTCGGAATTGGCGCGAAAAGATGTGAGAAGAATGTTTGGTATGGTTTTGCAGGATACATGGTTATTCTCTGGGACAGTGTATGATAATTTGAAATATGGTGCAGAGGATGCCACTGAAGCAGATGTGAAGCGTGCTGTGAAAGCAGTAGGAATTGAGCATTTTATTGAATCGTTGCCGAAGGGATATAAGACGGAAATTTCGGAGGATTCTGATAATATCTCGGCTGGTGAAAAACAGCTTCTGACGATTGCGCGTGCGATGGTGGCAGACCAGCCAATGATGATTCTAGATGAAGCGACATCAAATGTTGATACTCGCACGGAACAACTAATTCAGAATGCGTTTGATAAGTTAACCGAAGGACGCACATCGTTTGTGATTGCACATCGTCTGTCTACTATTCGCAATTCAGATCTCATCCTGGTGATGAAGGATGGAAATATTATTGAGCAAGGTAAGCATGAGGATTTGTTGGCGCTCAATGGATTTTATGCTGAGCTCTACAATTCGCAATTCGCACAATAAATAAACGGGCGTTTGCCCGTTTATTTATTTATGGTTGCTGTTGTTCTTTTTGGAGAGCTTGAGGCTTAGTGGTAATCAAGGCCTCCTCGGTTTCGGATGCAACAACTTGGATATGGACGTGGTTTGGACCAGCGAAGAAGAGACCCTGACCAACTGGGAAGTTGGCGAGACGCTTCTTTTCCTCTTCGGTAAGTTTGAAGACATCGGACAAGACATCGACGGCTGCAGCAGATTGCTTCAAAAGAATTTGCATAGATGAGTTGTGAACGATAGCACGACCCATTTTGCTGGACATAAAGTCTTCAACGTCCTGGGTAATGGTTGTGAGACCGAGGTAATATTTACGAGCGCGTTTAGCGAGAGAGAAGAGGAAGGATGCAGAATCATCATACTTCATGAGCTGCCAGGCCTCATCAACGATAAGGAGGCGCTTCTTCTGGTTGGCGCGAACGATATTCCAAATGTGGTTCAAGACAATATACATTGCGACTGGACGAAGTTCGTCTTCGAGATCACGAATGTTGAACACGACCATTTGGTTGTTGATATCGATGTTGGATTGCTGTGAGAAGATACCTGCGAAGGTACCGGTAGTATATTTACGCAGACGCTGAGCGAGTTCTGGACCGGTGCCACCCATATGCAACAACGTATCGTAGAGATTGATGATAGTTGGCGGAGTGGACTGATGGGTGAGAGGGTCGGAAGTAATACCAGCACGAGCGTAAGTATCGATGAGGGCTTGGTCGAGGTCAGCCTCTTCGTTAGGGCTGAGGACTGGACCACCAGTGTTTTGGGTACCACCAAGCATAAGGCGGAAGAGACCGTGCAAGGTAACGAGGTTAGCGCGGAGAGCATCGGAAGCATCTTCAGCATCGATAACTTTTGGCAGATCGAATGGGTTGATACGAACATCAGAGTTAAGCGAGAGGCGGACATAAGAACCACCGACGGCGTCGCAAAGTTTTTGATACTCGTTTTCAGGGTCGATAATGATAATCTCAGCACCGACCATCATAGAACGAACGGCTTCGAGCTTGACCGTGAATGATTTACCTGCACCAGACTTAGCGAAGACGACCATGTTGGCGTTTTCAAGTGTGAAACGGTCGAAGATGACGAGACCGTTGTTGTGCATATTAATACCGTAGAGAATACCTTTTTCCTGGGTAAGGTCGGCAGAAGTGAATGGGAAGGAAGTGGAAATAGCGCCAGTGTTCATATTACGGCGAACTTGGAGCTGATCTGTGCCGAGTGGCATCGTAGTATTCATTCCCTGCTCTTGTTGGGAGCTAGCGACTTTACTGAAGACCATCTGCTGGCCGAAGAGGGTTTCAATCTTGTGTTGGACAAAATTGAGCTCGTCCATACTGTCTGCCCAGAGTGTGACATAAAGACCGAAGCGAAAGAATTTCTCAGCACCGACCTGGAGTTGGTCACGGAGTTCCTCGGCATCCTGGATGGCTGCGTCGGTTTCTGGGTTACGAATCTTGCCTTTCTCTTGATCGAGAGCGATATTAGCTTCGAGCTGGGTCACCTTCTTGCGGAGGTTTTTCATAATGATGGCAGTATCAACTGGATAGATATACATTGAGATATCAAGAACTTCGTCGATGTTAATCAACGGTGAAAGCCAACCAGTGAAGAGTGTGCGAGGGTAGCCATAGACATAGATGGTACGACCGTATTTGGTGCCGAGACGAAAATGGTCAGCGGCAATTTCGATAGAACTTGGGGAGATGAGATCGCGGAGAGTAGTGATACCTTGCTCAAACGCGCGCTGAATTTCAGCTTCTTCCATTGACTGCGCTTGGGCAGCGATTTGGGCTTGAGTTTGTTTCTTTCTAGGCATTTTGACCTCCTTGATAATTAGCGCCTGGTGCTTGTAATGTTGGTGCGGCTGGCTGTGCATTCGGGTTTGGAGCTTTGCGGACGTAGGTAGTAGCCATCTTGCTGAAATCAATAAATGGTTCGCGAACTGCGGTATCAGGGTTATTGAAGTTGTAATAAAGCTCTGAAAGTTCCTTGGTATTCAAGCGAACTGAGTGAATACCGATTTGGAAGAGACCGGAAATAATACTTTCGACACGATTGTTGATTTCACTTGTTGCTTTGTCGTAAGTGGCACGGTCAATACGAGTAACTTCTGGGGTCTTGGTGCTGAAGATGCCAGAGAAAATGTTCTTTGGCTGGTTGAGCATTTTTTCGGCTTCTGGACTAGTGTAGTAAGGGATGATGATGAAGAACGACTTGTCCATAATGTTGGCTTCTTGGGAAAGGATGTCGATGAAGTTGATGTAGTCATCCATAAGAACACCGAGAAGCATATTATCGTTGTTGCGGCGGATTTCGGTGAGACGCTCGAGATATGGGCCGATATCAACACGCTGAGAACGAATCAAAATTTGAGTGGTGAAAGTGAGGGAGTTCAAGAAACTTTGGTAGGAATATTCGACACCTTCACGTTCGGTTTCGGACATAAGGTCGAAGTTAATGGATTTACAAGCGACTACGGCACGGAATGAACCATCTTTCATAATGACGAGCGAATCGCGGATCTCAGAGAGGAGGAGGGTTGTCTGAGTAGCGTTCTTTGCATCAGGAAGTTGAGTAACTGGAGCATCCGGAGCCATTGGGTTCTGGATCTTGATTGGGGATGGAGCAGGAGCTTGAACTGGAGCAGCTGGCTGCTGATAAGTAGACTGAGCTGGCTGCTGGTAAGCAGGTTGAACTGCCTGAGCCGGAATCGGCTGGGCTGGTTGGCCTGGGATTTGTTGATATGGTTGGTTGTTTTGCATTTAGTTCTTTCCTCCTGGTGTAAATATTGCTTGTCCTGGTGTGTAGTTGGCGAGGCTTTGTCTCGCGAGTTCTTCGTAACTGGTAGGTGCTGGCGGTGGAGTAGGTTGTTGTAAGCTTTCTGGAACTGGCGGAGTGTAAGAATGCGGAATCGGGAAAGTAGTAGGGTCGGGCTTAGCCGGCTCGGACTTGGCGATACGGTTTGCTTCGGCAGCGATAGTTTGGATAGAGTACTCGGTATTAGAAGCGAGATTTTGCTTTTGCTGTTCGATGGCAGCTTGTCGAAGCATATTATGATCTACGAAACTGGTTTGTTCGACTGGAGCGATGTTTTGGGCTGGGGCTGAGACTGGAGTGAAGTTCTGGGATACCGGAGTAAAGCCGGAATTTACAACGGTGACTTCCTCGGAATCAGCTTCGTCGCGCCCACCGTTGTGGGGCTCCTCGCTTACGTTGCTCGCCGTCCTTCGCAAAGTTTCCTCGGAAGCACCGTCTGTAAATTCTGAGGTTGTGCCAGGTGTGCCTGGGTTCATGACGCTGTCGGTGGCGGCGATGGCGTTGCGCATGTTGGCGACCAACTCCGCATGGCGCTCGGCCTGCTCTTGAGCGATGATACGGTCGATAGTTTCATTATTGGCTTCGAGGATATCGTCGATTTGGTTAGCCTCGGCGACATATTCTTCCTTCATAGAACTCTGAGCGGCGACGCCACGAATGGATTGACCTTCAGTATCGACGAGGTTGGCGAGGAAGGAGAGACGGTGAGAAGCCTCGTCTTCGGTAATATCGCGAGTGCGAGATTTTTCAACTTGTTTTGGAGCGGTGATAAGAATCATAGTTTCCCTCTGACCGGCTTGCCAGAGACGCTTGTTTGGTTTGAGGCGGAAACTAACAACGGCAGCAAGATAAGTCTCCATTGGCTGATCTTTTCTAAGTGGTAAAGCTAAGACAATGAAAAAGATAGCAAAAGGAAGTGGAATAATCGCGAGAGGAAGAAAGAGTTGAGCCAAACCCCAACATGCTGCGCCACACCCGACCCCAATCATAAGATATACAAATTGGCGAAATGTGAACGGGCCAAGCAAACGATCTTCGGCCTCGACGTCCTGAGGGACTTTATATTGTGCCATATACTATTTAATTATAGCATAATCAAGTTTTTATTTGTAGGGGATTTTTAGGGATTATTTAGTTGGGTCGACTGGGTCGTCTGGATGTTTTGGAACGTCCTTCCCTTCTTCGAGAAGAGCGTCAAGAATCTTCTGGAGAAGTTGGACTTTTTGTTGGTCAGACTCTTGCTGTTTCATCTCAGCGAGAGTTTCATAGACAGACTTGGTGCCATCATCTTCGGTAGGCTTGTCGTCTTCCTTAGTGAGCATTTCCTCAATCTTTTCACTGAGTTCTTTATCAACCTTCAACAATTCGTTGAGAGCACGGAGAATAGCGCCGTTAACTTTAGAACCGGATTGTTTGCCTGGAGTGCCGTCGGTGCTGAGATCGTCATCATCGGCAGTAGAGTCGGAGTGGGTAGATGTAGGTTGAGCAGGGGCAGGAGCAGAAGCGCCTTGTGGAGCAACAGGTGCAGATGGAGCTGCTGGAGCAGGACTCTGAGGCTGGCCTTGCTGTGGCTGAGCAGGTTGCTGTTGGACAGGTTGTTGCTGGGCAGGCTGCTGCTGAGGCTGACCAGTAGGCTGCTGGGTAGGTTGTTGCTGAGTGCCTTGAGGACCCTGAGGTTGGCCGTTAGGATTATTAGGGTTGCCACCCTGAGGACCAGTAGGACCAGCAGGCTGGGTAGGCAAATCGGTAGGAGCATCGTATGGAGCGTCGGTAGGAGCATTCTGAGGAGCGTTGCCACCTCTAGATTGCTGACGGACAAGGTCGATACGGAGAGCTTCGCGAATTGGAGATTTCATGTTTTCAAGGCTCCATGAACCACCAGCAAGTTTTTCAATTTGGTTGGCGTATTCGCCACGGAGCTGTTCGTAAGCATACTCGTTAGCGCGTTCTTTGTTGATAGCTTCGTTCTCTTCTGGGGTGAGGTTAGGATCGTGGACGTAAACCTTTTCGTCGGCGTGGAAAGTCTTGACATGATTGCCGGCTTTATCGAGAACTTCAGTATCGTGGCCGAAGGTAGCGTCGGATTCTTTGGCGTCGAGTTTAATACGTTCGATGATACCACCCCAAGTATCGGAGCGAAGATCAATGAGCTGACGTGGAGTGATAGCCTTGTTGTAGAGGGCGGTATTATAGAGAGCGAGCTCGTGTTCAAGGTCGTGGTCAATGCCGTTACCATGGGTAGCGTCAACCCATTTACCACCCTTCATCTTCATACCAGTGAGGTAGCCGACCATACTGACAATTTGTTCGGAACCAGATGGGAAGGTAGCAAGAGCAGAAACGATAGCAGGCATCATATTAGTAGTGACACGCTTGCGCCATTCGAGAGCGCTGCCTGGTTTGCGACCTGGGAACATACTATCATCGACGGAACGCATCTGGCCAAGAAGTGAGGCGTAGAAGGTGCGGTCGATATCGTTGAGCTTGGTACCGGCGATAGCGTCGGCAAGGTCAATCTTAGCACGGTAGATAACAGGATTGCCGTTAGCATCGGTTGAGACGAGACCGGTCTTTTCATCGGTTTCATAAAGGAAGCCTTCTGGGTCGTAGAGGTCGTGGCCGGCTGGGTCGGTGAGAACGAGATTTGGATCGTTAGGGTCTTTGAGGACATAACCGTTCATAAATTCGCTATGGCGAACAGTAGCAGTTTTACGGCGGCCAGAAGTGTAGGCCCAAGTTTCCATATTAATAAACTTACCGAAGCGAGCGAGAGATGGGTCGCCACCCTTCATCTGGAGAAGCTCGAAGGCGATACGGTTAGACATATCACTACAGAGGTCAACATTACCGTCGTTGAAGAAGTTCTTGAGTGGGTCGGAAACCTTGTCGTAATCACCACGCTGAGCGAGAACTTTCATACCAGAAATGACAGTGTCGGTATCGGCATGCTTGAGGGATTCGGCAAAGAGCTTGTCGACCACGTTAGTAACCTGACGGTCGAGGTAGGCTTGCATACGCTGAGTGTGAGTGACAGCGAGTGAGTCGCGGTCTTGAGTAATCTTGCCGAGGAAGTCAGCTTCAGAAACGAAGGCAGAGCGAGCGCCGGTAGGATTGAGGACGCGGTTGCCGTGACTGTCGAGGAGGAAGTTGCCGTGGCCATCGCGCATATATTTATTAATGTCGAAGCCATCAGAACCAAGATATGGGAGAACTTCTTGTTTGTAAGCGGCTGGATTGATGTGTTTGCCGGTCTTTGGATCAACGGCCATAGCATCAGCATAACGACCGAGGACATAGCGTTGGTCAGCAAGAGCCTGGTTGGCTTTTTGGCGGTTAGCTTGGTCGATGCGGAAGAAGTATTCGCCGTTTAATGAGGTGCGTGGAACAATCTCACCTTCGGTAATACCGTTCTCTGCGAGGTAATCGTTGGCAACATCATGGACATTGTCGGTGCGGAGCTTAGTATTAGCAAGACGGAGCTTGATAGCACGGTTCTGAGCTTCGGCGGTCATAGCACGGCCGGCTTCTTTGTCGGCGAATTGACCTTTACGGCGACCAGACTGAATAGAAATTGGACGCTGAGTATAGATAGCTTCGCCGGTCTTCTTGTCGTAAGCGATAATGCGGGTACCGCGCTTCAATGCCTGAACCTGCTCTTCGTTGAGGTTCTTTAGGTCTTCGGTAGCAACGCGTTCACGATCTGCAAGTTTGTAATTGCGGGCATAGCGAGCAGCCATCCATGAACCACCGGAGAATGGGTTGAAGCGCTTTTGGGATGCTTTGGCAATTTGTTCGGCACGCTTGGCATTTTTGTATGGGTCGACATAGGCGCGGACGCCAGCGTTGGCTTTGTCGCCGAGTTTACTGAGACGGCTACTGACGGCGCCAAGAACGGTACCGGACATCTTCATAAGTGGAGCGGCGAGGAAGAGTGGGAGGATTTGGATAGCAACACCAAGAATCACCCCGAGGGCGGAGTTAGCGGAAGCAATGAAGAGCCAGCCGGCAAGGCGAGAAACGCCGAAGAGGAGGCTGAACATTGGATAGAAGAACAACATTTGAGTGAAGGCATTGAGCCATTTTTGGTACCACTTTTCGGTGTTTGGCAAGAGATAACAGACGAATGCTAATGGAGAAACTACGACGAGAACAATAATGACGGCCTGGCGGAGGGAGATGGTGGCGAGACCGATAAGAACGGAGATAATACCGCCAACGATAACTGGGATGAGGGCGAGGAGAAGTTGGAGGGCGCCACCAGAAACGGCGATGGCAAGACCAGCAATAACGCCGCCACCAGCGATAGCGGTAAAGAGATCATAGAAGCTAATATTAATATTGATGTCGGCGCCGCCGGCGATAATAGCTTGTTCACCTATGTTTGCTAGGAATGAGTGGAGAGAGGCACCGATAATATTACTGACGTCGACTGCGAGCGCACAGACAATATAACTGAGATTAACTAGAATAGCGGCGATAATGAGTTTCGGAAGGGTGCGTTTGATACCATAGTTGGAGATACCGAGACCTGTAATCTGGGAATAGATAATGATAAGGAGGAAGGCGACAAAGATGATACAGGTGATATTACGGAGATAGCCCCATACGATGAAGATTGGGGAGCTAGATTCGGTAGAAACAGGTTGAACAACGAGAAGCTCCTCTATCAAACCATAGAGGAAGTCAATTCCCTTAGCGAGGAAGCCGGTGGCTGGACAGACAAGCCAACCGAGAGCGCCGACTTGAGAATAACAGGTTGCGCCTTCTTCAGAGGTGCCGTCGGTAGAAGTATCTGTAGAGGTGTCTTCAGAGGTATCTTCTGGGGTTTCTTCTGGTGTATCAGGGGTATTTGGAACATTTGGAACGGTTTCAGCTGGTTCAGAAATGGCAGGAGTAAGGTTTTCGTTGACAGGATCTGCAAAAACAGGTGTAGCAGAAAGTGGGCTGGTCAAAGCTGTTACAGCCAACAGAAGCCCTAATACAGGGGTTAATAGCCTGTTCTTGAATCTATTCCATTTACTCATAAAGTAAGCCTCTATTCAGACTTATGGTTCTATTATACCACACATAAGCGTTTTAGTCAACCCTTTTTTGTGCAATTCTTGCGGCCAATTCCCTAATGTGGTATTATTGGGTTATGAAGAAAATTCTTGCGATAATATTTGCGGTATTAGTTGGTGGAGCGGCGATGACAGTTGCTGTACCTACCTCTGTTTATGCCGATGGTGAAACTTGTAGTGACTTTGTGATGGGTCTTAGGCCTTGGTATGCAGGTCTTGATAAGGAGAATGGTTGTGAGATTAAAATGCCAGCAAAAGGTGATGATGATGCTACAACCAAGATGATTTGGAAGATTATCTTGAACCTTTCTTATGATTTAACAGTGGTCGTTGGCGTCTTGGCGCTAGGCTTTATAGTATATGGTGGCTTTAAATATATTATGTCTCAAGGTGATCCTGGACAGGTGGCCGTTGCAAAGAAAACTTTGATTAACTCTATTATCGGTTTGGTGATAGCACTGCTTGCAACAGTGATTGTAAATACGATTATTACAATACTTAATTCGGCGACAGGTTCATAAGGAGGAAAATGAAAGACTGTTTAAAATTTGTAATTAAATATGTTGCGGACTGGAAAGATAACTTGCCAGCAGATAATTCCGCTAGCCTTACGACTGGCCAGGTAGTCTCTGGCGTATTGAACTGGGTGTATGCTTTGGCTGGCCTAGTAGCGGCAGGTTTCATCGTTTATGGTGGTATTAGTTATGGTGTGGCTCAGGGTGAACCTGGCAAGATTAAACAGGCAACTCATACGATTGCTTATGCCGTGATTGGCTTGGTGGTAGTGTTAATTGCTGCAGGTATTACGAACTTTGTAGTGGCGGTTACTAATAGGACGCCGGCTGAATAAAATAGAAAAGGAGTAAAATGGTAAAAAGAAAATCAACTTTGATCAAGAAAGCACAATATATTATGTTGGCGCTACTTACGGTGTTTACCTTGGGTATGGGCCGTGTGGTTGGTGTAGAAGCAGCTGGGTTTAATGACACTAGCAAAGTCTGCGACAATGGCGACCTAGATGAATACCAGAAGGCTGCCGCAGGTTGTGGCGAGAATAGGCAAGTGACGACGATTGGCCTTGCGATTGTCCAGGGTGCGATTGGTATTGCAGGTCTGGTGGCAGTGGTATTCTTGATTGTGGGCGGCTATCGTTATATGACTGCTCAGGGTGATCCTGGTAAGTTGAAACAGGCCAAAACTGCGATTACATGGTCTGTGATTGGTGTGTTGGTGGCGGTACTTTCGTTCGCCATTGTAAGCATGGTTTCGGGTGCTGTGAAGAGTGATGCTAACCAAATGGTGGACGGCTCTTCAGGGAGTGAATAGCCTAAAAAACTATTGGCACTGCAAAAACAATATGGTATAATCAAACTAAATAATAAAGGAACTTAAAGAAATGAAGATTTCAAACACAATTAAAGCTATGGCTCTCGGTACCGCAAGCGTGCTCGCTATGGGTGCAATTGCTACTGGCAACGCTTTCGCTGCTACTAACGGTAGTATTTACTGCCCAGATGGCACCAAGCAGGATGATTACTCAAAATGTGGTAAGGGTATGGAAAATGCCAACAACCAGAATAACCTTATGACTATTGTTAACATCATCATCAACGTTCTTATCGGTATCATCGGTCTCGTAGCTGTTGTGATGATTGTCTACGGTGGTTTCCAGTATACTTCTTCAGCTGGTGATCCATCTAAGGTCAAGAAAGCTAAGGATACTATCCTTTACGGTGTTATCGGTCTTGTGATTTCGCTTCTTGCGTTCGCAATTGTCAACTTCGTTCTCACGAGCGTCTTTGGCGGTAAAGTCGATAAATAATAATAGACGATTAAACTCCCCCCTCAAGGGGGAGTTTTTTTATCACGATAGATATGATATAATACGGTAAAGGAGAAAAAATGAAAATTAAGACTATGATACTTTCGGCAGTGCTAGCTCTCGCAGGGGCGGTGGCAATTGCAACGCCGACCTATGCAGATGTTACTTGTCCAGAAGGCACTGTCCATTCTGGTGAATCGGCTAAGACTGTGGCGGAATGTAATACACCAAAGGATCAGTCCCTGTTCTCAGCTACGGATAACTTGATTGCAGTAGCAACTGGTGTGTTGGGTCTAGTAGCAGTGGTTGTAGTTATCTACGGTGGTTTTACATATATTACTGCAACTGGCGATGCTGCTAAGATTAAGAAAGCTAAGGATACAATCATTGGTGGTATCGTTGGCCTCTTGGTTGTGCTGCTGGCTTATACAATCGTGAACTTTGCTGTGAATGCAGCCTTGGGTGATCCAGGAAGTGCTGGCACTGGTGGTGGCTCGGCTGGAGGAAGTAGCGAGGAGACTCCTACGGAGGACCCAGTTCCAAGTACGGACGAATAAGATAAAGCCCCCCAGATGGGGGCTTTTTGATGCTCATGCTTGCAGCCGGTAATTCCCTGCTATATAATGATGATACTGGCAAAATAAATTACCCCCCTGGATGAGGGGGTAATAACTTCAAGGCGGAATAAATTAGTCGATCTGGATGCGAGTTGGGGTCGCGATTTCGACCTTTTCGAAGGTGATTGTAAGAACACCGTCTTTGAGCTCAGCTTTAACGGAGCCATCATCTTCACGAACCTGAACAGGAAGGGCGATGGTGCGAGAGAATTCACCCCAATAGCATTCCTGAATGTGCCAACGAGTGGTCTGTTCGTCTTCACCGCCAGAGAGCACGCCAGAGATGGTCAAGATGTTATCAGAGATGGTAACATCGAGTTCATTCTTTGAAATGCCTGCGGTACGAGCCTTCACGACGAGTTTGTCGGTAGTCTCGTAAACGTCTACTGCTAATTGACCCGGGAAATCTTCCGGTTCATCCCATCCTTCTTCTGGTACATCGTCTTCTGGAATCTCCTCAGCCGGTGCAGATGCAGGGGCGTCGGTCGCAGCTGGATCATCGCTAAGGAAGGCAGCGGCGAGGTCATCATCCATAAGCATATCGTCGTCATTTGTACGAGCCATTGCTTAGTATTCCTCCAAATTAATATTAACTACCCTAATTATAAACCTTTTATGCATAAATACAAGGATTTTACCATAAAAAATGTAAAAATTACAACACTTTGGAGTTTTTCGCAGGTTTTTTCGCAAGTTTTTGACATAATTTGCCCCTGTAAATGTGCGGGATGTGGCAAAATTGGAACCGCATTATGTGAGTGTTGTAAAAAATACTTGGCTCAGAGTAACGCGATTTTTCGTGAAAAAACAGGGGTCACAGAGGGCATTTTGGTGGCCGGAATGAAGGCTGGACTACTTGAAAAAATGACAAAAGAGTTTAAATATAATTCGAAAAGACATTTGGCGCGGCCGCTTGCTGAAATTTTGAATGAAGTGTTGCCGAAAGGTGATTATGTGATAGTTCCCTTACCAACGATAGATAAGCATATTAGGCAGAGGGGGTTTGATCATATGAAGCTAATGGGGATGGAGCTGGCAAAGCTAAGAGGATGCGAGGTGAGGATGTTGCTGAAGCGAGTGAATTCGACGGTGCAGGTGGGGGCGACGCGAGAGAAGCGCCTAACGCAGATGGCGGAGGCATATATGGTGGATGGTGCGGTGGATGCGAGGCGGAAATATCTGCTGATAGATGATGTGGCAACAACAGGAGCGAGCCTAAAAGCTGCTGAGGAAGTGTTGAGAAAGGCTGGGGCAAAGAAGATTGAAAAGGCAGTGTTAATAACATCGGCGGTGGATGAGGATTTGGAAGACAAATAAAAAGAGCCTCCGGAGAGGCTCAGTGTGGCCGAGATTATTGGGTAATCTGAGGATTTTGGACGCCAAGGATAGAAGTTAAGATGAAGTTGACGATGGCGTAAGAAAGAAGTGAGATGATGAGACCGATGATAGCATAAAGAATGGTATTCTTGGCATCGGTGACTTTCTTCGCATCACCACCAGAGATGATATAGCGGACACCACCATAGATGAGCATCACAACAGCGACAAGACCGATGGCGAGGAGTGCGATATTGGTGAAGCGGGCGAAGACGCCGTTGTCGCCAATGAGATCGGCTGGCATACCGTCAGCACGAGCGTTGGCCGCACCTTCCTCAGCAGGGGTGATAGCCATAGCCTTACCTGCAAAGAGGCAAACACCTGCAGAGATACCTGTTAGAATTTGAGCAATTTTAAAAGTAATCTTTTTCATAACTGAAGATATTTTAACACAGTGGCGAGAAAAGCGCAAGGAGGAAGAAAATGCTTGCAAGGTCAAAAATAATGTAGTATAATGGCATCAAATGTTTAAACTAAAGAAGGTGGGTATGGATTCTGATACCAATATACAAAATGAATTGGGCGTGCCGCCAGTGCCGCCAATGCCAGATGGTGGAAATATGCCAGATGGCTCTACTCTAGATTTAAGTAATCCGCTCGATGCTATGGCAGCTGAGCTTGAGAATGGTGAGACACAGCCGATTGGTGAGCCAATCAATGAACCTGTCGAGCCGGTAAATGAACCAATACCAACGCCTACTCCATCAACTAATAATACGAAAGGACAAAATATGGATAATAATCAAGTTTCTGGGGACCTCGAATCAGTAAAGAAGAGTATGCTTAAGGATCTCTTCCCTCTTATGGATCGCGTGAATGTGACTCCAGAACAGAGGTTCAAGATTTATCACGAAATGATTGAAGATACTGGCGACAAGAGCCTTATCACTGCTGCTTACGAAGCTGTTAAGAGTATTGCTGATGAAACTGCTCGTGCAGAAGCTCTTCTCTTCCTCGTTGAAGCATCTGAGAAATAATTAGCTAGATAAAAAAATAGCCCCCGAAGGGGCTATTTTTAATACATGCCCATATCTGCGGCGGGGTCAGCTTTTGGAGGTTCTGGAACCTCACAGATTAATGCGCCCATAGTGATAGCAGTAGAGGCGATGGAAACGGCGTTCTTGACAGCTTCTTTGGTAACACGGGCTGGGTCGATGACACCGGCTTTCTTCATATCCTGGAGGCCTTTTTCAGGTTCCATGACATTGATACCGAAGCCTGGTTTGGCGTTCTCGACACTTGAGAGGAGAGCCTGAGCGTTGAGGCCGGCATTCTCTAGGATGTGGAGGCAAGGAGCCTTCAAAGCGTTCTGGACGATTCTGAGAGCGTTTTCATTGGAACTCTTGAGACTACCGGCGACATTGACGAGAGTAACACCACCACCTGGGACGATTCCCTCATCGAGGGCAGCTTTGGTGGCAGCAACAGCATCGTCGACGCGATATTTCTTCTCTTCGATTTCGGTTTCGGAAGCACCACCAACTTTGATGACGGCGACTTTGCCGGCGAGAGCGGCGGCGCGCTTATCAAACTCACCCTTTTCATAATCGGAAGTGGCTAGGTTCTTTTGAGAATTGATGAGCTCAATGCGAGCCTTGACGGCGGCGCTAGAACCGGCACCCTTGATGATAGTGGTCTCATCTTTAGTAGCGATGATTTTATCTGCTTTACCGAGGACTTCGAGGCCAGCATCTTCGAGCTTCATGCCCTTATCTTCAGAAACGACAGTGGCGTCGGTCAAGATGGCGATGTCTTCGAGAATGTCCTTGCGGCGATCACCGAAGGAAGGAGCTTTAAGGACTAGTGAATTGAATACGCCTTTGAGCTTGTTGAGGACGAGAAGGCTGAGTGCTTCGCCGCTAACCTCTTCAGCGATAATAACGAGTTCTTTGATGCCATTCTGAGCACAGTTTTCAAGAACTGGGAGAATTTCATTGGCCGTGGTAATCTTTTTATCTGTGAGGAGAATATAAGGTTTGGCAAAGGTTGCCTCTTGGCGGTTGGTGTCTGTAATGAAGAATGGAGAAGCCCAACCCTTGTCGTAGCTGAAGCCTTCGACGATTTCTTGTTCCATTTCGAGGCTTTGGCCGGCTTCGACAGTGACAACACCATCTTTGCCGATTTTGCTGATAACATCGGCGATCATCTTGCCGATTTCTGGGTCACCAGCAGAGATGGTGGCAACTTCGGCAACCTTGGAATCATCGCCCTCGATTTTTTCGGACATCTTGTCGATGGCTTTGACGGCGGACTTGCCAGCTTCTTCAATTCCCTTGCGGAGTTCCATTGGGTTGACACCAGCAGCGATGAGCTTGTTGGCTTCGTTCATAATATTATAGGTGAGAACTGTGACGGTAGTGGTGCCATCACCGGCAGATTTGTTGAGCTTCTGTGCGGCGGCCTTGATGAGCTTGGCACCGACTTGTTCGCCCATATTGTCTTTGGTAGAGCCGAGATCAACGGCTTCGGCGACGGTGACACCATCGTGAGTGATAACTGGGGCGCCGTATTCTTTTTCGATAACGACATTCTGGCCTTTAGGACCGAAGGTGACCTTAACGGCGTCGTAGAGCTGCTTGGCACCGGAGAGAACCTTGTCGCGGGCATCTGATTCGTAATAGATTTTTTTCATTTAGTTCCTTTCGAAACTTGTTTAACATTTTTCTCACTGCGGGTTACCATCCGGACACGTTTCGAAAAATGTTAAATCAAGTTTCCAATTAATTAATAATTGCTAAAATATCTTCTTCTTTGACAATGATATAATCATCTTTGCCGACTTTGACAGGGGTGGTTGAGTATTCTTTGAAGATGATTTTATCGCCTTTTTTGACATTCTTGACATCAGGACCGACGCTTTCGACGACGGCGTAGGCCGGAGATTCTTTATCTGGCATGTAAAAACCAGAATCGGTTTTTTCAGCTGGTTGTTCTTTTAAGGCAACAACGCGGTCTGTAAGTGGTTTTATAGACATAATAACTCCTTTTCTACCCCTATAATAGCACAAAAAATTAGCACTTGCAAGACTAGAGTGCTAATTTAGGCTTCGATGGCAAGTTTGGCGAGCTTGAGGGCGTCCTCGAGGGTGCTTGCGACGACGAGGAATCTGGAATTGTGGCAGAAGGCGGCGGTTTCTACACCGGTGACTTCTTGAAGAGCGGAGCCAGAGAGACCGGCCCACTCGGCTGGGAGATCTTTGCGGTTGCCGAATTCACCGAGGCTGGCAGAGACAGCGCGGACATTGTAGCCGGCACGATTGCTAGGGTAAACGACAAAGAGGATGTCCTTGGCTTTTGGATTGTCTGAATTATGGACAAGTTCTTCGTAGGTCATATATTTATCGAGGACCATAAGGCCGTCTTCGGAATCTTCGATGGCTTGTTCGACAATGCTTCTCGCGGCGAGGTTGGATTTGGCACCGGCCATAACGCGTTTGAAGATGAGCTTTGCAACTTTGACAGCTTCGGCGAAGCAGACATCAGGGTCGGTTTTTTCGTTCCAAGTTGGGTTGAATTTCTCGATAATATCAGAGAGGACATAATTTTTCTGGCCGTTGTCGCCTGCATCGATGAGCTGGATGAAGGTTTCATCGATATACTGGGCGAGCTCTGGAGAATCCATGATTTCGGCGCCGTATTTAGCCCAAATGAGACCGCAGGAAGCATACATAACTTCGGTGGCATCGTCGCGGAGTTGGCCTTCGAGTTCTTCGGAAGCTGGGCGAGAGCCGTTGCCGCCTTTTTGGTGATGGTCGAATTTGCCGTAGCCGATGTCATAGACGACAGCGCCCTCTGGGAGTTCAGGTGGGACAGCTTCGACACGAGCGACAGCGATATCGTTATAGACCTGTTCGAGAATGACTGTGGCGAAAACCTCGTCGGCGTGGAATTTGCCGGCGTGGGTGATAAAATGAGCTTTTTTCCAGTTCTTTTCGATAGTAATCATGTTATTTCCCTATTGATGTGAAGACATGGAAGGCGAGAGGTAGAATGAGGACGAGGATGGTGATAATGAGGGAGACTCTGGCAAGAGTCATAACTTTGGTGTTGGGCTTGTCGATGATTTTGGTGAGCTGAGTGAATTTGTTTTTGGTGATAGCTTGAGCGATGATACAAGCGATGGAGAGCGGAGTGTTAATGAGGAGGAAGGTAAGATATGTGGCCCAGCTGTATCCACAACGAGGTTCGGCGCAGTTGAGATCTGGGGAGGTGAAGATAGAGACAATGAGGAAGATGAGGATAGCGAGTGGAGCTAGACAGGTGACGATGGAGGTGATGATGGTTTTGGTGGTGAGCTCGCTGTATTTGGTGACGTTGGTGGAGTTGGACATGATGGAACCAGACAAAGGGACAGAATCGGAAGCAACAGCTCCTTCGGAACCGGCTGCCTCGGAAGTAGAATTAGCAATAGCGACCTCTTCGGAACCAGCTTCGTCGCGCCCGCCGTCGCGGGGCTCCTCGCTTACATTGCTCGCCGTCCTTCGCAAAGTTTCCTCAGAGGTGCTATTTGCTAATTCTGCAGCTGAGGTTTCCTGAGAAGGATTGTTTGTTGGGTCCACCTGATTATCCATATTGGAGTAATTATAGCATAAGCTTTTAGTTTTTGCACTTTCCGGTGGTGAGGGAGGTGATGAGGCCGCGAGCTTTTAGGTAATGCTCGAGAGAATCATACTTGCCATTGTTGTATTTACCGGTGGCGATTTCGGTGGCAGCTTGGATGCCGACATAGCGATAGTGCCAGGTTTCGTGGAGGCCGGTGGATCCGGCTTCGGTGATATTAACAGGTTGGGACATTGGACCGCCGGCCCATTCTTCTGGGAAGCGGTCGATGAAACCGTATTTATAAGAGTTGGCTTTGAGCCATTGCCAATCTTTGTGGTCTGGGTAGTAATCGGTGCTGAGGACGGTGCCGTAGGATGGGTCGATGAGGTCGCAGGTGAGACCAGTGTGGTGGTCTGAGGTGCCGGTGGCATAGCAGAGGCGGCCACAAGAGGTACCGCGAGAGCGGAAGCAGCTCATAGTTTGGAGCGAGTGGCCAGGGTAGGCTTGCTTATAGGCATTGTTCATATCGTTTAGGTGAACGGCGGCATCGGCGTCGAGATATGGGGTGCCATTCCAGTTATTAGTTTCGACAATGCCGTATTTGGCGGTGATATTGGTGAGCTCGGTGGCGCGCTGAGCGATGAAATTGGTAGAGACAGTAAAGACTGGGTTGATGAGGGCGAGATCGCCGTTGCCAAACATAAGGGTGCAGTTTTCGCTGGTGTAGGCGCTGAAGGAGCCGGTGGCGGTAGTAGGTTTGGAAGGGGCGGCAGGCTGAGTTTCGGTTGTTTCAGATTCTTCCTCTTTCTCTTCCTTTTCTTCTTCTGGTTCTTCTTCAGGTTTTTCTGGTTCTTCTGTTTCCGCTGGAGTCTCTTCGGCGACTGGTTCAGATGGGGCTGGTTCTTCGTGGGAGTTGACTTTGATGATAATAAAAGTTGTGGTGCCAGCAATAACTGGGATTAAGATGAGCGGCAATAGATACCACTTTTTGAAAGTAAACTTCTTCATGCCTTAATTATACTATGAGAGGGGGAGGTGTAATATATTGACTTTTTATAATGTTTATGGTATAATAGAAGTATAGTACCTTAACTACTGCTCAATCTATAATCTCGTTTCACAGAAAAGGAGGGGAGAATCTATGATGTGTATGGATGAGAAAAGAATGAGAGACATTATTCCGAATAATGTGGAGGTTTGCAATCGGCACTCAGGGCCGACTTCGAGTTGGTGCAGGCTGTCTTGTGCGATAAATCACGAGACTGGCAAGCTGACTTTAAGGTCTTTCCTGGATGTAATTGGACCGTATCCGTTCAAACGGAATCCTGAAACAGGGGTGACGGAGAACCAGTTCAGCGAGTATGTAGACCACGGAGTAAGCCGGATTGAATTGTTCAGGGATTTGCTGAAGAACAACACGGTTTTGAAGAGAGGTCTTCATTTCTACGATGACGCCGTTGCGGTGAATTATGGGACAGGACAGTCTGAAAGAATTAAAGAAATTTTCCTGGTGAATGACACCATTTATCTCGTTGGAGAAAAGTATGTAGGAAGATTGGCAGTTAGCGTTTAAGGGTATTAAGTGGGCTCCGGCCCACTTTTTCATGGTATAATTAGGCAAATGAGTGTAAAGAATTTTTTGACAGATCATATCCCTGGATATAACAAATTGGTGCTGCCTTGGCATTTTGCGCAGGCGGTTTTTGCTAGCACGCGCTATGGCTTCCCTGCCCGTAAGATGAAGGTGATTGGTGTGACCGGAACGAACGGTAAGACTTCGACTTCGTTTATGGTTTGGAAGATGTTGAACGAGGCTGGCTATAAGACTGGTATTATGACAACGGTGGGTTGGGGGGTCGATAAGATTACACCACAGGTTGAACATATGACAACGGAGAAGGTGGGGACTCTGAACAAGCGTATGCGCGCCATTAAAAAACAGGGAGCGGAGTATCTGGTATTAGAGACGACTTCACACGCGTTGGCTCAGTTTAGGACTTTGGGGGTGCCATTTGAGGTGGCGGTGATTACGAATGTGACGCACGAACATTTGGATTATCATGGCACATTTGAGAAATATCGTGATGCCAAGAGGAAGCTATTTAAAAAGGCCAAGTATGGCGTGATTAACGCCGATGATGCGAGTGCTGTTTGGTTCATTAACGATATGAAGAAGGGATTGAAGCGAGTGCCGATTGAGGATGAGAGATACCTTACTTATGGCATTAAGGGCGGACGTTTGCATGCTGCGGATATTGAGCTTGGAACAAATGGCGTGAAGTATGAGGCTGCTGGGGGTTTAAAGATGCGAGATGCCGAAGGTAAAGTATTTGAAACTAAGGATCTTAGAATTAAGACTCAGATTCCGGGGACCTTTACGGTTTACAATACGCTTGCAGCAGCTGGCGTGGGCTTCCGTTTAGGATTAACTGCCAAGCAGATTGCTGATGGGCTAGGTGCTCTCGAATCTGTGGAAGGCCGTATGAACAGGATTGATTGCGGCCAGAACTTTGATGTGATTGTGGACTATGCGCATACGCCAGATGCTTTGCAGAAAGTGTTTGATTCTGTGAAGGGCCACGATGGAACGGTTATTTCTGTGCATGGTGGAGCTGGTAGGCGCGATGAGACAACGCGTTCGGAACGCGGTGAAATCTTGGCTAGAGGTTCTGACATTGTGATTATTACCGAGGATGACTCGCGTGATGAAGACCCGGCAAAGATTGCTGAGATGTTTGTGGAAGGATGCAGGAAGGCTGGTAAAGTTCTGGAGAAGAACTTGTTTGTGGAGATTGACCGCAAGAAGGCGATTGAGAAAGCTCTCAAGATGGCGAAGAAAGGCGACTTGGTGCTAATCTTAGGTAAGGGCCACGAAAAGACTATCCTTAGAGCGGATGGGCCACATGAATTTGAAGATATCAAAGTGACCGAGAAACTACTAAAGAAAAAATAAAAAAATCCCCCTGATGGGGGATTTGTTTTAGGCTTCAGGTTCGTAAGCGGCGATACCGGCGATGATGGTGTCGTCGTCAATCTTTAGGGCGTTGGCGATAGCAGCGGCACAGGCCATGTATGCAACAACAGGTTCGCCTGGGCAGAAGCTAGCGACTGTCTCGCGGTGGCCGTCGATATTGAGCTGAGCTTCAGTTCCCTTCTTGTAGAGCTGGGAGCCTTCGATACGAACGGATGCGTAATAATCGTGGCCGTAAGTGAGGGAGGCTTTGGTGCCCTTGAAGGAGCGGAAAGTCTTGTAATTGATGTCGTCACTATTTACAACGGTGATTTCTGGATCCATATCGAAGAGAGTGTCGGTGGCTGCTTCGTAATCAGCAGCGGTGGCATCTTCGAGATGCGATGGGACATAATCAGTAAGAGCAACGACATGGATTGGGAGCTTGAAGAAGACCTCGCTAGCGATGGACTTGGCAGGGGCGGTAACTACGATGTAGGAAGCGCCGGCTTTCCAAGCATCACTGAGGAACTTGTGAAGCATACCAACTTTGATTTCATCATCAGAGGCGAGAACAGCAACATGTTCGCCAGCCTCAGCTAAAATACTGTGAACAAAATGAGCGGTAGTGACTTTGCCGGTGGAACCGGTAATCACGATAAGTTTCATATCACGAGATACATGACCATAGTATGTATCAAGGAGACGTGCCTTAACACGCATACCTTTGTGGGATTTGTGTTTTGAATTATCCTCTGTTTTATCGCTCATAGAACAAGTGTAGTATATTTACCTTTAAAAATCAAGCATAAGCGAGGTTATTCGCTACCTTTGCCGGTGAGGACTGCGCCAATGGTCATGAGAAGGATTTTGATGTCGTAAAGAATAGACCAGTGATCGATGTAGTAGCAGTCGAGACGGACTACTTCTTCGAAGTCGGTAATCTTGGAGCGGCCGGAAACTTGCCAGAGGCCGGTGATGCCAGGCTTGAGGCTGAGGCGGCGTTTGTGATGGAGGGAGTAGGTTTCATATTCGTCGACCATTGGCGGACGAGTGCCAACGAGAGACATGTCGCCCTTTAGGACATTGAAGAATTGTGGGAATTCGTCAAGAGAAGTTTTGCGGATGAAACGGCCGATAGGAGTGATACGGGGGTCGTCTTTGATTTTGAACATTGCGCCGTCCATTTCGTTGTTCTTCATGAGTTCTTTGCGACGTTCTTCGGCGTCGACATACATACTGCGGAACTTGTAGATTTCGAAGTATTTGCCGTTTTTGCCGACGCGTTTTTGCTTGAAAATGACAGGACCACGGTCGGTGAGGTAAATGATAGGGGCGATGAAAATGCCGATGATGATGCAGATAGTGCAACCGACAAGGGCGCCGATGATATCGATGACGCGTTTCCAGAAGAGTTCGCCGTCTGAGAAGAGGCGAGGGGCGTATTTGATAACTTGGAGGGTGCCGAAATCTTCGAGCATAGATTCGAAATTGTCGACGGCAAGGGAGTCCATAGTCATCATGGATTCGATGCCCATTTCGCCAACGGAGTCGATGATGTCACGAATTTTGTCGCGGTCGAGGCGTTCGACGGAAAGGATGATTTGGTCGACACGGTGTTTCTTGAGATAGTCAAGGTAATCGTCGGTGAGTTCTTCGAGCTCGAATTCGATGAGGTCTGGGTCGATGCGGACGAGGCCGGCGTCGGCGAGTTTTTGGTGATTGACGGAGCTGGAGGTGGAGACTTTATTATAAGTGCCCTTCCCTGTCTGCTTGAGATTGACGATGCCGATGATTTCGAAATCTTCACGGTCGGACTTCAAAAGATGACGAGCGACGGCGATTGGATCTTTTTCGTCGGTGAAGAGAACGGTTTTCTTGCGGTGAGTGTTGACGTAGCTCTTTTCAATGAAATAAAGGATGAGAGAGCAAGTGAATGAAAGAGCGGAAAAGATGACAAAGAAATAGCCGAAGAAGAGGCGGGGGATGTTTTCGGAGATGTGGGCGGTGTAGACGATGGTGGTGAAGACGGCGGCCATCAGGAGGGTGGTGATGAAGGTGTGCTTGACGAGCTGGAAAACGCCGGTTTTATCTGAGGAAGTTTTGGGACGATAAATGAACCATGAAACTAGGAATGAAAAGAGAAGATAAGTGAGGACGAGGGCCTCGTTGACGTTGAAGAAAGCTGGCTCATCTGGCATCCATCCGAAGCGGAGGACGTAGGTGAACAAAAATGAACAGAGGAGCGCGATAATGTTCGCGATAAAAATCCCAATACGACGTTTTAACATAAATATATTATAGCACAGTTAACTTGTGGGGTTTAGCGGCATTCGCCGGTGGCTGGGTTGTAGCCATACCAACATTCGACGTAGTGATTTTCGTCTTCATCGAAATAGTAGTCGGCGTGTTCATCGGCGTAGAAGTAGGTGATTTGTGGGCTCGAATCGGTGCCGGAGACATGGCATTTAATGACCATCATGGTGTCGTAATAGTCTATGTGCCAGGCTTCGAGCTCGACTTTCCAGGTGTTGCCGGACATATTGGACTCGGTTTCGCTGATGTAGTTGTATCCTTCCCTCGTGGTACGGCGTTCGCAAGCGCTGACGGCGGTGGAACGGCTGAGACCGTTTGGAGTCTTTTGGTTTTTATAGCCTGTGGAGCCACCAGAGCCGCTAGAAGAGCCACTATTGGAGTGGTTGGTGTTGTTATTGCTGTTGCTGCTGGTTGGCTTCTCGTGGGCTTTTTTGTAGGCTTCGAAGGCGGCAGAGTTTTTGCCGTTTAAGGCTCTGTAGTTATCTTCGGCGTCTTGGTCACATTTGGTGTAATAGTTTTCTTGGTCGTAATTGAGGGAGTAGCCTTGGCAGCCGTCGAGGAAGTTCATTTTGAGGCGCTTGGTGATGGTGCCGGCGCGATTACTGGCGACGATTTCGATTTCACGGAAGTTGACGTCGCCCTCAACGGTGGAGCTGAAGAGACCGGCGTAAGCGTAGTTGGCTTTGGTGGTCCAGCCGGTGTAGGTGTTTTTGACGTTGCGGAGCTCCATTTTGCTGTCGCGAAGATCTTTCCAGGTCCAGCAGTTGTGGTGGACACCGGTTTCCTGGCCGTTGACCTTGAGGGAGAAGCCGGAGTTTCTATCTGAATCGTGACCAGGGTTTTTGTCGACATAGACGCAGATTTCGTCGAAGTTGGTGGCAAAGAGGATTTCTTGGTCTGAGCCCTGTTCGGTGACTAACGGATAGCGGATGCCGCCGCCCCATTTGTCGATGGACTCCTTGGCGGTGTTTTTAGGAGTGATGGTGACGCGGATTTCGGGAGCGTTGACGGGAGTGAAGAGATAATCGAGGAAAAAGAAGGTGCCGAGAATAACGAGGATACTGGCGACGATAGCGGTGATGAGGACTTTTGGAGAATTAAGAAATGATTTTTTCATGCGCACCTCTGTTAATAAGAAAAACATCTATGGTTCCATTATAGCACAAAAGACGTGAAAAGTCAATGTATTTCACGGGTGGTGCTTATGGTAAAAAATAGGGGTGATTTTTCGATTCTATGTGGTATAATGAGGAAAAGAATTGGGAGTTTTTGATGAAATTTTCGAGTGCATATAATCCGGGGGAATTTGAAGCCGATATTTACGCGGCTTGGGAAACGGCTGGTAAGTTCTTGCCGGCTGCTGAAGGGTCTAAAAAGTTTTCAATTGTGATGCCACCGCCTAATGCGAATGGTAATTTACATATTGGACACGGTCTGACTGTTGCGCTTGAAGATAGCTTGACGCGTTATTACAGATTGCGTGGACAGAGGACTTGGTATATTCCAGGTGCCGATCACGCTGGCTTTGAAACTTGGGTGGTTTATGAAAGAACACTCGAAAAAGAAGGCCACACTCGTTTTGAATACTCCCGTGATGAACTTTATGCAAGGGTCTGGGATTTCGTCCAGATGCAGCGTGGTAATATGGAGCTTCAGCTTCGTGCACTCGGCGCTTCATGTTCTTGGAAGGATTTGACTTTCACGCTCGATGAGAATGTGGTGAGGCGCGTCTATACAACATTCGAGAGAATGTGGAAGGACGGCATGGTTTATCGTGGTGAAAAGCTCGTGAACTACTGTACGAAGCACCAGACGGCGTTCGCTGATATTGAGGTGGAACACGAGGAAGAGGACGGCAAACTTTGGGACATTGCTTATCCATATGATGGTGGCGAGATTATTGTTTCGACTACAAGGCCAGAGACTTTGTTTGGCGATACTGCAGTGGCGGTGAATCCGGCTGACACTCGTTATTCTGAGATTGTAGGTAAGAATGTGATGTTGCCACTAACTGACCGTGAGATTTCAGTGATTACAGATGAGCACGCGGATCCAGAGTACGGAACCGGTGCGGTGAAGATTACTCCTGCACATGATAACGACGACTTCGAGGTGGGCCTTAGGCACGATTTGCCACGCATCTCGGTGATTGAGCCGGATGGAACAATGAGCCCAGTTTGTGGGGCCTATGCTGGTATGACTACGGCGGAGTGCCGCAAGCAAGTTTTGAAAGATTTGAAGGAGCTTGGTTTACTCAGGGGCGAAAGAAAGATTCGCCACACGGTGGCACATTGTTATAAGTGTGGCACGGTGATTGAACCAATGCTTAAAGAGCAGTGGTTCGTTGATACGGAGAAGCTCGCAGCTGAGGCGATTAAGCACCTTGAGGCTGGCGAGATTAAGTTCTTCCCTGCTTCACGCGAGAAAGTTTTGATTAATTACCTTAAGGGTTTGAAGGACTGGAATATTTCAAGGCAGATTCCTTGGGGGATTGCGATTCCGATGTTTAGAAGGGCGGATCTTGCCTATGGCAATGCGTCTGAGCAAAAGGCGATTTTCACGCCTGGTGCTTCAGCTGATGCCAACACTCCGACACCTTCGCAGTTTGCTGGTGCAGCACCAGAATGGGTATTTGATACACGCGTGAATTTGTCTGAGATTGAGATTGGTGGCGTGAAATATGTGCGCGATGAAGACACCTTTGATACATGGTTCTCTTCGGCACATTGGCCAATTGTTTGTACGAACTGGGAGGAAGGTGTTGGTTCCCCATTCTATCCGCTAGATGTGATGGAAACAGGGGCGGACATCCTCTTTGCATGGGTCTCTAGGATGATTATGATGGGCGTCTATGTGACCGGACAAGTACCATTTGAAAAAGTCTATTTACATGGTCTAGTACTTGACGAACATGGCAAAAAGATGTCTAAGTCAAAAGGCAATGTGATTAACCCAATGGACATGATTGCCAAGTATGGATCTGATGCATTTAGGCTTGGAATATTGCGTGGGCGTTCGGCTGGAATGGCACAAGCCTTCTCTGAACAGAGTGTAGTTTCGGGCCAGAAGCTTTGCAATAAGCTCTGGAATATCTCTAGATTTATTCAAGGTATTGTGGATGAGGAAGTCTCCGAGAAAGGGTATTCATCTACTGCGCTCGATACGCTCGTGAGGACGGTTGATAATGACGACCAGGACGACAGAACCGATATGCTTGGTGCAATTCATAAGTCTGAGTCCGATTCGATTAATCCTGACCAGTATGAGTATACGACCAACAATATGGGTGAGGACTGGATTTGCCGTGAGATTGATCGTACTCGTAAAATGGTTGAACAGGACATCGCGGAGTATCGTTTTGCAGAAGCTGTTGAGGATATCTATTCCCTCATTTGGGACAAGTATGCGGATTGGTTCGTGGAGAGCCAAAAGCTCTACAAAAATGTACCATTACTACGCGCAACGCTCGAATCTATTTTGACAATGTTCCATCCATTTGCACCATTTGTGACGGAAGCAATTTGGCAGAATTTGAGCTGGACTGACGGATTCTTGATTGATGCAAAGTGGCCATCAACGCTTGAATATGATGAGATTTCAGCTGAGAATTTTGCCAGATTAACAGAGGTAGTTTCAGAAATTCGTGCTACAAATACTGCACTCGCTTTGCTTTCGAAGGGTAAGAAATATGACGTGCTTTATGGCGATGATTCCCTCGTGGCTGGCTGTCCTGATTTAGTAAAGATACTCTCACATGTTCCGTCTATTGCATCGACTGAAGGTTCGCCAAGAGGCCTCCGACTTGCGCTTGCAAATCACGAGATTTACCTTGATGTGCCAGGTGATGTGGTCCAGAAATATCGTGAAGAGCTCGAGAAGAAGATTCTCTCTGTAGGGGCTGAGCTCGATTCCCTAAATGCTAGGATGATGAACCCTAGGTATGTAGAGAAGGCACCGGCTGGGCTTGTCAAAGAGACTAGAGATCGGATTGATGAGAAGACTAAGCTGATTGAAAGGTTGAAGCTACAATTAGAGGTAATTTAACCTCTATACACGATACGCGATACATACTCTGCAGTGCGACTTAAAAAATCTGTAATGTCATACGCTGATAAATGTCAGGAATATACATTACAGATTTTTTAAATCATAGTATGCACTTACAGAGCAGTATCGCATTCGCGTGTTTAGAACTTAAACTAAGTGATTTCTAACAGGGTAATTTCTTGTGAAAATGCTTGACCTTTTGCAAGCATAAGAATATTACCGTTGACGAAAGCCAAAAGTTATTATGCCGCTTACGATTATTCCCTAGTGTGTTAACAGGGATCTTAATCGCGATGTATTATATGACCCAATTATGCGTATTATGCGGTTACATAATTGTTATGTTTATTATAAATCGGTGTGGGTTGCTATGTCAAGTGGTTGCTAACCATAAGAGGAATAAATGAGGGAATGGGGGGCTTGGCTGTGGAATAGTTGGTTCAAAATGTGGCGGATACCTGAAGTTGGGTAGAGATTTCGCTATGGTATAATCAGGGTATGGCTTATATAAGGCAGTTTAAGACTGGGTCTGGAAAAACTGGGGTGCAAGTGTGCTATAAAGAGCACGGAAAAGTTGTAAAGACCGTGCATGTTGGTTCGGCTCAGACGGCTGAGAAATTGACGGAATTACTGAGGGAAGCTCAGGGAATTATCGATTCTGAGAAACCGGCTCTGTTTGATCTGGATAAGTATAACAAGAAGTAGGGGTGATTTTTTGTCTCAAAAAGTGCTATAATGAGGGGAGTAAAGATTTGGGTGAAAAATGAATAGACATCTGTTGCAGAGTGAAATTTGGGCGGAATATGAGCGACTTGATGGTAAAAGGTCGCATGTAGTTGAGTATGAGTGGAAAAAGAAAAAGTTTTCCACAGTTGCGTGGGAGAATGAGACGCCATTTGGAAAATACTTAATGGTGGGTTACGGACCGCGTGCGCAGGATAAGCATGAGCTTAAACAGGCCCTAGAAGAGCTCAGAAGCCTCGCTAAGGCCACTGACGCCTATTTTGTGCGTATTGAGCCGACTTTGAGACTCGAGCCGTCTGAGATGGCTAAAATTGCGTCTGGCATGAATCCGAAGGTTGAGATTAAAAAGGTAAAGAATATTGACCCGGAGCATACATGGGTGCTTGACTTGAGGGGAAAGAGCCAGGAAGATATCCTTGGTGGAATGGAGTCGCGCAAGGTGAGATACTGGAAGGCGGCCGCGAAAAAGGGAATTACGATGCGCGTATCGGAAGACCCGTCTGAGATTACTATTTTGTCTAAATTGCTAGAGGGCTTGGGGGAGATGGACCACTTTACGCCGCAAACTGAGAGCCATTTGAGACATCAGATGGAGGCTGGATTTGCGAAGCTTTATATCGCTGACCTTGACGAAGGAATTTGGAAGGGCGAGGAAGCAACAGGGAAGACCGTGCCGATTGCGGCAGCGCTCATTTATGACTTTGAGGGCGTGCGTTATTATGCACACGCTGCGACGGATTCGGAACATCGCAAATTGATGGCCGGGACTGTGCTTCTGATTCAGATGATTCTGGATGCTAGAGAACAGGGAATGGATACTTATGATTTCTGGGGAATTACAACATCGGAGGATCCAAATCATCCTTGGTATGGATTCTCGAAGTACAAGAGGTCGTTTGGCGGTAGGCAAGTCGATTATTCTGGAACATATGACATGATTTTGAAGCCTGCTAAGTACAAACTATATAACTCGGTTCGCAATGCGAATTTGAAAGTCAGGAAGATTTTTAAGTAGGTTAGTGGGCCCAATTTTCGACCTTGAGGCCTTTGATGCGTTTGAATTCTTTTTCATTGTTGGTGATAAGAGTGAGACCGAGAGATTTGGCGTGGGCGGCTATCCAGAGGTCATTAGGGCCGATGGGGGTGCCGTTCTTTTCGAGTTTAGCACGGATGGCGCCGTATTCTTTGGCGACTGCGGGGGTGACGGGCAGGACAGTGATGGAATTTAGAAAGAGTTCTTGAGCAAAAGAAGAGTAAACTTTGCGGTTGCTCTTTTCTGCGCCAAAAGCGAGCTCCCCATAGACAATGGTGGAGGTGCAGGTATTATCGTGGTTGAGTGCAAAAAGCTTTTCTAGGGTTTTGCTATCTCGATGCTCCATGATATAGATACAAATATTGGTATCGAGCATGTACTTCATTCGAATACGCTCCAGTCTCGGTGATCCTCTTTTTTGATGCCTTGTTTGCGCCAATCCCCTTTAAAACCATCTTTTGGGAATGTGTCGAGAGCTTCTAGAAAATCATCCCAATCTGGCTTCTTGGTACGGAGAGTAATGACATCGCCGATTTTGTCGATGTAAACCTCTTTGGTATTATCTTTAAAACTAAATTCCTTAGGCAGTCTCACTGCTTGGCTCCTTCCGTTTTGAAAAATTTTTGCCTTTCTCATGATCTCTCCTTTCTGGTATATATTTTGGTATATACCATTTGGGATGATTATATCAGAGATAGGAGGTTTGTGCAACCAGCGCTATAGGCGTGAGAAGAGAAATACTTTAGAAATTATGATTTTTGATGTGTGCGGAGAAAATCATTCTGATGGAATTAGAGTTTATTAAATGACACATCAAATCAGTATCAACTCAATCACATTTTTTCGCATATAGGTTAAATTGATAAAAAACTCGCAGTTCTCTTCTCGCGACTAGAGCGCTGACCTTAGACAACACACATACCAAGCATCCTTTTGACATCTGAAATTCCGCGATCGAAGCCGTTGTAGATTTTGACTTTGTTGCCGTAGAGCTGTTTGAAAGTGTCTGACATGTGGGCGAAGGCGGTTTCATAGATGATGACAGATTTGACATTGTAATTCATGGCGATGCGGTAGAGGGTGTATTCGAGATGGTCGGAGAATTCGAATTTTTGGCTCCAATTGCCGTAGCGAGGTTCGATGACATTGGCGGGGAAGAATGTTTTCTTGTCTTCAAAATAGGGGCGAGACTTGCGGACTTTGTCGCTGGCGAGAATGACGACCACTTCGCGCTTGGATTTAATGAACATCTTTTTGATAATGTCGGTCATGACGAGCATTTCGTAGCCTTTGAAAACGAAGCGAATGCGTTGCTTGAGATTGAGCTGGTTTTTGTATGCGCGGAGTTCGTGAGGGAGATCTGCATCGGTGATGCGTTGGCGGATGCTACGGGCTAGGTGCGGGGTGAAGCCGATGAATTTTTGCTCTGGATGTTTCTCGCGAAGAAAATCGAGGCAGGTTTCGGTGAGGGAATATGAGGCGATAACAATGAGATCGACGTGACCGATGTATTTGTCTAGGAAGACTTCGACAATATTGCGAACGTGGAGCCGAGTCATGGAGCTGTAATCATGGCCCCAGTCGATGCGAGTCTCAACGTTGATGACGTGGACTTCGTTTTGGAGGAGCTTGGCGAATTGTTCGGCGCCGTGATCAGTTCCGAAAATGATAACTTTTTTCATGCCACCATCTTAGCACAAAAAAATGATCGAAAAAGCCCCGTTTTACAGGGGTACTAGACGATTTTTGATGTAAAAGTGGCGCGAAAAATGGCGCAAATGTGGCGCGAATTTGATTCAAAAAACCACGCTGCTTGGCGTGGTTATTTGATGGTGGATCGTGGAGAGATGTCTAGCGAGTATGGGTCGGTTGGTGGAACTTTGGACATGGTTTCGTAGTAGGCGGCGGCTGCAACCATGGCGCCGTTGTCGCCAGAAAGTTTAGGGTCTGGGAAGAAGACTGGGATGTCTTTGTATTTTATTTCAGCCTTTTCGCGGAGGAGGGCATTGGCGGAAACGCCACCGGCAAAGACGATGGAACGAGGTTTGTATTGTTTGATGGCGAGGTCGAGTTTGTCGAGCAAAACATCGATGGCGCAATTTTGGAAGCTGGCAGCGAAATTGGCGACTTGTTCTTCTTTGAGCAAATTAGGGAGTTCGTGAGAAGGGAAGGAAATCGGTTTGTCGACGGCTTTTTGGACGGCGCGGAGGACGGCGGTTTTGAGGCCGGAGAAGCTGAAATCGAGACTGCCTTTCAATGGAATTGGGAATTCATAACGATTTGGATTGCCGTATCTAGCGGCTTCGGCGATGGCTGGGCCGCCTGGATAGGGAAGGCCAATAATTTTAGCGACCTTATCGAAACATTCGCCGATAGCGTCGTCGCGAGTGGTGCCGATGATTTCAAATGAATTATGGGCGGTCATTGAAATAATTTGGGTGTGGCCGCCTGAAATAACCATAGCGATGAGTGGAAAAGCGGGGTTGGTAATTTGTTTTTGGTGAGGTTGGGCTTTGGGACGGTGATATTCGGGAATGAAATTCATAAGGCCGGTTTCATAGTAGGACGAGGAGCGCTCCATTAAATCATCATCGTAGTCGGCAGGGAGAAGATTACCTTTGGCTTCTTCGTGGTTGTATTTGAGGTAGTGTTCCTTGATGTCGCCGGTATCGAGCCAGTTGGCATAGA
>JAUNNB010000005.1 GCA_030531645.1 Candidatus Saccharimonadota bacterium | reverse complement strand
AGGTATGTTTTTGTCCGAATTTCTGACAATACGGTTTTCAGTAGTATGCTTGTACTATCAACCACGACATGTTTGACTCCAGTATGGCTCGATAGTACGTCTATACTGTAGTAGGGAATTGGTCTTCGATAAAAGAAAAATAACTAGATACGGAGAAGACGAACAAGTTTATCTAGGAGATCTAGCTTTACATCTTCCATAGGGAAGCGTGCGCCGAAGAAATCGACAATTTCTTCACCTTGATTAGCAGGGAAATAGATTGTAACGGATGGAGAAAAGCGTTTGCGAGGGCGAAGGACAATTGCGAAATGAGCATCGTCCTGGAGGACGCCAAAGGCTTTAAAATCTGCGAAATTATAAGTTTTTTCACCTTCTTTGAGACCGGAGTTAGACAATGTATATTTGATCTTGCGAGGAGGACGTACTGAATATAATATGAGTGAAATAGCGGATAGCACGACTAAGGCGAGGAAGGTCCACCACTTGACGAGGACTGCAAGTGCGCATAAGGCTAAGGCGATGACAACGAGGCCGATATACCAACCCACGTTTTTATTATGCTGAACATATTCCTCAGCTTCCCACTTGATAGTGTTACTTTTGGTAACTTTTTCAGATTTAGACATCTTTCCTCCCATTTAGATTAATTTTAGCACTTTGGGGGCGTAAAGTCTAGAAAATAGGAGGGAAATATGATAAAATGATGGGAGTTGGAGGGTTACCCAAGTGGCTGAAGGGGACGGTTTGCTAAATCGTTAGTCTGGGGAAACCTGGAGCGGGAGTTCGAATCTCCCACCCTCCGCCAGACGCGTCCGTAGGGGCGTGTTTTTGTGTTGTAAAAAATACATAGGACGTGCTATAATATGGGAAAAGAGAGGTTTTATGTTAGACGTTTTTATTACATCCAGAGTGAGAAGAAAGATTGTGGTGGTATTTGCAAAATATCCTGATTTCAAGACACATTCTAGGGCGCTCGCAAAGTTGATTAAGGAAGATCCGGGCAATGTTTCGAGAGAGCTTTCGAGGCTCGAGAAAGGTAATTTCTTGATTTCGATTAAGAAAGGGCCGATGACATATTACCAGACAAATAAACAGTTCCCAATTTTGAAGGAATTGCAGAGCATTGTGATTAAATCGCAACAAATGACGGGCAATAAGACCACGAAGAAGATTAGTTAAATGAGCAAAATCTTCGACCAGCTTTGTAAAATGCGCGAGGTGGACGAAGATTTTTTGCATCCAAAATATTCGGCTAAACCGGCGGATATTCCGGGGCTTAATGAAGCGGTGAAACGCATCTCGGAAGCCGTGAAGAATCATGAAAAAGTTTTGATTTATGGGGATTATGATGTAGATGGCGTGACGGCGACGACTGTGATGAAGGATGCCTTGACGCTAGCTGGAGTGAGCGAAGTTTTGACAATGCTCCCGGACCGTTTTAAGGATGGCTATGGTATGAGCGAGCGCGTGATTCAGCGTGCAGAAAAAGAGGGGGTGAAGCTGGTTGTGACGGTGGACTGTGGGACGGGTAATCAGGAGATAATTGCAAGACTGAAAGAGATTGGGATTGATACGGTAGTGACAGACCATCATGAGGTGATGTGTGAACTTCCAAAGGATGCGGTGGCGGTTGTAAATCCGAAGAGGCAGGATTCGAAAGGCAAGCAGGCGAGGGAGCTTGCTGGGGTGGGAGTGGCCTTCATGGTGGCAAAGAAATTGGTGGAAGTTGGACTGATTCCGGATGGTCAAGAAAAATGGATGCTAGATTTAGTCTTGATAGGTACAATTTGTGATGCAATGTATATGAATAAGCTGAATCGCGAACTATGTTTTTATGGAATGAAAGTGATTCAAAAAACGAGGCGTCCTGGACTTGCGGAATTAATGCGGGTGGCTCGCGTATCGAAGATTGATACCAATGCGATTGGGTTTATGATAGGGCCGAGATTGAACGCGGGCGGGCGTATGGAATCGGCAGAGATTTCTTTGAGCTTACTAAATACGACTTCAAAGGCTGAGGCTGCGAGACTGGCGTTGAAACTTGATGAACTTAATTCGGCGCGAAAGACGGAACAGGAGCGAGCTGTAAAAGAAATTGAAAGCGAGAAGAGGCTTGATGAAGTGGTGGTGTATGACGATGGTCCGGTGATGATTGCGAAGGGTGATTGGCATGAGGGGGTGATTGGAATCATTGCAGGGAGACTAGTAGAACAATATAAGAAGCCAGCTTTTGTTTTCAATAATGATTTGAAAGGGTCTGGAAGATCTTTTGGAGAGTTTAATTTGGCTGATGCTTTGAAAGCTTGTGAGGATGTGATGATTGGTGGCGGTGGTCATGCGGCAGCTTGTGGTGTGAAGTTGATGGAAGGGAAACTTGAGGAGTTTGCTGAGAAAGTTAATGATTATTATAGAAGCTTGAAGCTGACGAGCCAGGAAAGATTTTTGAGACAAAAGGCAGACCTGGAAATTGCAGATTTGTCTGAAATAAAAGTTGAGCTGATCGATGAGATTGCTCAACTTGAGCCGTTTGGGCCTGGCAATGAAGAGCCAATTTTCCGAATTAAATCTCGCGTAATGCGAACCACGACTATGGGTGCGGATGGGAAGCATGTGAAGATTGAAGTAGCTGATGGTGATAAGATTTTGCCGCTAGTGAAATTTTATGCTGAGCCAGAATATATGCGGGTTCAAGCAGGGGAGAATATCGCCTTGCTCGTGACATTTATGAAGAATGAGTGGTGTGGTAGAATTAGTGTAGAAGGTTCTATTAAAGATTTTGATGAAGTGGGCGAAGAATGGAACGACTAGAAAATAAAGAAAATTTTGAAGAAACAAAGAAGGGGATAGCCGAGGCTTCTAAGAATCTGATTGATTTAGCAGATGATGATTTGACAAGTGATGAAGCTAAAGATGTTTTGGGATTTGGTGAAGTAACTAATTATGATTCTTTGCGCAATAATTTGGATCTTTTGAATGATTATAATATGAATCGTGCGCAAGAGAATTATAATTTCATGGTGAGAAAAGGTCATACGCATCTTGCAAAGGTTTACCAAGATATTATTACGGATAAAGATTTTTATACGGCAGGCTTACAGTCTGTGAAAATTGGTCAAATGACGAGTGATGAACGAAAGGGTCATGGCGAGGCTAATGCGTTCTTTTCTAATCTTAGAAATGAGGATGGTGCAGGTAAAGGAGGCACGAGAGCATATGCGCCAATAATGCATTTTAATTTTGATAATGCTGGGGCGTATACGGAAGTGCATACAGATTTTAAGGGTCACTTAGAGGGTTTGCAGATGTTGATGGCGTCGATGGCGCTTAAAGTTGGTGCTAGACCAAGTGATGTCGTGAACAATCCGAAATTTGTGCAGACATTTATATTTTGTCATGAGTTCGGACACGCCCAAGATTTTATGAGTAGGTTGGGTGAAGAACGCAAGAAATATGATAAGAACCAGAGGCGCGCGGTGCCCGATATATGTGAGAAGTGGGCGAAGGAACAGAAGCGCGAGAAGATGGGGTCGCCTGATACTGTGGGCGGGCGTAATGCATTGGTGGAACTCTTCTACGGAAGGTTTGCAGAAAAAGATACGAAGAGTTGGGAAGAAGCAAAAGCATTGAGTAGCCGAGCGTATCGTAGGAAAGGTAAAGAAAAATACGCGGATGATTATGCGACGCGATATATTTTGAAACATTATGATGAGTATTTCTGTGACTCAGACGATGCAAAAGGTATTAGTGAAGGAAAGATTCCAACCAGGGTAGGTAACTATATGGAGGTGGGGGAAAATATGGTGCCGATGTTGGATTTTACGGCGAGTTCAAGTGTCCATATGCAACAGGTGGATGATAGTTATAAACCAATAGCGAAAACTGGTGGAGGATTTTTGAAATCGTCACTTAGGAGAGGACAAGAGATTGTATTATCTATGAATGGTGATCCTTATAGTAAGAGGCAGGATTGGAGCATCGGCTCAAAAGTGCAGGAAGTTGGGATTATCCCAAGCAAGAAGAAAAATGGGCTAATTGAGCCGGTGACAATTATCACATTTGAAAATGGCTTGAAATTTAGAATGATGCGGGCCGAAATAGAAATGCCGGAAGTGGATGAAGATGCTAAGAGAATGGTTGAACGATTAGGCTTGAGGGAAGGCGATTTATTTAGAATGATGAAGCGTGAGCTGACAGGGAACTCTGCGCTGAGTGAAGGGGTGATAATGTCTGGTGAGTTGGAGAGACCAGATGGCGTGAAACCTGAAGATGGCCCAATTGTAATGGATAGGGGGATTCATGTAAAAACGGTGCAAGATGGTTTGCATGGTGGCAATACATCATATGTATCTCGAGTGTATCGCAAATGGAAGACATATTATGTAGAAACAAGCGGAGGACCTAAGAATGGCGGGTCAGTTTATGAGGTCTTGAGAAGTCGAGAAGATATTAGACGAGCCAAAAAAGAGGGAAGATACTAAAAATCCCCCTAGCGGGGGATTTTTTATTTGAGACCAAGCTTCATGCGTTCTGCTTTTTCAGCCCTGCGGCGGTCGCGGATGATAGCTTTGTTGCGACGTTCGCGTTTTGAAATAGGCTTAGAGAAACGAAGTTGAGATTTTGCAAGAGGCATAACACCACTCTGCAAAACTTTGCGGTTGAAACGGCGAATAATGTTTTCGTTCGCCTCGCTCTGATCTTTTCTAGTTACTTTAATTGCCATATTGGTGCCATTATACCACACTTACCTCAGAAAATCAAGTGTGCTATAATTACGTATATGGATAAGACAAAAATAGAAGCTATGCGAAAGGGTGGCCAAATCTTGGGGGAAGTTCTTGAAGCTTTGCGGGATTATGCCGATGTAGGGATGACGAAGCGAGAGCTTGATATTTGGACCCGTAAGGAAATTGTTAAAAGAGGGGGCGAGGTTGGCTATGACTTTTTGCCAAAATCTGAAGAATTCCCGGGTGCAATTTGTATTTCTGTGAACGAAGAATTGGTGCACGGCGCTCCGAATAGTGACTATGTGTTGGAAAATGGTGATAAAGTTAGCTTTGACTTGGTCGTGAAATATAAGGGATATTTTACGGATGCTGCTTTTACGAAAGTGGTAGGTAAAGCTAATCCGGCTGTGGCACAGATGGTAAAGACGACTGAAAAGGCCTTGTGGGCTGGTATTGATGAAGTTGGGCCTGGAGTACCGCTTGGGAATATTGGTTTTGCTGTTGAGAAAGTATTGAGGAAAGGCCATCTCGGGGTGATTGAGAATTATATCGGTCATGGAATTGGCAAGGAAATGCATATGGGGCCTGAAGTGCCTAATTATGGCAAGAGGGGTAAAGGCTATGTTTTGAAGCCGGGTGACTGTATTTGTATTGAGCCAATGTCTTCACTTGGGAAGCCACAGAATCATGTAGATGCCGAGTCTGGCTGGTCGGTGATTTTGAATGATGGATCGGTGGGATGTCACTGCGAACATACGATCTTGGTGACGGAAGACGGGTACGAAGTTTTGACGTTGCCAAATTGCCCACGAAAATAAAAGAGTGATATAATAAAGATATGAGAATAATTTTCTTAGGAGGACCGGGGTCGGGCAAATCGACCGTCGGAAAGAGACTTGCGGCTGACTTGAAATGGCCTTGGATATCGATTGGTGACATTCTGCGTCAGAGTAGTGAAGAATGGGTAAAAGAGAAGTTAAAAACCGCAGAATTATTTGATGATGAAATGGTCACTGGATTATTGCTCTCTCAACTTACTGGAGTTGAGAATGTAATTATCGATGGTTACCCTAGAAATTTGAGACAGGCTGAACTTACCGTTGAACGCGATATGAGGATTGACTTAATCGTCGAGATGGATGTGCCGGTAGAAGAGACAGTGAATAGGTTGGTGCTAAGGGGGCGAGATCAGGATTCGCGTGAGATTATCGAGCAGAGATGGCAGATGTTTATGGCGACCGAAACCGAGATTATAGCATACTTGACTGGTAATGGTGCCAAGATTATTAAGGTGGATGGCGTAGGTGAGCCAGATGAAGTCTATAAGCGTGCGGTCAATGCAATTGTAGAGGAAATCAATAGAAAATGATTGTAATATTTGGGCCAGCAGGAGTAGGGAAATCGACTCAGGCGCAGATTCTAGCAGATAAATTAGATAGAAAGTGGCTTTCGGCTGGACAAATTATTCGTGACTCTGGTAAGTTTAATGACTTTACTTCTAAAGCGGCAATGATTGATGAAAAGACGCTGATAGAATTAATTTCTGGTGCAGTGGCGGATGTTGAACGAGAGGGGAAGGATGTGGTCTTTGATGGACAGCCAGGAAGCCCAGAACAAGTTTCGTACTGGGTGGAATCTGGATTAATGGACAAGGTTGAGTGTGTTTTGGTCCTGAAAGCGCCGGAAGAAGTGCTGATTGAAAGGCTTTCTGGGCGTGGCAGGGAAGACGACGATATCAGCAACTGGAAAAAGAAAATTGACTATTTTGAGCAAAAAATTTATTCATTTTTAACAGAGATAGAAAGCCATGGAAAGCAGATTTTTGAGATTGATGGAAATGGTTCTATTGAAGAAGTTTCTGACAGGGTTTGGCGGAAGCTTGAAGCAAAGAAAATAGTTTAGTTGTTGACTTATAAAGTTTATGGTATAATGCAAGTATGGACGAGCAATCGCGCTATGCATACGGAATAGACGTCGGCACAGAAAATGTCCGTGCAGTAGTTCTCAGCCTCAGTAAAGATGGGGTTGGGGTTGTTGGTTATGGTGAAGCTCGAAATGATGGGGGGATGAGAAAAGGTGTCGTGACGAATCTCGCAGTTCAGAAGGCTTCGGTTGCGCGTGCAATCGGTCAGGCTGAAAATATGAGCGGGAAGTTTTTTAACACCGCAATGGTTTCAGTGAATGGTTCGCATCTTAATTCTGTGAAAACTCATGGGATGGTGACGATTGCGAATGGTGGTGCTGTGACAGAAGATGATATTGAGCGCCTGAAGGATGCCGCCATAAAAGAGGCGGAGATCACTGGTAAACTACCACAGAATCGTTCGATTTTGAGTATCGTGCCGATTAGCTTTACTTTGGATGGACAGACTGGAATTCAAGATCCATTAGGGATGCAAGGTGTGAAGCTAGAAATGAACGCTTGTGTTGTTTCTGGTCTAGGGCCGAGCTGTGCTAGCTTGACGTCTGTTTTTGAGAATGAAGAAGTGAGAGTCAATGTGGGGAAGAAGATCCCGACAGTCGAGGCGGCTGCTAGAGCAGTTTTGACTGATAAACAAGTTGACAATGGTGTGGCGATGATTGATTTTGGCGCAGCAACGACGTCAGTGGCAATCTACGATGATGGTTGTCTCAGATATGTTGGTGTGGTGCCAGAAGGTTCAGATAACATCACTAAGGATTTAGCAATAATGCTTAAAATTGACTCCTCTATAGCTGAAGAGATCAAGATCAAGTATGCCTCTGCAGATTTTCCAGAGCAGCCAACAGATAGAGATTTTGAGCCGATTACGATTAGGAAAGGTAAGGAATCCGCAACGTTCACAATGGATCAGGTGAATCAGGTGGTAAAGGGTCGCTTGGATGAGATCTTTGGTCTGGTTATGAAGGAAATTGCGCAGGCTCGTTATGTCAGAAAGCTACCTGAGGGTGCGGTTATCGTAGGTGGTGGTGCGAAATTGCGCGGTCTTGCTAAGTATGTTAGGGACGAGCTAGAACTCTCCGTGAAGATAGGAATGCCAGGGAAAGACTTTATTGGTACCGGTGTAGCTGATGCGATTGAAAAGCCAGAGTTTGCGACGGCGATTGGTTTGGCTCTCAAGATGGCAGATGAGGGTGGCACTGAGAATCAGATAGAAGATGACAAACCAGGGTTCTTTGCTAGGTTATTTAGGCGAAAATAGACTGAATAAAAATTTTGTTCAATATCGACAGAAATTCCACCTTGTAGCAGAGGTGGTTTAAAAAAACCTTTTATTTTAAGAGAACATGTGTTATACTTGACCCAAGAGTATTGTTTAAGAGAGGAAATTATAATGCCCGAAATTAAACCAACAGAGGTGGAGAGCACAGCTAGCATCAAAGTCGTAGGTGTTGGTGGTGCAGGTGGTTCTGCCGTAAACCGTATGAAAGAGGTGGGATTAGTAGGCGTCGAGTTTATCGCCGTCAATACAGATGCACAGGCTTTGCATCATTCAAGCGCTGATACTAAGGTCCATATTGGAGCTGGTCTTGGTGCTGGTGGTGACCCAGAGAAAGGCCGCGAAGCTGCTGAAGAATCTCGCGAAAATATCGCTAAAGCACTTGAAGGTGCCGATATGGCATTTATTACCCTCGGCGCTGGTGGTGGTACTGGTTCTGGTGCCGGTCCTGTAGTTGCTGAAGAAGCTAAGAAACAGGATATCCTTACTGTTGGTGTGGTAACTAAGCCATTTACTTTTGAAGGCGCTCAGAGGCGTGTGAACGCTGAGGCTGCTATCGATCAGCTTCAGGGTGAAGTAGACGCACTCATTACAATTCCTAACGATCGTTTGCTTCAAACAATCGATCCAAGAACTCCTCTCCTTGAAACATTTAAGATTGCAGATGATGTGCTCCGCCAGGGTGTCCAGGGTATTTCTGAACTTATTACCGAACACGCACTCATCAACCTAGACTTTGCCGACGTTAAGGCTATTATGAAGAATGCTGGCTCTGCTCTTATGGGTATCGGCCGCGCATCTGGTGAGAATCGTGCCAAACTTGCTGCACAGCAGGCTATTGAATCACCACTTATTGAAGTTAAAATTGATGGTGCTAGAGGCGTTCTCTTCTCAGTTTCCGGTGGTTATGATATGTCAATGTCTGAAATCCAGGAAGCTGCTGAGGAAATTACTGGTGCAGTTAGCCCAGACGCAAACATCATCTTCGGTGCTTCGATTCGCCCAGAACTTCAAGATGAAATTGTCATTACTGTGGTTGCAACTGGCTTTGATTCAGATTATTATCGCCAGAAGCGTCAGCAAGAAGCTGCTGCAGCTGCTGCCGCCGCTGTACGTGAAGAATCAAGCCGCGAAGAGCATCGCTATGATTACAACAATGATACCGTTGAAGATGCAATGAACAGAGAAGTTGCTGCTCCTGCTCCTGAACCAGCGAGCTCAGAAGAAGCATCTGAAGAGTTCACATCCGATCAGAAATCTGATATGTGGGATAAGATTGACAAAGAAGACGACGATCTTGATATCCCACCTTCACTTCGCGCAAGACTCCGCGGACGCAAGAAATAAGATGAGCTAGCCGGGTGAAATACTCGGCTAGACATTTGTGGGGGTATGGGGGAAAGGAGGAGGTGTATGAGCGAATTAAAGATTGGAAATAGTAAGGTATTAGAGAGTCGTGAAACGCCAGACGGAACGATGATCCGCAGGCGTCGTCAGGCTGCCGATGGTAGGCGATTTACGACGTATGAGCGTATTGAGATGCCAGTGATTCGCGTGGTAAAGCGCAGTGGCAATCATGAGACTTTTGATCGTGACAAGCTCCTTACCTCTGTCAGAAGAAGTGTGGGTAAGTTTTTTAATTCCGATATGGAAGTTGAAGCGGTCGTTGATAAGGTCGTAGAAAAAGTTTATGACAAGGGAACGGACGCCGTTGAGTCAAAGGAAATCGGTGAGGCAATATTAGATGTGCTTGCTGATGTAAATGAAGTAGCATATGTACGTTTCGCATCTGTGTTCTTGCAGTTTACGAGTATGGATGAGTTCGAGAATATTATTAGAGAACAAAAGACTAAAAAATCTAAAAAATAGGGAAAGGGCAAAATGAGAGTAGTAATGATTGTAAAGCATAATACCGAGCGAACAAGCGAGGCTGAGCTTTGGATGAAACAGTTTAAGGATGAAACTGGTATAGACGTAGAGTGGATTGATCCAGAAACAATAGAAGGTGAGATTTTTGCAACGTCACATGATGTATTGGAATATCCAACGGTGATGGTGGTTGATAGTAATAGCACTATGCTTCAGGAATGGAACGGTAAGTTACCTCAATTTGAGGACGTGACTTACGTGATGAGGAGCGTGTAGTATGGCGACCCGCCTAGAACGAGCGGTTGAAATTGCGACAAAAGCGCATGAAGGTCAGCTTCGTAAATCGGGCGAGCCTTATATTGTGCACCCAAAGGCAGTGATGAAGATTCTGCAAGATTGGGGTATGGATGAAGATACCATTATAGCGGGTGTATTGCATGATACCGTAGAAGATACCGATTTGAAGTTGGAAGATATAAAGAATGAATTTGGTGAATCGGTAGCGTTTTTGGTGGATGGGGTAACTAAACTTGGAAAAGCTAGAGAGGGGATGCGTGACATCGATACGTATTTGCCACAGACTAAAGATAACATGTTGCGTTTGTTTGTGGCGACTGGTTCTGACATTAGAGTTTTGATCATTAAGTTGGCGGATAGGTTGCATAATTTGCGCACGCTTTCTGCATTGCCACCAGACAAGCAGAAGAAAATTGCAAAGGAATCGCTCGAAGTATTTGCACCGCTTGCCGATAGGTTAAACATGGGAAGACTACGTGTGGAGATGAGTGATATTTCGTTTTCATATGTAGATCCAAAACGATATGAGGAATTGAAGAATTTGATTGAAGAAAAAAATCGTTCTGGTGCTAAGACGATGAAGAAGATTACGGATGAAGTTGAGGCAAGATTAAAAGAAGAAAAAATAAAAGCTGAGATTTCTGGTCGAGTAAAATCGGTGTATTCTTTGCATAGGAAACTTGCAAAACACGGGCAGAATATTAATGAAATTTATGATTTAACTGCACTAAGAATTATCGTGGAAGATATTACCACGTGTTATTTGGTGCTGGGGATTATACATTCGATGTATATGCCTATGAATGGGCGTATCAAGGACTATATTGCCATGCCAAAGCAAAATGGTTATCAGTCGATTCATACGACGGTGATTACAAAGGACAAAAGAATTATTGAATTCCAAATTCGTACGAAAGAAATGCACGAATATGCGGAAAGAGGTCTTGCGGCGTCATTCTACTACAATGAACAGAAGCTGACGGAGAGTTATAAGACAGGGAAGATTCAGCATTTGCCAACGAACTTGCTTTGGATTATGGAGTTGCAACAGGCTGCGGCCCAGCTTAAAGAGGGTAAAAAAGTCGACACGAAGAAGTTAAGGCTTAATCTATTTGCGGAGAAGATTTTCCTCTATACGCCAAAAGGAGACATTATAGATCTTCCAAAAGGATCTTTGCCGCTTGATTTTGCATATAGACTACATTCGGAGATTGGTGGGCATGTGACGGGGGTAAAAATAAATGGAAAGATGGCGAATTTAAACACCCAACTTCAGCATGGGGATGTTGTAGAAATTTTAACATCAAAGGAACAAACAGCGAAGGCTGGATGGTTTGACAAAATCTTTACTTCACATGCAAGGCAAAAGTTGAAACAACAATTAGGTGGCGTGATGGATTCGATTCCGAAGATGGCGCCTCCAAAGAAAAAGTAGCGGAAAACTCGGAGTGTGATATAATAAAACCATGAAAAGAATTCTTAGAATAGTATTTGGAATGTTACTTATCGCAGGTTTTACTTTAACGCCTGCTGCTATGACTTATGCTGATGGCGATGGTGCGCTTTCGGACGACGACTGTGCAATTTTGGACTGTAGTCAGGGAAATAATACAGACGGTTCTGGCATTAAGTACATCCTTGATATTATTTTGAACGTGTTGACCTTTGGCGTGGGTTCTGCGGCTGTGATAGGCTTCATTATTTCTGCATATCAGTATATTACTGCGCGTGATAACTCTGGTCAGGTGTTAAAAGCTAAGACTAGAATGCTACAAATTGTAATCGGTCTTGCGATTTACGCCCTGTTTTGGGTAGTGATAAAGCTGCTATTGCCAGGTGGCATATAAAAATTCAAAGTCCGAGTAAAATCTCGGACTTTTTCTATTGTTTTTATTCCGCTTGTGCTATAATAATATATAGTTATGAGTTTATTACACGGTGTGGGCGATTTCTTCGCGTTGGATCTCGGGACAAACTCTATGAGGTTGATTCAGCTTTCTGGTGACTCGGATAGAGGCTGGACACTAGAGAAGTTTGCTTATGTTCCGATTGAGCCGAAGATTACACAGGATACTTCAGAAGTTGGCCGTAGGAAATTGGCTGAGTATATTTTGGGCGCTAAAGAGCAGGCTGGTATTCGCACGAAGAATGTTGCGTTGGGTCTTCCTGCTAGGAAAACATACACGGCTGTCGTAGAAGTGCCAAATGCACCGATTAAGGAGATTAGTAACTCTATTAAGTATGGCGCTGACCAGTATATTCCGATGGCCGTAGAAGACGCTGAAGTTGATTATGCCGTGCTTGGGGTTAGCCCAAATGATCCACTTAAGGCTGAGGTTTTGATTACATCAACAGCAAAAGATTACGCTGAAGAGAGTATGGAAAATCTCGAGAAGATTGGTCTTAATGTGATTGCTCAGGAGCCGGAGCCTCTTGCGATGGCTAGAGCACTTGCTCCGATTGGTCTAGCAGATGCTAGAATGTTGATTGACCTCGGTGAGACATCTACGGACCTTGTTGTGGTTTATCAGGGTGCGCCAAGGCTTGTGCGTTCTATTCCAGGTGGTCTTGCAAGTTTGGCAAAGACAGTTTCGACTTCGCTAGATATTCATGATGATCAAGCAAGGCAGTATATTTTGCGCTTCGGTCTTGCTCAGGATAAGATGGACGGCAAGGTGTTCAAGGCTCTCGATACGACACTTGAAACATTCTCGATGGAGCTTGGAAAATCAGTTCGATTCTTCCAACAGAAGTATGTTGGTTCTCAGGTGGGTGGAATTGTTCTCTCCGGCTTTGCGGGTGTGATTCCATTTATTGCAGAGTATATTGAGGTTAAGACGAGTGTTCCTACGGTTCAGGGTAACCCTTGGCAGTACGTGCGTGTGACGCCAGAGCAGCAGCAGGCATTGCTCCCAGTGGCAAGTGAATTCGCTGTAGCAATTGGGCTTGCAGAAAGGAGTAATGACTAATGCCAGCTACAACAGCGCCAAAGAGCAAAGATTTGAAAGGCATGGATATCAAAGACTTCATTCGCGTAATGAAGAAAAGGATTACCGGTAAAGATGAAGATGCTCTTTTGATGGATCAGACAGGGAAGTATGAGGTAAACCTCGTTCCTGAAATTAAGCTTCAGATGATTAAGACTCAGAAGTTGAGGAACTTAGTTTTATTCGTTTGTATCGTGATTGCCGTAGTCTGTGGTGGTACTATTGCCGTCTTTGGTTCTGTGATTGCTGGTCAGGCAGTTTCGATGGCACACCAAGATGAGCATATCGATGATTTGTCTAACAGAGTGATGGGCTATGGCGAGTTGACTGAATTCTTGACGATTCAGGATCAGCTAGATAAGTTGTCGAGTATCGTCGAGAATAAGAAGGTATTGTCTCGCGTGTTTCCAATCCTAGCATCACTTCTCCCAACTGGTCGTGATAAGATTATTCTTTCAGAACTCGATGTAAACCTCGAAGATTACACATTGAGTTTTGATGCTCAGGCAAATGCTGGTGAAGACCCAGATATCGATTATCGCGTGCTTGAATCATTTAAAAAATCTGTGAACTCGATGACTTATGATTATGGTCGCTATGTTGATTCAAAGGGTAATGAAATCCCAACTAGGTGTATCGATGAAGTTGATGCCAATGGCGTGATGTACTCAGAAAAAGGTGCAATCTATGCAATTTGGCGTAGGGGTGAAACTGGTTGTGACCCTGAGCGTGAAGATTACGTAGAAGATGAAGATGGCAACGTTAGCACGAATCGTTATGATCCGGGTCACTCTAGCTCCAGTCTTGATAACACGGCATTTACCGGTGCCGATGATGACGGAATTGGTACTGTGGTGGAATGCTCTGGTAATAAGTGTGATAACCGTGACAAAGAAGAGGAAGAAGACGAAGAAGAAGAGGAAGTGGATGAGAACGCGGGAAATAAAGTTTTCTGTCCTGATGGTTCTGTCGCTACATCGTATGATGGCTGTAAGAAAGACAATGACAAAAATAATTCAGATGAGAAAATTACTCATAGCTATGATGTGATTCCGAATGAAAAGATTTGGCGCACGCCACAATTCAAGATTTGGTATAACCCAGATCCAGAGAAGCAGAAGACTGTTAAGACTCGTGATGATGGCCTTGCTGCTGATATTCAAGAAGTTATCGAGGATGATGTAAGTATTACCTATCAGAATATTATTACATATCAGTACACTCCAAGCATGTCACTTGACGGAACGATTGAAAAGGTTCCACACTTTGAGAGTGAATGTATTACATATACTGGTGAAGAAGTGCTTGAGTATGATGGAAAAGTTAAAATCGACGATGATGGCAACCCTGTAATTAAGTGGTCTGCAGAAAATACCTGCAAGATGGCTGCTGAAGATATCGTAATCGAGAGTTCTTCAAACGGTAGGAATACAGATGGTGACTTGGTGCTTAGGTTCTCGGCTATTATTTCGCTTGATCCAGATGTGTTTGCCTTCAAGAACAAACACGTGATGTCGATTACTCCATATAGGCAGAATATGACCGATTCTTACATCCAGATTGAAGGTATGTTCGGTGCACCAGCAGTTGACTGTGAAGTGGGTGATAAAGAGTGTTTCGATGAACGAAACTCAGGAAGTAGTAACTAACGGAGCATAAAATGGCAACATCAATTTTGAAAAAAGTTAAAGTTTCGAGAATGCAACAGCAGATGATGCTCATTGTGCTTGTGACATCATTAGTGCTCGGTGTGACATTAGTGCTCGCAATCTACTTCTCAAAGGTCATCTCATTCAACGGAAAAGTAATTAACGCAAAAGACGTATCGATTGAGAATTACTACTCTGTTATTTCTAGTGTTGGTATTTGTGAGGATAAAGATCACGATAAAAAATATAGCACGGCTGAGCTAAAGAATTGTAACCCAGACGCGTTGGACGTAGATACTTTGAATGGAACTTTGAGGAATCAAGTTCTTACACAGATGTCTAATAACTATGCGCTTGAGAGCGTGGCTCGCGATAGCTTGGGTGAGTGTTATAGCGAAGATAACAAGAGGATTAACTGGTCCGAAGTTTACCAGTCTAAGCAGACTGAGGAAGAGCGTATTAAGGCACTTTCACAGATGCGTAAGTGTTCATCTCTACGTGTGATCCCAGATGCTTTGCCTGCACAATTGAACGAGGAAGCGCTCCTTAGTTCTTTGAACAAAATCTTCTTGCTTTCTGAATGGGAACCTGAAGCTTTGTCTCCTGGTGGTAGCGTGACCGAGAGTCCAATCGTAGGTTTGACGGTGATTCCAGTAAGCCTTCTCATCGAGGCCGATACGGCACATACGCGAAGGATTATTGCTAATATTGAACGCTCAATTCGTGAGTTTGATATTTCTGTGGCAACGATTTCGTGGGCGACTGATGAGGACAGCAATGAGGAGACTTTGAAGGTGGAGGCTCAGGCGAATGCTTATTACTCAACTGAGAAAGTTGCACAGGAAGAAACGATGTATATCTATGCAAGTAATGCTGCTAAGAAGAAACAAAGGAGTAGTGATAAATGAAACAATCCGATATAATTTCAATTGTTATCATTGCGGCTGTGGGGACCCTTGCTGCCTTCTTTGGTGTGAATGCAATTATGGGTAATCCAGATGAGCTTTGGGCGGAGTATAAGACAATCAAAGCTGTGACTACTTCATTGAAGGATCCAGACCCTGAATTGTTTAACCAGGATGCTATTAACCCAACCGTTGAAGTCTTCATTGGTGTATGTCAGGATAAGGATTTGAACGGTATTATTGACGAGGACGAATTGGCTGCATGTCAGGCAGAACAATCACAAGCTGGTGAGACAGACGAAGTGAAAGAAGAAACAGACATAAGCGACGAAGATCAGTTGCCTGGAGAAGAATAATGCAATTGCTTACGCAAGATGTCCAAGACAAGATTGTAAAACTTCTTGTAAATGAGGGGCTTGTTGATGAGCGATTGTTGAAAGAAGTTCAAGCAGAGGTAGACCAATCTAAGCAACCGTTGTTGCAAGCTATGACAGCGAAAAAAGTCGTTGATGATGAGACGATGTCTCATGTGATGGCTCAGGTAATGGGGGTGCCTTACGTTAATTTAAATAACGTAAGGATGGATCAGGAAATCTTGATGCTATTGCCACACGATGTGGCGGAACGTCAGATGGTGATTCCACTTGGTGAGAAGAACGGCGCCCTAGTGGTGGCCATGCTTGATGCTTCAAACGTCCAAGCAACAGATTATTTGTCATCGCTTGTAAATAAGCCGGTGAAGACGGTTGTAGCCTCAATGAATGGCTTGAGAGCAGCGCTTGAGCAATACCAGGGTGACTTTACGGCGGTTTCGAGAGCAGCGCAAGCTTCTGAGGAAGAGGCAGCTCTTGCATCAAGCAACATTAAAACAATTACGCAGGATTCACCGATTTCAAAGGCTCTCGCAACGATTCTTGACTATTCAGCAAAAATGAAGGCGTCTGATATCCACATTGAGCCACTAGAAAAACAGTTGATTATACGTTGTCGTATTGATGGTGTGCTTAGAAAAGTGATGGAGCTACCGAAGTCGATTGAGCCAGCGTTGGTTTCGCGTATTAAGATTTTGGCTAACTTGAAGATTGATGAACACCGTATTCCACAGAGTGGTCAGTTCTCAGTTTTGGTGAATAACAAAGAGGTCGACCTTCGTATTGAGGTTTCACCAGTGGTTTGGGGTGAGCAGGTGATTATTCGTATCCTTGATAAAAGTGGGACGACGCTTGATATTGAGAAAATGGGTATGGCCGGTCATGCACTTGCGATGGTGAAGAGAGGTATTGATAAACCAAACGGCATGATTCTGACATCCGGTCCTACTGGTTCTGGTAAGTCTACGACTCTTTATGCTTTGACACAGAGAATCTTTTCGGAAAAGATTAACATTGTGACGCTTGAGGATCCAGTTGAGTATAAGATGGATGGCATTAACCAAATTCAGGTGAACGTAGACGCCGGGTTAACGTTTGCGACGGGGCTTCGTTCGATTTTGCGTCAGGACCCAGACGTGGTGATGGTTGGTGAGATTCGCGATAATGAAACTGCGCAGCTTGCGGTGCAGGCAGCTCTTACTGGTCACTTGGTATTCTCGACACTCCACACGAACTCAGCTGCAGGTATCTTGCCACGTTTGCTTGATATGGGCATTGAGCCGTTCCTGTTGGCTTCGACACTTAATACTGTGATTGGTCAGCGTTTGGTGCGCCGTATTGCAGATAAGAGGGAAACATATCCAGCTTCAGAAAATGAAACGATGCAGATTAACGAGTTGGTTGGGCACTTGTTGCCAAAGACTCAGGGTGAAGTAGCTGAGATTTCAGAAGACTTGGGTTATCCAGGTTTGCCAGTGTTTAGCCAAACTGGTTATACCTTGGTGCATGGCGTTGATGATAAAGAAACGCCAGGTGGTTATAAAGGACGCGCTGGTCTCTATGAAACGATTGAAGTGGATGATGATATTCAGAAATTGGTGACCAAGAATGCAACTTCGAGCGAAATTATGAAAGTAGCGGTAGAAAAGGGAACAATTACAATGCGCCAGGATGGTATGCTGAAAGTTCTTTCCGGAATTACGTCGGTAGATGAGGTAAATAGGGTGGCGTCTGATATTGCTTAATCTATTGGAAAAACAAAGTGCTTATGCTAAAATAAAGTAAAGGAAGTGGGAAATGCAAGAAGAAAATCAAACTCAGATACAATTCGTAATGCCAGATGGTCAGGCGGCTCCAGCAGCTCCAGCTGAACCAGTGGCACCAGTTGCTCTGGCAGCACCAGCAGCAGAACCGGCTATGGAAATGCCAGTTGCTGAACAACCAGCAGCTCCAGTAGCTGATTTGGCGGCAGCGCCAGAAGCAGAAGGTGCAGATGTGGCTGCAATCGGTCGCGTAAGTAATCCGACTGGTGAAGGTATGACGGAAGTTTCTCTTTCGGCTAACGCGGCAGCGGCAGCAGAAGCTGGTACTCCAACAGAAGTTCCAAATAGTGTTCGCATTGAGGTACTCCTCGAGGAATGTATTCGTAGGAACGCATCCGATCTTCACATTCAGGTTGGTCTTCCTCCAATTCTTCGTGTTGACGGCGCACTCATCGCAATCCAGAATACACCTGTTCTCACTAAACAGATGGTCGAGACTTTGATTTATTCGACACTTGATTCTATGCAGAGGGAAAGCCTCTCAAAAGATAAAGAGTTTGATTACTCGTTCTCATTCGGCGACATCGCACGTTTTCGTGTTAACGCATTTAATGAACGTGGTAATCTTGCAGCAGCCTTCCGTCTTATTCCTACTAAGATGCCGACCATTGATGAACTAGGTATGCCACAGGTAGTGACGACCTTTGCTGATTACCCACGCGGTTTGGTTCTCGTGACTGGTCCTACTGGTTCTGGTAAGTCTACCACTCTAGCTGCTTTGATTAATAAGATTAATCACGAAAAATCTGTACACATCGTGACGATTGAGGACCCAATCGAGTTTACGCACAAATCTGCGAAGTCCGTGATTGTTCAGCGCGAAGTTCACTACGATACGTTTAGCTTCTCGAGAGCACTTAAGAGCGCCCTTCGTCAGGACCCTGATGTCGTGCTCCTTGGTGAGATGCGCGATCTCGAAACTATTTCATCGGCTATTACTATTGCTGAAACAGGTCACTTGGTGTTCGCAACGCTCCACACCAACTCTGCAGCTCAGTCTATCGACCGTATGATCGATGTGTTCCCAGCTGAACAGCAGCCTCAGATTCGTTCACAGCTTGCTGGTATTCTTATGGCAGTATGTTCACAGCGTTTGGTGCCAGCTATTGGCGGCGGACGTGTCGTGGCGGCAGAAATTATGGTGGCAAACTCCGCTGTGCGTTCAATTATTCGTGAAGGTAAAACACATCAGCTTGATACGACAATTCAGACTGGTGCTAACGAAGGTATGCAGACTATGGATAGAACCCTTGCTAACCTCGTGAAGCAGGGAACTATTACTTATGATTCAGCACGTGAATACGCCGTAGACCAAAGGGAGCTCGATAGGCTCGTTAAAGGAGTTTAATAGGTGAAGCGTTATACCTACAAAGCTAGAGATCCAAAGACTGGAAAGATGGTTAAGGGGGCTGTGCAGGCTCAGACCGAACGTCTTGCTGGTAAGATTTTGATCGAGCAAGGTTTAACGCCAGAACAGATTGAGGAAGTGAATGAAAGCGGTTTCTTTGCGAAACTAAAAAACAAGGTTTCAGGGAAAGATAAAATCGTTTTTACAAGGCAGTTCGCTACACTTATTGGTGCAGGTCTGCCACTTTCTAACTCGCTTAGACTTGTGAATGAGCAAACCACAAGTAGGCCTATGCAACGCGTGATTGATGAGCTTCTTGCGGATGTGGAAGCTGGTAAGACTTTGACGCAGGCTTGTGAGAAATTCCCAGCACTATTTGATCATGTTTATATTGCGCTTCTTAGGGCTGGTGAAACTTCCGGTACCCTCGATTTGTCTTTGAAGCGACTTGCTGATCAGCAGGAAAAAGATATGGCAATGATGAGCGCGATTCGTGGTGCTTTGACTTATCCGGCAATTATCCTTGTGGTGATTATTGCTGTGATTGCATTCATGCTTCTTATGGTGGTTCCTCAGGTTGAAGGTCTCTATAATGACCTTGGTAAGGAATTGCCTGGCGCTACAAAGGTGCTTGTCGCAATGGCTAACTTTGTGATGGGGCAATGGTATTTGATTGTAGTTGCACTTATCGTGTTTGTAGTGGTGACTTTGCAGTTTAGGAAGACTAATCCAGGTCGCCGATTCTTTGCCTTACTTAAACTTAATGTGCCGATTTTCAAAAAGATGTTCTGGAGGCTTTATAACTCACGTTTTGCGCGTACTGCAGAAAACCTTCTTTCGACTGGTGTTTCAATTCAGGATACTTTGGTGATTGCGGCAGAAGCTATGAACAATGTAATTCTTGAAGAGCAAATCAAAATGGCTGCAGAAAAGGTGAAGGCCGGTAAGCCGTTGTCCGAATCCCTTAAAGGCCGCAGTTACATCTTGCCATTAGTTCCACAGATGGTTTCCATTGGTGAGCAATCTGGTAAGATTGACGAGATGCTTGGTAAGGCAGCAAAAGTTTATGAAGACGAGCTTGATGAGCAGGTGGCAACGATTTCGACGATGATTGAGCCTATCTTGATGGTGGTGATGGCCCTCCTCATTGGTTTCGTGGTTCTCGCAGTGCTCATGCCGATTTACTCCATCGTCTCGAGTGTTTCAGGATAGAAATAGGAGAAATGCCCCTCAGGGGCGTTTTTTATTGGCGCAATTTATGGTATAATATATATATGATTCTGTGGACAGACGGAAGCGCAAATCCTAATCCGGGCCCCGGTGGTTTTGCTGTGATTCGTGAAGGTATTCCAGTTGTGATGGGGTACGAAAAAGACAGTACAAATATACGCATGGAGGGGGCGGCAATTATCTCTGCGATTCGATATGCCAATGGTGAGAGTTTAGAGATAAATACAGATTCAGAGTTTTGGCTGAATGTTCTAACAAAGTGGGCTCCTACATGGGAAGAAAATGGATGGAAAAAAAAGAAGGGGGAGATCCAGAATCTAGAAATGGTGCAACTTGCGTATGAGCTATATATGCAAAATGACGTGAAGCTTGTGTGGACGAGAGGTCATGTAGGAACGGAATTCAATGAAAAGGCAGATGAATGGGCAAATATGGCACGAAAAAAGAAATGCCCAAAAGGATTTATTGTAACTGACCCAATTTTAACAACAATAAATGTCGTTAAGGAGACGAAATGAAAAAAGTAATTGTAAAATGTAAGTTGAAAAATCGTGATGAGTTCGAGAAAAAACTCGCTGATATTGATATGGATTTTGGGCCAGTTTATTGGCAGCATGAGCGTGTCTATGTGCCGCGTAATTATAAGAAGCGTAGTTCATTCCCACGCTTGATTTTGCGTACTGAGATGAAGTCTGTGGATCGCCCTGCTCAGTATTCTATGGAAATGAGAAGGCATATTGAAGACTCTGGATTAGATATTGTAGATGTGACAAAAGTTTCTGACTATGCAGAGGCAGCGAACATTATTTTGCAACTTGGATTTGAAATGCAGGGTGAGGTTTCGCGTAGACGTCAGGAAATGGTACTAGGAAAAGGCACTAAGATGTATATGGATAAGGTTGAGGGGATGGCAGGAACTTACGCAAAGATAGAAGCCGAACTCGATGAAAAAGATAAGGTAGAAGATGTGCGTAAGGAAATCCTCAAGACTTTGAAATCGCTTGGGCAGGATGCGAAGACGGTCGTGGAGGAAACTTACACGGAAGAGAGAATTTAATGGAAGAAGAGATTCATTACATTGTAAAGAATTTGTACGGAGTTGACGTGAGGCCAGTGATTACGGCTGCGCCAAAAAACATTGATGCAGATTATTCGTGTAATGTAGCGATGACATTGGCAAGGGAACTACATAAATCTCCGATGGAGATTGCCTCGGAAATTGCTAAGGAATATGGTGATGGCGTAGAAATTGCGCCACCAGGATTTTTGAATTTTATATCATCTGATGATAATTTTAAGGAAAAATTAGCTGATTTTGGGGGTAAATTCACTAAAAATATATCATGTGGTGATATAAATGAAGAATATGACGGAAAGACTGTCATCTGTGAGTTTTCTGATCCAAACCCATTTAAGGTGCTTCATGTGGGACATCTTTATACATCTATCGTGGGTGATTCGATTTCTAGAATGCTCGAGTTTGCGGGCGCAAAGGTTGTCAGGGCAAACTTTGGCGGTGATGTAGGGCTGCATGTCGCAAAGACTTTATGGGCAGTTTTGAACGACGATGTGGCACTTGATGATTTGACGATTGAAATAATCGCCGAGAAATATGTGAAGGGTACAAATGCTTACGAAGAAAATGAAGAAGCAAAGAAGGAAATTGTCCGTATTAATAAGGCAATTTATGAAATTGCACTAGAAGGTGAGTACGATAGCGATGACGATGAGAATCTTGAAGATGGGGGCGCTGTTGAAGAAGATTTGTTGCGCGAAAAATTAGCTAAATATTACTGGAAGGGTCGTGAGATTTCATACAAATATTTTGAGGACTTTTACGCCAAGATTGGAGTGAAGTTTGATAAATATTATCCAGAGTCGACTGTGGCTATGCGAGGTCTTGCAGAGGTTAAGAATGGCCTAAAAGATGGCGTGTACGAAGAGAGCGATGGCGCAATTGTATATAAAGGTGAGAAGAAAGATTTGCATACTCGCGTATTTATTAATAACGCTGGGCTTCCTACTTACGAAGCAAAGGATGTTGGGCTTATCTTTACGAAATGGGATGACTATAAGTTTGATAAGTCAATTGTGATAACTGGCAACGATATTATTGACTATATGAAGGTAGTGTTATCTTCGGTGGCAGAAATGAAGCCGGAATTGACCGAGAGAACGCTACATTTGACTCATGGTAATGTGAGATTGCCGGGAAATGAAAAGATGTCTTCACGCAAGGGTAATTTCATTAAGGCTGTCGATGTGCTTGAAGCTGTCAGAAATGAATGCCAACTAGAGGCCGGGATGCGTATGAAAGAAAAGATGGAGAGAATAAGGCCGGATGTGACTATTGACCCGGATTTCTCCGCAATGAAAGTTGACAGAAAAGTTGTGATGGGAGCAATCAAGTACGCCTTTCTCAAATATAAAGTTGGTGGAAATATTGAATTCGATGTGGAGAGTTCAGTTTCTATGACTGGTAACTCTGGCCCATATTTACAGTATTCTGCAGTGCGTGCTCAGAAGATCCTTGCCAATATGATGAAAGATGGAATTACTAAGGCAGGGGATGATGAATGGGTATTAGATGAACACGAAAAGAGTATGATTAAGAAGGTGGTTGAATACCCAAATATTCTTAGTGAAGCTGTGGCTGAGCTTGCTCCGAGTAAAATTTGTACATATTTGTATGAGTTGGCACAAGAGTTTTCAAGATTCTATGAAAACGTGAAGGTGGCTGGAAGTCACTTTGAATACGAACGTGGCCAGATTGTTCTAGCTTATCTCAAGGTTATGACACACGGACTTAATCTCCTCGGTATCGAAGTGCCAGAGAAGATGTAATTACTGTTTGGTGAGATTATAACTTAGTCTAATAAGATCATCTATATCTTCAGAGGTGAGCTGACCGCTCATTACGATTTCGATGCCGCCACGACCGAAGTAGCGGGAGTCCATAACAGATTCAAAACGCTCTTTGAGGACATTTTTGAGATTATTATCTGTTCTAATCTCTATGGTTTTGATTTCTCCGTTGCTACTTAGATGTTCGATTAAGAAAACTTTGTCATTTACGATGTATGAGACATCGTTTTTTTCGGTTTTAGAGGTGAAATTACCTATGCCAGATATTTTATTCATATCTATATGATAGCATAAAAATAAATTATTTCCACGGGGCCGGTCACTCGCGCACGTCGTTACGTGGCTCGCTCCCTGTTATTTTCCCCGTCGGAAAATGACTCCCCTTAGGAAATAATATTATTTTTATGTAGTCAAGTTGATACGAAGTGCAAAACATGTTATAAAATGTTTGGTGTGTTCGGTTTTGTGTTGCGGAAGGATGGTAAATTTGCTATAATTAACAGGTAAAAAGGAGTTAAAATGGCAGACTTTAATAAAGTTCTGGAACCGGGGGATTACAAAAATGGTGAGCTTAATGTAGTGATTGAGATTCCTACAGGGAGCAACCACAAAATTGAGTGGGATAGAGAGCACGCTTGCTTCATGCTTGATCGTGTTGAACCGATGGCTTTTGCTAAGCCTTGTAACTATGGATTTATTCCTCAGACTATCGATGAAGATGGTGATGAGCTTGATGTATTGATGATTACCGATCAACCTCTAACAACTGGTATCTGGATGCAGGCTCGTATCCTCGGATATATGAAGTTTGTTGATGATGGTGAAGTTGATGATAAGATTATCTGTGTACCTGCTGATGATCGCAATAACGGTGATTGTTACCAGAAGCTTGAGGATCTTCCTAAGCGTACACTTGACCAGATTGAATACCACTTCAATCATTACAAAGATATGAAGAAACCTGGTTCTACTAAGGTTGAAGGTTTCTTTGGTGTCGAAGAAGCTAAAGAAGTTATCGAAAAAGCTATTAAGCGTTGGAACGATAAATAATGCAAAGAATTCCTCTCGCCGAGCGGATGCGCCCGACTAAACTTGATGAAGTTGTTGGGCAAGGAGATGTGATTGGCGAGGGGAAAATTTTGACTGAGATTGTCCGGAAGGGGGAGCCGGTCAATCTCATTTTTTGGGGGCCGCCAGGGACAGGGAAGACTACATTGGCGAGGATTCTAGCCAATGAATATAAGGCGGACTTTATTGAGCTTTCAGCCGTAACATCAGGGAAAAAAGATATTGAAGCGGTGGTAGATAGAGCCAAGCGTAACTGGAATTTACAGATGCGAACGGTGCTCTTTGTGGATGAAATACATCGTTTTAATAAGGCGCAGCAGGATGCGTTTTTGCCACATGTGGAATCGGGCCTGATTATTTTAATTGGTGCTACGACTGAAAACCCAAGTTTTGAAGTGATTTCACCTCTGTTATCTAGATCTAGAGTGGTGGTGATTAATGAGCTTTCAAAAGATGATATTAAGGTTGTTTTGAAGCGTGCAATAAAGGCTGAAAAGGCTACAAAACGGGTAACAGCTAAGGCTATAGATTATCTAGCAGAGTTATCTGGCGGGGATGCAAGGTCGGCATTGGGCGATTTGGAATTGGCATTGAGTCTGGCTGATAAGGTGGATGAGGAAGTTGTAAAAGAGGCTGCAGGCCGAAAAGTGCCAGGGTATGATAAGGCGGGGGATCATCACTATAATAATATATCTGCGTTTATCAAATCGATGCGTGGAGGTGATGTGGATGCAACATTATATTATTTGGCTAGGATGCTAGAGGCAGGGGAGGACCCGAAGTTTGTAGCGAGGAGGATGGTGATATTTGCCTCTGAAGATATTGGGGTGGCACAGAACTCGGCCTTGATGTTGGCGGTGTCGGCATTTCAGGCCGTAGAAAGAGTGGGGATGCCAGAGGGGCAGATTATTTTATCCCATGTAGCGACAGTTTTGGCGTTATCGAAGAAATCCAGAGAGACTTATGATGCGTATACTCTAGCAAAAGATGCGGCGCATAAATCAATGAATTTGCCGGTGCCACTATCTATTAGAAATGGATCTACGAAGTTGATGAAAGACCTAGGATATGGGGAAGGGTACAAGTGGGAAGCAGGATTTCATAATAAGGGCTCCTATCTACCTAAAGAGATAGCGGACCAGAGGTTCTGGAAGAAATAGGGGTGGTTTTTCCACCATTGTGGAAAAATTTAGCATAGAAAAACATAAAAAAGTCAAAAATGGGTCTTGCAAAATTGTCAAAAAGCGGTTATACTTAGTTCAGTGGAAGCAATCATATAAAAACCACAAACAAAAATTATGAAGGATCAAGTGAAGAAATTCAAAGACGAAAACCTCGACTACGAAGTTATTCACTTGAGTCGTGAATGATTTTTGATATAGCACATTAATAGTGTTTGAGAACGGTCAACTAGGAGTTTCTGGGCGTGTTTAGGAAACACGTAATCAAAACCATAGGTACTTCTATAAACACCTCCCAATTAACTCAATTACAACCTACACAATAAGTCTCTCAACGATCATAATAATATGTTTAAGCTAGCCTTAGGCTGAAGATTATGATTTAAATTATTGTATAGATTAAACAAAAATTATACAAAAACAAAAACTCGGAAGTTTCTAGTTGACCGCTCTCAAACGTGATAAAATAATCGTATGGAAGAGCTTCATAAGCCAGTACTACTAGAAGAAGTCATACGCGGTCTTGCTCCTAAAGTCGATGAGTCGTATTTGGATCTCACGGCAGGATATGCAGGGCATGCAAGCAAGATTTTGGCGGCAGTGCGGGATTATAAATCATCGGTCTTAGTTGATCGAGATGAATTTGCGATTAAACATTTAACTACGAAGTACCCTGATGGTGAAGTAGTTCAGCCCGAGCACAGCGATGTGCATACGCTTGAAGAAGCAAAGGGCTTAATGATTGTGAAATCAGACTTTTATAATGCGGCACGGCTATTAATCGAGTGTGGAAGAAAATTTGACATGATTCTAGCGGACTTTGGAGTTTCTTCTCCGCAAGTGGATAATTCCGAGCGAGGATTCTCGTTTTTGAAACCTGGACCACTGGATATGAGAATGGATCAAACGCAAAGTTTGACAGCATCTGATATCGTTAATAAGTGGAGCCCGAGGGAACTAGAACGAATCTTTATGGAGTATGGTGAGGAGTCTGAAGGACTTGCCAAGAAACATGCTCGAACGATCATTGAAGGGCGACCTTGGAATGATACTAAAGAGCTCGCAGATAGAATTGCCTACGGAAAACATCAGTCGAAATCTAAAGCGCTCGCGTTTTCAGATGAGACAGGGAAGGTTGAGTCGAAGAAACGATTCGGCAAACATCCTGCAACACAAGTTTTCCAAGCTATTCGCATCGCCGTAAACGATGAGCTAGGGATTATCGAAAGGACACTGCCACTTTTGCCGAAACTACTGAATCCTGGAGGAAGAGTAGCGATTATAACTTTTCATAGCCTGGAAGACAGGTTGGTGAAAAACTATTTTCGTGAAGTCAGCACTCTAGGGCAAGAGTCAGAATTGATACAGATCACGAAAAGTCCAATCTCTGCGGAAAAACTGGAGTTAGTTATCAACCCCAGATCGAGGAGTGCGAAACTTCGTATTGCGATGAAACCTACTAACAACTAAGGTTTTTAGGAGACTGAACAATCGGGGGCGTATTTTTCGAACTGGATTGATAAAAATAAAAAAATAAAATAAAAGGAGGCAATTATGCCAAAGCAAATCATCGTAACCAACAAATCTCGCGCACAGCAGATCAAAGTTCACTTCCGCTAATATCGGATAAATAATTTACATAGCCTTCAGCAGCTTGTAAATGGTCTAAGGACCCCGGGGCTTGAACAGCCCCGATAACGGGAAATTATCGCTAAACGGTAAGGTCCCGAGGGTTGTTGAGACAATCCGAGAGTGTGTTTAAATTAAAAATATGACCTTCCCGGAGTAAGTTTTAAGCGATGCGATGGTGCGGCTTAAAATAAGCTCCGGTCTAAGACCATAAAAGAAGTGGATTGGATCAGCACATACATTAATTTTGAAAACAAACAGATAAATAGAATAATAATAAAAATAACGCGAGGAAAATAAAAAAGAATGCGAAACGGGTATACATCAGGACGAGGAGATTGGCGAGCTGATAACTCATATAGTCGTGGATCGAGCGGTGGATTTGGCGGCAGAGGCTATACTCATTCGACAGGTTATTCCTCAATGGGCGGTAGCTTCCAGCGAAACCGAAATACGGTGAGACATACAGTCAAGGGACTAGGGAAGATGACATCGGTATTTGTCGTAATCGGATTGGTATTCGTGATGTCAGTGCTATATTTACAGACAGGGACCAGGGCGACTTCATATGATTATGCACTTAATGATATTGAGAATGAAATTGAAGATTTGCAGTCTAAGCGTGATGATTTGGCAGTAGAGAAAGCAAGATTGCAGTCGATTGCGCAGAGTGAGAAGAGTACAGTGGCGGCCAGAATGGCTAATGCGAACGACGCAGAATACGCGGTTTCAGAATAAGAATATACCGACCTTAGGGTCGGTTTTTGATGCTATAAAGATCTATGTTGCAACAAAAAATCCCCTCTGGGATTTTAACTTGGTATGCCCGACAGGATTCGAACCTACGACCTTTTGCTCCGCAAGCAAACGCTCTATCCAGCTGAGCTACGGGCACACAAACACAACTCTATTTAACTCCGTGTGTGGAAAATCGTCACAGACTTATTTCTGAGACGACTCCACCTTGAAATTAAATGAACATTACGCTATGCGTAACATTACTAATTATAACACACATTTAAAGAAAAATCTAGTGCTAATTTAATTAAGCTTTAATTTATCGGCAATAGCTTGCATTTCTTCATCTGTAAAATGCAACTCACGGCCATGATGCCAAGTCTCATCATATGGCGTAAGATGAACATGCGCATGTGGCACGTCAGTGCCAATTACCTTCCAAAGTATCCTACGACCAGTCACCTTTTCTAGGTGTGCTGAAAGTTTTTTAACGGTATTCATTAAGGCTGCATAGTCCTTTTCTGGAAGATCATAAATCTTATCTACTTCGTTCTTTGGAATCACCAATGTATGACCTTCAGTTTCTGGATGAATATCAAGAAATGCAAAGGTTTTTTCGTCTTCATAAATTTTATAGCAAGGGATTTCACCCGCGATAATTTTAGAAAAAATTGAACTCATAAAACTCCTTTTTACCATTATACCATATCTGGAAAATCAATTTTTTCTATGCTATAATTAACCGGACGGAAGCGTGGCCGAGTGGTTGAAGGCGCACGACTCGAAATCGTGTATAGGTAACACTATCGGGGGTTCGAATCCCTTCGCTTCCGCCATTTTTGTTGTATAATAAAAGCAATATGATTATTGAGATTAAGAATTTATATAAGTCCTTTGGCGATGTGAAGGCTGTGCAAGATCTTAGCTTTCAGGTCGAAAAAGGCGAGCTGTTTGCGTTCCTTGGTGAGAACGGAGCAGGGAAGAGCACAACAATTTCCATTATGTGTGGTCAGCTCGAAAAGGATGCCGGTGAGGTTTTAATTTGTGGCAAAAACATCGATAAAAAGATGCGCGAAATCTCTGGAAAAATTGGTGTAGTATTTCAGAATTCTGCACTCGATAAAGCCTTGAGTGTGCGTGATAATTTAGTTTATCGTGGTGCGCTTTATGGAATTACCGGCGAGAAACTCGAGAAGCGACTTGAAGAATTAAATGAACTTTTGCATATCAAGGAGCTTTATAAACGCACAGTTGGAAAACTTTCTGGTGGGCAGAGGCGCAGGATTGATATTGCGAGGGCTTTACTTCAGAAGCCAGAAATTTTGATTTTGGATGAGCCGACAACTGGTCTCGATCCGCAAACACGAAAAATGTTGTGGGACGCTATTTCAAAGATGCGCAAAGAGCAGGGAATGACAGTGTTCCTTACGACGCATTATATGGAAGAAGCGGCTGAAGCAGACCATGTGGTGATTTTGGACCACGGACAGATTTCGGCAGAGGGAACACCGATTGAACTGAAGAATAAATACACGGGTGATTTTATCCGTGTGTATAATGTGAGCGAAAAGCGCGTGAAGGAATTGGGTGTGCCGTACGAGAAGATTCCTGAGGGGTTCAGGATGTCTGTGAAAAATACGAAAGAGGCGACAAAATTGATTGTGGCAAATCCTGAGATTTTTTCTGATTATGAAGTTACTAAGGGTAAAATGGATGATGTGTTCTTGGCTGTAACTGGGAAGAAATTGGAGGGAGACCAGAAATGAAAACTTTTATTTATTTAGTACGACGCCACACAAAATTGTATTTTAAAGACAAGGCAACATTTTTCACTTCGTTGATTACACCGATGATTCTATTGGTGCTTTATGCGACATTTTTGCAGAAAGTTTATCGTGATAGCATCGCGCAGAATTTCCCAGCAGAGCTTGGGCTTTCGGATAATTTGATAGACGGAGTTGTGAACGCGCAACTCGTTTCGTCATTGCTTGCTGTGAGTTGTGTGACGGTAGCGTTCTGTGTAAATTTGATTATGGTGAAGGATAGGGCTGATGAGGTTCGTAAGGATATGACGGTGTCGCCGGTGAAGACTTCGACCTTGGCGCTGAGCTATTTCTTTGCTAGCTTACTTTCGACATTGATCGTGTGTTACGCAACGCTTGGTGTTTGTTTTGCATATATCGCTGCGACCGACACATGGTTCTTTAATGGCGGTGAAGTAGCCGCGATAATTGGCGGGGTGTTTATGTTGGCACTATTTGGTACATCGCTTGCGTCGCTCGTGAATTGCAGATTGAAAACGAACGGCCAGGCTTCGGCAATTGGCTCGATGGTAAGCTCGATGTATGGCTTTATTTGCGGGGCTTATATGCCACTTTCGAACTTCTCGGAAGGTCTTAGAAACATTATTGGATGTCTGCCAAGTACTTATGGAACATCGATTATTCGCAATCTTTGTTTTTCGGGTGTGCTTCGTGAAATGGAAGCACAGAATATACCTAGTGAGTTGACGAAGAATTTGAAGGATGCGTTGGATTGCAATTTGTATCTTTATGGAAATCAGGTAGAGTTTGGCTGGATGTTTGTGATTATGGTGGTATCGATTGTGGTACTGATAGGCGCTTATGTGTTGCTTAATGTAGTAAAAATCGGTAGCCGTCGCAAACTCGCTTAAGCTTGTTGTATAATAGAGATATGGAAAAAGAAGTTGAGTATATTTTGAGTCGCGCAAGGCGTGCGGAGCGCCTAGTGTTTGTATGGAATCCGAGATCGTCGAAGGCTTTAAGAGTAAAAAAAGAGGCGTATGAGCCGATTTTCGAAGCCTTGTCGAAGAAATTTTATTCGTTTGAGATAGCAAAGGCTCCGGTGCCAGAGAATGTAAAGAGGTTGAATGCCGTGCTAAAAGATGGCGATGTGGTGATTGTGGCTGGTGGGGATGGAACGGCGCTTGTGGGGCTAAATTCTGTGGTCGAAACAGGGAAGAACGTGCAGTTTTATGCGCTTCCCTTTGGTAACTTCAATGATATGCCGAGGACCCTGAAACGCCATCGACAGGGAACGATTAAGCCGATTGAGGCATTAGTTAATGGCTCACATTATCAGTATGCAGCATGTTATTTTACAATGGGGATGATGGCGGAGGCGACGGAGATTTTTGATTCGCCTGTAGTGCGTGGAAAGTTGAAAGAGGGAGGGAAGAGCAGGCCGGTTTTCTCTGTGTTGCAGCTTGCAAAATGGTATTTTAGAAATAAGCATCGCCAGTTCATTATGCCGGTCGAGATAGATGGGAAGTTTTATAAAAAGGGACTTTCTGATGCAATGGCTGTGAATGGCGCATCTGTGGCGAAGATGATAAAAGGTGGTGATATGGCCTCTACTGATGAGTTTATTGCCGTGAAGGGTCAGCTAACATCATTTGTGCGCCTATGCGTGTTTATGGCGCGAGGGATATTGTTTAGAGTGCCTGGCGTGAAAGATACATCAATGAAGTTTAAGTTTTCACGCCCGACAGTGGTAGAGATCCAGGCAGAGGGGGAATATAAGAGAGTTGAGGACGTCAATACGGTTGAATTTAGGAAGGTTAACAAAGAAGTAAAGGTGCTTTAGGGGGCATCCACCCCTGTAATTCCCGTTTTTTGGTGTTCGGTTTTTGTTCGGGAAGAGGAGAATGACCCTGTTTTTTAGGGGATGTTTTGGTATAGATTTGGGCCAAAAATGTGGTATAATATGTAAAATAACAGGGGTAGGGAAGGGAAACTAGGGAATTGTCAAGTCAAAATTTAGGCCTCGAGGCCGGGGGCCAGTTAACAGGGGTGGAGGCGTGAAATGTGGAAAATTTCACGTTTTCACGCATAAAAAGGTGCCTAGAATGCCTTCTGACACAGGATTCTCACGCCAGATTCCAAACGCCTCAGCTTCGGCTAGCGCCGATCGTAAAAGTTCTGGTATTTCAGTACCGCTGACTTTTACTAGCTGATTCGTTTGGAATTGGGTTCGAATCTTTATTGTGTCTGAAGACTTTCTAAACACCATTTGCGCAGTTTACATTGGGGCTTATTGAAAATGCTCCGCGGAGAGATAGCTGAGCAGAAATAGGCGTATTTCCCCTGTTAATTGGATATTTACCACGATAACTTAACCGTCTATTTTATTAGACTCTTATGTCGTAAAATAGTTATTGTGCGACATTGAGTGTGTAGAAAGAAGTCGATTGTTGATGTGTGGGTTCGGCCTGGATTTTTGGCTGGCGGTTGGTGGTTTGTGCGAGTTTGTGTTTAATTCCCGCGCTGTGGGGCCTATTTTGCGTTCTAATGATGCTTATGGTTAATTTACCGTCTATGATCCAAATGGCCGTTCTAGGGGCTTCTGAGGCCTCATATAGGTCTAACAGGGGTAGAACAGGGGTCGATAGGTGTTGCAACAGGGGTGAAACAGGGTATTAACAGGGGTCAGAATAGGGGATAACAGGGGTGGGGAAGCACTAGACCTCAAAAAAGAGGCCCCTACTTCCCTTTAGACCTCTTTATTTTTCTTGCCGCGATATTTTTTGTAGCGACGTTTCCCTCGTTTGGATTTTTTATCCGAGGAATTTTCAGATGAATTTGCGAGTTGAGATTTGTCGACGAGTGAGCCGAGATCCTTTAGAGTCTTGCCAGACGATTTACCTTCGACGGTATTTGGGCTAATCTTCCTAAAGTCCTTTTTGCTGGAAATAGTGATTCCCTGTGGTTCTGTAACAGGGGTGGCAACAGGGGTTGGGGCAGGGGAGGACGCCACCTCTGTTGTAACAGGGGTAGATTTAGCATGAGAGACGCGTAGAACCTCTTCAGGGGCTTCTTCGGCTGGAGTGGATATTGATGGCTCTTCGGGTTCAGAAGGGGCTTCTGGGGCCTCTGGAGCGCTTGTAGGAGCTTTTGGAGCAGGGGAAGGAGCAGATTTCTTGGTCTGTGCAACAATGAAGGTTGGCTTCGGTCCAGTGACGGCAGGATTATTGGAGCGGGAACCATAATTAGAGCCCCAGCTGGAATTTGCGAACGGATCATTCCCTGCTTCGCCTGCTTCCCTGCCGGAGTCCGAGAGTTCCTTTTTGTATTTTTCGCTTTGCTCGATGGTTTCGCGGATTTCATTTTCGACATCGGCACGGTTGCGAGAATACTTGGCGCGAGATGATGCAACGATGGCTTCGAAGTTGTCTTCTGGAGTTTCTGGGATGTTAAGAGAGGTGGCCGAGAAGGCTGGGACCTTTTCACCGGCGATAATCATAGAGATAACGAAGTTGCGGTTGTTCATCTGTAAGAGGTCTGCTGCCTCGAAGGTTGGCTCGAATTGCTTGGAAAGAATAGGAGCATCATCAGCAGAGACACGGAAGGAAATAGTGGTACCGACGTTACCAAAGACGGCGTCGCGGACTTGGTCTGTCATCTGGGCGATATACTGGTTGGCGACGGTGAGATTGAGGCCGTATTTACGAGCCTCGGAAAGAATCACGGCAAAGGAATCGGTAGCGAAGTTTTGGAACTCATCGACATAGAGATAGAACGGGCGGCGATCTTCGACATTAGGAATATCAGAACGGCTCATGGCGGCGAGCTGAATTTTTGTAACGAGGAAGGCGCCAAGGATACCGGCGTTGTCTTCGCCGATTAGACCTTTGGAAAGGTTCACGACAAGTATCTTTCCCTCATCCATAATCTTACGGACATTGAATGAGGAATGTGGTTGGCCGATAATATTACGGATGATTGGGTTGGCGGTGAAGGCACCGACCTTATTCAAAACTGGGGCGATAGACTCGTTGACCTGTTTTTCGTTCCATTGGCCAAACTCGTGTTTCCAGAACTGAAGAACGGTAACATCGGTACAGTAATCTAGGGTCTCTTTGCGGAAATCTTTATCTGTGAGCATGCGGGAGATGTCGAGGAGGGTGGTTTCTGGACGGTCGAGGAGAGCGAGAAGGGTGTAGCGCAAGATGTGCTCAAGGCGCGGACCCCAAGAATCGCCGAACATACGCTTCAAAACACCGATAACCTCGGAACAGACATTTGGTTTGCGTGTGGCATCGGAGAGCTCAAGAGGGTTGAATGCTACTGGGTATTGAGTGTCGGCTGGGTTGAAATAGACAACATCCTCGATACGGCTTTTTGGAACAAAGCGGAGGTTGTCGATGGCGAAATCGCCGTGTGGATCAATAATACAGTAGCCTTGATTATAGAAGGTGTCGCTCAGTGCAAAGAGCTCGAGCAAGCCGGATTTACCTGCGCCGGTCTGACCGATGATATAAACATGGCGAGAACGGTCGCGACGGAGCATGCCGAATTGGTGGTTGATGCCGCGGAAGTTAGTGAGACCAAAGGCGGAAATATTCATATCGTTAGATGTGCCGGTAATGAGAGGAAGTTTGGCTGGCGGTTCAGCGGTTTTGGATGTGGCCCAAACAATGTTAGGAGTCTCCACGGAAGTATGTGGAAGGTGATAAACCGAAGCGAGCTCAGAGATATTGAGGATGAAGCCACTATCAGAGAACTGGCGAGCTTTGTAGGAGTCCAAACCTTTAGGGTCGGTGCTGGATGCGATTTGTTGGAAACCGTTTAGAGATGTAGAGTTGTATTGTTTGAAGGTACCAACGAGGGCCTGCATATTTAATTTGGCGTTGATGGAATCATCGCCGAGATAGGCGAGGCGGATTTTTACCTGATAGCCAAGTTTGGTGGCCTTTTCTTCGGCTGCGGAAACTTGAGATTTAGCGCGTTCAGAAAGTTCAACTTTCACTTCGGAAGTTGTGCCGCCGGTAGGTGGGGTCCAGAGGGCGCCAATGCTAGTTATGAGCCAAGTCCAATCGATACCGAAAAGATTAATCGACTTCTTCCCTGACTTGATGCGGGCAATCCATTTGTCGCTGTCTTGATGCCATGAATCGGCAACTGGGCGAGTGAGAATTTGAATCCAAAGTTCTTCGGAATGGTCTGGGTCGAGCTTGGCTAAGGTGCCGGTGATACCTGCGAGCGGGTCAACTTCGAAATCTGTGAAAGTCTTAATAGGAAGTGGCTCTGGCATAGTTAGTCCGAGCTCGGTAGCGAGAGTGACCGTGTGGTTTTTGCGGTTGTCGACATAATCACTGTCGCAAACATGAATCTGGACGGTAGGATATTGGGCATAAATCTGACCTTCGACAAAGTTTTGGAGTTCTTTTGGAACCCAAACATAGAATTGAATTTGGCCGCCGTGAGAGGCGATTTCGAAGCTGAGATGTTCCTGAACTCCGCCATTGGCGCGGAGATCGCGGGCGTCGCGCAAGATACCGTGAAGCGATGCGAACATCTGTTCTGCGGCAAGCTCTTTTTTGTCGTTAGTGCGAGGAATTTCGAGACGCAAAAGCACTGAATCAACATTCAGCACCTTCAGGCGATTAATCTTTTTGTAATTTCGGTATGTCAAAAAGGCAAGTATCGCAACTATAGGTATCCAAACTATTGGCATCAAAAGAAAATGTAAGATGTTGCCCATATGTAAGTATTATAGCATGTTTATGCTAATTTGTAGAGGTTTTTATCTACTTTTTCGTAGGTATTTTTATTTTGAAGATTCAAGAGAATGGTTGTCTCTTTGACTTTGCGGACTTTGAGGACGCGTTTGACGATCTCTTCGCGGGTGAGTGGTTCGCCAGCTTCTTTGAGGACATCGGTAATGATTTCGCTGACAGTTCCCTTCTTGTAGCCCCAGGAATCTAGTGCATAGATGCCACGACCAATGAGAACAAAGCGTGAATCTTTGATAAGTTCGTTGTGAATAGCCTGAAGAGTGACATTCTTGCGGCGGAAATCAGATTTCTTGATAGATTCTGCGATGTCAGTGAAGTGCATTGGCTCTTGAGCGGTCTGCAATACGACATAAATCTTGTCGCGAATATTCTTTGGATTAACTGTAGGCCATTTAGCAAGGCCCCATTTGTCGCCGAGATGTGAAAGTAGTTTAGATATAGACGCAACGGCACGAATGTGGTCTGGGTGCTCATAATCAAGCTTTTCGTCAAGTTCATCAAGTGACATTGGTGAACCTTTTTTCTTGATTACGGCAACGATTTCATCAATCTTGGCTTTAATTCCCTTTTCATCTCCATAGTCGGAAATACCGAGCGCTGAAGCATAGCGATCGTTCTCCTCAACAGAGGTGAGATGGGCAGAAATAGCACCAATAAAACTGATGCTAGAAGTTTCGGTTTGTGATGGATTGTGTCCGTAGACTTTTTCGGCGAGGGTGGTAACGCGAGCGACACGACCTTCCTCTGTAAGATTACGAATTAAGATTTTTTCAGCAGCATTGAGTTCTGGGATTTGGGACTCTTCAGCAGCAATACGCAAACGGATAAGAATAGCTTTCTCTAACTGACGGACACGCTCACGAGTAATGTTTAACATTTCTCCAATCTGTTCGAGAGTTTCTTTTGGGCCATTGAGACCAAAGCGACGAATAATAATCTCTTTCTCGCGCTCTTGCTCGATGATCTTGAGACTTCCTTCTATCGCTTTTGTGATAATGTCCGTATTTTTATCCATTTTGGCTTAAAAATCCCTTTCTCCACCCCTCATTGATATTGTAAATTATGATAATTATATCATAGTTATGTGCTAATGTCAACTGAATTCATCTGGAAAATTCGTCGCTTTCTATTCTATTTTACCACATTTTTTACAAATGCAACAAAAAATTGTGTTTTTCTTTTCAAATTATAATGCTTATGTTTAAATATGTTATTTTCTATTGACTTTTTTGATGTTTTGTGCTATAATAGAAGTATACCGTGAGGTAATAAAATCAATAGCCGGGAGGCTTTAAATCGTGGGTAAACCTATGAATAATAGCACTTTTAAAATTGTAGACGGACCAATAAGAGAGGCATTGTTTAAGGCGCTGCAGTTTGCACATCATCCGCATCAGTACTATAACGAATCATTCGGAATAGAGGACGGGACAAGACTTCTTGTTCGTTTGGAGTCCTTGGAGTATGAGGATGAGAGCGGCTCAAAGTTTAATTTGGTGGCAACACCTCTGGCTGCGAGCAGCTTTAGCTGTAAAACTGATAAGGTTAAGATCTTCTATGATACTGACTCGATGACGGGCACACTTACTGCATGATTTATCTTTTGGCTTTCTACTAGTTTTACGGGCGGACTGTGAAAGGTCCGCCCATTTATTTGCTTTTTTAAAGAATGTATGATAATATATATGGGCAGGGGGAGCAATTTGGCGGTCTCTTAGTATAACGGTTAGTACAACGGGTTTTCATCCCGTCAACGCGGGTTCGACTCCCGCAGAGATCACCACTACGATAAGCCTTTGGGGCTTATTTTTATTTATGCTGGAATTTCGAATGACACCCAATTTTCATCTGAGTAATCGAAATCTGGCAGGTTAGCGTGGTCGCTTCTAGCTATTTGATTATTGAGATAGTCTGCTTGAATTTCCCATCCAGTATTATTTTTTGCTGGCCTTACGATGCCACCCCAAAGACATAAATCAGCATGTTTGCGTAGATAATCTTGCAAGGCATTTGCTTTTTGTTTGGCATTCTTGTTTTCGGATGTAAAACCGGATTTGGTGTCGAAGACGCCAGTCGTCCCATCTTTAAATTTGACAATGTAATCTGGGTAGAAGGCTGCACGATGGCTCAAAGCCTTTTCGTCTAGCTCCCAATACTCTACGGCGAAGTATTTTTCGCCCTTATCGCCATTCTTATACCACCATGAGACGCCATGGCTATGATCCAAATATTCTTCGAATGGAACTTCGGTAGTGGTCGGAGCATTCTTGCTACGGTAGTAATCAACATAAACATTGCGGATGGTTGTAATTGATTCTGAGTTGTCTGAAAACTCATCTCTTTCCGGAATCGTAAAGTCAAATACTTTTCCTTCGCGGTCGCGGCGCTTTTTCAAATCTTGTTGATTGATATGACTATATTGATCAATTGCGATTTCAAAGCACTCCCTAAGGAAGTCTTTGTTGAGCTTAGAACAAGCGAAGATTCTTTGAATGTCGAAATCGCTAAAGCCACCGCGACGAAAAACATTTTTAAGGCTTCCATATACAATACTTCTAGACCTAGCGAAGTTTTTGAATGGCTTGATATCTTCGCGAAGTTCTGCATTAAAGACATTTTCAACCATTGCATCGTCTAGTTTGCGTTTAACGATATCTCCTTCGGCGAAGAAATCTTGCTTGGCGGCTTCGTCGATATTCTCGAGGACTTCATCTGAGAGCAGGACAGTCGTGAGCTCTTCGTCGTAGACTTCTAGCTTCTCATCGATTTTCTCGTAGCAAGTTTTTTCATCGTCGGATTCGTCAAGACCAAATGCTTGCTCTAAAACATTCTCCAGAATATCGTGAAAATCCGCCTTTAAATCGCCATAATCGACACGAGTTAGAAAGATGCTGTCTGGTAGCGTGATTAGGTCGCTATTAAAGACCGGGTTGATGCGAGATACTTTATATTTGATGAGATTTCGCATTGGGTCTTTAGCGTCTGCATCTACTTTTATGCTTTCCAAATCGGTGAATACATATGCCGTGTTGAGTGTATCATCTAGATAGTGCTCAGCCTCAGGCATACGCAAGATGCGCCCAATGGTTTGAATTTTGAATGAATCAGATTTGATGTCGCGAAGCATTAATAGTGCTTGCGCGCGTGGGCAGTCCCAGCCGAGCGCGATGGCTTGTTTGAATAATAAAACCTTGACCGGATTATCTGGCGCTTCTATATTTTCGAGATTTCGTTTTTCTTCAGAAAGCCATACGGCCATATTTCCATAATCGTAATTGATTCCCTCGTTCAAGAGAACTTCTTCTATAATATCTCGGTACTTGATGTCAAGATCGGATAGGTTGTCTGTTTCATTTGGAAGCTGAATGAGGAGAAGAGGGTTGATATTTTTACCCATCGCTTCATATTTTTTGGCAAGGTCATCGCGTTGTTTTAGGGATTGTAGAATGAGGCTTTCGATAACAGTTTTGTCATCCGTGCTTGAGTTTGCGAGGTCATTATTGATGATGATTTGATTTTTGATGAGACCACTCTCAACGACATCTTCGTATTTTACTTCGATGGTGGGCTTTTCTTTTGGCGTAGCAGAAAGCTGGACTATGAGTGATGGCTTCACTACTTCATCTACAAACCTCTGGCTTTTATCGCCAAAGAACGCTTGGTGGCATTCGTCGACTATCAGGATAATTTTGCCACCTTTTTCCCTTGTGGCGTTCAAGATATCTTGGAGGTTTGCTTGTTCGCCTTGACGAACAGCGGTATTTGTCCAATCGCCAGCCTTTAGGCCTTTTTCTGGATCATCTTTTTTTGCAGTGGAGTTGAGTTTTTCCCAGTTGGAGAAAAGAAGTGTGTTTGGAGCGAGAGGGTCGCTAGTTAGGCCGTCGTCGATATTGATGAGATTGTATATATCATCGTGTAATTCTTTTTTGAGCTTCTTGTAGCTTTGAGCATGGAGTTTCACGGGCGCGAGCCATAGGTAGACGAAGTATTTGTCGTTAAAATCAAATTCGTCTGGTAGGCGGCGAAGGGCTTCGGTCATCATGATGGTTTTGCCAGAACCGGTAGGCGACTTGAAAATGATGTTTGGATTAATCATAGCACCAGAGTCGATGGCGGAAACTTGCTTGCGCATAGTCTCAACTAATTTTGAGACTGCATCTTCTTGAAAATCTTTTAGATCTAACATTATTTCTTCTCCTCAAATAAACGATGATAAACTTGCAAGATGCTTTCCGGAATTGGGACGGATTCCCATTTTAATTGCGTTTCTGGAATCTCATCTGTGAAAGCCGATGTATCGCGCGTGTATGAAAAGATATACAGTTTTACAAGTTTCTTGTCGGTATTTAGTTTTTCGATTTCCTCCCATGTGCTTGCAATGCTGAATGGGTCGAAAACCACAGCGACAAATGCGTCTTTTGAATCGTAGTATTTATTGATGGAACCGGATTCGATTTCTTCGTAAGCATTCTCGCGAATTCGAATCATATCTGCTGAGCGTTCCACGAGCTTTTCACGAGTGGTATCAGTAGAACGCTCTTTGTCTACAAAGGCTGTTTTGAAATAACGAACATTGGCAGGGGTGCCATCTGAATATTTTGATCCATCCGGGCGGATGCCTGTGACTACGGTTTTGATGCGAGGATATGTAACTTCTTCTGCGATTTGATTTTCGTTATTTGTACAAAGAATGAATTGGCGATGGCCACCATCCTCTTTGTTGAGTTCGAGAACGGCTTGGCCGGTGGTACCTGAGCCGGCAAAGAAATCGAGGACAGTTGAATTTTTAGCGTTTGTTAATTTCAGTAGTTGTTTTATTAAAGATACTGGTTTAGGATATGGAAATATGCCGTCGTTTTTGAAGATTTCGTTAAGATTTGTGGTTCCTGTTGAAAACTCTGGCCTATACATGAAGTTTTTTGGCGTTCCACTGCTGTAGACTTGGAGCATCTCTGATGCTGATGGGCGAGTTTTTTGGTATACTCCATTCTCGAAGAATACTTCGCCTTCTTGTATTTTTTGTTTACAAGTAGGGTAACCACTAGTCCACCGTAAATATTTTCCGCTTGAGTCTAACGGGAGTATAAACTTATAACCTTGAGATAAATATTTAGACTCAAGTTTATGTAAATATGAATCGTCGAAAGTTTTTGAGATCGAATTATATATGTGAACATACTCATCTTCTGTAATCATAGAGAGTGTCCCATTCTTTTCAAGTAACGGATAAAACATATTAGGACGATCTTCACGATTTTTAGATTGACCAGTTTTCTTAAAAGTTATCTTATTGTACAGTCCATATTCATCTTCGAACGAGAACTTATCCTCTGTTTTTTGTGCGAAGATGTTTTCGATTTTTTCAAACCCTTTTTTTGATAAGTTATTTTTATTTTTTGCATAGACTAAGATTTGATGGCCTACGGATGTTATAAAATTATCATTTGTTTTACCTTTAAGGTTATCAAGGATGAAACAGGAGCTAATATAGTTAGAACTATTAAAAACTTCATCACAGAGTAATTTTAATGTTGCAAATTCGTGGTCATCTATAGATATAAAAATAATACCATTACTGGATAAAAGTCCTTTTGCTAGCGATAGTCGCTTAGACATAAAAGAGAGCCATAAGGAGTGCTTAAAGACATTTTCCTCGTTTATTATGTGGTCGTTATATCTCCAGTCCCCACCCATATTGTATGGAGGGTCAATATAGATTACATCGATTTTTCTTGCGTGGGTATAATTTAAAGCTGAAAGTGTGTGATAGTTGTCGCCTTCGATAATGAGATTTGTCGGTTCGTTGGGCGCGGAATGAATTTCTTTTTCTGAAGCTTCTTCTAGGACAGGTAGTTTTGCTTTGCATTCCTCTGCCACTTTCTCTGGTTCATCTTCCCAGACAAGTCCGAATTTTTTCTGTTTTTTCAGAGATTTAATAATCTCTATGAGCTCTTCTTTCGAATGCTCTTCCAACGGGGTAGACATCGCTGTTCCTTCTGAGCGACAGAATTATAGAAAATAGACCTCGTGATGCGGTGTCTTGATACGCGAAAAGCGAGCACCAACTTCGAGGTCTATCTATAATTCAGAGCGTTTTCGCAACGATGCCTTACAGCTCGAGTCAGTACTCGCTTGTCGTCATCGTTGAGGACAAACTCCCTACGAAAATGCTCTTTTTATTCACTCTTAAATTATAGATAGACAATATCTATTATACCATAATTCATAGAGGTAATTTGAAAAAACTCATTGTAAAATTTACAGTTTTTATGATTATTTGTATCTCTGTTTTATGTATTTTTTACCCATAACCATTTTGAATGTTCTACCCCCGTTATCCGTGTATTTTTTACATCACTTTTATTATTGCTTATGTTGCTGTATTTATTGACTCGTATGATACAATGGACGGCGTGTGGGCGGTTTATTAAAACCTGAGGATGTATATTGATAGTTCCTAAGGATCTCCAACTAAGAGTGTCTATCCTTAGTTCTGGGTGGTCGGGGATCTAAAGGGGGCTTTCAATGAAAAGCTTTTCTAGCGAGTAGAAAGCCCTAAAGGCTTAGAAAGGAAAGCCTATACGATGATACTGATGATTAATCTGAAGTTGAAGCGTGTGGAGTTCTTTGTCGCTTTTGGTGGCAAATCCAATAAAATTACCTACTATAAATAGTAGGTAATACACACAACAGGATAACTCATTGCTAGAGTGGGTTATCTCTATGGTTACATTATAGCACAGATAAGCATAAAAGTAAAGCTTATTTCTCATTATGGAAACTGAACTTGATAGGTGTGCCGAGGAACGGGTAGAATTCGCGGATTTTGCGCTCTAGATAGCGCTTGTAAGACCAGTGCATTAATTCCATCTCGCGGCCGTGAATCACGAACCAAGGTGGGCAAGTGTCGGTTTGGACGATATACTTTGGCTTTGGATGAGTATTTTTGAGACCAGCTGGCGGATGAGCAACGATGGCTTCGCGGAGGATTTTGTTGAGATTATTAGTACGGAGTTCTGTGTGGCGGGCGGCGTCGACTTGGAGGGTGAGATCGAAAAGTTTGGTGACATTCTTGCCGGTTTCGGAGCTGGTAACGAGAACTGGTGCAAATGGCAAGAAGTCGAAATCGTGCTCTAGTTCGTTGAGGATAATATCGACAGGTGTGGCGTGCTCGCTGGTTTCGCGAGTGCTGGTGACGGTGTCTTCGCTGAGTAAATCAGACTTGGTAACGACCACGATAATTCCCTTCCCTGCCTCGACGATTTGGCCGGCGAGGGATTGGTCTAATTTGGAGTGGGGTTCAGTGCTATCGATAAGCAACGCACAGACGTCCGCCTCTTCAATAGCGGCTAGAGTGCGGAGTGCGGAGAATTTCTCGATGCCAACTTCGCGTTTGCCTGGCTTGCGGAGGCCGGCGGTATCAAGAATTTCGATAGTTTGGCCTTCGTATTTGACCTGTACGCGATTAACATCACGAGTAGTGCCCTGGCGAGAGCTGACAACTGCTTGCTGTTTCTTGCTGAGTGAGTTGAAAAGGCTGGATTTACCAACATTTGGGCGGCCGATTAACGCCAACTTGATAATGTCCTCGTTCTCGGCCGTAGCCTGCGGCACGTCTCCCAAGTGCCCGTTTTCCGAAAGAACGTTATAAATTTTGCGCTTGAGGTCGCCAATTCCCTGCCCTGTGGTGGTAGAGGTGCGGATGGTTTCGGATGGTTTAATGCCAAAGAGGAATTCCTCATCTGCAGGGCCGTGAATGTCGGACTTATTGAGAACGAGCAAGACTGGTTTGCGGGATTTCAAAGCCATACGAGCGATGTCGCGATCTTTTTGATTTGGGAATTTGCTAGAATCAAGGGTAACCAAAATCAAATCTGCGCTGTCGATAGCATCAGAAATTTGGTCTTGGATGGAAGCCTCGAAATCATCTTCTGGGTTTTTGAGGCCCGCCGTATCTATAAGAATAAACTGATTATCAATGGTTGCCACAACATTGTCGCGAGTGGTGCCTTCTTCGCGTGCGACAATAGCAATATTACGCTTAGCGAGGCGGTTTAGAAGGCTTGATTTTCCGGCATTAGTCTGGCCGACTAATGCGACTATTGGCAACGATTTCATATAAGTATTATAACAGATTATTGAGAAAAACGCAAGCGTATTGTGGGGGTACCTTGACAAAAACGCAAAAGCGTGATATAATGGAATTATAGAGGTCAAAGAGTAAGTCTTGACTTCTATTTTTATTTAGTGTATACTTGTTTAGTGCTATATCGCGGGGTAGAGCAGCCTGGTAGCTCGTTTGGCTCATAACCAAAAGGTCGTTGGTTCAAATCCAACCCCCGCCACCAAGATTCGCCGAAAGGCGTCTTTTTTATAGTCTTTCCCTGCGGAGAATGAGCTTACCTTCCTTATTTTGGGCAATGTAATAGAAATATTTAAATTCAGAAGTGATAAGTGCGTTCTGATTTGGAGCGGCATCATCAACTACTAGTGTGCGCTTATTGGAACCATCATGATCCCAGACCGAGAGGGTCTTATTTTTTACTCCAAACATCACGAATGCATCTAACCAGCGTGTCTTTTCCTCACCCGAATCGTATTCAGTATAATCTTCAATTTCTGAATCGTAGACAGCGAGTTTGGTGCCAGATTTCATGACGAAGAATTCCCCGCTGCTGGAAATTGCTATAGATTCTGGAACGATAGAAAGATCATTCTCAGTAACCTTGTTCATATTTTGGTTGAAGCTTTCGTTACGATAGACAAAAAGACGTTTGCCTACTGTGAAAATGATATATCTTTGGCCGTAGAATTCGCTAAGTGCGACATGGGCGCTGGCGGATTTGTCGGTGATTTCATAGAAATTGGTGACGTTGCGTTCGCCGTCTTTATAAAGTTCGACAAACCTAATTCCCTTTTCGTCTGGTTCGGTGAGTGCGACAATGGTGGAATCGTAGGCCATGAATTCCGAGATACCCACAAGTGGGGTAGCGGAAATGGTTTTATCGCCTGGATTAACTTTGAAAATAGTTTGTCCGATGGTGAGGTAGAGTTCGCTGCCGCCGTGGTTTGCAAAGGCGACATACTTGATGGACTTGGACTTTAGATTTTTGATAAGGCTCTCGTAATTAGCGTAGTTTTTGATATCTTGGCTGAGGTTGACGCTCTCCTTTGGTGTTTTAGGATTGACGTAGAGCCAATCTCCAGATTTTAGTTTGAAGAGAACACGGTTGGAATCTTTGTTCCAGAAACTTGCGGCGATGGTGAAAGGAATGAATTTTTCTTCTTCATCAGTAGCGACGGTGTCTTTATCGGTTTCTTCTTTCAAGATGTGCTCTAGGTTTAACTCAGTATCCTTAATATCTCCACCTAAATCTGTGACGTAGTGTAAAGTAGGCTTGTCGTCGGTCTTGTAGATAATTCCCTTGCGGTCACGAGTGGCTTCAAAGAAAGTGAGCCTGTCGAATTCTTTGAGCTCCTCGCGCTCGCGATTTTGTTTGAAAAGATGTGGTTGGTTCAAATTTAGTAGCCAACCTGGAGTAATCTTGATGGTTTTTTCCCACGATTCATAACCTTCGCGCTGGAGGACGATTTTGTGCTCGCCGCCTGACAAAATGCGAGAAAGATTGGTAGTACCAAAGACTTGTTCGTCGTCGATAATGACGGTTGCACCGGTTGGGAGCGAATTGATTTGAACGAGGCCGTTTTGCTCGAGTTTGAAATCGGAATTAAAACGCCAGCCAGCTACGAGGCCAAGCAAAACTAAGACAATCGTTACGACGCTAATAACGGAGACGAAGTCGATAATTGCAATTTTTATTAAACGGACGCGATGTTTACGTTCTCTGTCCATGCGATAATTATAGCATATATCTTTTGTATATGATATAATGTATCCTATGGATAGTGGTGGGATGACCCCCGAAGAGAGGCAGCGTCAAACTGCTGCAGAAATCGCGCGCAAGAAAGTTGTGACCGCGTATTCTGGACAGGCTATAAATCAGGTGCCTCAGCAGACCCCACCGGTTCAGCAAACGAATACTTATAAATACGCAAATCCAGGTTCGGCACGCCCGCAAGATTGGCAGACTTATCATACGGCTTGGCAGAATTATTATCAGAAATATTACCAGGAATATTATTCGCAGGCGGCTCAGAAATTTGTCGAAAATGAGAAGAAAAAAGTCGAGGATGAGGCGGAGCGTCAAAATATTGCGATGCAACAACTTTTGCAGCGTCGTGCTGCCGAGCAAGATCGCGCGGTAAAGAAAGAGTTGCAGACTCGCCGTGTTCGTGAATTGCAGAAGTCGATTGAAAAGAAAAAGTTGAAGGATTTTTATCCATATGCGCAGCAGACTTTGGCTGGACAAATTAACTCTGGCCAACTTGACCAGGAACAGTCGCAGCGCGTGGCGGATAAATTGAAGGCTACAGTTCAGAGCAAGGCTGGTAAGAAATTCTCAGTTAAACGAAAACATAGGAAATGGATTCCAGTTGTGGCTGGCGTGTTTACGACTTTGTTGATTTTATTCTTACAGTATAACCGTTTGGTCTTTGCGCCAATTATCGCCTATGTTTCTCCAGGCAATGTTTCCGATGAAGAAATTACGGCAATCGACCCAACCGTGACCGAGGCTCCAAATGGTGATAGTAAGTTGATTATTCCGAAGCTCAATGTAAATGTACCGGTGTTCTTTGGCATTAATAATGATAAGGCCTCGCTCGATAAAGCTATGATTGATGGTGTGGCGCATTTTCGCGTGCCTGGCGCTTCGGCTTTCCCTGGTCAAGTGGGTAATGTGGTGATTTCTGGTCACTCGGCTGGCGATATTTATAGTAGCATTCAATATAAGTTTATCTTCTCTGGCATAGAGAGGTTGGTGGAAGGCGATTTGATTTATATTAACTACAATCATGTGCGATATACATACAAAGTTAATGGAAATCGTCGAACAGTAGACCCAAGTGATGTAGCAGCGCTTAGATATGATGGTGATAAAGGGCTTCTGACGCTTCTAACTTGTTGGCCTGTTGGCACGGATCGTTACAGGTTGTTGGTGGAAGCTGAACAAATTAATCCGGTGATTGAGGGTAGCAGTTCTTCTGACGAACCAGAGGCTGAAGCACCGAAAGAAGAAGAGATGCCAAAGAACGAAAAGACCTTCTTTGAGAGGATCTGGAGTTGGCTAACTGGTAGTGAATAAAATATTTAATTAACAATGGAGGTATGATAAAATAAAGTTATGAAGAAAGGTGCGAGGAAAATAGATTTTAATACTGATGCTTTAAAGCCACTTTTGATTGTGCTTGTAGCAGCAGTGGCATCTGTAAGTTTGATTGCCTATGGCGTGAAAAATCGTCAGGATGCAGATTACACTCAGATGAATGTTCGTTCACAAGATGAGATTTCGGCTGAGGTAAATAATTTATACAGTGAAATCGAAAATATTCGCCGTGAGAAGAATGCATTGTCTGTTCAAGATGACAAATATGCAGAACTCGCTCGTGAATTGACTTCCAAGGAAAGCCGTCGTTCAAATGTTGAAGCAGAACTTTATGATGTTCAAAGTGGTCTTTACAAAGATATGAAACATGAGACTGAACGTAGTACTATGCCGTTTATCGCATGTGGTGCTGCAGTAGCTGTGCTTGGTATTGCGCTTGCAATTTTCGTAGCAATGCCTAAAAAAGCTAAGATTCTAAGCCAAGAAGTAATTGAGGATAAAAAGGCGAAGGCAAGCGCCGGAGATAAGTAATGAAGCAACCATTTATGGGTCTCACGGCCAAAGATGTCCGTGAGCGAAAAAGGGTTGGGCTTGTAAATAAATCTGTAGAAGCGCCGTCAAGGACGGTGGGTGAAATTGTTCGTTCAAATCTTTTGACGTATTTTAACTTTGTATTCTTGATTTTAGCCGTTGTTTTGGCATTAGTGCATTCTTGGAAAGATTTGACGTTCTTGCCAATTATTGTTGCAAACATCGTGATTGGTATTGTGCAGGAGCTTCGCGCGAAGCAGGTGCTTGATAACCTAAAGGTTTTGAACGCTCCGGTTGCACGTGTAGTGCGTGATTACAAATTGGAAACGCTAAAGGTTGATGAGATTGTACTTGATGATATTATTGTGCTTCGAGGCGGCGATCAGATTCCGGCAGATGCTGTAGTAATTTCTGGCGAAGTGGCTGCTAACGAAGCGCTTCTAACCGGTGAAGCTGATGAGATTATGAAACACGAGGGTGATGAATTGCTTTCAGGGAGTTTCATTGTTTACGGTGAATGTTATGCGAAGATTACGAAAGTTGGCGAAGATTCTTATGCAGCACAGCTTACCTTGAAGGCTAAGGCTATTAAAACTGGTGAACAGAGCGAGATTATTCGCAGCCTCAACTCCTTTGTGAAGGTGGCGGGTCTTATGATTATCCCGATTGGGATTATTATGTTTGCTGAACAATTCTTTTTCCAGAGCGCTCCGGTTCAGACCAGTGTCCAGGCGATGGCTGCAGCAGTGATTGGAATGATTCCGGAAGGTTTGTTCCTTCTAGCTTCGGTGACCTTGGTGCTTTCTGCAATGCGCCTTGCTCGCCAGAAAGTGATGCTTCACGATATGAAGAGTATTGAGACTCTTGCACGCGTAGATACGCTCTGTGTCGATAAAACAGGTACTATTACTAGCGACAAAATGAATGTCGTAGAGACTAAGTGGCTTGCTGATGAGAAATGGAGAATGGCTTTGGTTGAGACGGTGGCTGCGCTCTCTGCTGATACTGAGACAATGGCTGCGATGAAGCGTGAATACAAGAGAAATCGTGGTGATATGCGCGGAGATGAGTATAAAAATATTGTGAAGATTCAGGGCTTCTCATCACGCTATAAATATAGCGGTGTTCAGTTCAAGGGTAGTTCGTTTGTGATTGGTGCGCCAGAGTTGGTGCTCAGAGATGAATATAGTAAAGTTCGTGCACAGGTATCTAAATACACTCGCCAGGGCGCGCGTGTTTTGGTGTTTGCAAGATACTACGGAAAATTAGACGGCGAGGCTTTGACGGCTCGTGCAGAGGCCCTAGCCTTAGTTGTACTTGAGAATGAAATTCGCGAAACTGCACCAGCCACATTTAAATATTTTGAAGATCAAGGTGTAGATATTAAAGTAATTTCTGGCGATGATATTGAGACTGTTGCGGAAATTGCTAGAAAAGTTGGCATTAAAAATGCAGATAAATGTGTCGATATGTCCAAACTCACTAGCCAACGCGAGTTCCAGAAAGCGGTTCTAGAAAATACGGTATTTGGTCGTGTGACTCCAGCACAGAAACGCACGATAGTGAAAATCCTGAAGGATGCTGGACACACCGTGGCTATGACCGGTGACGGTGTTAATGATGTGTTGGCGCTCAAGGATGCAGACTGTTCTGTGGCGATGGCTTCTGGCGCACAGGCTGCAGTGCAGGCATCACAGATGGTATTGCTGGATTCAGATTTTTCTAGAATGCCATCGGTTGTGGCGGAAGGTCGTAGGGTGGTGAATAACCTTGAAAATAGTGGTTCCCTGTTCTTGGTGAAGAATCTGTTCTCTGTGGCGATGTCATTACTTGCAATTTGTTTTGCAATTACTTACCCGATGATTCCATCCCAGGTGTCATTGGTAACACTTTGGACAATCGGTGTTCCAAGCTTCTTCCTAGCACAGATCCCGAACGAGAAATTGATTAAGGGCAAGTTCATCAGAAATGTATTATTTGCGGCGGCTCCAGTGGCTTTGGCAAACTTAATCTTGATTGGCGCTACGGTAGTTTTTGGTAATATCTGTGAGTTGAGCCAGGAGGTGATTGCCACACTTTGCACGATGGTTTGGGCGGCAGTTGGCCTGACAAATCTCGCTAGATTAACCAAGGCGGAGGACTATAAGAATATGAAGGCCTCTGATTGGTGGAAATTGGCAATCTTTATTGTCTCGGTGGTTGGCATGATTGTGTGTCTCTTAGGTTTCAAGTGGTGGTTCAGTATTGAGTCGGATTTGGGCCTACATGCTTGGATTATCTTTGGCGGAATGGCAGTTGCTACTTATCCGTTGTTAATGATTTGTCGTGAGATTACACGCTGGGTAGTTAATTCATTCTTAGGTAAGTACGTAAACAGGTGGGTTACTAGGCGTGAGAAAAATGCGAAAAAAGTTCAGGCAAAGCTTTCTAGAAATAAAAAGCGCGGGCGTAGGATAAAAAGGAGCTAAAGTATGAGAATAGCGATTTTTACAGACCTCTATCTTGAAGTAGCGGGTGGTATTCCGTCTTCGATAGCTGCGCAAAAGGAGGCTTTGAAGAAGGATGGCCATGAAGTTAAGGTGTTCTGTCCAGGTGAAAGATGTGATGATGGAGATGTGGTTTTGCTGCCGACTTCTTGGTTAAAGATTAATGGTGCGCCAATGGCAAGGAGGCCGAGTGCTATCTTGGAATTTATAGAAGAAAAATATCCAGACTTCCAGGAACAGTTTGATTTGATCCATGCACACTATGAAGCAGAGGTCTCGATTGCGGCAGTGCTAGTCGCACGCAAATATGGCCTACCGCTTGTGCAGACGATGCATGGGCGTGAGGATCAGGCGATTACGATAAATACGCCTCGTGCGTTGCAAGGCCTTATTTCGGGCGTTTTGAACAGCCTGCATCGAAAGTTGATTTGCCCAAAGATGAATATTGAAGTGGCTCGGGATAAATATCTCGCCACGACTAATGCTCAGGCAAATATGTGGAGTATTATGGTGCGCCAAGCAAATGAAGCAGACAAAGTCTTAACCCCGTCTGAACATTTTAAACTGAAGCTAGAACATTATGGCGCATCGAAACCAATCGAGGTTCTATCTAATGGCGTAGCAGATGAGAATGTGGATCGAAAATGGGCTGTGCGTAGTTTTCAAAAAGATTACCAATCTGAGGGCGAGAAGCTGAGGATTATTTGGAGCTCAAGGGTTTCAAAAGAGAAGCGTATTATGCCGTTCTTGGAAGCACTGAGGTTATTGCGTGGCTACACAAATGATTTCTTCTTTACGATAGCTGGCGATGGTAACGAATTTAAGAAAGCTCAGAAATTTGTAGCAAAGAATGGGCTGTCTGACAATGTGGAATTTTTGGGGGCGGTGCGCCACGAAGATGTCCTAGATATGCTAGGAACTCAGCACTTGTCGATTACGAATTCGTATGGGTTCGATACGCAAGGCCTGACACTTCTAGAAGCTACAGCTACGGGTTTGCCGACGATCTTTTGTGACGAAGATATGAAGAGCGTGATTGTGCCAGGAACCGGGATGTGTGCGAAGAACGAAACGCCAGAGGCTATGGCGGCAATGTTGAAGCATATTATGGCAGAGCCTGAGTTGATTGAGAAAATGAGTAGGAAGGCGCTTGAGTCGCGCAAGGAAGTCTTGCAGAGTTATTGGATTCAGAAGTTGGAAGATATCTATAAAGAGATGTTATAATATATTATATGTATAATAATTTTTCTGATTTTCTAAAAGATAAAGGTAGAATTTGTGTAATCCAAGCGGAAAATCCTGATGGTGATTCCCTAGGCTCAGCTTTGGCTCTTGAAGAGCTTTTGAAAGATAAAGAAGTTTCACTTTTCTGCCCGGTTAATATACCACCATACCTGCGTTATTTTGAGGGTTGGGGCCGTGTAAATGACGAATTCCCAACCGACGTAGATGGGTATATTATTGTGGACACCGCTGCCGATATTTTATTGTCTAAGGTCTTGGAAGATTTGGCAGCAAGAGATGCTTTGGAAAATAAGCCGGTATTCGTAATTGATCATCACGAAACCGAGGATGATTTATCATTTAGCCATGAAGCGATTATTGAAACACTCCCTTCCTGCACTAATTTGATTTATAAAATTGCTAAGGATCAAAACATCGAGGTCTCTAAGTTAGCCGCAGAACTTTTATTGCAGGGTTTGACATCTGATACCTTGGGCTTTACGGTTTCTGGCGTGGATGCGGATACTTTCCGTACTGCTGCGGAATTGCTTGAATATGGGGCCGACATTGCTGAGCTTGACGAAAAGCGCCGCGAGTTTATGAAGAAATCTCAGCGCATTTTAGGATACAAAGCAGATCTGATTAAGCGTATCGAATACCATTTGGATGGTAATTTGGCTACGGTTCATATTCCTTGGGAAGATATTGAAGAATACTCAAACGAATATAATCCTGGCGTGCTGATTCTAGATGAAATGCGTATGGTAGAAGGAGTGAAGATTGCGGTAGCTATCAAGACATATCCAGATGGCCGTGTGACAGGTAAGCTAAGGAGTAGCGTACCAATCTCTGAAGAAGTGGCTGGGTACTTTGGTGGCGGTGGCCATCCATACGCTGCTGGATTCCGCACTTATGACACTGATTACAATGGTGTCGTAAAAGATTTGATTAAGTGCGTCTATCCGTTGCTTGAGTTAGATGATTAATCGATGTCAATCTTGCCAATGAGTTTTTGAGATTCAGATTCTGGCAAAGTCTCGACGTTTTTGAGCTTTCTTTCGATTTGGCGGGAAGTAACTTCGGCAGATCCAATTTTATTAGCAGATTCTTCAAGCTTCTTCTTAGTGGCGGCGAGAAGCTCGCTGAATTTACCAAACTGTGCTTTGACGGCGCCCAAGGTGGCCCAGACTTCGGCGGAGCGTTTTTCTATGGCGACTGAACGGAAGCCCATTAGGAGACCACTCAACATGGTCGGCAAAGTAGTTGGCGATGAAATGGTGATGTTGTATTTTTGGCGGATTTCATCTGAGAGGCCGGGAATACGCAAGATTTCAGCATATAGAGACTCGGTTGGTACAAACATCATACCGAAGTCAGTAGTTACAGGTGGGTCAAGATATTTGTCGTGGATCTTTTTGGCTTGGACCTTTACATCATCGGCAAGAGCTTTCTGATAGACGGCAATTTTGGTTTTATCACCTTTGTCATAAGCTGCAATAAGACGCGAGTAGTTTTCTACTGGGAACTTGGAGTCGATAGGTAAATATACAGTATCGTCAGTCTTTCCTGGCATCTTGATAGCAAACTCGACGCGGTCTGAAGAACCTTTTTTAGTAGCGATGTTCTCTTCATATTGGTTATCGGAAAGCATATCGGAAATAATTGAACCGAGTTGAACTTCTCCGTAAATACCGCGAGTTTTTACGCCTTCCATAACTTTTTTAAGATCGCCAACATCACCAGCAAGCGTTTTCATTTCGCCAAGGCCTTCATAGACTTGAGTTAGTTGCTCTGAGATATTCTTGAAGCTCTCATTGAAACGCTTTTCGACAGATGCCTTAAGTTTTTCATCAACGGTCTCACGCATTTCTTCGAGCTTCTTGGCGTTTTCGTCTTGTAAGTTTTTAACGCGAGTATCAACTGTTTTTTGGATGCCCTGGAGATTCTCACTGATTTCTTTGCGGTTGTCGCGGAATTCAGTGCTGATTTTAGGAATTACTTTATCCATTTCGGCTTCCATACGGACAAGGCGTTCAGAAAGTTCTTTGAAGTCGCGGTCTTCATGAGATGATGAACTATGAGAAAGTTTAAACAATAAAAATCCTACAAGTAGAAGATTTGTAATACCTAAAATAATCAAGAATATATCCACTCAACCTCCTTATACAATACTTTAATTATATCATAAAATTCATAATATCCCATCTCGCACGGCGGGTTACTATCCGGACATTGTGCGAGATGGGACATTATTGAATTTTATAGGTCTGTTCTATTATTTAGAGCGGCGCTTAAGGTGATTTGGTCCGCGTAGGACAAATCTACGCCAAGAGGAAGACCACGTGCGAGGCGTGTAACTTTCAAATCTGGATATTTTTCGTGTAACAATTTTTGTAGTAATAGCGCTGTACTTTCCCCTTCCACAGAAGGATTAGTAGCGATAATAACTTCTTCGACACTGTCTTTTTCGACGCGAGTAATAAGCTCTTTGATGTGAAGATTTTCTGGATTGATGCCGTCTATTGGAGAGATGGCTCCGCCTAAGACATGGTAAGTTCCTTTGAAGGATTTGGTTTGCTCCAAGGCGTAAATATCTAGTGGTTCTTCAACTACTAAGACGGTAGTCTTGTTACGCTTTTCGTCCGCATATAATGGCGAGATTTCTTCATCAACATCTATTAATGCGAAAGTGACAGGGCAGTTTTTGACGCCCTTGTGTAAGTTCTGAAGAGAATCTGCAATATTGCTTGAAATTTGTGGATTAGTTTTGAAAAGATAATAAGCGTAGCGCTCGGCCGTGCGAGGTCCAACACCCGGAAGATGTCCGAGTGCTTCGATTGCTTCTTCGAGTGCCTTAGGGAGCACTAAGCCCCCATTCCGCCCATAAGTCCACCGAGATCACTCATCATCGGCTTCATTTTTTCGGTAGCAATTTCTTGAGCTTTGGCGTAACCATCAGCAAAACAGTTCTTAATCCAGCCTTCGAGCTCTTCGATGTCATCTAGATCGACACGCTCAGGGTCGATTTTGACACTTTTAACTTTCAATTCACCGTTGATTTGGACTACGACAGCTCCGTCGCCAGCTTCAACTTCAACAATCTCATTCTTGAGCTCTTTCTGAGCTTTACGAAGAGCATTAATCATTTTCATTTGGTCTGCAACTTGTCCCATAAAAAACTCCTTTTTGATATTATACTATTTATCCTCGATAGCTTCAAGTCCAGGGAGAGTTTTGCCGGTGAGGAATTCAAGTGAAGCGCCACCGCCAGTGGAGATGAGACTGTATTCAGCCGTGTTCAAACTCATCTCTCTGAAATCTTCTACAAAAGCGGTAGTATCACCACCACAAATGATTGAGGTCTGGTCGCCCATACTTGAGCCAATCATCATAGCGATAGTGGCGGAACCTGCGTCGAATGGATGTTTTTCGACCATGCCGGCTACACCATTCCAGATGACGGTTTTGGCATCGCTGGCCATCATAGCAACTTTGACGGCACAATCTTTCGAGATGTCGAGCTTGGCTCCAGTTTCATCCGTAGAGAATTCATCTGCGACATAAACTTTATCGGCGATTTCAGGTGCCGGAGTGTAACCATCGGCGGCAATTTTACCAACTACGGCGATTTGGTCTACTTTATCGGCTAGAGCGTCAATGAGAGGCTGCTTGTCGTCAACTTTAGCACCACCGATGATAAGTAAAACGGGGTGTTCTGGGTTTTCTGTGGCCTTTGTGAGCTCCGCGACTTCTTTTTCAACTAAAAGACCCATCACGGAAGGCAACTCGTGTGTGATGGCTTCTGTGGAGGCGTGAGCACGGTGAATGACGGCAAACCCATCCTGTACGAAAATCTGTGCATGGGTGGAATTAATAATTTCCTGAATAAATTCGCGTGAGTTTTCTTCTTCGCCTGGGAAGAAACGCAAGTTTTCTAGAAGTAGAACACCACCATCGGGCATTAATTCCACGGCTTCTTCGACATCTGGGCCGGAAACATCCGGTACGAATTTAACTTCGGTGTCTGGTAGAAGATTTTGCAAGGCACTGACGACCGGCTCCAAAGACATCTCAGGAACTTTTTGGCCTTCCGGACGCCCGAGATGAGATATCAAAATGATTCTTTTGGCGCCGTGTTCCTTGAGATATTCTATGGTTGGCAAGCTAGCTTTGATACGGATATCACCTGCGACATGACCGTTTTTTAGTGGGACATTATAATCAACGCGAACGAGGACGGTTTTGTCTTTAACATCAATATCGCGGATAGTTTTTTTATTCATAAAGACTCCTCAAATTCTTCTTACTTGGATAGTGTCAGTGCCACCCTCGGTGTTTGGTTGGCCAGAGACGAGCACAACTGTGATAGTGCCATCTTCACGAGCAGGAATGTAACCAGATTCCTTGAGTTCCTGTGCGATGTCGATGCCATAGGTATCAGAATATGGACGGACAAATGCGGAGTTGGCATAGCAAAGTGCGAGTTGACCAGCAACACGAGCATTGGATGTGACGGAAATAATTGGAACATTTGGACGCTCGGCGGCAATGGCAGCGGCTGTGGCACCGGAAGCGGTCTGGCAAATAATAGCGTCGGCACCGATTTGTTCGGCTACGCGAGCGGCGGAGCGAGACATGGCGGTATAGCGTTCGTGGACTGGATCAGCTGGGGTGCTATTGCCAGGAGTGTTTGGCCCCCAAATAGATTTAACAAAATCTTTGAACGGCATAGCGTATGAGTGATTCTGCGAATAGAGAATAACTTTTTTCATTTGCTTGACGGCTTCTACTGGGTATTTGCCGTTGGCGGTTTCATCACTGAGCATCACAACATCGGCGCCTTGGATAACGGCGTTAGCAACATCGGAGACTTCTGCACGGGATGGTTCAGGATTATCAACCATTGAGCCCATCATCTGGGTTGCAACAATACAGAGTTTAGCATGCTTGCGGCAAAGTGCGACGAGTTTGCGCTGGACAGTTGGAACGACTTCGTTCCCTGCTTCGACGGCCATATCACCGCGTGCGACCATAATGCCATCACTGGCTTCAACGATAGCTTCCATAACTTCATCATTCTCGATAGCTTTTTTGGTTTCAATTTTAGCGATAATCTGAGCAGTAGAACCGTGAGAAAGTAAAATTTGGCGAAGCTTATCGATGTCTTCGGCGGACTGGATGAAACTCATAGCAACGTAGTCGAAGTCGCGTGAGGCACCAAATTCAATATCTGCCATATCTTTTTCGGTAATAATGTCGCCACCAAAATCTGTATCAGGAAGGTTGAGGCCTTTGTGGCTCATAATGAAACCTTCGTTTTCAATCTTCACTTTAACGGCAGTTTTTGAGACGATATCAGTAACATGGGATTTTACTTTTCCGTCAAACATACTGAGAGGTTCGCCAACTTTCATACGCTCAGCGAGATTATATTGGACTGGGATAATGTTGCTTCCATCGTGTTCGGTAATGGAATTATCAAGAATTAATTCATCGCCCACGTGGACATCAAAGTGATTATTCTGGATTTCACCGAGACGAATCTTTGGGCCCTGGAGATCTTGCAAGATGGCAACGGAGCGGCCTTTCTTGGCGGCAGCTTTGCGAATCCATTCGATTTGTTGGTCGCGTTCTTTGTAATCGCCGTGAGAGAAGTTAAGACGGCAGCCGTTAACACCGGCCATGATAAGGTCTTCGATAGCTTGTTCACTGTAGACGGCCGGGCCGATTGTGGCTAAGATTTTTGTGCGTTTAAAAAGTGTACTCATACACTAGATTATACCATAAGCAAGAAATAAGTAATATATACGGGGCCGGTCGCTCGCGCACATCGTTATGTGGCTCGCTCCCTGTTAATTTCCCCGTTGGAAATTGACTCCCCTTTATATATTACTTAATTTCTTGCTTTGCTCTGTCTAGTTGTGGATCTTGATCTTTGTTGATTTGTTCGTAGGTGCGGTCGACTTCGATGTCTGGCTTGATACCGGAACCGTTAATCGAGGTGCCATTTGGAGTGTACCAGCGTGCAATGGTGACTTTGAGGATGCCGCCATCTTCAACATTAAGCATTTGCTGAACAACGCCTTTGCCAAAGGTGGTTTTGCCAATGATGGTAGCTTTGCCGTAGTCCTTAAGAGCACCGGCTACGATTTCGGAAGCGGATGCAGTAGATTCGTTGACGAGCACGACAGTCTTCATGTCCTTGAAGACATTTTTGTCGCGAGAAGCATAGGTATTATTGTCGCTTCCGTCCTTCCCCTTCTGGGTGAAGATTTTTTCGCCGCTAATCCAGAGGCTAAGCAAGTCTTTGGCCGCTGAAACATATCCACCGCCGTTATTGCGGAGATCTAGGATAATCTTTTCAACGCCTTTTTCTTTCATTTCTTTTTGGAATGATGAAACTAATGTGCCAGTGTCCGAGCTAAAGCGATAGACGCTGATAATAGCGGTCTTACCGTCGTAAGTAATGTCGGCGGATACATTGTTAATCTTTTCACGAGTGAGTTCGAAATCTTTTTTCTTGTTGTCGCGGACGACTGTAAGTTTTACTTTGTCACCGGCCTTACCACGAAGTTTGCCAGAAATATATTCGGCGTCTTTATCCCAAACTTCTTCGTCATCTACAGCAAAGATAATATCGCCAGCGAGCACGCCTGCACGACGAGCTGGATTGTCTGGAAGGGTGCGAATGACCTTGATATAATCTTCGCGTTTACCAAATTCAATGCCGATACCAGCCTCCTTAATACTGCCGTCTAGACTATCGAGATAGTTGGTGGCTTCAGAAGAATTCATAAATGTGGTGTATTCATCACCGGCTGCAGCGACGAGGCCCTTTTTGGCACCGTCGAGTAGTTTTTCTTTATCCAAATCACCGTCGTAATATGTGGCGAGTTTGCGGTAAAGTCTTTCAATGCTAGATAAATCAATATCTTTGTCAATTTTGCGTGTTAGGCCAAGGTATGGTCCCCAGGAATACCAAAGGTTTTCCCAATTAGCGCCTAGCACAACGCCACCAGCAAACATGATGATTACGGCAGCAATGGCTCCGGCTAACCCGACCTTCTTTTCACTCCACTTAACTTTTTCAGTAGGTGTTTTGGATTTTTTCATACAGTATATTATAGCATATTAACGGTCGAAGTGGATGAAGCCATCGAACGCAGAAGCGTTAGACCAACCCTCAGAATAGCGGGCGTCAGCTGAGTTGTTTTGGTAATCATAGGTACCGTTGTACTGAGAGTATGTAATAATTTTATTGCCGGATGAATCGGTAGAAACATTTTCAACCCAAACGACGTGACCAAATCTACCATTAGATGTGTAGCCTACGGTATCGACAGCTGGCTCATGGTCTACGCGATAGCCAGCAGCTTTGGCGTGCCAACCCCAATCAGCGGCGTTGCCCCAAGCAGTTTTAATGCCCCAGGTGCGTTGAACCTTATAGTCGACATAGCTTACGCACTCACAGACGACGTAGTAATCAAACGAATAGACATATCCGCCGTTATATTGCCAATTAGAGCGTGGACAGTCCATACCGCGAGCGCGCACCGCTGCGAGGTAACCGGTGGAATCGTTGGCGTATTGAGCGTATTTGTCTTGTTGGTTAGCACGGATGTAGGCTGCAATTTCTTCCTTCTTGATCTTGGCTGCGGCTTCAGCATCAGCAGTGTAAGCAGCTGCGTTATCACGATATTGAGCAACTAGAGCTTGCTGTTTGGAACGAGTTTCCTCGACGGTAGCTTTCTGAAGCTCTTGGTCTGCTAGGATGTGTTCAACCTCAGCCTTTTGAGACTCGAGGTCTTCTTTTAGAGCTTTTACTGTCTGAGCTGAAAGGGTAACTTGGTTTTTGGCGGTATCTGCACGAGACTGTTTTTCGGCATAGTCAGAAAGAGATGAACTACTGGCGAGCACCATGATGGCGTCGTTCTGGCGACCTTCAAAGTGAAGATCTGCAAGCATGCCAGCGAGAGCCTGCTGTTGCAACTTTAGTTTAGCTGTATTCTCTTCGATTTGCATATGAAGGTCATCTAAGAGTGCTTCATTGGCGCGGATACGAGCTTCATAAATAGCGATTTGGTTATTAAGACGCTGGACCTCGGCAGCGAGAGTGTTAGCGGCAGATGTGGCATTGGCAGCTTTTTCGAGCGCTTCAGCTTCTGCGGCTTCGGCCTGCTTACAGCGGTCTGTCACACAGTTGCTGGTGGCATTGACGGAAACAGGAATAGATGTCATTATTACAGTAAAGATAAGGCCCACTACTAAAATATTTTTGTTTTTAGAGGTTTTCATACTTAAATAATAGCATAAGCATTATGAAAATGCAAGGTTTACATGCGGCGGAGATACTTGTGAACCGCAAGGCGTGATGAGGTGAGGGCGATAATGACGCCAATGCCTATAAATGCGAGTAAGATAAGAGCGATATGATCGATGTTAATGAATGCACTGACCTTAGAGACATCGATATCATAGCTTTCGAGCTTTGGGGTGAGAGCATTAAATGCGACGAATGAGATAATGGCGGATAAGATGCCAGCGATAATACCAGATATAGAGGCTTCAACTAGGAATGGGCCACGAATAAATGAGTTGTTGGCGCCAACAAGCTTTTCCATATAGATTTCTTCTGAGCGAGAGTAGATAGCCATACGGATGGTGTTGAAGATGACAAGAATGGAGATGACGAGGAATAAGCCGGAAAGACCAAGGCCGCCGACGCGTGCAATGTTGGACCAATTCACGATAGTGTCGATAGCGGCATTATTTGTGTCATAGGTTGGTTCCCTGCTAGCGTCGAGGTTTTCAACAAAATCTTCGTTGTTATCTACGATATCTTTGACGCTGGTTAAATCTTCTGCATCAACGACTTTGATGCGCATCGTGGATTGAAGACCTGCCATCATGAGTTCCTTCAAGGCGCCGTCCTCATCGTTTTCTAGAAGATCCATAAGTTCTGTGTTGTCTTTTTGTTCTTCGATGAACTTTTGGTATTCTTCCTCGGTGGTCGAGTATTCAACATTGCGAACATTGCTGTCCTTGCGCATAGTGTTGGCCATTTTTTCAAGCATAGAAGTTGATGTGCCTGGTTTGAAGAAGATGGTGATATCAATTTTCTCACGCATCACTTCTGCTGTGCTGGAAAGCATAAGACTGGCAATGATGGTGACGAAAAGCAGGATTAGGGTTAAGCTCATCACGATAGTAGATGTGAGCGAGAGCCAAATATTACGGCCATAGCCAATAAAACCATATTTCAAAATGCGACGACCATTACGGAGAGTATGGTGGGAGTTATTTTTCTCCATCGTTTTAAGATTATCGATAGTCTTTTGGTCTTTTGTCATTGGACTAATCTCCTTCTTGGATTAGAGCGTTTTGGCTGTGAGACTGGAGTGCCGTCTGGTGAGATATGAACAGTTTTTGGAACCTCACGAATCGGACGTTCGGTGCACATATGTGGTTCGTCATCATCTTCGAGATAATTTTCTGTATGCATGTGGCCTGGCTGAGGAAGATGGATACCGTCGTTATTGGCATCGAGGCGATAAATACCGTGTTGCTTCTGGTCACTAACAACTTTACCATCTTTCAAGGTAATAACACGTTTCTTCAAGAGGTTTACGATGCTGGCATCGTGTGTAGTGACAAGGACTGTGGTGCCATAATCGTTGATTTTCTGAAGAAGCTCGATAATTTCTTTGGAAGTTAGGACATCTAGGTTACCGGTAGGCTCATCTGCGACCAGGATTTTTGGCTGGCGAGCAACAGAACGGGCAATAGAGACACGTTGACGTTCACCGCCAGATAGATTGTCTGGGAACTTGTTCCCTTTTTCGCTAAGGCCAACAAGATCCAAAACTTTTGGAACAGTTTTTTCGATTTCCATATTGCTCATGCCAGCGATTTCGAGCGCGAAGGCAACGTTTTCATAGACGGTGCGAGTTGGCAGGAGTTTGAAATCCTGAAACACCACGCCAATACGGCGACGATAATTCGGAACATGGCGTTTTTTGACATAATCAAGGTCGATACCACCAATAATAAGCTTGCCAGAATCAGGAATTTCTTCCTTAGTAATCATTTTAATAAGTGTAGATTTACCGGCGCCAGACTTACCTACGAGAAAAACGAATTCGTTGGCGGCGATGTGAAGAGATACATTGTCAAGAGCCGGGCGTGGATCACTCGGATATAACTTCGTGACATGATCAAACAATATCATAAGTCTATATTAACATAAGTGGTATAAAAATGCAAAATTGTGTTAAAATATAAGCATAACGATAATATGAGAAAAATTATAAAATTCTTTTCGTTTTTGGTATGGGGTGCCTTGGGTGCTCTAGTTGTCTATGGAATCTATAATGCCACGCAGAATGTCGAGGGTGACGCTAATAATGTTAGGGTTTTGCAATTAGAAAATACACATCACAGGAAAACAGATATGGAAAATGCTGTAGTTGCGGTGAAAGATTATTTCAAGAAAAACTTCTTCGGCGCGAGGCTTGATGAGATCTGGTATGGTCATGATTACGATAAGGAAAAGGAACTTGAGAAGCAATTTGGTGGTGCAGAAGTGATTATCTTGCGTTCCAAATATATGAAATTTACCGGCGATGAAGAGCGTAAGTGGGGGTGGATAGTTGTGAAATACAACGAAGCAAAAATGGAAGTGCAGAACTGGGGGTATGATGACAATGAGAAAATCGATGCAAGGATTTTAAATTAAACTTTAGATTTTTGCCATCCAGCGGCTACGGCTTCATTTTCAGTACAGAACCAACGTTCTCCAGAGGACGTATTGATTTTTGTTGAATCATAATATTTTTGGCCAGGAACGTGGTAGATTTTTTTACCTTTATTGTTTATGTTGCCTTTAATTTTGCAGTCTGAAACTGATGGCGTATTTATTGTCGTGGAGCCTGCTGAAGTTTTAGAAGATTGGTCCTCGTTATTACAAGTTGCTTTATTCCAGTTTCCGGCCGAATTGGCTTTAGCTTCAGCCTCGGCGTTTCTATAAGTTGTTTGGTGTAAGTATGTTTGGTTGCTAAAAGTGTATTCCGACGCAAATCCATTTTTTAGCAACAGTTCCCCGATGTCTTCGTGTTCGAGGTATACATATCGGAGAAGTCGATCGTAAATATCTTTTTCAGATTGAGAGCTATCTTTTGCAATTTTGACTTTTTTACCAGCGATAAGTTTCTTGAGATACTCAGTAGATTTTTGACCCTTGCATTTTGTGGTAGTGTTGGTTGTATTATATGTTTCAGGAGCATCAACTCCAATGAGGCGGAGTGGAGTTACTTTCCCATAATAGTTGATTTTAATAGTGTCACCATCGGTTACGGATTCAACAAAAAATTCTCCGTCTTCGAATATTTTTTCTGGACGGCTAAGTTCCGATTGCGAGTTTGTTTCTGCGGTGCTAGTATCTTCAGAAGAGCGTTGGTTGTTAAGTAGTATAACTAAACCGCAAATAAAAAGAGCGCACATTATACATGTAATTCCAATCTTATATGAGTTTTTATAGTTCGACATTATAACACCTCGATTTCGTCATTTGGGCCGAGTTCTATTTGATAGTTATTTTGGTATTTTTTAATAGTTCCGTAGGCGCGAACGCGTTTATTGAGAACCGTTTTCTCATAGTGTTGTTTCGTGGTCATTTTGTCACCGCTATACTTGATGGTGATTTGCATGTAAATGTTATCGTCCAAAGAATCTTTGTATGGCACATTGCGGAGATAAATATATTTGTTACTGGCGTTAACGTCGGCAATAGACATTTCCATACAAACGCCTTTTAGCCCATCCGATTCAATCTCGGCTTTGTATTTTGCTAGTTGCTCCATGAGGGTGAAGCATTCTTTGCCGCTTTGTAGGTTTTCGGTTTCTTCTTGTTCGGCGATTGCAAGATAATTTTCTTGGGATATATCGTTTGTTTTTTGAATAATGAGTGGGGTAGCAATGATAGCTGCGATGACTGTACTGAAAATTGCAAGAATGATACCAAATGTGCGGTGATTCTTTTTGGACTGGATTTGTAGTTCGTTGCGAGTTTTATCGCGCTCGGCTTCGCTAGCCTTGCGATTTTCTTTGCTGGTTTTATGATTTTCTTCGGCTATGCCATGTTGGTATCTAAGTGCTTTTAGATAATCGTTATTCACTTTGCGTTGTATTTCATTGTTTTTTTTCGTTGATTCATTTAATGCACGTTTGGTACTCTCCAACGTTTGCTGGAGTTTATTGATACGTTCATCATATTTAAGCTCAACCTCATCTTTTTCAACACGAAGTTTTTCTATTATTTTTTCTTTTTCCGCTTGGATTTCTTTACGATTCTTTTCGCTAAATGCGCTAATCTGTCTTTCTTTATCGAGCGCCGAATAAGCTTTTTGAAGCTCATCTTGCATTTTAGATTGCTGAGTCTTAAGGTCCGCGTTCTCCTTTTTGAGGTTTGCATTGTGTGCTGCGTAATATTGACGATCAAATTGCACTCTCCATGCATTGTCTGACATATCTTTCATCTTGGACAGTTTGGAATTGTAACTTTTTGTGATTTTCTCTTTTTCCCTTTGTTCGTTTAGGATATCTTTTTCTAGTTTTTTGACTTTATTTTTAAGCTCGTCATTTTCTTTCTGTGTACGTATGGATTTTTCAATATCTTCGTAACTGACCGGTGGAAGATTCTCGGTGTTATACTTATATGCAGCAAAGAAGCTCCTAATTTCCCACATTTTGTCGTCGTTAATGTAGCTATTAATTCTGATTTTATCGAATATGGTGTTGCGGAAGCTGGCTCTATCTGCGATAGAAAAACGGCCATTTAATCTTGTCGGGACGGGTTCAAAATTTACAAAATTTCCAAATATGATACATGTGGAAAGGAGATTTTTTAATTCATTAAAAGAAAGCACGTTGTTTTTCTGGAATATGTCGAATAACATGTCTGAATAGTTTTTAACCTGATCATATGGATTTTTCCATTTGGATCCGCCTTGTACTAGCTGATCCCCTACATACCACTCGCCTTTTTCGAGATTATTGTCATTAAAACGTAATTGATTGTTCTCATCTGGGCTATTGTTATCTGATCCGTATTTTTTGAAATCAATAATTACGATACGATGGTTAGTAATAAGGATGGCGTCTATCTTTGCGTTTGGGTTGGTTGGAACTTTTGGAAAACCAATGAGAATGGCGTTCTCGTTTTTTAAGCCTGGTTCTTGTTCGTACATGTCTTTTAGGACCGATGCAAAAAACCTGAAGAATGAGTTTTCAAATTCTTTCGAGGGTTCATTATTGTGAAAAACATGTAATGCCATATCTATCATTATAGCATATTTTGCTTTATGAGTCAAGCATAATGGTTTTATTTTTACTGGGCTATTTGCCGATTTGGTCTTCTAGATATGCGTCAATGAACCCACTAATTTTGCCGTCCAAAACGGAGTCGGCGTCGGTCTCTTCATATTTAGTGCGAGTGTCTTTGACTAGCTTATACGGCTGGAGCACATAGTTGCGAATTTGTTGGCCCCATTTGGCGGATTCACCCGCGCGAAGTTCCCCGATACTGGCGGCATGTTGTTCTTGCTGCATTTGAACTAGCTTAGCCTTCAAAATACTCATAGCGGTATCTTTATTGGCGTGCTGTGAGCGTTCGTTTTGGATGGCTACAACAATGCCGGTTGGGAGATGTGTAATGCGTACTGCGGAGTCGGTTGTATTGACACCCTGTCCACCGTGTCCGGAGGCGTGGTAAACATCGATGCGAAGATCTTTTTCATCGATTTCAATATCTGTATCGGTATCCATTTTTGGTAGGACCTCAACGAGTGAGAACGAGGTTTGGCGAAGATTATCTGCGTTAAATGGGCTAAGTCTGACTAGGCGATGTACTCCGTGTTCTGATTTGAGATTACCATAAGTATGGGAGCCGCTAACTTCATAAACGGCAGTTTTGATGCCGGCTTCTTCGCCTTGTTGGCGTTCGATAAGGCGGGCTGAAAAATTATTCTTTTCAAAGAAACGCAAATACATACGCTCGAGCATTCCGGCCCAGTCCATAGCTTCAGTGCCACCTACGCCGGCAGTGATACGAAGGATTGCATCACATGAATCATAATCGCCAGTGAAACGAAGTTCTTTTTTGAGATTCAGGAAGTTCTCTTCCATGCTGGTGAGCTGATTTTCGACTTCGGCCAGAAGGTCTTTGTCTCCTAATTCTAGAATATCCGAAAGGTCAGCAGTCTGGGTTTTTAGAAGTTCCCACGGCTCGGTTTCTTCGGTGAGACGAGCAAGTTTTTGGTTGAGATTTTTAGCGTTTTCTGGGTTGGACCAGATTTCTGGTTCAGAAACTTGTTTTTCGAGTTCAGACTTTTCAACGAGTTTTGCATCGATGTTTAGCTTGGTCCAGGCTTCTTCAAGTTCTGTAGCGAGTGCTCCGAGTTTCTTTTTGATTTCTTCCATAACTTTCATATTATAACATAGGTTATGTGATATAATAAGCGTAAGTAATATAAGGAATAGTATGGCAAAAGAGGCGAAACAGGAGAAAAAAGGTTTGACTTGGCAACTTGCGCTAATTATTGCAGTCGGCATAATTTTAGCAATGTTGGTCGCAATGTTTGCGTTCGCGTATTATATGGTGGATCATCTTGTTATTAATGGAACATACCAAAATTCTGATTCAACATACACTTTTGAGTTGAATGCAGATGGCGGACGCGTGGAGATTGAAGAAAATCTTGATGAGACAATCGACAAAGACGGGCCTGATTATATTGAAAGAAGCTAAGAAAAACTCCCCCAGCTGGGGAGTTTTTTATTTCTTCTTTTTTGAAGTAGTCTTTTTGGTTTTGCGTTTGTGTGGCGCGTGGCGCGAAGTGGCCTTTGGCTTATTTTCTAGAAGTTCTTTAGCCTGCTCTAATGTAATCTTCTTAGGGTCGGTGCCATCAGGAATCTTAGCATTGTTTGGGCGTGGACGGCGAGAACCGGTGGTCTTTATGGCAGGACCTTTGATGTAAGGGCCGTATGGACCGATGATGATTTTAATTTCGCCCCAATCCGCTATGATACTATCAATTTTATTTTGGTATAGTTCGGAAGCGGTAGCTAAAGTGATTTTGTATGGGTTTTGGTTGGCGTCATCTTTTTTGAGCGGGATATTATAATTCCCTGCCTTGAGATATGGGCCAAATGGACCAGAGGCTGCAATGAGTTCTGTGCCGTCTTTGGCTGTGCCGAGTACCCTTGGAAGCGCTGGCAACGAAAGTTGCTTAATGGCATCTTCTAATGTGACTGTCTTAACTGTCTTACCACTTGGTAGAGGCGCGAAGCGTGGCTTTTCGCCGGTTTCTTTTTCACCATCACCAAGCTGGATGAAGCCACCGTTTTTGCCGATTTTGGCATAAATTGGTTTGCCGGTCTTTGGATCTTTGCCGAGTTCTGTGGCAGAGTTATAACGATTTGCGAGAGCGCCAGAGCCAACTTGCTCAGAAAATGGACCGTAGAAATCTTTGAGCATTTTGAGCCTGGTTAATTTTGCTTCGGCGATTTTATCAAGTTTCTCTTCGATACCGGCTGTGAATTCATAATCTACGATGTTTTCAAAGTTTTCAGTTAAGAAATCGGATACAAGTTCGCCAACTGGAGTTGGGATAAGTTTGCCTTTGGTGGCACCAGTTTTTTCTTCAATCGTAGTTTTTGAAATGGATTTTGGTGCGGCATCAGGGTCTTTTAATGGAAGAGAACCGTGAAGAATAATTTCCTCGACTTCACGCTTTTCGCCTTCACTTTCGCCCTTCAGAGCGTAGCCACGAATTTGAATGCCATTCATAATGGTGGCGTAGGTAGATGGACGGCCGATACCGAGTTCTTCGAGTTTCTTAACAAGTGAACCCTCGGTATAACGGGCAGGCGGCTTGGAGAAGGTTTGGCGTGCAGAAATGTCGTGCATATTGAGCTTGGTCCCCTCTTCTAGTGGAGGAAGCAAAACATCCTTTGAGCTCCCGTAAACTTTTAGAAAACCATCGAAGATGACTGATTCGCCCTTTGCAATGAAGATTAACGGATCTTTTTTGAATGCAATGCTAGTGCCTTTGACTTTTGGAATAATATTGGCAGTAGTCTTGGCAACTTTGGCGTTAGCCATTTGGGTTGCAAGCGTACGAGTGCGGATTAACTTGTAAAGTTTCTTTTCATATTCATTTTTACCTGCCTCTTCGACTTCGATATGTGAAGGGCGGATAGCTTCGTGAGCTTCCTGTGCGGATGCATCCTTTGTATGGAAGTGGCGGACTTGGAGATAGTTTTTGCCATAGGTTTTTTCGATATAATTTGCAATTGAAGCGAGGGCTTGGTTAGAAAGATTGAGAGAGTCGGTCCTGTGATATGTGATGTGGCCAGCTTGGTAGAGGGCCTGAGCGGCGTTCATAGTGGTTTTGGAACTAAAACCGAGACGAGCGTTGGCCTCAATCTGGAGTGCTGCAGTAGTAAATGGAACAGGATTAGCTTTACTACCTTCACTTTGCTCTACTTTTTCGACTTCAAATTCGGCGAGCTTTAAGCTGTTTAATAATTCTTCAGTATCAGCTTCAGATTTTGGGGCAACCTTATCGAGCGCAGCATCGAAGACTTTCTTTGGAGTTTTTTCTGGGCTGAATTGACCCGTAATTTTGAAGCTGAATTTGCTGTCGAATTTCTCAATTTCGCGTTCGCGTTCAACAATGAGACGGAGGGCTGGACTTTGAACACGGCCGGCACTTTTAGCACCCGGAACTTTTTTGCGAACGATATCAGACAAATCAAAACCTACAAGCATATCGAGTGTTTGACGGGCTTGCTGAGCGGAAACCATATCCATATCCACGGTGCGTGGATTCTTGATAGCCTCTTCGAGTGCAGTTTTTGTAATTTCGTGGAATGTGATACGCTTGGTGTTTTTAGGAAGTTTCAAAACCTCACAAAGATGCCAAGAAATAGACTCACCTTCGCGGTCCTCATCAGTTGCGAGCCAAACTGTATCAACGGATTTGACAGCCTTTTTTAGAGCACTTACGATGCTTTCATGATCTGGGTCGATTTCATAAGTAACTTCAAAGTTATTATGAACATCAACCTTGGTGTCTTTTCTGATATGGCCAACGCTTGATAAAACGTGATAATCTTTTCCGAGATATTTTTCGATAGTTTTGGCTTTTGCAGGGCTCTCTACAATGAGTAGGTTTTTAGACATATGCTTGTATTATAAACAAAAATTTTAAAAAAACAAGTGGAGGGTGTATAATACATGGCAAGAGAATTATGCAAAAGTTCATACATCCATCCTGGATGGTGATATTTTTTTCTGCCATAATTATAGTGGTAGATATAGTTCTCGCCGTCTCAGGAATCATCAAAAACGATAGCCTTGAAACGGAGGTGATTTTTGAGGGGGCTAGCGAATGGTTTGGTGAGAGAGTGTCCGACGCAGTGGCAGATGAAGAATTGGCAGGACTTGGTAAGGGCTATCTTTTAGGCTCAAAGGACTCGATCATAAGTTCTATGAATGACAAGATCCGGATAGTGGGGCTCTCGCATATCGTGGTAGTGTCTGGCACGCATCTCGGAATCATTATAGGATTTGCGAAGAAAGTTTTTGGTAGAATCTCGCGGCTCTCGGGAATATATTTTTCGGTTTTGTTACTTATGTTATATATAGGTATTATTGGATTAACACCGTCGTTGGTGCGAGCGGGGCTGGTGGCAATCCTGTCTCTAGTAGCGTGGTATTTTGGCAAAGAATTTGAGCCGTGGCGAATCATTATAATAGTGGCAGCACTTTCGCTTTTATATGAACCTAGATTTATCATTAATGTTTCGTGGCAACTTTCGATGATGGCGTATGCGGGGATTATAGTTATTTTGCCGATACTCTTAAAGATATTTTATGCGCCGGATGAAAAGCCGGGATTTATTGCATCTACCTTGATAGCTTCAATCGCAGCAATGCTGAGTTGCCTGCCTATCTCGTTGTTTTATTTTGGATCTTTTAGTATTGTTTCATTCATTGCTAATATTTTGATTTTGCCAACGATTCCCTATGCGATGGGTGCGACATTTATTGCGGGGATTACTGGCTTTGGGTGGCCGGCGCAAATGATTCTAAAGTTTCATGTATATATTATTAATATATTGTCTGAACACGAAGAGTTTATGGTGACCATAGAAAAAGGAAATCCGGCAGTATTTTTGCTATACGTGCCGGTTGTGATAATGATAATTGTCGCTAAACTTGTCTACATACGAGGATGTCGAGATAGGCTGAGACGATGCCTCCTACCATAATCCAACCTTTGACATTTTCGATGTTGGTCATAATGTTTTGAGCGAGGTCATCAAAGCTGCAGAAATATGCAATTTGCTTGGAGCAGAGTAAGGCGAGAAGAACTGCGAAGATGGCGGCCTCAGCGATGCGAAGAATTCCGAAAAGCCCGCCGCGTGATGAGCGAAGATAGAGGACGAGAGGAAAACCAGCTACAAATACCAAATAGACAATAGCTTCAATCATGGCAGAGTCTACGTTTTGGATGTTGCTCGTAATAAAGGTTGTGAGATCCTTGCCAAACATTTCAAAGACAGAAACACCGGCAATGGCGCCAAGTAAGGCAACGCCGATGTTTTTGCGGACTACCATAAATAGCGCAAACAATGCAATAAGCGTAATAATAATAATCATAAGCTTATTATATCACTAAGCGCCAATTTTGTCTTTTGAATTCTTGCGAGAAGCGTTGTGCTCGACGTACTCGATAATCTTGCCAGCAACGTTGCGGCCGGTAACGGTTTCGATTCCCTCTAGGCCTGGAGTTGGGTTCACCTCGAGGACCATTGGGCCACGATTGGTGCGCATAAGATCGACACCACAGATTGGGAGGCCCATAGCTTTGGCAGCTTTGACGGCAACAGATTTTTCTTCGTCGGTAAGCTTGATGATTGAACCGCTACCACCTTGGTGGATGTTAGAACGGAAATCGTCGTCGAGAGATTGGCGTTTCATGCTAGCTACAACGCGGTTGCCAACTACAAATGCACGAATATCGGTGCCGGCAGATTCAGCGATAAATTCCTGGATAAGAATAGGAGTATTGGTAACATAGAAAGCCTGAATCACGGACTTGGCAGCTTTGTTGGTTTCGGCAAGTACCACGCCGTTGCCCTGAGTACCGTTAGCGAGCTTCACGATAAGTGGAGCACCGCCAATCTGGGCGATAAGGTCGTCTACGTCAGAAGTTTCACTAGCGAAAATAGTTTTAGGAATGCCAATGTGGGACTTGGAAAGAAGCTGGGTTGCGCGCAGCTTATCGCGAGCACGGGTGATAGCAATAGAGCGAAGTGGAGTATAAACACCCATCATTTCGAACTGACGAAGTACGGTGGTGCCATACTGGCTCATGTCTGGCATAATACGAGGGATAATAACATCAAAATCATTCAACTCTTCACCGCGATAGTGGGTGGTAGGATTGTCAGATTCAAGCTCAATGTAACATTCTGGAAACTTAATATTAACCGCTTCATGCCCACGAATGCGTGCTTCGTGTTTGAGACGGCCAGTAGTGTAACCAGGCACACGAGTTAGGATACCAATTTTCATAATTAATTCTCGTTTAAAACAGATTTTAGCTCACTCATTTTACGGTTCACATCTGAACCAGAAGTGAGCTGTGGGATAGCGTTTATCTCTAGACAATAATAGCATACATAACCGTTTTTGTCAATAGTTTCAATGAAGTCTACGCCGCCCATTTCACGTCCAAAAAGCTTAGAAATAGCGGTTGCCTCGGCTTTTAATTCTGGGGTGATTTCAACCCATTCACCAGTGCCACCTTGTGAAGTGTTGTTGAGATGAGTGGAATTATCTTTGCGACTGCGCTTGAGGACAAGATGAGGTTTGCCGCCAAAACAAATCACACGAAGATCGTGGTCGTTTTCAATAAATTCCTGAACGAGAAAATGATTAAATGGTCTTTTGCCTGAGGTAAGAAGACCTATGATTTCATTCTTTGAATCTAGTAGGAAATTATTCTTACCACAACTGCCCATTGCGGTTTTTACGATATGTTTTTTACCGTCGGTGATATAATCTGTGAGTTTTGAACCATCTAGCGAAAAGATGGTGTCGGCGATTTTGTGGCCATTTAATGCAAGTAAAACCATCTGTGATAGTTTGGAAGTGGAGCGCTGAGTACCCATTTCGCTGTTCCAATATTTGATGCCAGCATGGTCGAAGGTGAGAGCTAATGAGTAAGCTACGTCGCGATAGAAAGACAACTTTCCGGTTTTATACCAGCCGAGACAAATAATGGTATCATAACCTTTTTCCAGGATATTTTCAGTTTTATTTAGGACCTGCACTGAGTTTGTCTTAATGTCGAAAATTAAGTCTTCAAAAAAACAGATATCTGAATTAGTATTGTTGGCGATAAAGGTTGGGTCATTTTTTGTGCCAAAATTTTTCGAACCTATAATTAGCGTTTTCATGATGTTTATAATTGAATTACTTTATCTCCTTTTATTATATCATAAAATTCGTAAAATTGCAATGGTCTTTCGTTCAAGCTTTGCCAGATTGCTATGTTGCCCTCAAAATAAATTAGATCTTTGGTGAAAACGGCACCGGGTAAGTCTGGGCGGCCACCACGGAAAATACGAGCGGTTTCTAGAAAGACACGGTGCTCTATGTCTTTTGGGTAAATGCTAGGGTAGTCTTTCCCTGAATTTTTGATACAGAAATCATAGAGAACGTTATAGGTATCTCGGAAATTTTTTGGTGTGCCGTCGGTGAGGCCGAAGGCAAAAGAAAGTGCAAGATAGCGAAGCGAGCGGTGAATACGGAAATTCGGATGGACGAGTTGTTCCAAGAAAATTGCGTAGCCCTCGCTAGCTTTAAGGAGATTGGTGGTTGCTGGTTTTTCAACTGGATGGAGTGCGTGGCCGTAAATCTCATGGAGTGCTATTGCGGCATAGGCGCGGGGGTGAATAGAAGTATGGTTGCGATTATAGGTGATGGTTTTGATACGACTAATGGTGCGAGTAGTCATGGCAGTGGAGGATTCTTTAAGGCGCCAACCTTGGGCTGTGAGGTCGGAAAGTCTGAAATAGTAGGTGAGGGCGGATTCGAGGTTATCAAAATCAACTTTAAAATTATCGCCAAAATATTGTTTGAGGTATTCACGGTATGTATTGAAAACTTCTGGGGAGACAAATGTGTGATTGCCGGCAAAAAACTGAATAATCTTTTCGGCGATTTCTTTGGATGGTTCGCCGTAGAGTTCACGATTGAGACGCTTGAAATTTTCTAGTTCTGAAGCATCGGACTGAAGCTTAAAAGAAGATTCGACCAAATCCATGCCTTGGCCTGGGTGGGCCTGTTTGGCGGAATTGATAGTTTCTTGATTATAATAATTGGAATAAGTAAAATTAGGATTGCTAGTTTGGTTGTTTAGGAAATTAGCTTCCTCCGCCTCGAGGTTTTTGATTTGGAAATAGACCAGCGGGGCTGAAGGCAGAGTAGGCATATTAGGCAGCGTCCAAATAAGTTACCAGCGAATTGGTCGAAGGGTCAATGACAGCAAGTCTGTTGGAGCAGAGTGAGTTTTCAATACGATACTTAACGCGACCAGAGCGATCACGGCAAACCATATAAGAACCGGCGCCGCCTTCAATAGTAAGAGGCTCACCTCCAAGGTTATATAAAAAAACACCGTTTCTTAACATCGCTTCCTGTATTGTACTCATAATTAGAAATAGTTTACCACGCATCAGAAAAATTTGTCAACTTATTCTTCAGATTTTTCAGATTCTGGGATGCCGAGGTTCTTATCAGATAGAACATCTGGGCCGAATTCTTCGCCTTTGATGCTGGCGCGAGTTTCTTTGAGATTATCTAGATATTCGTCGATAGCATCATTATTCAAATCACCATCTTCGCTGAAGGAGAAGTCATTTTTGGTTTCCGCTTCTTCTGACTCTTCCGGGAGAAAACCTGGACGAGAGCGATCTAGGTAAATATCGCCACTAGTATTGTAAAGGAAAAGTGAGATGCCGCAGGTGATAGCGGTAACAAGAATGGATGCGATGCCTAGGATAATGAGATTACGGCCGCCTTTAGACATTTTGCCCCCTTCCCGAACGGAGTTTTGAGACGGCTACCATATGGGCATCTAAAGTTTTGTTGATTTCTGAGACGAAACTAGAGAGTTTGGCACGTTCTTCCCTAGTGTGTTCGAGCTTTTCGTAGAATTCATCAGGGTTGTTCTGGCAATCTACAGCGATGAGTTCTTCGAGGCTACGGCTATATGAAACGTATTGAGCATTGAAGTTAGCACGAGTGGTGGTGAAATCGTTAACGAACGATGTGAGGTCGGTGGTGAGCTTACCGTTTTTGACTAGGCGAAGGTTCATTGGGGTGAGATAACTAGTGAGGATGGTTTGGTATGTGGTGCCAATGCGTGAACGGGAAGCGGCGTCAGCTTTTTGTAACTGAGAGAGGCTGTTTTTGATAGAAGAGCAGCCCATAGAGATGGCGCCTTTTTGATCATCCGAGAGGTCGACTGCAAAAACTGGAGTTGCAAGCAAGACGGCTGAGAGCAAGATAGAAATTAACTTTCTCATACCTATATTATAGCATAGAAAAGATATGAGGGGTTTGGTATAATGTGGCTATGAATAGAGTATTATTTCTTAGTAGAACTGACTTCCCTGCTGGGGATGGATTTGTCGAATCTTTAAATTCAGAAAATCTGAATTGTATGAAAACAAAAATTGACGATCTTGAGTTTTTGGTGAAGAATTCTGACGTGACGATTGGCTTCATGAAGGATGGCGAATGGGTAAATGTAGCGGATTTTCAAACAATTATTGTAGCTTCGATGTTTAATGCCCCTGTAGTACATAAGTCACATATGTTAGGGGCTTTGGCACTATTTGCACATGCGCATGGAATTAAAATGATGGATGATGTCTTGGAATTTAATTCCGGCAAGCTTTATCAAATGATGAATTATGCATTAAATGGGATTTTGGTCCCAGACACTGCATATGGGCCGCTTGAATTTCTTAAACGAGTTTTTGTAAATGATTTTGGTGGTCGCGCGGTTTTGAAATCTGCTTTTGGCGCGAAGGGCAATGATAATTATCTGGTTGAATCAGTTGAGGACTTGGAAAGAATCGTGACGGAGAATCCGGAGGTTGCATTTATTATGCAAAGATTTATTCCGAATGATTGCGATTACCGCGTGGTTTGTTTGGATTATAAAGCCAAAATGGTGATTCGCAGAACTAGGACTGGGGAGACACATCTTAACAATACGTCGACTGGTGGAATAGCAGAAGTAATTTCACTAGATGAAATTAACCCGGAAATTTTAGCTGTTGCGGAGAAAACGGCAGAAGTTTCCAAGGTAGCCTATGCCGGTGTGGATGTGATGGAAGATAAAGAGACACATGAATTATACATCATGGAGATAAATCGCACACCTCAAATCATGACTGGATCATTTGTTGAAGAAAAACAGAAGATGATGAAGGACTTCTTACTGTCCATTTGAGAAATCTGCAAGCACGCCGTTTAGCCAGTTCATACCAAATTCGTATTGGGTGACAATACCATCTTCGTCGTAGTCTGCTTCTGGTGTGCAGCTAAGTTCACCTTCGGAGGTTTTGCAGAATTCTGCATTTCCCTGTGCGATAGAGGAGAGGGCACTTGTGATGAAATCTAGTTTAGTGAAAAGATTCATATTTTCTGAGCCATTGGCAATATCGTAGACCTCAGTAGTATTGAAAACAGTCATAAAAATGTTGATGATTTTGTCGTAGTCAGTTTCTGAAAGTTGAGTATTATAATAATGTGTTTTTGATTCGCAATCGACAGCTGAGCAATGATTGGTTTCGTTGACGGAGAGATAACGCGAATCGCCGTCCATTACGACATCGTAGCTGGTGCCTGGAATGCCACGATCATCCAAGTGGTAGGTGAGTGACTTGCGGTCTGTTTTAGGGGTTTCTGGTTCCGCTATTGGTTCTGGATCTTTAGGCTCTGGAGTTTCAGATTGATTTCTATTGATTAACAGGATAACGCCAACAATTCCGATCGCTAAAATGCAAAGCGAAGCTACGATGGCTGTAATGCGCGAGCGATTGATTTTTCTGGTTGGCGCCTCGGTGGGTAATTCGGTTATTGGGGCATTATGCTTAAGATTTTCGTTATCCATAAGCTTATTATAACAGACTAGTAAAAAATGGCTAGACGTTCTGGAGATAGGGCGATATTTTTAGTCTCATTGTGGTAGGTAAATTGTAGCATAGTATTTTGCACTACTTTTTTAGACCCTCGTAAGTGGCTAAAACGATCCCTTTTAATGTCTCTTGGCTGTCTATATCATCTACTAAATACATTGGTTTCGCACCGTCATAAGGGATGTCTTCTTTCATATCGTATTTTTTATTACGTTCAACGATTTTTACGAGTAGTCTATTATCATAGATTCCACCAAATAAAATACCCCGATAGTAAAGCAAGTATTCACCCATCATAGGTTTACAAATGATGTCATCCAATAGACCTAGCTGCTTTAATACGAAATCTTTATATTTCTTTGTGGTAGCCATAATACTAATAGTGTTTTTAAAAATGGTACACCCTGAGGGACTCGAACCCACGACCTTCTGTTCCGAAGACAGACGCTCTAATCCAACTGAGCTAAGGGTGCAAACTGGTAAAATTTGCTGACGCAAATTTTTCCATCGGGCGTCGACTAAGAAAAGAAAGCAAGCTTTCTTTTCATTCGTCTCCTACGATGGTAGCGCCAGCTGGAATCGAACCAGCATTGTAGACTTAGAGGGTCTATGTCCTATCCGTT
>JAUNNB010000001.1 GCA_030531645.1 Candidatus Saccharimonadota bacterium | reverse complement strand
TTTTTTTCTACATTTAAGATACGTCGAATTAATCGCAGACCAACAAAAACCCTCCTTAAAATAATACTGCGGATTTCTTACGACTGGCATTCCTGACCCCTTCTTACCTGAATTAGTCTTAAGAAAACGGACATTTTCCTTGGTCCATGCTATTGCAAATGGCGTCTCAAGATACCACCTATTACCATCCTTATCACCCTTATCATACGGGACATAGTATTTTTTATTTGTATCAATACCATTTTCTTTTTCATCCTCTGAGAGTAGGTCGACGTCAGCAACCTCGTTATCATCTATAATCTTATATATATAACCTTGCCCAAATATATCTCTCCCGTACTTTTCCTTAAGCCCATCAAACAGGTTGGCTATTTCCTGCTCAGACATATTTGCGAGAAATACCCTTGTATCTTCTGGATCAGTAAGGCCATCAATACCAATTTTGTGTTTTTTGATAGCTTCCCGCAATTTTATAGGACGGCTTTCTATTATATTTGATGCCCATTTCGTACTTCGTCTAACCGCTATATATTTCCCATTGTTTGCCGTTGCTAAGCCTTGTCCGCCTTCAGTTAGGCAACCCAGAAGAGCCACATCACCTGGCTTGAGACTTGCCCTATATTTCTCTAGCTCGAGCTTGTTTTTTTCGATATCTTTCGACGTCTTTATCTTATCCCACCAGGCATCATAAAGCTCTTTCACTTTTTTACCATATTTGTTATATACCTGCATATTAATATCTGTGGGCTTAAATATGACACAGTTTTGAGAGTTGATATATATTTCCTGTTTTACCGTTCTATATACTGTTGGCACATCCAGACTTTCACTTCCGTCAAGAAATGTTAAATGATTTTCATTTTTATACGGCGTGTTCATTATTTGTATAATGCCTGTATCCACCATGGCTGCTTCAAATGGGTTTGCCGTGTCAAAGATATACTTTATATTCTTACTAAGTATCAAGTCGCGCATATTCCTTTTGGTTTGTGTAGTCCAAAAAGTCTTAGATGTAATATAGCATAATATACCGCCGGGTTTAGTCAAATCCATGCCTTTGAATGCAAACATACTGTACAAATCATCGCTAAAACCTAGAGATTCTTTGTATTTTTTCTTATCTTCCGATTTAACACCCTTCGTGGATACGTATGGTGGATTTCCTATAACAATGTCAAAACCATTATCAACGCCAAACATCCATTCTGGATCGAACCACTCGGTACTCGAATATTCAAACGGCGTCCAATCCGTTAGTGCCTCGTACTTATCCGACACCCCTACACCGTTAGAAACACTCTCTAGGCGATATTTTAACATTTCAGATTGCATACGCCTAAAGTCGTTTTGGACATCAAGTTTCTCGTCTGAACTTACATTGAAATATTCTTCACGAATATTCTGCAGCTCAGTAATGTCGTCTCGGTTTTCAAAAAGATTATATACTCTATCATCAGAACTACCCGGAAGTTTTAAGAGAGTATTCGCGGCGACAAATTTAAAATCTAGATTAGGTAATGGGGCAATTCCTCGATTGTCTCTACCGTCTATTATTTCCTCATCAACTATTAGGGATAGGAAACATCTAAGCCTTGCTATTTCAATGGCTATAGGCTGTAAATCTACCCCAAATATACTTTGCCTAATAACGCCTAGCTTTCTTAGATAATCGTAGTTCTTATTGAAAAAATTATCCTTCAATTCCCTTTTTAATTCTGGCCCGACAGAGTTCATTTGCATCTCTAGCCATAGCTGTGCATCTGGGTCTGCCTGTTGGAGAACATACACAATCTTCTGCAGTACGCCTATCGGAAATGCTCCGGAACCACAAGCTGGATCTAACACCGTAAGTGTGGCTAATGCCTCTATAATGGCCTTCTTATCATCAGGCTGCAATGGATACATCTCGTCGTCTTCGATACCGTAACTTATCACTGCTTTAATCTTATTTCTTTCAACTTTCGTATTACTAACTAAGTATTCTTCTAGGGATGTATCAACCATATATTCGACGATTTCGCGAGGAGTATAAAAGCTACCGGTGGCCTTACGTGCACTTTCCTTTGTCTCTGGGTTAATCTCGGCCAGCAGATTTTCGAATATTCTACCAAGCATCTCAGGATCGATAGATAGGTCCGTATCTACACTTGTGTTTTCATCAACTGTAAAATTATAGGTGTTCAGGACTTCAAATGTTTTGTTAAACCATTCGTTATCTATCGAGATATTTTCATTACTGCCAGCGCCCGTTTCCCTATCGTATTTATAGTGGTCTCCACTTGCCCCATCAAGATTATTAAACAACCCCCCATTTAAATATGGAATGTCCTTAAACTCATCAGTAGTAGCTACGCCTCTTCTTCGCCCCATTTTTTTATTTAGTGTTTCAAAGAAGAGCGGCTCTATTATTTCATGATAGTAGTCTGCCGTACTGGACGCTCTATCTTCGGAAAGTAGAGAGGATGGAATAAGCGGTAAGTCATTATTATCTTTCTTTTCTTTTAGAAACCAGCAAAAAATTAATCTGCCAAGCAATCTGACAGCGAATTCCTGGCTCTCGTTTGCGCCTTTTTTAGCGCCTTTTATTCTTAGGCAACCTTCGTAATTAACACCCTTCTTTTCACCGCCGATAAGTTGCGTAAACAAATCTGCAATAGATTCATAAAATTGTTTATTAACAACCTCTACGGAAAAGCGCTGCTTTAATTCGTCAAGTGATTCTATAAAACCTTTTTTAATAAGATATTTCGTTGGGGTCATTATTTTAGAATTTCTGCCAACCAGGTATGAGTATCTTTTAGGATTACTCGCTTCACGTACAACTTTGCCGTCGTTTATCTTTAGGTTTGTAGTGATTAGGGAGAGTCTCCAGACATCCGTTTCGTCATAATACGAAATCAATGCATTATCTATGCCATATTTTTTAAGAATTTTAAAACTTTCCTTCGCGACGGCAACTCTTTGCTTATGGATATCGTTTTTGCATCTTATTTCAATAATAGCCACCTCTTTGTCCATAGCGTAACCAAGTATATCTATGTTTATAAATAAATTGTTCTCATCGGCTGCAATAGGGGAAATTTCATCTTTGTATCCGTTGATATATTTTTTACAGAATGCCAAAAATCCTTCACGAGAATATTTAGTTGCTAGGAATTTTGCATCATCATTCATTTCTTAGGTCCTCCGTGTACATTACTATTTCTGATACTCTACCAATCATATTAGCTTTTTCTTTGACAGAATTAATAACATTTGTAGGGAACTTATCTACAATTCTATCAATAATCTTGTCTATAGGCTCATCGAGATCTAGCTCAGCTATGAATTTAAGTTCACCGTCTGACAAATCGTCATATTCTCTTATTATATCAAGGAGATCCTTGAGTTCGTTTTTATTTCTATGCGCCTCCTTAATGAGATATTGAAGTATATCTACGGCTTTTTGTCTATTACCTTGGAGTGGAGGCAACGGGTGCGGAGCTATAATGACATCCCGTACTGCTCTAAATTTAACATCGAGTTTTTCGTCTCCTGACTCTGATGCCTCATGCATATCCGCTTTAAATAGAGGAAGCACATCTTCTGGTGGTCTGATATGCCCTACTTCAGATTCTCCAGTTGATATTGCGAACAAAAGACTATCCCCTCTTTTAGCAAATGCAATACAGTTTCTGCTTGATGCGTTCCTCCGCACGATACGCGTTCTTTCTGGTATCTTCATAACACTTGCGCGCAGTTCTTCATTGTCTTTGATTCCATTATAATCGTTTCTGTAATCATTATCCCACGAGATTTCTCTAGAACCACTGTCGGCTTCGTCAAATGAACTCTTGAAATATGTCTCCAATTGTTCGTCTGGCGTCAGCGTTCTCGTATCACTGCCCACAATACTATTAATCAACAACATTTTTAATGTTGCGATACCCTTAATATTTACGATTTCATCGCCTACGGATGTGGGGAAGAAATTATAAATATAAATTTTCTCAAACATTCTTCTATTTATACGATTTATACGACCTATACGCTGGACTACCCTCGTTGGGTTATATGGAATATCATAATTAATAACAACACCAGCCCTATTTAAATTGAAGCCTTCAGACAATGCATCGGTAGCAATAATGATGTCGTAGTCGTCTTCTTGTTTATCTTCTGGGTATGATGCATCGAAATTAGCAGATACTGTCTCCTTTAGTTTTTTTGATGTTGCTGATCCTGAATATGAAATACACCTGAAGTTACTTTTTGTCAGTGTATTATATAAACTTTCCACCGTATCCGCATAAGTCGAAAATATTACTATTTTTCTTGATGAATCTTGTTCGAGGAGCTCATATATGGTGTCTTTGAGCTGTTCGGACTTTGGATCAGTACCCAACTGCCCATCTGGGAACCAATCACGACGTATATTCTCAAGAATCTCATTATCAGACTCGACAAGTTTTATAAAATCGTTGCTGAAGAAAGTGCTTGGGATTGGAATAGCAATTTTACGTACCTCGTCTTCATCAATATCCTCACCTTTGGCAATAGCCTCTAAAACTTCTTCTATTCTTCCATCATCAAAATCAGACGGGTCATTTATAATGCCCTTCTTCAAAATTGGGACATATCCTTTATCATACCACCATTTTATAATGGCATCATTAGACCTAATTATATTGCTCAGTGTAGACCTAAATGCATACTTACTACTCTCAAACCTTTGCACGAGTAATTTTTTCATAAAATCAGCAAGGTTAGTTTGTGCAGTCTTAATGTCGGTCTCATTAAAGAATCTGTCATATTTTTGATGAAATTCATCAATTTTGTCTTCAACTAAATACGCAGTTGGCTGATATCGCGCGCCTACGTACCCATCCTCATCCTCTGAGCGTGAATTTGTTAATATCCTTAGCGTACTGATGTAGCTATCTCGCAATTCGCCTAATTCATAATCTATGAGCCGTGGCCCTACGACCTCGGGAAAAGTAATATTCTGCCTTTCTAAATCTTCTCGATACTCTTTAATCTGCATCAAATCTAAACGAGATCTACGAATCACGACAGGCTCAATCATACGCCTAATTTCGGCACTAATATTATCAAGTTCTTGACGGATTTCTTGTGTTATATTGTTCTTTCCAGTCTTATAAACCTTGTTGTATTTTATAATAAGTTCATGAAACCTCATGCTTAGATTGTCTACTGTATTAATTGTGGAGCGACTAGGAGTTTGAAACAACTTAATCATAGCAAACAAATCCTGGGGCTTATTATTGTATGGTGTTGCTGTTAAAAGAACCACTTTGTTCCCAGCATTTGAACGCGTAAGCTGATGTAATCTTTGATAATCATCTGTAAGCTCATTTCTATATCTGTGTGCTTCATCAATTATATACAGAACCGGTTCCGTCCTGTTAATGTATTTATTATACACGCTCTCTATCATGCCACTGCTCTCAATGTCGGCATTAAAATTAAAGTCGTATCTGTAATCTTCCCATTGGCTCTTCAGATGAGGCGGTACAATTACTATAGCACGCATACCGAGATTCTTTGCAATAGTGGACGCAATGATAGATTTGCCGAGACCGACAACGTCTGCTATGATTACTCCATTATTTTTTTCAAGACATTCGAGCCCACCTCTAATAGCATCCAATTGATATTTAAAGTTACTAAATCTACCGTCAGAAATAGACTCTGGTGTAAGTATATCGTCTTCTCTGTTTTCCTTATCATACATCTCATACAAAATACGCGCGTATATTTCATATGGCTTTGGTACAGCATGAAGCCATATGCGACGTTCTATCTCTCTCAAAAAAGATTCGTCGCCAGCAGTAGCTATATCTACGCATTCAGAATTGCTCCATTTCTCTTCAAACATCTTTGAGTATTCATCATATTTCTCGTCGCTGTTAAACTTCTCATTTAGCTCCTTATTACCTATAAGGCCTTCGTAGGTCATGTTACTTGAACCCATAAAAACAACACCCTTGCCTTTATCACTAACATGATTTGTGTCATTTTTTATAATATATACCTTACTATGGTCATCAAATGTACCACACATACGAATTTCCAAACTTCCGTCGTGAAGTTTCTCTTCAAATATTTTTTGAGCATTCTGAGCTTCCATGTCGTCAAATTCTGACGACAACGATGACCTATTAAAAAGGGCAATAAAACTATCGACAAACTGGTGATATTTTTCAGAATTGCTTCTAGCATAATACTCACGGTCAGTATAAGGAGAAAGTGGTATATTCGCAACTCTACCATTTTGGGTGGCGTTAGTTATTTGATCGACACACCTTGGGTCTATAGTCATGCCAACAAGAATGCGCATCTTCTTATCTTTTAGCGCCGTAGCCAACTGCCTAAACCCAGAAAAATAAAAAAATGCCGTGGCAATATCTATACTCTCAGCACACTCCAGTGCTTCAATGAGAGATTTTTCCATGGTCGACTCTATATTATCTATCATCCCCTATTGTCCTTTTTTATATTATAGCATAAATAAGGGCATAGGATGACCAAAACGACTATTTAATTATGGGCATGTTTACAAGTAACTCGTCGCCGTATTTCCAATATTTAGGGCCTTGATAGACACCACTAGCATTGCATTCGCCGCGTTCAGTTAGAATAACCCTAGTTGCAGCTGAAAGTGATGTAATCTCATTTCTAAAAACGATACGCTTGTTATTATACACTGTAGCTGTAATTGAATCATCATCAAAGAATGAAACCGCAGCGCCTTTTTGAATACCTCTAGTATAAAAATCAAAAGCTGAAGATGAATAGCGTTGTTTTATGCCAGGAATTGTATTTTTGCGTTTAGGGATGATTGGGGTTTTTGGCTCATTTTTCTTAATTTTCACTTCTGCGAGAGCCTTTTCTACAACGCGAGAGTCATACCTAGTCTTTAACAACTCTGCGATTTCTGACTTACCATCTTCGGTAATTAGTTTTTCTGCGAGTTTCTCGGCATCTTTCTCAATATCAAGCTTCTTCAAGCATTTAGCACAAAGCTTCTCGAATTTTTCATCCGTATAAGTATTAGCATCAAGTACCTCAGCGAGAGCTGGGCCCATTTCATCATCGGCTTTGAATTCAATTTTTGCGAGCCTGGTTGGGCCGTCAATCTTGGTAAGATCGTTATAGACAAGAGTAATTTTATCGCCAATAAGAAGTCCAAAGCGAGTCTTCATCTGCAGCAAGTATGAACGCAGCTGGCCCTCTTCGGTATCACCAGTACTAATATTTTTATCTTTCATCTCAATGATGATTTTTGGCTGGTCATCCTTCTTTAAAACAATGTCAGGGCGAAGGTAGCGATTATTTCCGACAGGAATGTTTGTTTCTGTAAGGACATCTTTCCAATGAAAAATCAGCCTCATAATAGATGTAATGTGGCCTTGATATTCTTTTTCATCACGAGGTTTTAATGAATTAACTTCCTCGACAAATTGCTGCCATAAATCCATATTTCTATTATACCACACTTAGCGTATTTAGTCAATACTGGTTATGGTTGACCACTGGCGGTTCATTCGCTATAATCTACTTATCCCAATTACTATTGGGATTTTTGTGTTTAAATGGGATTCTCACAGTTTATTATTGAATCATATTGATGATGATGCTATAATTAGGTTGTGAGACACTGGTCTAAGGTTACTGTAGAGTAGCCGCCCGTACAAAATACGGCCATTCCAGTGCAGGAATCCCAATGAAAATTGGGATTCCTTAATTTTTAGAGGTAATTTATGTATTATGGTGCAATAGACGAATCTGGATCTCCCGGTGCTGCTAAAGGTAGCGAACCTGAGTTCGTATCCTTAGTTTTAGTATTATTTAAAGACAAAGAGGCGGCTGACGAGGCGAACGAGCAAGTCTCAAGATTAAAACGTGAATTAGGTAAATCTCGTGACTATGAGTTTCATGCAAAAGACGATAACAAACAGATAAAACATGCATTTTTAGACTTATTAAATAAACTTGATTTTACATTTTTCTTTGTATATTTAAGAAAAACACCTTCGAGGCGTGACGCAACCTATACGAAGCTAGCAGCGGAGCTGGTTTCTAAAATAAGCTCAAGCAAAATCCGTATAAAAAGCATTAAAATGGACAACAATAACAGGCTATTTGAATGCTTACGAAAGCAAGCAAAAATGAATAACGTATTTTTGAAATGCAAACAGGTTAAATCCCATAACTACGCAACGGTTCAGATAGCCGATTATATTGTAAATATTGCTACCCGTGAACTTTCCGGCAAAAAAGTTGACCCGATATGGAAACAGATTAAAAAGTCAAAACGCATAAAATAAAATATTTATGTTATAATAGTGCTCTGTGGGAGCACATTTAAGGGAGGTGATAAAATGTCGACTAATTATTCGGTTAGATGCTATGCTAAATTGACACCCGATGAAGACTTTGATTTCTACGTTCAACAGCTCACTGAAAAGGGGTTAATCCCCGATCTGAATGAAGAAAAACGCGAGATTACCTATTCTGGTAACAATCAGCTCACGGAAGTAACTTATCTTATTTCCATCTTCGGAATGCTTAGCGAACACAAAATCGATATGCATACCATTCACTAAATCCCCACTGGCCCCGCGCCTAAGCGGGGTCTTTTATTGGCCTTTTTTATCCTCGGAAATATACTTGATTTCTGGATTTTTACTCTGTTTAGCGCGTTTTTCAAGCGAGGTCTTTACCTGTGCCTGTAGATCCTCGGCGCGTGCGTGTTTTTTATCCTTCTGAGACACATAGGGGCCGTCTAGATAGATTTCAGTCTTAACCCTTCCTGGAGTGCCGGTATAGACCGTGGTGGCCGTGTAGCAGCTCGTGTGGGCTTCTGCAGGGTAATAGAACGCGGACTTCTCTAGTGGGCGGATAAAATCGCAGCCTGGCCAGAGGTGGGCTTCTGGGTATATCACCAGTGTTTCGCCTTTTTCGAGGCGTTTTTTGATGACATTATTGAATTCTTTTGTCTTTTTAAGTGAATTTGGGATAGGAATCGCCCCTGCCATAGGGAGAAGCGGCCCAATTACAGGAATCCCTAGATTAGATGCAGAGCAAATGAGGTGTGGTCTCTTTGGGAAACAGTAGTAGAAAGGCACTAGGACGTCCCCAAAGGCCGATGTATGGTTAGCATAGATACATTTAGCATTAGCGCTTTTCGACGCGTCTGGGGCCGTTTCGTGAGCCTGAGTGGCCTGTTTTTCCCTATGTATCTTGATTCTGCAATAAAAAACGGTATAGAAAAATGCCCAAATCAGGACACAAATATACAACAGAGTGGCGAAAAAGCGATAAATGAGGTTCGTATGTTCAAATTTGAAGTTTTCGGGGAGGGTTTTCTCCTGTTTCCTCGATTTTACGAAATCTTGGTCGAAAGACTGATAAAACAAAACTTCCATGCTTCCATTTTAGCACACAGAACAAAAATGGTGGAGCGTGCGGGAATCAAACCCGCGACCTCAGCAATGCGAATGCTGCGCTCTATCAGCTGAGCTAACGCCCCATCTCTGATATATTATACCATACGCCAACCGGCGATGTCTGTAATGTCGAATTTATAATCTAATTTCTGGCCGTAATGCTTCTCGTAAGCTTTCACTTTCATTTGGTAATCTGCTTCGGCCATATTCTTGGCATTCTCACGCACCGAAGCCTCAGAGTCTGGATAGACCACCCCTAAAGCGTGCGCAATATAGTCCACCTGATAGAATTCATCATTATCTACCGGCAAACCCTCTTTCTCACGGATCTCTGTGAAGAACGAGATGACAGGAGCATTTGCCACTGCGGCAAATTGATATGCGCCTCTACGCACTGGGCGAGGCTTGCGGTAATTGAACCACATTTCCTCTTCTGGATAAATCAGAACTAAAACACCATCATCTATCATCCGCCCCAGTCTAGGTTCAAATTCATTCTTAATATAATGTGCACTCTTTGAGAGTGGCAATACATCGATATGGTTAAACAAGAAGCCTAGTGCACCTGGCTGGCAGAGATTAGAATCTTGCACCACAATACAGACATCGCGACCGTATTTTTCTTTGATGGCTTCACGGAGCGCCAAGCTATCGAGCGGATTGAAGTGGTTGCTGGTAATAATGGCGCCACTCTTCAAATCTGGTAAATTCTCTAAGCCATCGTAATGCAATGCATCAGCAAGTTTCTTGGCCGTATCTTTCACGGATTTAAGGGCCGGCAAACTCTCAATTTTGAATTTAGCCTTATTCTCGCGAATTTTATAGAAGTGCTTAATCGCCCTCTCGGACTCTTCAAAAGAAATCTGCGGATCACCAACTTCGACTTTCTTGTTGAACTCGCCGTCCAAAATATTCTGTTTGATATTTTCGATGACTTCTTTTTTGGAATCGCCGATAATCATACGGTCTCCCTATAAAATAGATTCTAGGACTTGCGATGAAATGCGAATCTCATCTTTCTTATCGGAGAAGCGTGGCTTCTCGGAATTGATAGTTTCGTAAGCGCGTTTCACCATCTTATTCAACATATCTTCATCTTTCTTTGCGTAGGTCATCTGGAGATAAGTATCGGTATTAATACGTCTGAGCGCAGAATAGAAAGGCGTGCCCTTGGCATATTTCCAGAAATATTTCTCGAAGATGACACCCTTAGTCCTCCAAGGTTTAGAGAAGAGACGGTAATGAATAATTTTTGGATCCTTAATATCGGCATAGGCAGCGTCGCTAATGGCGTTCCACTTAGGGTCGAGATAGAGAATCTTGCCATAGAGTACTGTATTAATATAATCCTGGTCTGGAGCGATTGTTTCGAAACCATATTTGGTAATCAAATCGAGACAAACCTTATCGAAATTAATTTCACGGAGTTTTCTGAAATCCATCAAGAGCATACCGGAGTTGATATATTCATCAGTGCGAATACCAATAGCTTGCTCGGTATAATCTTTGAAAGCCTGAACAGCCTCCATCACAGGCTCAATCACGCCGCCAAGATAATTCCCTTGCAAATCTATATGATAGAGCTCAGAAATATCACCATCCACGACAGTATCAGCGTCGATATAAATAGCCTTATCAATATCTGGGAACATGGCGTGGAGGAAGAGGCGGAAGTAGATTGAAAAAGTATGCCAGTTCGTTTCAGTAATATAACTCTCTGGAATCATGTCAAAGCTACGCTCGAGGCTTTGGATATTAATATTGACATTAATCTTTGGATTAATCTTCTTTAAATCTATGAAATGACCTGCAGTTTCAGGTTCAAGGTCATCAGCGATAATATAGATATCTAGATCTGATGTGGAGTTTAGTATCATTGATTTGGCCGAAATAATCGTAAACGGAGCATAAGCCTCATCAATACAATAGAAAACCGGAACAGTCACTTTTACCTCTCTTTTATCTCTTCGTATTGTTCTAGTATATCATCAAACTCATAGCACTTCAATATCTTGTGCATCTTTTTCTCGTTCCAAGGTTTGATGGTCTGCTTGTGCAGGTATGGCCAGAAAATCACACGCGTAGTGAAGTGGCGCAAGATTGTATCTGGGCGCATTTCCTTTTGTTCGTTGAACTTGCGCGGGAGGAATTTGCGCTTTCTAACATAACGATTCAAGGACGATTGGTCTGGCATAAACATCTTATGATTCATGCAATACTTGCGGGCGTTAGTAAAGAGCTTAGTCTTTCTAATCTCTTTCATATTAAGAAGCAAGACACCAGAGTTGACATAGTCTTTCACGAGGAGCGAATCCTGATGGAAGAAGTGGCTGCCGTAATTATCGAGCACGCCGGCAAATTCATAGCCTTCAATGTCCGTCTCATAAAGCTCGGAATAATCTCGATATGCCAGGACATCCGTATCTAAATAGAGCAATTTATCTGGCAATTCTGGAACGAGATCGGCGTAGAGTCTAAACATACAGCCCACAGTGAACACGGTGCGGCTGTTCTTTTTTGGATACATCTTATTGACGGTTTCGGAAATATCGATGAGCTCGATTTTGTGTTTACCCTCTTTGATGGCATCGTTTAGCATGCGAATATGAGCTTTGCGAATTCCTTTGCAGACACCTGGAACCTTAGCTGTTAATACATAAATCTTGAGAGGTTCGGACGCATGTTTGACTAATGATAAGACTGACAACGCAAGGCCATCCTCAATGTTTCTATCCCCCGAGAATAGTATATTCATGAGTATATTTTATCATAAAAAAGCCCCCTAATGGGGGCTTTTTGTTATTTCGAACTCTTGCGGTTTGTTTCAACGAGCCAATTCAAAGTTTTATCGATGGTCAAGCGGTTCTTGATATCCATACGAACCTGTGGGTTCTTCAAACTTTCGATAGCTTCCTTAGACTTCTTGTAAATCTCACGGAGCTCAGCGAGCTTAGCATCGACTAGCTCTTCTTCAGCTTCGATCTTTTCATCACGAGCGATGAGCTGGAGGCAGAGAGAAGCCTTTACATGGTCTGCAGCAACTGGTGAGGTTTCCTTCTCCCAATCTTCTTCAGTCATACCACGAGTCTGCAAAGCTTCCTCGAAGGTGAGACCCTGAGAGCGAAGGTTGGCAATGAGGTCGTTCTTCATCATCTTGAGCTGATCTTTGACCATGATCTCAGGAGCAGCAACCTTAGAGCCCTTCACGATTTCAGCAATCAAAGCATCCTTATAGATATTGTCTGTCTTGACCTTGTTCTGGCTGGCGAGGTTCTTCTCGATATCCTTGCGGAGTTCGTCGATAGTCTTGAATGGGCCGCACTTCTTAGCGAACTTATCATCAAGTTCTGGTTTGGTGAGCTCATTAACTTGCTTAATCAAGACATTGAAATTAGCCTTGGCACCGGCGAGGTCAGCATTGTGGTAATCTTTGGGGAAAGTGACAGGAATATCAAAACGATCACCAGCTTCGTGACCAACACAACCTTCTTCAAAGCCAGGGATAAACTGATGAGAACCGAGGCGAAGCTTGTAATCCTTGGCAGCACCGCCGTCGAATTTCTTGCCATCCTTAGTACCCTCAAAGTCGATAGTGACGTCATCGCCTTCTTTGGCAGCACGCTTCACGACCTTGGTTTCAGAATAGGCTTCACGAACCTGTTCGATAACTTCGTCGATGTCTTTCTTAGCAACTTTCACATCCTCATATTTAGCTTTGAGGTGCTTATAATCAGCGAGCTTAACCTCTGGAAGAACTTCAGCTGTAGCTGTGTATTCTGCCATATCGTTAGGAACATATTTAGTGACGCTCACTTCAGGAATCACGATAGCCTGACGGCCAGATTCATGGAAAGCGCGAGGTACGGAAACACGCACAGCGTGATCCAAAGTCGTCTCGATTAGCTGTTGTTCGTTGATATGCTTCTTAGCGACAGACATAGGAACTTTGCCATCCCTAAAACCTTGTACGCGAACTTCCTTCGCAAGGCGTTCAAGAGCAACTTTCTCAGATGCTTCAAGCTCAGCCTTATCCAAGGTTACTGTCAATTCCACCTTAGTGTCGGATAATTTCTTAGTAGTAACTTTCATATCTGTTATTATAACACTTTACTTATCTGTCTTCAAGTGTCTAATAACATCGGTGAGGCTAGCGCCTAGCTTCACTTCTGGATTCAATATATTATTTGGGTCAAATGCGTGTTTGATAGAGAGGTGGAACTTCTCTTCGCGGGAAGTATACTTGGCAAAATTGAATGCACCCTTTGTGCGGCCTTCGGCAGAGCCACCAGTAAGCGAACCGCCTTGATCGCGAACGAGTCTAGTATAGACCTTGATGAACTCAAACATACGGACTTTTTCCATATCGTCGCTTAGGTTAAAGACTGGGCGGACTGAATAGAGCTCGGTGGCTGGTGAACCGATTACTGGCATGTCGCGCCCAAAGTTCTCTTCTATCTCAACAAGTTTTTCGAGGAACTTAGCGGAGCTCTTGTTTGGGATATAAATATCATCAAGGATGACTGGATGGTCGTAAGCATCTTCGTCATTAAGGAACTCTGCGAGCATCTTTTCAAGGCTAGTGAAATCTTCCTTATTCTTCTGATCTTCTACAATCATCTTCTTTGGAGCAGACTTCATTTCTGCAATTTCCTTCATCTTGCGTGGAAGGACGAGTTTATTGTCATCAAATGATGCGAACACATAATAACCGTCATCCTTTGGCTCAATGAAACTAATTTTCTTGCCAAGTGCAGCGGCGTTCTTTACCACATTATGGTCGAAGATATTGATAGAGACTGGAGTCTTTTTATTGAGACTTTCGGCGAAGGTGGTGGCAGACTTTGCAGATGCGAAATGCGCTAGTACGCTCTTTCTCTCGCGCAATAGTGGCTCAACACGAAGGATAATCTCAGTGATGACACCCAAGGTATTGTTAGAACCGAAGAAGAGCGGCATTAAGTCTACGTTGCCACGACTGTCTTCAACTTTAGAAATCATACGATAACCACCAAAGTTGCGAGGCTCGGACTGGATTTCCTTTATCATATCCGTCTTGTTTGCTAGGAGATCGCTAATCTTGCGGTAAATACGACCAGTAGGTGAGTTGGCTTCAGCCTTTTTGGCGAGCATTTTAGGAGTAAGGCTGGATGTTTGGATAAGGTCGCCAGATGTAAGTGCAACTTCTAGATGTTCTGTATAATAATAGATTGAATTGTACTTGCCGGAATAATTATCAAGTGTGTAATTAGAAATCAAGTCTAGGATAGTTTCATCAGCTGGTGCGTCGACTGGAACCGTGAGGCCATAAGCCGAGAGCACAGCATTGAGCTTGCCTAAAGTAGTACCGGACTGAACACGAACCATACGAGCGTTCTCATCCACTTCCAAAACTTGGTCTAGGCGTTCAACGGAAATTACAACACCTTCAGAAAGGTCAGCGCCGGTTTTATCGAGGCCAGAACCACGCACAGCGATAGGTAGCGGGAAGCCGCGTTCAGACAAATCGTTCAAGAACTTCAGGACAACCCTAATATCTTCCGTAGAGCTTGGAAGGACTACAAATTTTGGATCAACATTCAAAAACGAACGGTCACGCGAATATGGCTTCATTGAGCTCGGGCGATCAAAAACAGTGCCATCGATATGTTCGTTTATATATTTGCTAACCTTGTTCAAAATACCTCCAGTTTCAACTATTATTTTACCACAACCGCTTCATCGCCGACAAGATTTTTAAGTCCAGAAATTAACTCTTCGGATGGGTCGGATTTGAATGGCATGCGGAGTGGGCGTTTGCCGTTTTCGTCTTTCAATACTAAGATAACCTCAGAGAAACCTTTATTATCATCACATACCTTGCGAATATTGGTCAGGAGTTCTGTATTTTCTGGCTCGGTAACGAGGATGTAAATCTTGAGCAACCTCGCATCTCTAATGACAGGCTTTGGCGTATCGGCAGGAGCCTCGGATTTAGGTGCATCCTTAGTAGCCTCAGTCTTTTTAGCTGGCTTTTTGACGGTTTCAGCAGAAGTCCTAGACCTCTTGTATTCCTTTTTCTTGACAGGCTTTGGATCTGGCAAGCGTTCACCGGTAGACTTGTAGGTTTCGAGCATAATATCAGTGATAAGCTGGCCGTCTTCTACGAGAATCTTCGTGTCTGAAGTTATATTGCCGTTCTTGTCCTTAGAACTAATACGCCCGCGGAGTTTCACAACATTGTCTACGACAAGTATTTCGTGTAATTTTTCGAATACATTTGGAAAGATGATGACTTCGATATTATCAGTCTTGCTCTCCATTTTGACAAAGGCCATCTTCTTGCCAGAATGCGTAAGGAGAGAGCGAACATCGGTAATGATACCACCGATTACCACTTCGCAATCTTCATTATCTGCACATACTGCTGAGAACGGATGGCAACGCTCCTCAAAGAAGGTGTCATATTTATCGAGTGGGTGAGCTGATAGATAGAGGCCCATAAGGTCGCGCTCCCAGAGGAGCTGCTCTTTCTCAGACACTTCGGCAGGAGATTTCTTGATTTCTGGCTCAGGGATTTCACCAGCTTCGCCCATCATATCAAAGAGGCTCATCTGGCCGGAGGCTGAGTCGGTCTGGGCTTTATTGCCATAACCCTGAATGGCTTCAAGGTTAAATAGAAGGTCTGAGCGTGTATTAAACCTATCGAAGGCACCAGTCTTAATGGCAGACTCCCAAGATTTCTTATTGAACTTGGTACTATTAATGCGTTTTGCAAAATCACAAACGGACTGGAACGGACCGTTTTCATCGCGTTCTGGAATCACAATTTCCTCGATAAGCGCCTTGCCCATACCTTTTACGCCGGCTAGGCCGAAACGAATGGTGTTCTCACCGCCCACGATGGAGAAATCTGAATAGGACTGGTTGATATCTGGGCCGAGAACTTTGAGTCCCATGCGTTTGCACTCGGAAATTTCGATAGCAAGACGATCTGTCCATCGCATATCGGAAGTCATAAGGGCGGCCATAAAGGCATCTGGATAATGAGCCTTGAGATAGGCTGTCCAATATGCCACAAGCGCATAACACGCGGCGTGAGACTTGTTGAAACAGTAGTTCGCGAATTCGAGGAGCTGATTCCAAAAAGTTTCGGCGATCTCTTCTGTTGCACCACCGACTTCGACGGCACCTTTGATGAATTTCGGCTTCAATTCCTCCATCAACTTCACTTTTTTCTTACCGACGGCCTTACGAAGAGTATCTGATTCACCGCCAGTAAAGCCACACCATTCACGCGAAATCTGCATGAACTGCTCCTGGTAAATCATAATACCGTAGGTATTTTTCAAAGAATTCTCAAGACCCGGATGGAGATAGGTAATCTCTTCCTCGCCGTGTTTACGCTTAATGAAGCTGTCGATGAACTGCATTGGGCCCGGACGATAAAGGGCCACCATAGCGATGATGTCTTCAAATCTGGATGCTTTCAAATCTTTGAGATAGCGCTTCATGCCGGCAGATTCAAGCTGGAAGACGCCAGTGGTTTCAGCGCGTTGCAGAAGTTCGTAGGTCTTTTTATCATCGAGCGGAAGCTGGTAGAGGTCAATATCGTTTTTATACACCTTGCGAATCATGCGCAGGGCGTTGTTAATCACAGAAAGGTTGCTAAGGCCGAGGAAGTCCATTTTAAGAAGGCCAAGTTCCTCGATAGTTGGGCCTGGGAATTGGGTGGCCAGAGGACCCTTAGCGGAAACTTCCATCGGGAGGAATTTGACAAGATCATCTGGGGCAATCACGACACCACAAGCGTGGACACCGTGCGAGCGAATTGTCCCCTCAAGTTTGGATGCGAAATCAAGCACTTCGTGCGCAGTCGGATTCTTCTCGTATTCATCCTTTAGGTCTGGAGAAGTCTCGAGAGCTTTCTTGATAGGCACATGGTGGCCCATTTCTGGATCTGGCACCATCTTGGCTAGTCTATCTGCTTCGGCATATGGAACTTCCATGACGCGTGCCACATCGCGCACAGCCATTTTACCCATCATCTTACCGAAGGTCACAATATTGCCGACGCGTGCTTTGCCATATTTCTCGGTACAGTATTCAATCACTTCGTCACGACGAGTATCTTGGATATCTGTATCAATATCTGGCATGGAAATACGATCTGGGTTAAGGAAGCGCTCGAAAAGTAGGTCGTATTTGAGTGGGTCAAGCTCGGTAATGCGGAGGGCGTAAGCGAGGATGGAACCGGCAGCCGAACCACGACCTGGGCCATAGACGATACGCTGAGACTTGCCCCAGTTAATGAAATCCTGGACGATAAGGAAGTAGCCGTTGTAGCCCATTTTATTGACGACCGAAAGCTCGTAATCGATACGTGGGAGAACTTTAAGTTTTTCGTCGGCGCGTTCTAGCTTCTTATCTGCTTCTTCGATAAGTTTGCGGCATTCTTCGATAGTGAGGTTAGTCGTATCTTCTAATTTATATCCGCAATAGCGATACACGAGGCCTTGAAAAACTAACTTGTCTAGATATGCCTTCTCAATAGCGCGGCTCTTGGCGGTCTCGTATTCTTCATCGGTCTTGAAATCTTTGCGATTAACCTCTTCAATAATGAGAGTTGGCAGGACTTCTTCTGGCACTGGGAATTTAGGAATGAAGATCTCACCTAGAATTAATTCTGTATTACATCTATCTGCAATGGCTTTTGTATTCTTCACGGCTTCAGGGAAATCTTTAGACCAACGACTAATAATCTCATCCGGCGGAATGACATGGAGCTGAAAATCCTTCAATGTCATACGATTTTCGTCACTGAGGTTGCTAGCCGTGCCAACGCAAAGTAGAATTTCGTGCGCATCCTGGTCTTCATGTTTCAAATAATGACCGTCACAAGTGATAACTAGTGGAAGACCAGTTTCTTTCGCGATTTGCTGAAGGCCTTCATTAATGCGATTTTGGTCGTCCCAATGGGTTGGGGAATCTGGATGGCCGTGGTCCTGCATTTCAAGGTAGAACCTGTCGCCATAGACGCCGTGGTACCATTCAACTAAGCTCTTGGCGCGTTCCATATCGCCGTTCTTCAATGCAACAGAAATTTCAGATGATGCACAACCAGAAAGGCAGATAATCCCCTCATTGTATTTCTCCATAATCTCATGGTCGATACGAGGCTTATAATATTTACCTTCGGTTTCAGCTAAGGTCATCAGCTGACAGAGATTACGGTAGCCCTCGATGTTCATAGCGAGGAGGGTAATGTGAAAGCGTTCCTTATCGTAGGCTGGGTCCTTGTCCATACGACCGCGTGCCGCAACATATGCCTCTAGACCTAGAATAGGCTTGATTTCATTTTCATTGGCAGTTTTATACAGTTCGACGAGACCGGACATCGTGCCATGATCCGTCACGGCAACAGCTTTCATACCAAGCATTTTTACATACTCGACCAAATCTGGAATCTTAGTAAGACCGTCTAGGAGTGAGTAGTGGGTGTGGTTATGTAGATGCACAAAATCAGATGCTTGAAGCTTAGAAGCATCAACATCTTCATGTTTGTAGCAAATGACCTCTCCCATATAGATATATTATACACCAAAAAAGTAAGCCCCGCAGGGCTTACTTCTATTTTTTCCTAGATGTGCTTTTCTTCTTGGCAGGAGCTTTCTTTGCTACCAGTTTCTTGGCTGGGGCTTTTTTGGTCGGAGCCTTGGCAGCAGGTTTACGAACTGCAGAACGTTTAGAAGCGGAACGCTTTGCAGATGCAGTGCGTTGCTCTTTCAAGATCTTTGCCTGGTCATTATTATGGACACCGTAAATTAAGTGTGTGAAGCCGGCAAGCATCATATAGCTACCAAACACCTTGATAAATCCGATTGATTCAGCAAATGTTTCTGAATTGAGAATTACGAAGCCCATGATACATCCAATCACACCGAGACCGGTCCAGATGAACTTATCAGTTCTATCATCCACAGAGCGGAGACCGATAAGAATCTCGAGGAGACCGCGGACGACCACATATGATGCGATAATTGCAAGGTGCAAGACGCTATTCATATCGAGTGTAAAGAGAAGGGTAAATGCAACTGCAATCTCAAAGACTGCGAGTGCAAGGCTGAGACCCCAAGTCTCTTTCAAAACGGTACGACGGAGAAGATTGAAAAGTTCAATCACGCCGAGGCCTAACAACACGGTACCGATGACTGCAACGAGAGTATTCAAGCTCTCAACATTAGCAAACATCGTGAACCAGCCGAAGAGGAGCATGAATACGCCCTGGACGGCGAAGATGAGCCAATGACTATCTACATATTTACGTTTCATCAGTTCTCCTATTTGGCGCTTTTAGCAACAGCTTTTGCTGATTTCTTAGCTTTGGAAGCAACTCTCTTGCCAGAGCTTTTTGCGCTCTTGCCGAGCTTCTTAGCTTCTGTTTCTACGGCGCTACCAACTTTCTTGGCTTCACCTTTGGTTTTGTTTGCAACATTTTTAACCTTCTGACGATTCTTTGGATCAGAAGCATAAACTGCGGTAGCACCAGCAGCGGCACCAATGCCGAGTGCTAGTAAAATCTTACCAAGCACGCCTTTTTTCTTTTTTCTTGCCATTTTTTCTCCTTAGAGTTATTACTTTTCCTCATTTTAGCATAAGCCATATAAAAAATCAAATAGATATGCTATAATGTTTCCAGATAAAAAAGGAACACTATGAACAATTTAAATGTAGCTGAATGGATTATTGTCGGAATCTTGAGCACAGCGCTTCTCATCTTCTTGATTCTAGGCATTATCCTTATCGTAAAACTAATCAAACTTACTAAGCAGGCCAAGCAGATTCTTGAAACTGGGCAGTCCATTGCAGACAAGGCTGATGATGTAGTCGACAATGTTCGTAGCTTCACTTACAACGCAACTTCTTCAAGGAATGTCGTATTAGACTTCCTGATGGATAAAATCGGTAAGAGAAAAAATAAATAAGCATCGCAAACGCGGCGTCGTGGCATTCGCCACGCGCCTCTGTCTCGAAAAATTAAAGGCCCACTGGGCCTTTAATTGTTTCTCCGACACGGTTTGCTTGTGCTTATTTTATTTTTTCTTTACAAATTCTTTGACATCGTCGGCGAAGTCTTCGTTCTCGAATGTATATTCAAGAAGTGCCATGAGGTAATTCTTTGGATCACCAGTAGTCATCCAGTGGCCACGAGTTTTCTCTACAATTACATCACCTTCTTCAGCCATCTTCGTGATAGCATCAACGGTCCAAAGCTCACCATCGAGACCGGTATTCTTTGGGTCGAGATGAGTAAATACTTCTGGGGTCAAAAGATAGCGACCGTATGAAGTGAGATTAGATGGGGCATCCTCAATTTTTGGCTTCTCAACGATATTATCGAGAGTCATCTTTTCTTCGTCTTTGAGACGGATGATGCCGTACTTATTCAAAACTTCTTTTGGCATTTCCTGTGCAATAATAATTGCCTTGGCATCTTCGTGCTGTTTGTAGGACTCAATGAGGGTTTTTACGTCAGACTCACCGAATACTACATCGTCTGAATAGACAGCAATAAATGCCTCGTCGTCGTCAATATATGGGCGAGCAGAAGCGATTGGAGAGCCGTTGCCATATGGAAGAGCTGGGTCTTGTTCAATGACGCGAATCTTTGGATAATCTTCGAGGATGCGCTTGACTGGAGCGAAGCGGTCTTCCTTACCCTGCTTAGCCATCATTTCTTCGATGCGCTTAGCTTCGTCAAAGAAATAATTTTCATAAGTTGCCTTGCCTTCATGCGACGCAACGATAATGATTTCTTCGATGCCTGCCTCAATACATTCCTCGACAACGAGTTGCATAATAGGACGAGCACCCATTGGAATCATGGCCTTTGGTACGGTTTTGGTAATCGGCAAAAAGCGACTAGCGCAACCTGCGTCTGTAATTACGGCCTTTTTAGGCAATTTATATTTCATAAATTCTCCTGAGGTTTATTGGTAGCCTCTCTTTTTCAACCTCGCGAGATGCTACTTTTTTAAGTGGAATCCTTACAAAACTCATTGGTCTCCACCGCCAATTTAATTTTAAGTTTTAAGTCTTCCTTGAGACTTAATTATAGCACGGGTTTGCTATGAATTTCAAGATTTTTATTAAAAACGGGCTAGTTTATCGTTTACAATATTTAGATCTAATTTCATGATCTAGGCTTATTTTTACATTTTAGATCTTGACATTTTAGTTTTATTGCTGTATAATTTAGATATGCAACCTGATAGCGATGCTATAATCCTAGATGCGATCCACGAAGCTAAAGTGCTTGGTATTTTTAAAACTTTCTGTGAAAAGCATAAATCAGATGAGGAGATGCGCAAAATCCGCACTATTCTTTCATATTCCAGCAATAAAGAGCATTCTCTGTCTGTATTGCTTCTACGCGAACAAAATGAGACGGTGGAACGCCCAGAGATCACTCGCATACTTCAGCTCGTTACGGCCTTTTTGAAGAAATCTACATTGAGAAAACCTATTGAGCAAGGCTTGAAGCAAGAGCTACTAGAGGAGCAAAACTATAAATGTGCGTTTTGCGGAACAAAGGTAGATCTCAGTAGCCACGCAGATCATATAGTGCCGTTCAAGTATGTTGGAGATGAATTGGCAGATAATATGCAAATGCTCTGTCAAGCCTGTAATGAGAAGAAAAAAGCTTCTATGGATTATCAAGTAAAAGTTTTATTAAAATTAGTATAAGGAGCAATTATGAAAAAAGTATATTTATTAAAAGTTGTTCAGCACGATAAAGAGAGCTTTCTTGGCACCTTGTCTGCGCGCGAGTTAGTTCGCCTAGCTACAAGACAGGAATTAAATCAGACCCAGGAAGCCCAGCGCCCAATCGAACCAAAGCGTTTGAGTAAGATTGCTGAATTTGTATCAGAGGGCGGTACTATTTCTACATCTATTGTAATCGGCACGAAAAACGTGGATATTCTTTCAGTGCACAAGGTAGAAGACGCACCTATACCAAATCTTTACTATATGGATTTCCCAGAGACAGAAGAAGAATATGAGAGGTGCAAGGATGCATTCGATATTATGGATGGGCAGCACAGGCTCTTTTCTTTCTTGGACGATCAAATCAAGATTGACGATAGCGTAGATTACGATCTTACGTTTAATATGTATGTCATGCCAGACCTACGTCTACGTCGTCTGATTTTTAAGAATACGAACGAGGAGCAGAAACAAGTTGCATCCAACCTTCTATTGTGGTTCCGTAAACAGCTTAATATGCTCTCTGACAAAGAGAAGACTTACCACGGCGTAGTAGAATTGCTTAATAGCGAAAATAGCTCTCCTCTCAAAGGCCGAATTATTATGGGTGCCGAAAAGGTTCCAGGTGGCTTTAAAGCTGAACAGTTGATTAATATCTTTGCAAAAGTAAAAATTAAAAGCATCAACGGCAGTGAACTTGATGACGAAAAAACCTTCAAGCTCATCAGTGAATATCTACGTGGATGGGAGAAGGCTGTTGGCGTGCGCATTTCTGAGCGTGACCGCGAGCTTGCGCCGTTTTCTAAGATTTCAGGCCTACGTTTTATGATGATTATGCTACCAGCATTTTACAATGAAGCGTTAGCAAATCACATGTCTATGGATAGAGAGTTTGTATCAAAAACTATCAATACATTGTTTGCAAATGATAGTCTACAAGCTACTGATATTTTCAACACAAATGGTGAATTTATCAAGGGCCTAGGCATGAATCCATTTAGTGGTGAAAGTGCTACCACGAATTTTGCCGAAGACTGGGTAAATAAGCTAAAAAATCAAGCATCTATCGACTTTGACCCATTAGCATTCTAATCTGGCTGATCGAGATCCTGAATCCCCAAGCTTCTTAAGTATGTATAAGTACCATCATAGAAATCAGTCTTGCGAGTCGCATCTAAGTCGTCACCGTACGGAATAAATATAACCATACCCTGCCTTGCGCGCGTAAGAAGTACACGATAAGCGTTTTTGAGATAGAGCTGCCTTTCTTCAGATATATTGTTCCAGCTGTTTCCCCTAAAATTGTAATATTTCCATGTGCCGTCACAAAACCTCATACTAGAATCCCATGCGACTATGGAATAGTCCAACTCTAAACCTTGAATATCAAATTCGGTTGCAACATCTTCTAAGGCATAGCTGGAGCGCACATCTTCCTTATCGTTAAGAAGCCAATCAGCAATATCAATTTTACTTTTGACGTAGATGCCTTCTGGTTTTAGCCTAAGTGCACCGCTACTTGCAAGTAAGCCATATCTTGTTGTTCCTCTGCCGTGAGACTTAGCCCATATTTTCGCCGTATCTAGATTGCGTGTGATGACTATTGGGTATTTATTGGAAATCTTGTCATACAGTTCTTTGGCTTTGGTAATGTCAACGTCAAGCATAGCATCAATAAACGCTGACAGATCCGGAGTACGAAAAGAGCGAACTGAAGTTGATAGATGTAAATCGCTTATCTCGTTTATATTTAAACCACTTACCATACTACTCCAAGATCTTCCTCTACGATATTCATCATCGTTTAATTCTGGCGTCACATACACATCCCAGTCGCCAAATGACCTATTTAGAGAATCGAACCATTCTGGAAGTCCGGCTTCACCCGTATTAATTTCTTGGCCACCACCAACCAGGCAAACTACTACGGCCCAGTCATCACGACGATTCATAGTGCTAATTAGGAACTCAGGTTCACTGTAGTCGAAGTTACTTACATTCTTTTTCCTGCGCATAAAATCCGAGATCATATCTTTTGTCCATGCGCGTTGAGCCTCGTCAAATATAACAACTCCTTCTGGTGGAACGTCCATATTGTTCACGTAGGCATCTCTATATTTATGAATGTCTTGGATAAACGTCCGAGCTTCGCGTAGAGCATCCGTTTTTTTGACTTGATGCTGACTACGCTCCACATGATCTCTTGCAAGAGCTTCTTGAAGAACTGAAACTAATGGAGAGTTACCGGAAAGAAATGCCGCACATTCCTCCGTGTCTGGCTTAGAATACTGTATAGCAAGATTTAATCCAACAAGGGTCTTCCCAGCACCTGGAACGCCAGTCACAAAACAAATCGATTTTTTATGATATTCTTTACTATGCTCAATAATTTTAATGAGAGCCTCGGTAGTGGCGGTTAGATTCTTAGCTCCAGCGTCGCTTCTTGTAATTTCATCCACACTATGCCCCTCATACATAGCACGCGCAGCTTCGATGATAGTCGGCGTTGGAAGATACTCGGACTGTTCCCACTCCGTATAGCTAAAAACCGGCTCGTCATATTTAGAGCAGACCTGTTCAATAGCCTCCCTAATGTTGCACTTATTGCAACTAATAGGCTCGATAATTCTGTCGTTTTCTATAATATTAATATCTTGGTCTGGCGCAGCTGTAGATATCTGTATTGCCGCGATTAGTTTATTGGAGCTTTCCTTCTGAAAATTTCTTAAATCTAGTGCATAGTCATAAACTTGATCGTAAGCATATCTTGAATAAACGGACTCTCCGCATTTGAATTCCAAAATAAATACAATATTTTTATATAAAATAACGGTGTCGACACGCTTTCCCATTCGGGGGATAACATATTCAAAGATAATGCGGCCTTCGTCAAAACCATCTAATTGTTGTTTAAGAATTTTGATTTCTTCCATCCATGCATCAGACTGTTGAATCGTCGTATCGAATGTATTGTTTGAAGAAATAATACCAAAAATTTCGTCATTTGATTGACGAAGAAAATCATGTATATTTTCCGAATAATATGATCTTTGTCCACGCATTACCCCTATTACACTACACTCGTAAACAAAGATCAAGATCTATTTTATACATGCCTGACTTTACGCCTGATGGTCTCAATAATATAGGTCTTCAAGTAATATGGAATTGGTTTGACGACTAGGTCGCGGGCATTGAGATAGTGGAGTTCCTCCACGCCAAAGCCGCGCTTGAACACGGACACGCCGTAAAAGCGATGCTTAGTTTCTTCTTCACCAACGATACCCCATAGATTATATCTACCAATACCCCGTTTCCTGGCATCGCGCATGGCTTCCATATGAAGCAGAGGCGCACCGGAAAGTTTGGTACCAAGTTCAGACGAAACACCATAATGATAGGAAGCTTCGTTGCCATAGAAAATCATAAAGTTCTGGGCAAGAATTTTACCGTCTTTCTTGGCCGTATATAATACCGCTTCGTCGTTCTCGGCGAAGGCCTTGAACTGCTTAGTTAGGAAATCCTCGGAGAATGCATAGAAATCGTGGCGCTTGGCGGTCTCTAGCTGAATCTCATAGAATTTATGGATATCTTTTGGATCAGTAGATTTTTCAATCTTGATATCGTTTTTAGCACCTTTGCGGAGCGCGCGACGCAGCCTTTGGCGCATACCGGTCATAATCTCTTCCTCGGACTTTGTAATATCTAGAACACCAGCAAATTCGACAGAAAGATACATCGGGGCCTTCCTGAGTCCGTTTTCGGCAAAGATTTCGCGATTCTCTGGCGTATCTTCGCATTGCGGGCGAACGCGAGCAAACACACAGTTTAATTTCTTAGTTTGTTCACGAATATCTGAAAATACGGCAGAAACGACTTTCTTATCGCCCCAGTCTAGGATTGGGCCACCGGCGATGGCAAGGTGGCGACCACGCTTAGCGTGTTCAACTTCGCCAGCATAGGCGGCGACGATTTTGTAAGGCTTCTTGGTCCTGCGGGCTGGGCGTTTGATGAACTCTTCGCCCTTCTTGCGGCGTTTCAAATCAAGTTCTGAGATGTCATCAATATCTTCGAGATCGGCGATAACTAGTCGACGAATTACTTCTTCCCCGCGACTCTTATGGAATTCATAAAAATCCCAAGACTGGAGGAAATTAGCCTCTTTGTGCGATGTGACAAATTCGTCCCACTCTACCCTGTCTTCCGCGTCTATAATTCTCATCCTAAATGCCTCCATTTTTTACGAGCAATTTCAATTATTTTTGTAATATTATATCTAAAGCTATTAATAACAATATCGTGAGCTGGAATGAAGTCGATTTGTTCACCTCCGAAACCGGTTTTGAAAGTTGTAACTTTAGAATAGCGATGATTCTGGAGATATTTACCTGGATTCTTTGGGTCTGGTGGTGCAACGCCCCAGAGATTGAACCTCTTGTAGCCGTTTTCTTTGGCGTCCTGAATGGCGGTCCAGAGAACACCATATGAACCAGGGAGCTTATTATTAAGGTCGGTAGAGGCGGCTTCGAAATAATCTACTTCTTTGCCAGATTTAATCATAAGACCGGTGGCGACTACAGATTGGCCAACTAGGGCCTTATAGATGACGGCTTTACTCTTGAAAACTTCGTGATAGGCTGTAAGTTCCTTATCCGTAGGTGGGATGAAGCCCTTCTTGCGGGCAGTTTCAACCTGAATTTCGTGGAATTCCTTGAAATCGGCGTCAGTATAGCCTTTTTTGACCTCTAGGCCCACCTTAGGAACGCGGCGCACCTCATAGCGTGTCTGGCGGCGCATCGAAGCCATCAGGTCTTCTACGGACTTCTCGAGATCTATAATGATGGTATTTTGAGCATATAAATGGAATGGGGCCGGCTTGGCGTATTTTGGTAGAAGTTTGCGATTTTCCTTCGTGTCTATTAGTTGCGGACGGAAACGCACAAAGACACAGTTTTCTTTTTTGGCAATCTCGCGAATTCTAGCAAAAATCTTTGATTTTTCCTCTTCGTTTTCCCAATCAATCAGCGGACCACCTGGGATTTCAAGATAACGACCACGCTTGGCATCTTTAACAATCATCAGAACATCGTTCTCAAAATATACCTTATGGCCAAGTTTTTTGCTAACTTCGGCCCACTCTTTGGTCTGAAGGAAATTTCCGTCTATTATCACTTCTTTGCCCCTTTCTTAGACTTTAATTCGTCTGATTTGATGATCTTGATGGCTGTGGCGAGTTGTTCTTCGGAGTACCAGTTCGGCACGTTAACGATATGGTGCGCCAACTCAACGGCCTTCGGACAGTCTTCGCGCGTGAACTTCGCCTTGCGGAAATAGCGCTTTGGTGAGACTGGAGAATCATACCAAGTGTCATTGAAGATATAGCCGTAGGCTGCGAGTTTTCTGATAGTTTCATCCGCATCTTTAACCAGATAGAAATCGCGTAGAGGTGGGCGGTTCTCTGGAAGCGAATCAAATTGATTCATGGCGAGGCGTGCCTGCCATTTGGTAATTTTGTACTTAGGGTCGAGGACGGCATCTGCGCCATACTGGATAAAGTGGAGCTTCAAGAGAATAGCGGTAAGGGGTTTGCCAAGATGAATGTGGTAGAGACCACGAATTTGCATACCAAAAAATGGATAGAATCGGTCGCGAAGGCGGTCTGAGAGTTTTGGCCTGCGGCGTGGGTGGACTGGAATATATTTGCTAGAAAAATCCATCGGAGCGCCGGATTCGGCCTTTTCTTCCTTGCCGGAACGATCGCTAGATTTAGTGTTAATACTGCCACGAATCACCAATGCACCACCAGATGTAGTGTCGATAGACTTGCCTTTGCCGAAGCTAAGGGCGGCAGCCACACCGAGCGTTCCCATCTCGCGGCCATCTTCATATGCACAACCGGCACAATGAGCGAGGTCTTCGACTAATGGAATGTCTAGGCGGTTGGCGATTTTTTCAATTTCCTTAATTTTGCAAGGATGGCCCAAGTTATTCTGAACTACGATAGCGCGGACATTACTGTGATTCCTTAGAGCCTTAGTCAAAGTGTCGCCGTCGAAATGTAGAGTTTCTGGGTCGACATCAGCGAAGACTGGAATTGCACCGGCAGCGCGGACAGCTTCTACTACGGCATAACAAGTTAACGATGTAATAACAACTTCTGGTTGGCCTTTGCCAGGCAAATTCATACCGCGCTTGCGTCGCTTAATAGCAATTTCATCAATATATTGGCCTTTGATGGCATATTTGATGGCCTCAGCTAGAGCAGTGCGCCCAGTGTGATATAGAATAACATCATCCGAATCCACGCCATAGCGCCATGCTAGGTGCTCCTCGAGATCTGTGATATCACGGCCGTTGCCATGAGCAAATAGGTGGCGGAATGTACCACGGATACCAAATCTAGATGCTTGGCCTAGAAATATCATATCTTGTCCCCGCTTTCGATGAATTCAGATGGCTTAACTGTCGGCTCTTCTGGCTCTTTCTTTTCCTCGGCGTTCTTTTCTTCTTCCCTGTTTTCCTTTTCGGCAATTTTCACAGCCTCTTTGATAGCCTTTTCTTCCTCTTTTTCTGCCTGCTTGATTTCTTTAAGTTCCTCCTTGACGGCGAGCTTAGCCTCTTCTGGAAGCTCTTCGATAGGAGTAGTCTTAATCTCGCGTGGATCTTCGACCTTCTCAGCATCCTTCATAGCTGCAGCAATCGCTGAGGCAAGAGCGGCTGGCTCAGAAATATATGGAGCGTGGTTCCATTTCTTATAAGTCTTGATGGTAGCGTTTGGAATCTTCTGGGACAATTCGATGCCCATACGAAGTGGCGTCACAGTATCAGCTTCGCCCCAAAGAATAGTGGTCGGAACGGTAACCTTCGTGACATCGAGGTTTTTGTCGCTTTCGAGCATATTGGTGAGGGTCTGTTTCATATTGTCTGGAGCATGCTCGTAATCTGAGGCGCCGACAACTTTATGAAACACTTTACGTAGGAGTGCTGATTTTTTGAGTGGAGCAAACATCTTGGAGGCTTTGCGAACGGCGGTCTTTTTCTTGGTTTCTTCATAGACACCAGCTGAGCTGAGGAGAATAAGATGCTTCAATTTATTCGGTTTCTCGACATTCATATTGAGCAAAATACGACCACCATTGCTATGACCTAGCGCAATAGCGCCAGTAGGGATATTCTTGGCAGCCCACGCAGCGTATTCTTCGGTAGTCCAAACTTTATTTGATTTAGCGGTAAGACCTGGAACGTTCAACATCTCAACTTTGATTCCGTAATCTTTCTTCAGAATCGCAATCGTCTTCGCCCAAGGTTCAACTGTGTAAGTCCAACCGTGAATTACATATAACGTTTTCAAGTTAACCTCCTTTCTAAAAACGGTAAAATTCTAATTCAACCCCCGTCTTTCACGACGTTTTACTGCTGCCTTTTCGCGACGGCATAGCCTCTTGGCATCTTTTGGGTGCTTCAATAATTTTTCGATAATCCATTCGAGATACTGACTACCTTTGAACACGACAACTTCATCGCCTTTGATATTCTTCTTGATGTATTTCAGGGCATCTTTCTGATCTAGGGTGTGATAGATGATAGGCTTAGAGGCAGACTTATTCTTGTATTCCGCGCTATTCTCAGACTGAGACAGCCTCTCTGACACATCATAGATTTTTTCGAGTTCTGGAAGAGTGTAGGTCTCGAGGCGGTGGCCAATCAAGATCACGCGCTCTGGGGATGCTTTCTTGATAGCAAGGGCGAGTTTCTTGTGTTCTTCGCCCTCAATCGAGCCCTGCTCTACCATATCGCCGAGGACTAGCCATTTGTGTTTTGTCTTGATTTCGCTAACCATACCGAGGACGGATTCTACACTTAGAAGGTGGGCATTATATGAGCTGTCGATGATGTCGATGCCCTTGATGCCTTCAAAATACGATGAACGACCTGGCGCAACGCGCATATCGCGGAAGTCAGTCTTAAGCGGAACATCTAAGTAATCGCAAAGATTCTCAAGCATCACAAGTTGAATGGTGACACTCTTTGGCATAGGACGATAGAACTTGAAGGAAGTCTGGAGACGCTTAGCATTAATAGATTTCTTAGCCTTCTCAGTTACGGAGCCGTCCTCGTTCAAGAAATCATTACTGATAATGAAGGTAGTATGGTCTGGGTAAACCTTATACTCTTTAAGGCGAGACTGGTAGCATTTTCGAATTTCGGCTGGGATATTGTGGTGCTTTTTCACCTTCTCGCAAGCTTTATTCATAAGAGGGACATCGCCGTCGATATAGATAACCTTCTGAGTATACTGAGGAAGCATCGCGAATTCGTGGGTGATAGCCTTGTCTACATTTTCAAACTCACCACTTTCAACTTGGTCATCAAATTGGACAGCGTGGGAGCGGCCAAGTGAAACCCAGAGAGTGACTTCTGGTTTCAGCCATTTGGCTAAGAACTCGGTCTCGTGAGGGCGTTCGCCGTCGATTTCGACAATGTAGAACTCTTCGGTGTGCTTGAAGAAGAGCGCGCGAATTGGCACGGCGAAGAACAGATAGACCCAGCGTAGTTTAGAGCCGCGAATACCGTCTGTGCCGACCAAATCAAAAGCAATCCCGAATGCGGAATTTGCGTTATGTGAATAGTGTGCACGTTCACCCAGTTCGAGTTCTACGAGATTTAACATCGTAGTTTTACCAACAGAACCAGTAATAGCAATGATACGTGGGTTCCAACGTTTTAGTGAGATATTGGCGAATAGTTTAAAATAATGCGCCGCTACGAAATAAAAACGTTTTTTGAACCTCGAAAACAACGTCATATGTATATTATAGCATATCTAGATGCCAAGTAGGACGCGATTCAATACAAAACTGACCGCATATGAAATGGTGGCGAGAACAACACAAATGACGAAGAACCATAGGGTTTTCCTGTGAGAATAACGATTCGTGAAGAAGATTTTAAGCGGAATGATAGAGCCAATGAACGCAAAGAGGATAGCAAGGATTTCTAGAACATCGATGGTTCTGCACATAACGGCTGGTTCACAGGTCTGGAAATAATCAACAATGGAATAGCCATCGTTGGCTGCACTTACAAAATCGGAAATAATCGAGATTGAAAAGATGATGCTGAAAGTGAGGAGCATAAAGCCAACCCCAAAGAGCATTAATTGTGAAAAAGAACTAGGGGCCTTGCCGTAGTTATCTGTCCTCAGGCTGAATTCAACTGGAGTGGAAGCCTCTTCGATGGCTTTTAGGCGCATCTTCTTTTCGGTTTTTTCGACTGATTTGGTTTCGGCCTGCTTGCGGCCGGTTTTAGAATTTTTAGTGCGTTTGCTAGCTTTTGACATACTTTAATTATACCATAAGCAAATAAAAGGAGCCCCCGCGAGGGAGCTCCAAGGAGCATAGCTTAGAAGTGCAAATCATATCTTGGTTCGCCTGCGTCATCGCAGTAGCTGTCAAATTCCCAACCGCTGCCATTCCATCTCATAATAAAATGTGGAACTCCGAGATTTCTGAACGGGCAGTTGCCTTCGGCGGTGCCATAGTAGAAATCAGCGTTTTCAGATGTGATGACATGGAATACATCAAATACATCTCGCGTCAGATACATACTTGAGTGATATGCCGAAACGATGCCAACGGTATTGTAGCCTACGGGATTCAACACATATTTTGTCTTGCCGTCATCAATCTCGATAGTAGACGCGAATGACCATGCGCCAGATGCTCCGGCGTATTCATCGTCTGCGAGCTGAATCGGATACATAACAGATGCTAATTCGTAGTTAAGATCATCAAGTGTAAACTTGTAAGCAATACGTCTTTGCCCATCTTCGTTTCGTTTTCGATCTACCTCTACAAGTCTAGTACCAAGTGAGACGAGATATCCGTCGTAATCGAAATAATCATCGTTATAATCACCTTCCGCACGACCATCGTAATGCCCCGTACTGTTCTGCGCATCGATTTTCCCCTGGAGGGATGGTACGAGCGAGATGATAGCCAAGGCAATCAACAGAACCAATAATGAAATAATACAAACAATTTTTATAGTTTTAACTTTCATTGCTTTTTACCCCCTTGTGATGAATTAGTTAAACTACATTGCTACACTTCTATTATAGCATAAACGGCTTAAAAAGTCAATGGGCGTGGCATTATTATTGACATCTTGGCTAATCTGTGCTATAATAAACAGATACAGAAAGCGTATGCTCGAACCTTTACAGATAGGACTTTTATTCTTGAAGGTTTTGGGCAGAATATTTTTTAATAGGGGGTACGCCTATGCGTAGAAATCTTATGACTTACTTCCGGCAGAATCCGGAAGCCGTGGTTCCTTTCGACCACATCTCTGTGAAAGGCACATACTTTACAGATCACGTGCCCGCAGACAACCTCGCAGAAACCGCACCGCTTTTGGTAGAGCTTGGCGCGACTGGCATCCGCAAATGGGATGAATTTTACTGCGAGAAGACAGGCATTAGATGGGATGACTATCCGTCGCTCATCGTCGATGGCATTGGGAACACCACAATCTGTTGCCGCGGCAACAAGGGTGTCAGCTCCATGACACGCATGTTTGAGGTCATTACCTCTGATGATGTGCGGTATTTCGCGGAAGAACATGGTATCCCGCAGACTATCGCCTTTATTATGGCCTGTAATGAAGAAAATTACTATGATTATGTGGACGCTTACATGCACCCGAACATCCACCACATCGATGGGCTTCTGAGTCAGGATTTGGACACATGTAAAGACGCGGTTATGAATGTCCTGAATCAGAATGTAATTTTGGCCCTTGGTGTCCATGATATGCAAAAGGATATTTTCCATCTTGCAAAATTCACTTACGAGAGAATTAACGAGGACCCCTTCTTTTAGGAAAAAGTACTATCAAAAAGCCAGGCAAGTTCCACCGCCTGGTTTTTTGTTGTTAATTGTTGACACAAACGAAGTTGCCGTTCACTGGTTTGTAGCGAACCGCGAGCTTGCGAGTGCTGGACGAATAGACTGGATTGACGCCGTCGCAAGTGGCGTGAGTGATAATATTGATAGCATAGCTAACTTGGCCGAGGCCAGTTTCGTAGGCGTTCATGCTGTTTTTGACATAATTCGTATTGCAGTTCCCTGTTTTGTTCTTGCATTCAATGATAACGAGGTTGTATGGGATACCATCTGGATCTACGAAGTGGGTAGTGCCGCCGCCGTAACCAACTAAGAGATAGTTTGCGTAGAAATAACCCCAGCTAGTAGAAACGTTGGTCTGGTCGTTTAAAGGGATGTTATCAACTTTGATTTCGCTTTCCATTAGGCCGCCGGTAACCACACCGCCAAGAGATGGGATCTTACCTCTGTTATTGCTCTGATACTGCATAATGGCGGAAACTACAGTCTGGACAACTTCCTGGCGGGCTTTATCGGCCTCTGCGGAATTATCGCCACCATCAGCAGGGGTAGCTGGAGCTGGCGTTTCTGCATCGTCGGTCGACTGAACAGGCTCCTCTTCCTCATCTTCATCTCCCTCTTCATCATCTTTGCTATCGTTCGCAACGACAGGGGCGGGAGCAGGGGTGGATTTGGCCGGTTTTTGGCTATTGATAATTAAGAGCACGCCGACAATACCGCCGATGAGCACGGCGACAATGGCACAAATTAGAGCGATAGATGCTTTATCGTATTTTTTAGGAGTTTGTTCGTCCATATTGCTTATGATTATACTCTCTTAAAATAGATAGGTCAAACAAACCCCCGGGCCAATGGTCCAGGGGTGTCTGAGATTCCGTTTACATATCCACATAACAATCGTTTTCTTTGCCCCAAACTTTTGCAAGTTCAGCTTCTCTGTCGAAGAACGCGTCGTGATCGATATCTTTGACGTCCTCATAGGTGAACTTCTTATAGAGCTTGTGACCGTAGATTTTCCTGACGCGCTCCACCGGCATCTGATGGTTGCAGTTGGTATCATATGCCCAGCCGTTCCGAATATAGAGAGCGTGCATGGTATAGAACTCCTTGGCATCTTGCTTTGGGTCCACATGATGATAATGCTCGTCTGCGACAAACTCCATTTCGCCATCTTTCAGATGTTTTAACAGATGATAGCAAACGGCATAACAGCGCTCCGGAGTCTCATATTCGTGAAACATTTGATAGAGACCAGGCAGATTCTTTCTGATATACTTGAAATCTTTGCGCTTGATAGCATCACCTCGGCGAGTTTTGGTCCAGAAGATAATTCTGGAAGCAACTTGGCCGATGAAACATTCGATTGTGCGGGAAAAGATTATCGCCAGTACCAGATAGAATACTTCCATAATGAGCATTACGAGACAGATTGCCTGATAGGCGGGCTTGGACTCGTAATTCTTGTCTACGATAGAGAAAACCAGCGTTGGAGCCAGAGTAGCGCTCATAAGCAGTAGAACCGGAACCGCGTGAGACAGGTAGAAGGCGTAGACATTATAGCCATTCTTCATATACGCCTTATCCTGAGATTCTTTTGTGAGATCTTTTAAAACGGTTTTACTTAAGATGAACTTAAACACACTTACCACCCCCTTAGATAGTTTATTGCCTATAATTATACAACTTTTGCTTATTTTTGTCAACCAAGGCGCGGTGGTGTTATAATTAAAATGACACGTAAACCATGTAGCACCTAAGAGAGGAGGTCGTTTTATGAGTGAAACAAGAGCTGAAAAAATGTTCACGTTTTTACGGGGGGTCTGCTCTGATGGGCTGCATCCCAACACAAGTGAGGCTTTAGGGTTTGCCCGTGACAAACATGCTGGAGATACCCGCGCTAACGGTGCTCCGTATATCATCCATCCCTTATCGCTGGCTTGCGATGCAGTCGGACTGGGACTCCGGGATGATATTATCCTGGCAATGTTGATACTTCACGATGTTGCAGAGGACACGGACACGCAGATCATGGATTTGCCGGTAGATGATGAAGTCCGACACGCTGTCGAGTGTATGACACTTAGGAAGATGCCGAAGGAGTCGAAACTTGAATCCAAGTATCGCTACTACGGACATCTGAGGACCAGCTGTTATGCCACCATCGGCAAGGCACTGGATCGGCGTGACAATCTTGGCACTATGGCTCGCGATTTGAAGAAGGAATCTTGGATAAAGAATGTCTATGAGACAGAATACTTCTTGCTCCCGCTTCTCAAAGAAGCCAAATTGATGTGGCCGCGTTATGCTAGCCAACTTCATACTGTTCGCAAGGACTTACGTATGCTGGTAGATACTCTGGCGGTTCTCGCTGAAATCAAGGAGCTACCGAAAGAGCGTCCCAGCGACGAGTTCTTTAAGACAATCTTCATATAACGATACCTTAAACCCCTGGGCCATTGGTCCGGGGGTTTAAAATATTGACATTGCTTAAGTTTTGATGTATAATTCTCTTTGTATTAATTTAAATGAGCTCTAACAACTCATAGCCAGCACGTCTAGATGCCAGCTGAGATTATAGGGCTAGAAGGAAAATATGGCTGATAAAGCTCCAAAAAGCGAAGGTCTTAAAATTCGTATCCGCCTCAAGGCATACGATCACCGCGTTATTGACCAAAGCGCAAAACAAATCGTTGACACCGCTATTCGTACCGGTGCAACCGTAAGCGGCCCAGTGCCTCTTCCTACCAAGCGTAGCACTTTTACCGTCGTGAAGTCCCCACATGTCTACAAGACTGGTGGTGAAGCTTTCGAGATGAAGGTTCACAAGCGTCTTATCGACATTACCAACGCTACTCCAAAGACGATTGATTCTCTTCAGAATCTCTCTCTTCCAGCAGGTGTCGATGCTGAAATCAAGATGTAAAATTAAAGCCCCCAGAACGGGGGCTTTTTGATGTCCAAGCCACCCCTACAATTGACAAAAATAAGCATATGTGGTATAATTGAAGTATAAGGGGGCGCAACTTTAGAGAGACGTGCGCCGATATATCACAAGGGGGTGAGCTTATGAATATCGAAACTGTAAACAAGTACGCAAAACGCAGCTTATCGGCCTACAACAAGATTGGGCCGCTTAGGAGATATTACCGTAAAAAGGTATATAAGATTAGCGAGCAGTATGCGGATTTTGACCTCGAAGACAAAGAGATTTGCACTTCTGCAGATTATGTTAATACCGAGCCTTGGCCGTTCTCAGATCCGAACTTCTGCCCATGGCTGGAAGATGACAATCCGAAACACTACACTTTGTTTCCTGACCCGGCGGGGTTTGTAAACGGCTACGCTACATCTTATGTGTCTTTCAAGTTCTACCAGACCACTGGTAAATGGCTGCAGAAGACGCCGATTTCCGAAGAAATGGGTCAACTAGCAAAGGAATTTGAGGTAAAAAGCCAACATAAGTTTGACGCAAGAAACTGGCGGTCATTACTGACAATGAATGGCTACATTAATAGAGTAGCGAAACCGGAGCCTGGGCACCGCTACATTGGTATCAATCCGCACTTTGGTGAGTTTGGCCTGGTTGTCTGGTACGAAGATGACGCACAGTTAGTAGCAAATAGTAGCATTGTAACTACCAAGTATAATCGTGATTTTAAGGCAATTGCTGTTTTGAACGAAGATTATATCTGGATCAAAATTGATTAGTCTCTCTACAAAAAATCCCCCATTTCTGGGGGATTTTTAAAGCTATCTATAATTATTTGATAACCTTGGTAATGACGCCGGAACCGACAGTCTTACCACCTTCACGGATAGCGAAGCGATCCTGTTCGTTCATAGCGACAGGGGCAAGAAGCTTAACGTTGAAGGTAACCTGATCGCCAGGCATGACGATTTCTTTGTCAGCTGGGAGCTCAACTTCACCAGTCACATCAGTGGTGCGGAAGTAGAACTGAGGCTTGTAACCCTTTGAGAACGGAGTGTGGCGACCACCTTCCTCTTTCTTAAGGATGTAAACCTGAGCTTCAAATTCAGTATGTGGGGTGATAGAACCTGGCTTAGCAATAACCTGACCACGTTCAATCTGATCACGCTCGATACCACGGAGGAGAAGACCAGCGTTATCGCCAGCTTGACCCTGATCGAGAGTCTTGTGGAAGGCCTCAATACCGGTAACAACAGATTTCTGAGTTTCGCGGAGACCAACGATTTCAACTTCGTCGTTTACGTTAACGACACCCTGTTCGATACGACCAGTAGCGACGGTACCACGACCCTTAATTGAGAAGACATCCTCAATAGGCATAAGGAATGGTTTGTCGAGATCGTGTTCAGGAATATCGAAGTATTCGTCCATAGCTTTGACGAGTTCCATGATAGCATCTTCGTTAGCTGCATCACCTTCGAGAGCCTTAGTAGCAGAACCCTTGATGATAGGAGCGTTGTCGCCATCGAAGCCGTACTTGTTAAGAAGTTCACGGACATCCATCTCAACGAGCTCAACGAGTTCAGGATCAGCGAGATCCATCTTGTTGAGGAAGACGATGATCTTAGGAACGTTCACCTGGTGAGCAAGAAGAACGTGCTCACGAGTCTGAGGCAAAGGACCGTCGTTTGCAGCAACGACGAGGATAGCACCATCAACCTGAGCGGCACCGGTAATCATGTTCTTAATGTAGTCAGCGTGGCCCGGCATATCAACGTGGGCGTAGTGACGATTTTCTGATTCGTATTCCTGGTGGGAAGTAGCGATGGTAATACCACGAGCCTTTTCCTCAGGAGCGTTATCGATCTGATCGTAAGCAACTGGTTTGTTTACTTCAGATGGAAGTTTTTTTGCGAGCACTGCAGTGATAGCAGCAGTGAGGGTAGTTTTGCCGTGATCAACGTGACCCATGGTACCAACGTTGATATGTGGCTTGGAACGGTCAAAATTTGCCATTCTTTATTTCTCCTTTAATTATTATTTTCTGCGAAAGCACTAATATCAAACCAGCCTCGCAGACTTATAGGATAATTTTACCCTATTTTTAGATAAAAGTAAAGACCTTATTTTAATTAAAAAGGCCCCCCATGCGGGAGCCGTGGAACAATTCTAGCCCATTACTTCACCCCCCTTCATAAAAGATGACACGGATGTATGCATCAAGCGCCAAGCGCTGAGCACGCTTTTTGAAGACAAAGTCTAAAATCGATATGTTTTAAGGTGATAAACAGGAATTTCATTTCCATATTACAGTCGCCGCAGCGCAGGCACCGTTCAAGCATAAAATCGCAAATTATGAACTTTATAACCTCAAGTTCGGACGGTTCCGGATCGCTGGGGTGCTTTATCTTATAGATGTTCAATTTCTTGTGATACTCATCAGCGCGGAGATCAAACTCCGTAGCCAGAAATTCAACTGCTTCATCAGGGTCATAACTGCTAGCTATGCGTTCTATCTGTTCCCTGACAGCCGGTTCCCACACAAGGCGCGGACCCCTTTTCACCTTTTCAGCCAAATCCAAAACGAAACCAGTGGTGGAATCGTTCTTGGTTTTTTCTTTTAACTTTTCTCTTGAAATCATATCTTCACCCCTCTCTTGATAGATTGCAAACAAAAAACTTAGCTTATGCTACTTTTTATATTATAACATAAGCTAAGTAATTAAGCAATACCGCTTTATTTGACTTTGTTGAACTTGACGCGTTTGCTATAGCGATATGCAAGAGTGGTGCCAACTGCGACTGCTGCGGCGCCAAGGCCGATGCCGATGGCTCCGATACCGCGAACGATGGCGGTGCCTGCTTCGCTATCTAGGAAGCCGGTATCAGGTACCTTAGGGGTGCCATCGCCAGATTCGTCAAGCTCGAAGTAATCTGTGATACCGAAGGATGCACCGACGACAACTGCACTGTATTTGACGTTTGAGTCTAAGTTAAGCACGGTGCCAGAGAGCCTATCTGAATACCATGTACCGCTGAAAGTACAGCCTGGGACCTTGGTAGCTTCGGCCATATTGAGGCTTCTGTAGGTGATAGGGCTGGTGTAATTGCCTCTCAATGTAACATTCCTGACGCCTTCCCAGCCGTTAGTTGCGCTGGTGGTGTCATTAAGATCTGTGCCCGGGAGATAGCATTCGTTGAAAATACTAACCCAGTAGTAGAAACGATATTTGACGAAGTAAGCTGAATCGCCAGTGGTGTCGATAGGGTCGGTTGGGTTGATTGGCGTGGTAAAATCTGGATCCGTATAGACGCCGACTACTTCATAGCCAACTTTTTCACCACTAGTGGTGCTAACGGAGTTAGTAAGATAGTATCCGCCGCTTGTGGCAAGTAAATCATCGATGACTTCACCAATGGTGTCGATATCGGTTGATTTATCATAAGATGACCAACGGCTAGTGCTGCTAGATTCAGTGCGATTCTTGACATCGTCAAGAGTGCGGTTCAATGGAACACCATAACCATCGGTGGCAGAACCATCGAAGTGGACCGTAAAATTAGTGGTGTAGGTCGTGGCCGCAAGTGGCATTGGAACGCCAGCAGGGTCACCCTCATCTGCGTAGGCACTTGGGGTCGCCAAGATACCACAGATGCCCATGCTCGCAGTTAACATAGCGGCACCTAATAGATACGCTTTGCGCATTTTATTAATTTCCTCCATTACTCTTTATGTTTATATTTTAACAAAAGCACAATGGTCGGACAAGTCTTGACTTAGTCTGGAGTTATTTCTTATTGCCACCGGTGTGAATACCGAAGCGGAAGCCCATTTTGCGCAAGATTTTGGCCAAAATTGCAAGAATTAGGACTGCACCGACAGCCACACCGATGATTTTAACAGGGAGAAGCTTGTCTTTTGGAGTAGTCTCCTTCATTTCGGCAAGTTCTGAAGATGAAATCAGCTTGGTGGAGACATGTTCGTCCGTTTCACGATTGCTGTCTGTAATATCGAGAATGAATTTCTCTGGGTCGCCGTAGGAAATAGCATAGACCGTGACGTTTTTAGTCTCGGAAATCTTGGAATCTAGATCAATAGCCTGAGTAAGCTCTGTATTGAGATACAAACTAGACAACTTGCAGCCATCAAGAGCGATTTTGTCGAGATCTAAATCACCATAGGTTAGTCCGTCGAAGTAATACCCTTGGAATTCAAAGGAACGCGAACCACGCCAGTAGTCGAGGTTATAGACATTGAAATTAAAGCCCGCCACCTCTGTACTGGAATTTTCCGTGTAACAGTGATTGATAACCTTGACGGAGTAAGTATTATCCATAGACCTCCATTTGTATCTAGTATAACAAATCCCCAGACCTGCGTCAAACCAAGAAAAAGCGGAGCCTATGAAAGCGCTCCGCTAAGGGGGTATTACGCGATTTGCCATTCGCGCTTCGCATTAATCAAGATTCTGAGGCTGTCGATAGTGCTAACAAGGCCGATAATCATCAGGCCGCCGGTGAAAAGGGCGGGGACATAGGCGCCATACATGACGATAATAGCAGTTACACAGAGGAGAGTGACCGCGATTATACTGTTAAAAACAACTTTTTTGGACATATTTTTTCACCATCTTGCGACGGCGGAGCGGCGCGGAGATTGAACTCATGCTGAGCTTGTAGACGAGAACTACGAATTCGTCCACGCAGCTACCGTTTTTCTCCTGAGCGGCCTCAAGCCAATTATGAGCAATACGAATTGCCACCTGGAACGGCTCGGGGTCGTCCGCGGTTTCTTCATATGCCTCATCTTCGGCTCTCTCGATTTCCGTCTCTGTAACATCGAAGAGGTCCTCAAACCTCTCCATAGCGTCTTCGTCGTTCCCCCATCCGAGAACCCAGTCGCCGACCAGAATTTTGGCGGCTTCGAGCTGGGACTGATAGATATTGGGGCTGACTACGTCTTGTCGATCTATTTCTTTTATAACTTCCAGAACTGTTTGCGAAACGAGTGGGTCATCAACGATTTTAAGAACTTTACTGCTACTAGTCATAATAAACCCTCCTAAAAAATATATATTCTGACCTATAGGGTAATAATTCCATTATACCACATATTACCGAAAAAGTCAATACTGCTAATGTTTACAAATTCGGCAAAATATGCTATAATAGTATAGTTACAGAAAATAGTGAAGTCCTTTTACAGAAAGGGGGGTGAAAAATGTTAGATCGTCATGATTTAAATCACATTCTGATGGATGATACGACCGGTGTTTATGATGCTGTCTATGACGAGCTCTGCAAAGATTATCCCGCACTTAGCCAACCTATGGAACGAGAGGTGCGCAACGAGTTACTTAAAACTATGGTGCACGATTTCGCGGATTGTTGGACTGTGGATTGGTGGGATGATTTGGAGGCGTTTCGACGCTTCAAAGTGGCACTTGATGTGCCGGAAGATGAGGTGGTGGCCGCTTTCCTAGACCTCTATGATATAGCCAAGGAGCAAAATTGGCCACATTCAATAGAGATGTATAACGGAGACTTGAAAGATGCGACATGGGACAGAGAAGGTGAGTCCGAAGCCTTCATTAATTGCCCTATGCGTCTGACTCGGCAAAGAGGCGAGCCTGTTTATGGTCACTATGCCCACGATGCCGTGTGGCGGATTTTGGAACGTTGGTTCGACAAAGCTGTCCGCGAATGCGGATGTTGCGAACAAGAGGTAAAGTGGGCACTCTATAAGCTTGCAGATTCATCTCTTGAGGCGCAGTATCCGCGGGAGCGCGATGCCTTTATGACTTATACGGCTGTCATGATTTTAGGCCTCATCTTGGTGCCTATTCTTGGCTTTGTTTGGTTCGGCGAGACAATGTTTCTTATCTTTGGGGCTGTAGGTGCTATATGTGGCACGCCATATTTCATCAAAAACGTAAAGATGTTTAAGCTCGTTGCGAAACGCAGATTTTGCGTGGATCCGGATGAGGAGGATATACCTCTGCCGGAAGCGGTCAAGCAAGTTCGCGAGGAGTTGGAAGATTTTCAGATTACCTATGAGGGGGAGGACAAGGAAAATGATAACAAGAAGTGATGTTTATCGCATGATGGGCCATGTAGCCTACACCGCGTCGATTACAAAATTAGCGCATGAAGTGAAGGAACCTACAATCCGCAACGGTTGGCAGGAAGCAGTCTATAAGATGATTGACAAGGTATCGAAACACTATAAGAATCCACATAAGGCTGTGGAATTCCTGGGTAGGGCGCTTAAAATTACGCCGACCGAATTTCAGCGGGCGCATGATGCGTATGCACTCCAGAGAATTGCGATGGGCGACCCCTATGTTCAATATGATTCGTTTGACACCATCAAGATGATGGTTGAGAAATGGATTGCGAACGCGCAGGAGATTTACGGTGATTGCGAACCCGAGATTATGTATCTGCATCTGGTTTCAGAGCACAAAGGCCCATTTACGCGTATCAATTGGTTTAAGTTAAAAATGGCAAAGAAAGTCTAGCCTATGAGAGGAGGTGGTATTATGGGTCAGACGCCAATTTACGTTCATCAGAAAAAACCTAAGGAGGAAATATCATTTCCGCCCGTAATGCGGCCTCAGGATTTTGGACGTAGCCAAGTGGAGCGACTTATTAAGAAATTTGAAGATGAGCCGTTTCCCGATACAATTCCCGTAGCACATGTTAGAGGCGAAATGCCGGATCGTGATGGCTAACAAAAGGCCCCCTTTTGGGGGCTCTTTTTATGACCTCGTAATCATAATTATCTACCAATCACATCTTGCACACTATCTATGCCGAGTAACTGCTCCACGAAATAATCTAAATTATCCTCAGCATCCTTTTTACGAGCTGACACTATTGCGTCATAATCTAATCCTAGCATTTTACATAAATCCCTACCGGTAAAGATATGGTCTTCGTCAAAAATATCTTTAAACCCATTTTTTATGTATTGCTTGTCATTCTGATTGAAACAACAGACTCCGTAGCTTACCTCGCAATTTGGTATTCTCTTTAATTGTTTTGAAAATTTTTTCGTGAATTCTTGGAGATGTTCTTTTTCTCCGAGAGCCTTCTTCGTATCGAACATGTCACCGTCTTTTAATTCGATAACCCAGCATCTGATTTTGCCGTCCTTTTTATCAAAAATGAGGAAGTCTGGTTGATTCTTCTGTTTGAATTTGCTTTTACAGACAATTTTCTTAGAACATAAATAGGAATTATCCTCATCACAGCTGCGTGAAATACTTTTAATAAAAGCGTCAAGGTCATCGATGCAATGTCCCTTATCTGAAACTCGATCCACGATGATATTTTCCAACTCAACGCCGTTGCGAATTACTGTAGACTGAACTCGCGTCATTAGCTCCCCAACCTCGTGGTTGTTAAAAACTCTCTCGTAACCACCGGATGCATTCTTTGGATATACGTCTCTAATCTTCACCATAAAGAATATCTCCACCTATAAAGTTTCTGCCGGTTTCCTCACACGCCTTGAACACAGAGTAACCACCCGAAGCTGGATCGCATACAAAATCACCAATTTCAGTAGTTGCGTAGATAAGTTGTTTTTGTAATTCGACAGGTTTAGAATGCGGGTGTGTTTTTACAGTTTTTTCGCCCCACACGTCTGGTATATTATGCACGACCCAAGTTGCTTTTGCGTGTCTTGGAGCTTTTTGCATTACAACTAGGTATTCACATTTTCGACGTGTTCGATACCCCATGCCAATTTTCTGTTTATCCCACACGATCATATCGACTGCGTCCATTGTTTCAATGTCTAGAAACCACGACATAATTCCACTGACAAGATGGAATTTATCTACCCATAAGAATAAATATCCATCATTTTTTAGTACTCGCTCAATTTCTTTAAGAAACTTGATAATAACTTCCTCGGACATTTGCGTTAAAGCGGAACGTGCTTGACCTCGTTTCTTTCCCTCGTTACCGTATTGCATCTTGTCTAGAATTCCACGATATTGGGGATCGAAGAATACCACCTTTAAGCTTTCGTCCTTAATATTAGACAAAAGTTTGAGACCATCAACTTTATTTCTGTAATTAATTTTACAGGTCGCATCTGGCTTTAGAACTTTAGTAGGGTTGGGCTGCGCCATCTCTGTTGCCTTTCCGCAACAGAAAACACCGAGTAGACACCCGGCGTAACATCATTTCTCTAAAAACAAATTAGGACACCACGACAGGTGTCTAAACCCAAGCAACAGAGTCATATTAACCCTATTATGTCGTGATGTCCTAGTCTCGGGCAAATACGACATAACAAAGTATTACATACTCTATTGCTGTAACTGTTGCTTATTAATTTGGTTTAGACACCTTAATTATAGCAAATTTATGGCGTTTTATAAAGATAAAAAGAACCCCCTTTCGGGGGCTCTTTTTATTACTATTATTTAGCGTTGCGTTCTGCAATGATTTCGTTTGCCACATTAGGTGGAACTTCCTCGTAAGCAAAGAGCTCCATGCTGGATGCAGCACGACCTTGGCTCATAGAGCGGAGATCGGAGGTGTAACCGAAGAGGTTACCGAGTGGACAGAAGGCGCGGATTAGCTTAGCACCGCCGTTTAGATCTTCCATTTCATCAATGCGGCCACGGCGAGCGTTAATATCGCCAATCACATCGCCCATGAATTCTTCAGGGGTAGTGATTTCCAACTTCATCACAGGCTCGAGGAGCACTGGGCTAGCCTTGGAAATACCTTCACGAGTAGCGAGGCTACCTGCGAGTTTGAAGGCGAGCTCGGAGGAGTCGACATCGTGGTAAGAACCATCATAGAGGGTAGCTTTGACATCGACAACTGGGTAGCCAGCGATAACACCACCGTTAAGGGTTTCTTCAACACCTTGCTGGACAGGTTTGCGGTATTCCTGAGGAACGACACCACCTTTAATCTGGTCGATGAATTCAAAGCCTTTACCTGGTTCATTTGGTTCAAACTTAATCCAAACATCACCATACTGACCACGACCACCGGACTGCTTGATGTGCTTACCTTGTGCTTCAGCGGTACCGCGAATAGTTTCACGATAGGCAACCTGTGGAGCACCAGTGTTAGCTTCAACGCCATGTTCACGCTTCAAACGGTCGATAATAATCTCGAGGTGGAGCTCGCCCATACCGGAAATAATGGTCTGGCCGGTTTCTTCATCGCTGTGGACACGGAAGGTAGGATCTTCTTCAGCCATCTTAGAGAGGCCAATACCCATTTTTTCCTGGTCAGCCTTAGTCTTAGGCTCAACAGCAATAGATACAGGTGGATCTGGGAATTCGATAGACTCGAGGTGAATTGGATGAGCTGGGTCACAAAGAGTGGTACCAGTAGTGGTATCTTTGAGACCAACCACAGCGGCAATATCACCAGCAGTGACTTCATCGATATCTTCACGCTTATCAGCGAACATACGGACGATACGACCAACGCGTTCCTTATCGCCAGTAGTTGCGTTCATAATGTAAGAACCGGAAGTGAGTTTACCGGAGTAAACACGGATGAATACGAGCTTGCCAACGAATGGGTCGGTAGCAATCTTGAATGCGAGAGCAGTAAGAGGCTCTTTTTCATCAGCCTTACGGATAACTTCATTACCAGTCTTTGGATCGGTACCAACGGTCTGGCCCTGATCACGATCAAGAGGAGATGGGAGATAGTCAGCACAAAGGTCGAGAAGTTTTTCAATCACGACACCACGGCCATCACCACCAGTAACGAGGAAGAAGTCGCCATCAAGCACGCGCTTGCGGAGAGCAGTCTTAAGTTCGTCGACGGTAATTGCATCTTCACCCTGTTCGAAGTATTTGTTCATAAGCTCTTCGTCAGCCTGAACAGCTTCCTCAACGAGCATTGAGCGAGCGTTCTTAGCTTTCTCGAGCATATCTGCAGGAATTTCACCAACGGTTAATTCGTGGTCGGTGTAATCCTTGTAGGTGTAAGCCTTCATATCAACGAGGTCAACAACACCACAGATGTCTTTTTCAAAACCGATTGGGAGGTGGATAGCAACAGCGTTCTTAGAAAGACGCTTGTGAATTGATTCGAGAGATTTGTAGAAATCACCACCAATCTGGTTAATCTTGTTTACGAAACAGATGCGAGGGACACCATATTTGGTAGCCTGGCGCCAAACGGTTTCAGACTGAGCCTCAACACCCATCTTACCATCGAAGACCACGACGGCACCATCGAGAACGCGAAGTGAGCGTTCCACCTCAGCGGTGAAGTCGATGTGGCCTGGGGTATCAATAATGTTGATCTTGTGACCCTTCCAGTATGCAGTAACAGCGGCAGATGTAATAGTGATACCGCGTTCCTTCTCCTGTTCCATCCAGTCGGTGGTGGCGCCACCGGTGTCACCTTTAACGAGGTCGATTTTGTGCTTCAAACCGGTACGATAAAGGATGGCTTCGGAACAAGTCGTTTTACCTGCGTCAATATGGGCGATAATACCAATATTGCGCAACTTTGATAAATCTTTTATTTCGGTTGCCATAAAAAATCCTTAAATTAATATTTCACTAGGGTTAATTTTACCACAAAGGCTTAGAAAAATCAAATAAATTTATTGGTATAGAAATTGGAGCGTTTGATGAGCTCGTCGTTGAGAACATCTAGGCCTAGTTCCTCGGCCAGAGTTGGTTGTCCGGAGTAGAGATTCACACCTAGACCTAGCTTGTCGCCATCGATTTTCGCACCGATTGCAGCGAGCGCGGTCGGGAAGAAATCCATAGTGGTGAAAAGACGGTTCTTTGTAACTTTTTGGTCTGGGTTTTTAATTGCAGAATTGATGATAACATTGTAGACATTGCGTGGGTAATTATCATCGCCGAGGATTGGATTATTTGCCATAGAGAGGTGATCACCAGAGATAATGATGGTAGTGTTTTCGTAGAAGTCCTGCTCCTGAATCCACTTGACGAATGCGCTGACATATTTAGATGAACAGCGAACTGCGTTGGTATAGCTGTCACTGTATTTGGAAGTGTCACAATCTTTCTCAACGAGGCCGTCTGGAAAATGGGAATTGACGGTGAGAACTTCAAAATTGAACGGTTGGTCTGATTTGGCAAGCTCGGTAAGTTCTTTTTTCGCATAATTGAAGAGATAAGAATCCTCAAAGCCCCAGAAATTATAATACCCATCCTCTACGATGCCGTCCTTATAAGCTGTGAAGAGATCCTTAATTTCATAATTACCATGTCCTTGATAATACACTTTGCGGCCGCCGAAGGTTGCGTCGGAGCCAGCCATAAAGACATTTTTATAGCCTTCCTTCTCAAGAATATTGCCTAGAGTATACGTCTTTTGAAGCAAGCTGGAAGTATAAGTGCCGAAATTTTCCATCACTGGAAGCTTCATCGGAATGCCGGCGGTAGAGGATACTAGCGCGGCCATTGTCCATGACACACCAAAGCTACCCATGGCGCCACCAAGACCACTAGTATGAGAGAAGTTGGTATTCTCCTGCGCGAGTTGTTGCAATTCTGGAATCAGACTTTCTTTCTGATAGCCGTTGTTAGTTTTATCGAAGAATGTTCCCTCCATCGACTCGAGATAGATATGAATCAGATTGCGTTTCTTTTCTGGGAACTCAATCTCGGTTTTTTCTGGGTCAACATAGTGATCCTCAATAAATGGCGAGTCTTCGAGCTGGTTAGCAATATAATCTGTGACGCCAAGCTTATGGTCTGCGAAAATTAATTGAGCAACTAGCGCCACAAGTGCAAACACCACGAAGACCCTCGTTGCAATCTTATCTGACGCGTAGTGGATATCTTTCTTCTTGGTTTTAAGTCTAAAGTCAACGTGCAGACGCTTCAAGATAAATGCGGCTATTAGTGTGGTAAGAAGTGGCAGCACCACTAGAAAGCCGATGAGACTAAGGACCATTACATTAGCCGTGCCAGCTAGAGGCACTTTCAGATGATAAATAATCTCATCAACCGATACCATGCCGACATGAGTTTTTAAATAGATGAGCCCAAAGAAGGCAAAGCTATTTAAAAACGTGAGGATGACGGCGAGCGTATACATTACTTCAATTTTTCCTTCAAGATGGTTTGCGCAGCGGACGGATTAGCCTTACCGTGAGATTCTTTCATGACTTGACCAACGAGGAACCCGAGGACTTTCTCCTGACCAGCTTTGTAATCTTCCTGCGCCTTCTTGGTGGCTGGGTCCGCCAAGACCTTGTCAACGATTGCTTCGAGAGCGCCGGTGTCGTTTTCCTGGAGGACATTGAGCTCCTTGGCAATGGTCTTTGCATCTTTAAAATGCATTTCTGGGTCGAAGAACTTAATAAAGACTTCCTTGGTACCGGTGCTGGAAAGCTCTTGATTTTCACTCATCGCCACGAGATCTTTGAGCTGAGTTGCGGATGGAAGTTCGTCGTTGAGTAAGCTAGTATTTTCTTCAGCAAGCAACACAGAGCTAAACAAGTTAGACACTTTTTTAATCGCGTTCTTATCTTCTAATTCAACGAGTTTAGCGACAAGTGGTTGATAATCTAGCAAAATCTCTAGAATGTCACTACTGATAGTGCCGCCGAGTTTTTCACGATAGTCGGCAGGGAGTAGCCCCGGTTTATTAGCCTCAACAAATTCCTTCGTGAGATTAATAGGTGGAATATCAGGTTCTGGCATATAGCGATAATCCTGAGCTTCTTCCTTTGAACGCTGAGAGGTGGTCTTGCCGGTAGCGTCATTCCAACCACGAGTTTCCTGGACGACTCTCTCGCCCGCATCAAGCAACTTACTCTGCCTTTCGTATTCATATTCAACAGCGCGTTCGACGCTTCTGAATGAGTTGAGGTTTTTAATCTCTGCGCGAGTACCAAGTTTTTCGGCGCCTGGCAATGCAAGAGAAATGTTTACATCAAAGCGCATATTACCGTTATACAAGTCGCCATAGCAAACACCCGCAAAGGTCATAATACGCCAGAGCTCTTTGCAATAATCATGAGCATGCTTAGCAGAGTGAATATCTGGCATACTGACGATTTCGATAAGTGGTGTGCCGGCGCGGTTCAAATCAACCAAGGAATATGTGTCATAGTGGCTGAGCTTACCAGCATCTTCCTCAAGATGAGCATGTTCGATACGAATCCTTGTACCATCAGGAAGCTCAATGTAACCAGCGCCAATAATAGGATGGTAGAGCTGAGAAATCTGATATCCCTTTGGCAAATCAGGATAGTAATAATGTTTGCGGTCAAAGCGTGAGCTCAAATTAATTTCAGAATTAAGAGCTTGCCCAGCTACAACTGCCATGCGGATAGCTTCTTTATTGAGTCTTGGAAGCATACCTGGAAGAGCATAATCGACTGGTGAAACGCAAGTATTTGGATCTTTGCCACGAGCATCATTATCAACTTCAGAAAAGAGCTTAGTCTTAGTGGCTAACTGAACGTGACATTCAATACCGATTGTAATTTCATATTTCTTACTCATTAGATAGCTCCCAAATCTTTTAGTGCTTGGCGATAAGTCGCAAGCGCACGCTTAGCTTGATTATAATCTACCTGGAATCCACGCTCGTGCGCGATTTGATTACGAATTTTATGAACATACCAAACGGAATTTTCTTCAGAGAAATGTCCGTGGGCAGATTTCATGCGCTCACCCATAGTTTTTCCTGGCAAATCTAGTTCCCTGAGTGCCTTATCAAGCAACTTATCAGCTTCAATCACACTAGCATTGAAGGTGAGTGGCTGCTCCTTAATAAGCTGATTTTCGATACTAAGGAAATCGGATTGGTAGATTTCTTTATCGAACTCGTGTGGCTTGTGGCCAGTCAAAGTGATGGCAATAAAGACCATGATTCCGACAATTACGATTGCAATAGCTAGAAAGATTACAGTACTATTCATTCGCCTCCTCCAATTCCTTCGAGAATTCGATGAGAGTTTTATCACTTCTGCGTGGACCGACAATTTGGAGACCTAGAGACAAACCATCTGCGGTTTCGCCAGCAGGAACAGCAAGACTTGGCACACCGGCAAGATTGATTGGCACACTCATTACGTCTTCTAGATACATTGCAACAGGATCGTTTACTTTTTCGCCGAGGTGAAATGCTGGGTTTGGTGAAACCGGAGTGAGAATACAATCACACTTTTCGAATGCTTTGTTGTATTCTTCAATAATCTTCGTGCGAGCCTTCTGAGCTTTCAAATAATACGCATCATAGAAGCCGGAGCTTAGCACGAAGTTACCAATCATAATACGACGCTTATTCTCTGGCATAAAACCTTCATTACGGGATTTGCCATAGACTTCGCCTAAGCTCTTTGCGTCTTCACTACGATAGCCATAACGAATGCCATCATGGCGAGATAAGTTAGAGCTAACCTCGGCTGGAACCACAATATAATACACTGCAAGAGCATATTTCAATGTAGGCATTTCTAGCTCGACAATTTCGTAACCTTTAGACTTCAACAATTCAACTTTGTGTGCGAGAGCATCACGAATATCCTGATCTACGGCATCGTTATCGAAATCTTTAATAACACCAATGCGCTTAATGGTCTTTGGCTCTTCGTCATAGAAATCTGGAAGAGTGGTCATATCTTTCGAATCCTGACCAGCAGCAATAGACATAAGTAAGTTCATATCATCTGGAGTTTTTGTAAAGAAGCCAACAACATCAGTAGAGCTAGCCATAGCAACCACGCCGTAGCGAGAAATAGTACCATAGGTTGGTTTCAAGCCATAAACGCCGTTAAATGAAGCCGGCTGGCGAATAGAGCCGCCTGTATCTGTGCCGGTAGCAAATTCTACGATATCTAGGGCCACCGCCACGGCAGAACCACCGGACGAGCCACCAGCAACGCGTGTCTTGTCGTGTGAGTTCAAAGTTGGGCCAAAGTAAGAGTTCTCTGTAGAAGATCCGTGTGCAAAAGAATCTAGGTTGGTGCGGCCAATCATAATGGCACCTTCAGCCTCAATCTTGGAGACTGCAGTAGATGTGATAGGGGCGTGAAATGGTTCAAGAATCTTTGATGAAGCGGTAGTATTTCCCTCTTCGCTCAGGAAGTTATCTTTCAAAGCGTATGGGACACCAGCTAGACGACCAACATTCTCACCCTTAGCGATACGAGCATCAATTTCTTCGGCTTTCTTCAAAGCCTCTTCCTCGTTCAAAGATACAAAAACATTATATTCGGCATATTTCTTAGCCTTTTCGAGCGCTTCCTTGACAAGCGATACAGCAGAAACTGTTTTCGATGCGATCTTCATGTTATAACACCTTTGGAACTTTGATTTGATGTTGATATTCAGCTGGAGCGGTCGCGAGCAACTCATCTGGAGTGGCATCCTGACCTAAAATCTCGTCGTCACGCCACACATTTTCCATTTCAAAAACTTGGTAAGTAGGCTCCACACCTTCAGTGTCGAGCTCATCAAGTTGAGATATATATTTAATAATATCCTGCAAATTATTGCCAAGCGAATCAATTTCAGCCTCAGAAAGGCTAAAATTTGACAAGTCAGCCAAATGCAAGATGTCCTCGCGAGTGATTTCCATGGGGTTAATTATAACACACTTCGCGGACTTTTTGTAGTGGCCACAACAAGTAAAAGCGACACTGTGAAGGTGGTGCAAAGCGCAGCCAGAAGCGTGCGCGAGAAGAGAATCTCGTCGATTGACTTACTGAAGGCAATTCCTGGCTTATATTCGCTAATGAGGCCGATGCTTGGAACATTTGGGATGTTCTTTGTATCAGTGTCATCCGATGTCAGGTCATCTGGCGTAACATACTCACCAGCATTGGCATTGTCTGTATTACCACCTGGCTCGGTTGGGTTAGTAGTGGTAGGATCATTTGGATTAGTTGAGGCAGATGGTGTTAGGGTATATTTACTACTGACAATATCGTATGTCACACCAGTATCGCCAAACTTATCTGCAGTGTAATATGAAACCGTAGCAGTGACATCTACATCATCCGTGGATGGCGCGTAGTAGAAGCGGAAATAAGCTTTTTGAGGAATATCGGATTCGCGTGTCGTAACAGCTGCAAGAATAGCCCCGGCGCGAGATGTGGTATTTTCTTCCTCTTCCTCCCATTCTTCATCGTCGGTATATACATCCTTATTTGGGCCCAAAACGACCGGTGTTTCAAGTTTGAAGCCAGTGTGGTCATCTGTTGGTGAGGAGATTTTTACATCTACCCATGAGTCCTCAATGTCTGGAGTATAACTATATTGGACGTGAGCATCGACAAGCTCGAGGAAGCCAGACTTGCCTAGACTCTTGTCGTCAATGAAGGCTGCCATACGCTCAATATTAACTGGCTGAGCTGTATCATTTTCAACCTCGGTGACATATTCAATGGCACGACCGTCGACCAATCTATCGGTGACAGTAGAGTCGGCAGAAATAGGCCATTCCATACCAGAAATAGTAATGAGGGTATTTGACTCTACGGTATTACGTTCCGCGTAGAAGAAATCAAGATTCACAACTTCACCGACATGAAGGTTTGTATGAATAGTGACCGGTTCTTCATCGGCAACGGTTGATGTAACTGTACCATCTTTATTAACACGGAAATTACCCGGGAGAGCCTGGTGTGTGCCACCGATATCCAGAATAAGGTGACCATTTAAGAATACCCAAACGTCGTCATCACCACTGAACTCAAAGACCTCGTTGCCTGTAAGATTCATACGCATTGGCACTGAAAGGTGTGCGGTAAAGCTATAATTATGACCCTGATATTCGTAGCTACCTTGAGCCACATCCTTAAAGATAATATCATCTAACGGGAAGATGTGGGTGCCGCCATAAACATATTTGTTTTGATTGGCTAGTCGCCTAAATGAGGTGAGTTTGTCATAACGATATGATTTACCCGGGACTTCGTGGAACCACTGATAGAAATTATCAGTAGGAAGCACTGGATCATGACCGGTAATACCACGAGTGCGATAAGTGAATCCAGCCGCTGTCGTCTCGGCAAGTGATGTGTAAGTAGGAATAGGCAATCCATCAACGCCAAGATGATTCTTCAAGACTCCTTGTTGAAGGCCAGTCTGGCCGGTAGTGCCGTCTTTATCTCCACACTGCTGATATTCAAACATACGATTACCAGTGCCTTTATCGGTCTCACACTCGATAAGTTGATCAAAATAAACAATGTCCGCTTCAATCATATTTGGGAGAACAATTGAAGTATTTTCCCAATGGGTTGGGACACCCTGGATTTGAGAAATCGAAGTGTATTTTAGACCCACTACAAAGTGTGAAATCGAAATAAAAATAAGTAGTATAAATGAAACCGCACAAACAACTCGTGTGGACCAAAAAACTATACCTAATTTCTTCTTCTGGGTGTCGGAAGAGTTTTGCACCTGAAGCCTCCTTAATTAATATAAGTATATGTGAAAACAAAAATAAGCGCAAGGGCTTTACATAAAAAATGCCCCGGGCCATAGGCCCAGGGCAACCGCCCTAAAGACGGCATGTGAAGTGGTAGATTAATCAGGTTTTGTAACAGTAATGAAACCTCCCATATGCTGAGAGTCATCGGTAATCGAAACATTGTTCTCAAAGCTGAAGTCCTTGCCGGCGAACATCGGGGCGATTGCAGACACATCGGCCTGAATCTTCGCGATGGATTCTTCGCGCGGGAAGAAATGGAAACCTTCACTGGAACCGCTGTAATTCAAGAGCTCAGCATCACGATGCCATACCAGATGTTCGAAAAGATAATCGAAAACATACTTTCCGCCCGGTTTGGTAATTGCCATGACGCCACCCATCACCTTTGCTGAAAGTTGAGGAATGTAGCAGAGCAAACCCATAGTATAGCACAGGTCAAACTGCTTGCCTTCGGCTACGCAGGTCTGAAGAGCCGTCTGGATATCGCACTGATGGCGAACCACGATCTCCTTGAAATGCGGAATCTGCTCATAGATGTATTCGTTATCATCCAATGCCGGATCCTGATCGTAAACGTGGATCTTCGGGAGCAGATACTTGTCGCTTTTCAGAGCATCAATGACACCATCGTTAAACAGCTCAATCAGCATACCACCACCGCCGGTAAATACCTCGACGGGTTTGGTGCTGGACCTAATCAGGCTCATCAGCTCATTCGCAATGAAATTCCTGCGCTCATTAATGTAGACGAATCCGGCATCGTTCTTGGATAAATCGCCGCCAACGCCCGGAACCAGAAAACCGAAGGTATCATCTACATCAATCTCCATCAGATTCCCCACAAAGTCATAGGTCATGCCGATGGCCGGCAACAGAGACTGCGAAAGCGGCGCCGTCAAGATAACATCCCAGAAGGCCTGGGAGAAATCGTGAGCACCATTGAGCTCAAGAAATCCTGCAATGCCAGGGTTCAGAACTGAGCGACGGCATTTCTGCCAGATCAACTCCGTCCACTCATAGCAAAGGCGCGTAGCCGTGTCAGCTTCTTTCAGCTTGGTATCATCAACCTTGAAAATCTTGGCTGCTCTGAGCAGCTTCTCCAGTAATTTATCCTTTTCTCCGCCCAGACTCTTCGAAAGATCATTAACCTGTCCCATAATGCGTGGGTAAAGCTTGGTCTTCACAGCCAGGACGTCGAAACAGTTCGGATCGTCACTTGCGTCAGGCGTGCGATACGCCTCAGGGTCTTTGTAGTGCTTCCTGGACATCTCGACAAAGCGAGTAATGTTTTCCTCGGAGAGGGCGGAAACACGTTTCTCTGTTCTGCTCGGATGTTCAACATCCTTATACATCTCTACGATTTTTACAGACATGATAAACCACCTCCATGTAATATTGAAAAGAACTCCACCACTTCAGGGGTCTATTTTACACTAAAAAACCGGGGTTGTAAACCCCGGCTAGGTTATTTCTCGATGAGGTTTAGCTCTTTTAACTTCTTGAGCGGAGAGAACTTACCGTTGTCGCTATACTTATGCGTTGCGCACATAGTGGCGAAGGATACGGCAAAGAGGGCTAGGATAATCATAACTGAAGCTTGGGAAAGGATAATTGAGTCGAACGAACGGCTACCGAAAATTGATGTAGCGAGTTCAAAGATGAATTCCATAGCTGAGCTAAAGGCGGTGCGACCGAGCACTGGGACATAGAGATCTGGGACATACATAATGGTATTATCTTCTTCGTAGCTAGTAGCCGGAACATTAGGGACAGGAGTTTCTACCTTATTGGCTGATGATGGGGCAGCCACAACACGCTGCCACTGTGCGGTAAGGACTAGGTTTTCTGTTATAGGCGTGCTGAAATCGAATTTATCTGAACAGGCATCATCTTCTTTGCAATTTTCAGTGCCCCAGCCTGGGAGAGTCCAACCTAGGAAGACGTAGCCCTTGCGAGCTGGTTTTTCTGGCTCAGCGACAGTTTCACCTTTTGCAATATTTACGGTTTCGACTTTTGAGCCGCCATTGGAATTGAATACTACGGAAACACCTTCTTCTGGAACTTCTGGTTCAGTAACCGAGCCCTTGCCTAGTACGAAGTTGTCTTTTGATAAGAAGACTTGGGCCGTATCGAATTCATCTGTTGCATAGAAAGTTGAAGTTGCGAGATAATCAGCGCCTTCCTCTGGAATTTCTACATAGAAACGGAAGTAGACAGTATTATATTCGTCGCTACCAGCTGGGGCTAGAGTGATAATATCATTAAGAACAAACCCGAGAGAATCGGTAGATGGAGCCGTAATCTCAACTGGCTGCCAAGACGAAAGGTCGTTTGGCGTGTAGGAAACCTCTAGTTTACCATTATCAAATGGCAAGAAGCCCTGATTTTCACCGTTATTATCCTTGATGAAGACTGAGAATTTCTTAACAAGTACTTTTTCCTTTGTATTGCTATTTGTGAGGTATGTCGTATATTGGATTTTATTTGCAATTTGTTCGGAAAGCAAAGCGGAGTTGAGCTCGGTAGAGGCGTTATTGGCCCAAACAGAAGGGATACCGTCGTCGTTCGCCATATCAACCGCCGTGAAAGCATTAACTAGGCTAGATGCAGCAATTAAGGCTAAACCAACAAAAGCAACGGCACAAACCTTTTGCGATAATTTATAGATCTTATTGAAGCGGACTTTCTGTTTTTGACGCTTGGACGGAGTATAATTTATCTTCGCAAGCTTAACCTTTTTTTCTGTAATTTTTGATTTTTTCATATTGATTTTTAACCGTTTGCTTTATATAATAAGTATAAGCTAAATCTAAAAGGAGGTCAAGTGCAATTATCAACTTTGTTACTTGTCGTGACTGGTATTTTGACACTTTTGTCAGGTATTGCGGTTTACGGTGGGTCTAAAAAACAAGAAAGGAAGGCAGCAAAATACTTTACTCTGTCCACCTTAGCCACAGCTGGTTGGGGTCTCTCTATTGCAGCGTTCATGGCTCTTACGCCAGAAAATGTGGGGATGGAGCATATCGTCATCTTTGGCGTATATGGCTTCGGCCTTTTCGTAAGCTTGCCAATGTTTGCATACTTAATGCATTCTAGCCTACTAGGGAAAATCTTTGCGTGGATACTGACGCTCGGCGCTATGTTTATGTGTGGCGCTTTGCTTTACGATCATTCCCTACTTTACTCCGGCGTGACTCTTTCACCTGAGGGGAACTCAGTAAGTATTGTTGATGGTTGGTATTACATTGCATATTCAATTTTCCTTATCATCTCGACATCAGTATCAATGTTTGCTTTGATGTACCGCATCAAGAAGGCTCGCAGTAAAGCTGTAAAAACTGGTTTTGCCATCTTGCTCGTTTCAATGGGTATTGGCGGCACCTGTAGCCTTATCTTCGACGTGATTCTACCACGCATGCGCTATGATTTGATTTGGGTTGGTCCGTTCCTACTCGGCTTCTCAATGATTGCATTCTATTATGCAACTCTTCGCTACAAGATGATTTCTCTATCTGGTCGTTGGCTCAAGATTTTGTCTTACGCAATTATGATTTGTGCAGCAGCAATCATCTACATGATTATCTTCTACATCGTCTTCACTGCACTCTTCAAAGTTCCTAACCCATCGACTTCGATTTTCGTTTTGAACTTCATCATGATTGTGATTGTGTTGCTCTTATTCCCAGTGATTAATGAGCTTACAACCTTCACAAATTCCTTGATACACACAAATCAAGTTGACCTCGCTTACATCGTTAAAAAATTAAATTCGATGACCACAAACACAAACTTGAACGAACTTTCAGAATTCCTTGCAGACCATATGCATTTTACATACATTGGCTTGATTGTAGACGGCAAACTTTATGGATCATCTGCACTTCCACTAAGTGGTTCTGAATTATCTACTATTACAAAGTTGAAAAAGAATCCTACTGCTAATATTTGGCAGGAATTAAGCGACCCCGTAAAGGAGATCTTCGACCGTTCTGATTTGATGGCGGTAGCAGAGCTTAATGATGCTAAGGGTAAGGCATTCGGCCAAATCCTAGTAGGTAAGCCACTTGGCAAGATGAGTTTTGAACGTAAAGATTTGGTGCAAATCGAGATGGTTATTAATCTCGTAGCAGCCATGATTGATACAAAAGCTAAGTAATTTGAGGCTTTCTAAATGACCGCAGCCGCCGCAGCCAAAATGTTAAAACAACAGCGGATGACAATACTCTTATCAGTCAACGCGGTAGCGATTTTGGTGGCAGGCGTGCTGATTGCATCGGCAATAGGGCTGACTGGAAACGAGGGTTTAAAAGTCGTTTCGGAACGCTCCGATGAAGTTGACGGTTCAATGGAATCGCCGGATCTACTGACGGCTGGTACGGATGGTAGTGCGCCAAATTTGGAAGCCGCAAGTTCGGGAGGAGAAGTATCCCAAGTTGGCGCCGGAGCCACTATTAGTAGTGGTGAGACTACTGACGAACAAGGTCGCGCCACAAGTGGCAATGTGCCACACGGGGAGCTTTGGAATGAAAAGTCGATTACAATTTATCAGAGTGCTGATAAAGATATTTGTATCGATTCATCTTTGCCTGGCTATAATAATATGTACTGGCAGACATCCAACAAAAGCGTAATCTCCGGGTTTTATAATATGGCTCGTGCGGATCTTGGTGGCGATGTTACTAAGTGTCGTTATCCATTGATTGTAGGTGTAGGCACTACAACTATCACTGCCGGTACTTACGATGGTGCAAGGCGTGATACGATTGAAGTTATTGTGAAGCCAGTGCCAGTTGATGATTGGAAAAATGAGGTTCTAAATCTTGTCAATGAAGAACGTCGCGCGCGTGGTATTGCCGAACTCAGCGCTGGCGGTGCTTGCCAAGCCGCAGCGTTCACTCGCGTTTCAGAGCTTAAAACTTCATATTCGCACACTCGCCCAGACGGGACAAATTGGGTTACAGTCTGTACTCCAGCAAAGAACCAATATAGTGGCGAAAATGTAGCAGCTGGCGCCAATGTAGCATCTCCACGCGCAGTTGTGCGTGCTTGGATGAACTCGGATAGTCACCGCGCCAATATACTTAATTCGAATTACAAATATTTGTCCGTTGGGTTTGAATTTGACGCAAACGCTAAATACAAAACTTACTGGACGCAGATTTTTACTAGTTGGTAAGATAATCTTTTAAGAACTCGCCGGTCGGGGTGTCGGCTTTTTTTGCCAAGTCTTCTGGTGTGCCGGTTGCAACAACGGTACCACCATGAGCGCCACCTTCTGGCCCCATATCAATGAGCCAGTCGGCAGATTTGATAACATGGAGATTGTGTTCAATAACGATAACTGAATTGCCACCATCAACGAGGCGATTCAAAATAGTTAGGAGGCGTTTAACATCATCGGTATGGAGACCGGTAGTTGGCTCATCGAGGATGTAAAGAGTTTTGCCAGTAGAACGGCGTGCAAGCTCGGTTGCAAGTTTGATACGCTGAGCTTCACCACCAGAGAAAGTAGTAGCAGGTTGGCCGAGTTTCACATAGCCAAGACCGACTTCTTGAATGGTTTTGAGTTTAGGTGTGATTGATGGAATGTTAGCAAAGAATTCGACAGCCTCGTCGATAGTCATATCGAGAACCTGAGAAATGTCCTTGCCTTTATATTTAATTTCGAGAGCTTCGCGATTATAACGCTTGCCATGACAAGCTGGACAAGTAACATAAACATCCGGGAGGAAGTGCATTTCGATCTTATTTACGCCATCGCCCTGACAGTGTTCACAGCGTCCGCCTTTGACATTGAAGCTGAAACGCCCAGCCTTATAGCCACGAACTTCAGCCTCAGGTTGCTGTGCAAAGAGCTCACGAATTTGATTAAACACGCCAGTATAGGTCGCTGGATTACTACGTGGAGTGCGGCCAATTGGCGACTGGTCAATGACAATACATTTATCCAAGTTTTCAATTCCCTCGATATTGTCATGTGCGCCAGCCACAGTCTGCGCGCGATGGAGGCGAGCAAGCAGTTCATTGGCTAGAATTTCATTGACAAGGGTAGACTTACCGGATCCAGAGACACCGGAGACAACAGTGAGAACTCCGAGTGGGAAATGGACATCGATATTTTTGAGGTTATTTTCTTTGGCTCCTTTGACTACAATTTCTTTGCCCGGCTTGGCTTTGCGACGGGTCTTTGGAGTTTCAATAGTCATCTTGCCGGAGAGATACTTGCCGGTGATAGAAGTTTCACTTTTCATAACTTCTTCTGGGGTACCAACAGCAGTAACTTCACCACCTTTTGAGCCGGCGGCTGGACCGATGTCAATGAGGTAATCTGAGCTACGCATCGTATCCTCATCATGCTCAACTACAAGTACTGTATTCTTAAGGTCGCGTAGATGCTTCAATGTAGCAATTAATTTATCATTATCGCGCTGATGAAGACCAATTGATGGCTCATCAAGAACATAGAGGACACCTTGAAGGCCAGAACCAATCTGGGTCGCAAGGCGAATACGCTGAGCCTCACCACCAGAAAGCGTATTAGCAGCACGGCCAAGTTCGAGATAGCCAAGGCCTACATCCTTCATAAACTGAACACGCTCGCGAATTTCCTTAATGATAGGTTCGGCAATAGCCTTTTCCTCTTCTTTAAATTTGAGGTCTTTGCTCAAAACATCAAGTGTAGCATCAACATCGAGATTACACATATCAACAATATTGAGGTCGTTAACCGTAACGGCGAGCACAGACGGCTTCAAGCGAGCACCGTGACAAGCCTGACATTCATGAACGCGCATAAAGCGCTCAATGTCTTTTCTAATAAAATCGGAATCAGTTTCTTTGTAACGGCGTTCGAGAGTCGGGATAACACCTTCGTAAGTAGAATCGTAGGTTGCGCCGTTGCCCCATTTGGCATAGTTTTCTACCTTTACGGTGTATTTTTCGTCACCTGTGCCATAAAGCAAAATATTAATCTGCTCAGGCGAGAATTGTTCGAGCGGCGTATGAAGGTCGAAATTATGACGGGCACCCACAGCCGCTAAGCGTTTCATCCACCAAGCAGAAACCTGCATGCGGTTGAATGGGCGAATACCACCTTCGGCGATGGTGAGATTCTTATTGAGTACAAGATTTGGGTCAATCTCCTGGCGTGTGCCAAGACCGGTACAAGTAGGACAGGCGCCTTGTGGAGCGTTGAACGAGAAGAGGCGTGGTTCGAGTTCAGGAATGAGCTCGTCTGGATGATATTCACAAGCATAACGCTGAGAATATGTAATAACCTCGTCGGTAACTTTAGAGCCATGAGTTTCAATGGAACTAGAATTATCGTTAATCTTCAAGACCTTGATGATTCCCTGACCTAGGTCGAGGGCCTGCTCGATGCTGGAAGAAATGCGGGAAAGCATATCTGGGGTGAGGATGAAGCGGTCCACTACGATTTCAATGTCGTGGCGCTCTTGTTTCTCAAGGCGTGGAAACTCGTCTAGCGCATAGACGATGCCATCAACACGAGCGCGCGAGAAACCCTTGGTTTGGTATTGTTCTGGAATGTGTGCAAACTCGCCTTTTTTCTCAGACACAATTGGTGCAAGAAGCATTAATTTAGAACCGAGCGGAAGCTTCATAACTTCGTTAACAATATCTTCGACACTGCGGCGCGAGACTTCACGATGGCAGATTGGACAGTGCGGAATACCGACGCGAGCGAAGAGCAGACGCAAATAGTCATAAACCTCTGTAACGGTTGCTACTGTAGAACGAGGATTGCGAGAAGTAGACTTCTGATCGATGGAAATGGCTGGGCTGAGACCGGTGATGATATCAACATCAGGCTTGTCCATCACGCCTAGGAACATACGCGCATAAGAGCTGAGGCTTTCAACATAACGACGCTGACCCTCGGCATAAAGAGTGTCAAAAGCTAGGCTAGATTTACCAGAGCCAGAAAGACCGGTAATAACTACAAGTTTGTCGCGAGGGATATCAATGTCGATATTCTTGAGATTATGTTGACGGGCACCACGAATCTTGATGCAATTCTCAGCATCACCGTTCTGGAGCTTAACTCCGCCTTCACTTAGATATCCACTCACCATATCTTGGAAATTATACCACAAAATGCGTTATTTTTCTAGTATCGGGAAGGAAGTCTTGGTTCGTTTGTAGATGTTGACGCGATTTACAACGGCATCATACTCTGAGAACCACTGATATACACCAGCGAAACGATAGCCTTCCTTCTTCGTTTCTGGATCAGTTACCTTAATAAAAGTAATGCGTGGGAGCTTATCCTTCTCTGTTTTTGGCTTAGCCTCATAGATAGGGAGAGTCTCCTTGATTTCATCGCCTTCAAATGTAGTAATGTAGTTGCCAGTTTCTTCCTCTGGAACAGCAATACTTGGGCGCCAAACGGTATGGCTATATTCGTTGTTGCCATCAATTTTAAGATATTTGAATCCGGTAAACTTGTCTTCAAACTGAGAATTAAAGAGTATATTGCAGGCTTCCTCAACATTATCGAAGATAACTGGATCTGATGAGTTCACCATATCTCTACTTACATAATATTCTTCTGCGGATTCTGCATGTTCCCAAGTCTTCCTGTTGCTTGGAATATTATTCCAGGCTTTCTTGATAATCAATGCGAGAGTATCAATCTTTTCAGTAAGCTCGGCAAATCCGAGGTCGGCTTCAAATTCATATTCTTCGAAATCCGGTCTGGTTTCATCTGGGCTGAGACAATCAAAGATTTCTAATGACAGCTCGGTTTCATCCTTAATTTCTGCTGGAGTTTCTTCGCTTAGAACTTTAACAGAGATATTTACTTGTGGGAAATAAAGAGATGTTTCGTGGTATACTTCATTCTTAGAGCGTACAAAAGCCTTAGCTACTGGCCTTAGATCAGGCAAACCAATTCTCTGGTAGAGGGCATTTACGATGTAATTTTCGTATTTATTTTCCTTGCTGCGTGAAAAAGTATCAATAAGATACTCTGTTTTTTCTTTTTGCCACGCAACATTATCCATACTTCCATTATACCACAGATTGGCTAAAAAATCAAGTATAGTATAAAGTAGTGGATTTTTTAGTTAATTATTCCCCTCTATCACTGGCTTTAATGAGGCGTTTGATGTATTTTTCGGCGTCTTTTTCTTCCATTAACTCTGTTTGGAAGTTATCGTCATAGATTGTAGGTGTAATACGAGTCTGAACATATTTACCATTAATAAAGTAGTGTGTCAAGATGAGGCTCTTCATAGTGTCTGCCCAACTAATCTGATCGAAGAAGAGATTACCTAGACCGTAGTAAATGACACCATCTTTATAGCGCTCAAAGGTCTGTGGTTGGTGAGCCTGAGTTCCGACTACCATATCGGCACCCATATCGATAAGTCCGCGGAAGAGACTCTGCTGGCCGTTGATTGGATAGTCACAATCTGGGTATTCATTACCATCGCCAGGGTAGCAATAACACTCTGCAAACTGGACATCCACAATTACGAAGTCGCCGCGTTCCTTAGCCGCCTTAATATCAGCGCGAGCAATAGCTTCGACGTAGCCGTTGGCACCTGGGCGTTCACCATCAGCAAGCTGACCATTAGCCTTAGTGCTGGTGCTTTCGTTATACGCTAGCATTGTAATGTTGGCGCCTTTAGCATTTTCAATGATACTTAGTTTTTCATCTGCAGTATTTGAAGTTGTAATGCGGATTGGTTTTTGAGCAATTTCTTCAGTCTTACCACCGCCATAAGTCTTCATGCCGAGGCTCTCATACTTTTCGATAGTAGCTATGTTGCTGCTGGCACCATAGTCATTATTGTGATTGCCGGTGAGCTCCACAATATCAGTGCCAATAGCAGTAATAGTATCAATGGTGCGCCAATCTGCACAAAGTTGCAAAGTCGTATCGCCACCCTGGCAGCCATCAGCAAAGCTTACTTCATTGCTAATATGGGTAATGTCTTTTTTGTTAAGGAAGCTAGCGATTTTTTCAGCAAAGAATCCACCTTTACCACCAGCCTTATTATTGAGATATGTAGTCATGGCGCGAGAGATAGCCGTAACACCAGTCTGAGCGATACTGAAGGTTTTGCCTGTGACATTATTCATAGAATAATTCATACTGCTAAAGGCTTGATGCAATTTGTCGAGAGTAGCAGTCTCAATCTCTTTGTCATCAGCAGAAACTTCGATAACGCGAAAAATTGCACCGGCATTAAAATCATCGAGGAAGTATTTGTTATCAATACTAACTAGGCGAGAACTTGGCGTGAGATATGCAAGGTCAACGAATTTACAATTAATCTTGTTATCTTTGTTAGAATTCTCGCTGGCGGTGTTGTTAGCACAAAGATCCGCTTCAGCAGATGTAATATTAAGTATATCGCTATACATATCAACCACTGGTACAGAAATTTTAATTAGCAGAGTATTCTCGCTCTCGGTGTACGCATAGCTTTGGGTTGAAGCAGAAATGCGCACGACCTTATTGCTAGACGGATTCGTGCTACCATAGCTACTAGTAATGAGCGAACGCTCTTCATCCGTGACGGATTTATCGAACGAGAAACGGATATCGTCCGATTCTTTCGTGCGATTAATGCTTTTTAAGATAATGCATGTCATAATCGCCACATAAACAAGCACAATTGCGAGTATTGCGATGCGACCTTTCTTAAGAACTTTCGTCATTTTACCTCTTTATATAACCCTTTTTACAATTATAGCATAGTTTATATGCTTATTCTAGAATGGCTTTTATGCGACGAACCCCTGCGGAAGATGATTCTTCCTTAACGATTTTATAGTGACCAAGAACACCGGTATGTTCAACATGTGGGCCACCACAAATTTCGCGAGAAACTGGATTATCAAAATCACCAATCGTATAGACCGTGAGGTTGTCTGGATATTTTTCCCAGAACTGACCGTGGGCTTTCAGAGTGTCCTTGGCATATGATTTTTTATATTCGCCGTGGACTACTGGAAGATCAGCCTGGATCCATTCATTGACCTGATCCTCAATCTTCTGTTTTTCTTCGTCGGTCAATTTATGGTCGATATTAAAGTCAAAGCGCATGCGTTCGCTAGTTAAGTTAGCGCCGCGTTGCTCGATATTTTTGTCGATGAGCTGTTGAAGGGCTGCGAGAGTGAGGTGGGTGGCAGTATGATATTTAACAGTCTGTTCACCTTGGTCTTCGAGACCACCCTTGAACATGCCCTTGCTGGCAGTTTTGGAACGCTCGCGTTGTTCAGCAAGACTAGCGTCAAATTCCTCGCGCCAGTTATCACTGAGTTTAATGTTTTCTTTGAATGCCTCTTCGACGGAAAGTTCAAGTGGGAAACCGTAAGTATCCTGGAGCATAAAGAGTTCTTTACCAGTAAGGCCATTATCCTTGAACTTATGAAGGACTTTAAGACCCTTAGCGATAGTGTGGCGGAAATTCTGCTCTTCCTTAGTCAAAACACTCAAGACATCTGCACGATTTGTAAGAATGCTATCTGGAAGTTCCTTATAATTTTCAGCGATAATTGGAATAATCTCAGAAAGGAAGTTATCGGAAATACCGAGGTCAAGTGCCTTCAAAACTGCGCGACGAATCAAACGGCGAAGAGCATAACCCTGCTGCTTGTTGGATGGAACAAGACCTTGCGCAGAAAGTAGATAAGCCCCGCGAAGGTGATCAGCAATGATGCGCATCTCATCGGTATTGTTATCGTAAGATTTACCAGAAATTGCTTCTAGCTTATCGATAATCGGCTTGAGCAATGAAATCTTGAAGACATCAAAACTATCGATGCTGGCTGCAGCAATACGCTCGAGGCCACCACCAAAGTCGACATTCTTGTGTTCAAGTTCTTCAAAGCTGCCATCCTCTTTGCGGCGGAACTGCATAAAGACTTGGTTACCGATTTCCATAAAGCGAGCACCATCGGAAGCTGGGTGAGATTGACCGTATTTTTCAACATCTTGCTTGTCCTCGCCGAAATCATAGAAGACCTCAGAGTCAGGGCCACAAGGATCGCCAATTGGCGTAGATTCGATACCACCACCACGGCTCCACCAGTTTTCATGGTCATCGTAGAAGAAGATACGCTCGCCTTCTTTAATGCCACGTTTGTCGCCGTTTTCGGCGGAACCAATCTCTGCGATTTTTGCATCAATACCGGCTTTTTTGAAAACGCCCTGCCAAATTTCAGCAGCTTCGTCATCGCGCGGAATACCATATTTTTCATTACCAATGAAACATGTTACATAAATTTTATGTGGGTCTAGACCGACGATTTCAGTAAGGAATTTAAAGAAGTTTTCGATTTGTTCTTTTTTGAAATAATCGCCAAGAGACCAGTTGCCAAGCATTTCAAAAACTGTAGTATGGCGCGGATCGCCAACATCTTCGATATCCTGAAGACGCATGGATGGCTGTGAGTCAGTCAAGCGCTTCCCTTCTGGATGAGGCTGACCAAGCAAGTATGGCAAAAGAGGTTGCATTCCAGAACCCGTAAAGAGGGTGGTTGGGTCATTTTCGAGAACTAGAGGAGCCGGCGCAATTTCAGCGTGGCCATTAGATTTTTGAAACTCTAAAAAACGAGTTCGGATTTCATTTGCATTCATAAAACATATTATATCACATTTTTAGCGGTTTAGCTCATATAAAGCTATACCTGTGGCGACAGATACATTGAAGGATTCTTTTTTGCCCTTCATTGGGATTTCTGCAAAGATATCGATGTCACCATAAAGATCTTTTGGAATTCCCTTGACTTCTTCGCCAAGGATGAGGGCGATGCGATTGCCGCTATGCTCTTTTACCTCAGAGATTTTAACGAGACGACTATCCTGAATATTGTTTTCGAGACCAACAATTACATAGCCGTGGTCGCGAAGGAACTTAAACTCATCTTTTAGATTGTCAGTTGGGGCACAGTTGATAGTTCTTTCGGCGCCAAGCGCAGACTTCGCAATTTGGTGATTTAGTTTTTCGCGAAGATTAGGGACGAGCCTTTCATCGTTAACGCGTGGGGTAATACCTGAGAAGATGGCCTTTTTGACACCAAAACCATCACAGCTCCTAAGGATAGCTCCGACATTATAAGTTGATCTGATGTTGTGTAGTATTACTATAACTTCCATACTTATATCCCGTTTACTTTTATTTCATAACTCATTTTCTCGTGGTCGGCAATTAAGAAATTCGTCTTCCCAGACAAGAACAGAGTGTCGAAAAGTGTTGGGTCATCAATGTGTTCCTCGATATATTGCCACACTTTGCTAATACCATTATAATACACAATGTCTTTATTGTTAGGTAATTCGTCAGTTCCGCGATAAGCGCGTTGGACTGTATCGAAGACTTGAGTGTCTTTTCGGCCATAAGCCAAGTGCTCTAAACGCTTCTGAATTTCAAAGGTTTCACGGAAATTACCGCATTTATAATTCGCAAGTCCAGAGCAGATATATCGAAGCCTAGGCACTGGCGTTTCGGAATATTCGCCATCGACTGCCTGCTCCATCACTTTAGCAAGACCCTCTTCAAACTCTTCGTAACCAGGAACTCCAGTGCGGAACATTCCAGATTTAGCTTCCTCGTATGGAATGCCACGCATAGCATGAGTTCCAACTTCATGAACCAGGATGCGTTTCAAACTTTGTCTATCATAATTACCAAGTGCGCGTCGGCCTGGGAATGAAACAGTGAAAGTTTCTTGCGAAACACTAGCGGCGGTAGCATTTTCTGAAACTACAGCGTGCCATTTTGAATCTTCTGGCAAGAATTCAGCGAAAATACTATTGGCAATCTCAGCAGCTTCCTCGATTGTAAATTCATCTTTATCTTCTGGGATTTTTTCAAAAAGCGGGCCATAAAAATCTTCTACCATTTCATGCATGCGCGAAACAGTTTCCGACTTTGGTACAAAGCGTTCAACTTCTGGATGTTTTATCTCGCCAATAAGCCCCGTGAGCTCATTATATTCATTCATCATTCCTTGCTCTTCAGCATTAACGCGAGCTTTTTCTAGATCTTCGTTAAACAATACCCAGAATGTATCCTCATCTGGCTTTCCGTAAAGCGCCTCGCCGGCTGTGAGATACATCTCGCGAGCTTCTTCGGATGGATTTTCATTATAATTAGCACAGGCTAGAATGAATAAGTTGCTTTGCTTATTGTCTTCTAGTGATAATTCGATAGCTTGGCGTTGCTTATCGGAAATCTCCATCGTATCAAGAGAACTTTCTATACCTGCAATTTTGTTTAGCTTAGCAACAGCATCATCTGGATCTAAATTATCACGGGTATTATTCGGATGTTCGAGGCTAGGGTCGCTCAAAAACTCGCCTTTCGCTTCTGGTCGAGTAACTTTCAAGCTGCGTAAAACACTAGTATGTGTCTCGTCAACTTCGGACAAAATTTCATCAAAAGATTTCTGCTCGGCAGATTCAAGATTTTCCGTAGATTCTAACCTCTCCATTTGAGAGTATTATACTACGATACCACCGCCAAGACAAATTTCATCATCATAGATAACTGCAGACTGACCTGGGGCTGGGCGTTTGATAGGCTTGTCAAATTTCAGAGTAGCATGAACTTCTTTGAGATGAGTTAGGCGTCCATGCTTCCAACATGTTAATTCAATGCGAGCTGGAATAAGCGGAGCACGGTGGCGTAGACGAACTTGGACAGGCATACCATTTAATGTATCGGTGTCGATAGGTCCTAGACGGAAGAATCCGTCGCGAATCTTAATTTCATTAGTCCATAAGTCTTTACTATTCAAGTCCTTAGAAACATAAACCTCATTTTTCGCCATATCTTTTCCAGTAACATAATATGGCAAGCCACCGCCAACATCCAAGCCATGGCGTTGGCCTAGAGTTACGAAAATAGCGCCATCATGCATTCCTAAGACTTCACCGGTATCTGCATCTTTAATTTCGCCTGGGCGAATATAGATCCCGGCTTCGCCAGATTCTTCAAGGTATGTTTTCAAGAAATCTTTCATTCCGACTTCGCCCACAAAGCATACGCCCATAGATTCTTTTTTGTAAGCGTTGGCGAGGCCATGTTCTTCGGCAAATTTCTTCACATCAGGCTTTAACATATGACCAATTGGGAAAATCGTATGTTCAATAGCATCCTGCGAAATACGGTAGAGGAAATATGTTTGGTCTTTATTTTCGTCAACTGCCCTAGCCAATTCGCCATCAGTAATTTGTGCATAATGGCCAGTGGCAATCATATCGGCACCTTTAGACATAGCGATATCATAGAAGAGTTTGAACTTAATCTCCTCATTACACATTACATCCGGATTCGGAGTGTTGCCTTTCTTAAATTCGTCCAGCATATAATCAACAACTTTTTGTTTGTACTCTTTCTCAAAATCAAAGACTTCAAAATCGATTCCAAGTTTAGTGGCAACACGCTTAGCGTCGGACAGATCGTCAGCCCATGGGCATTTCATTCCTGGCAAATCTCGGCTCCAATTTTTCATATAAACCCCAACCACGCGATAACCAGCCTCCTTTAAGAGGACTGCGGAAACGGAGGAATCAACACCTCCAGACATGCCGAGATAGACTGTTTTCATACTATATATTATACCATATTATCGCTGTACAAGCAAACAGACGGCGTATTCGTTCCCCTCAAAAAACTGAGTTTCAGATTGTCCCACACGGGAATAGAACCATTTTTCAACAGCAAAATCAGTATTATATTCAATGTCTTGCGCGATACGAAGCAAATCGCCCATGAACTCACCGGTTAGGATGCCGTAAACTTGATCATTGTCATCGTGCAACTTATAAAAACGGTGCTCTGGGGTCACCATAGATGAGCTCTCAAGCGCCAAGTAAGGAATATCATCAAAATCTTTCAGGATATAGTTAAGTTCGTCTTCGTTCTTTTTATCCCACATAAGCCTATTATAGCACATTGGAGTAAAAAGACCACCCGCGAGCGGATGGTCAAGTAAAAACTTACATCTGAGATTTGAAGAGCGTGATACATAAAATACCAAAGGTAATAGAATCCATGCGATCAAGATATCCTCCGTGATATTTGAGTGGCCACTCCAAGATTCTGAAAACTGGGATAAGCGACAGCTTCTCGCCAGAATCCTTCATCCGATAGCACCTTTTTGCCAGTGAAGCAAGCAAGTCGCCTGCAATGGCGAGCGGGCTCATAATGGCAACAAGTTTCAATGTCCCAAACATTGAATAGCCACCCAGAGTAGGAACTATTATGATGGACATAAGACTGGAGAATAACATTCCGAAAATAAATCCCTCAATAGTTTTGTTGGGCGAAATGCGCGATAAGAACTTAGGATTATGCTTTCCAAAGAGATATCCAAACACGCCGGCACCAAAATCAGTTGAGCAACAGATCACAATCACTATTAAGAAGTCACGAAATGTTAAAAGATTTCCGCTTGCTATGATTAAAAGAATCGCGATAATAATTGCCGTGTTTTCCAAAAGACAAAACACTAGACATAGTAGAATATTAATTAGCTCCGATTGAGTAAAGATCACTACTTCATCTTCCATACTCATTTTTGTTGCAGCATGTGCCGATTCAATATAAGCCATGGTAAGACAAAAGATACTGGCGCCTCTAGCAAAAATGTTAGAGGCGTACTCGGAGACCCAGCCCCGACAAGACGCCACAGCGTATATCAAAATTGCGGCGCCAATCACAGCGCCAGAAATAATTTTGCGCTTCATGTGATTCCCCCTTATAACTACACTAAAAAATAAAAGTACCAAGTTTTTTACTTGGTACTTATTATATCATTTTAAGATAGGTTAGTCAACGACCTCAACACCCATTGAGCGAGCGGTACCCGCAACAACTTTAACGGCGCCTTCTAGATCGACAGCGTTAAGCTGAGCCATCTTTTTGTTTGCAATCTCTTCGAGCTGAGCACGAGTGATTTTGCCAACCTTCTGAGTATTTGGACGACCAGAACCCTTGTCGAGCTTAATAGCTTCGCGGATTAGGTCATCTACTGGCTGACCGAGACAAACCCAGTCAAAAGTGCGATCTTCATAAACTTTGATATGAACAATCACATTCTTGCCAGCGAACTCTTTAGTTGCTTCGTTAAATGGATTGATAAAGTCCATCATATTGAGACCCCACTGACCGAGAGTTGAACCAACTGGAGGTCCGGCAGTAGCTTTACCGCCTGGGATGCGGAGTTTCAAATTACCAATTACTTGTTTTGTTGCCATAAAAATTCCTTTAATTATGAGCGCGTAACGCTGTTTATTATACTACAAGATGCGATTTTAGTCAATCTTCTTAACTTGAAGTGCGTCGAGCTCAACCGGCGTTTCGCGGCCGAACATGGAGACGAGAACTTTAAGTTTACCTTTGGTGCTGTCGATTTCAGAAACAGTACCTTCAAAGCCCTTAAATGGACCATCGGTAATAGAGATAACCTCGTTGATTGCGTAATTGACATTGAATTTAGGATCTTCCACGCCCATACGCTTCTTAATCTTGGCGATTTCTTTTTCAGAAACCGGAGTAGGCTGGGTACCAGTGCCAACGAAGCCGGTAACACCTGGAGTGTTGCGAATAATATACCAAGTTTCATCAGAGAGACACATCTCAACTAGGACATAGCCCTGGAAAATTTTGCGATCGACAACTTTACGCTTGCCATTCTTAATTTCAATTTGCTTCTCTTTTGGTACGAGAGCTTCGAAAATTTTGTGTTTGAATTCAGCTGAACCTACACGTTGATTAATAGACTCACAAACTTTATCTTCGTACCCACTATAGGTGCTAATTGTATACCATGAGCGGGTGCCATCATAACGGTTAACTGCCATATTTTCCTTTCTATCCTAAAATTGTATTAAATATAAATTTGAAGAGCATGTCAAGGAGTGTGATAAAAATCATGAAAATTGCGGTATAGATAAATACTGCAAGCACCATACCCCAAGTAGCTTTGCGGCTTGGCCAACGGCAAGTACGGATTTCGTGCCATGATTCGCTAAAGTAGCGACCAGTTGCACGGAACGGCATCTTGATTGCTGTTACAAAAGGTTTTTCGTTCTTCTTCTTTTCTGCCCTTTTTGCAGCTCTCTCGGCGCGTTTTGCCTCTTTAGTTTTAGCTTTTGAAAGTGCTTTGCCTGCCTCAGCGCGAGCGGTTACGCGACTGTTAGGAGCAGTATGTTTTTTGTTTTGCTCTGCCTTGATACTGGCGTCCATCTTCTTGATGGTTTTGATCGCTTTGGAAGGTTTCATAGCCTTTGGCTTAGGCGTTTCATCCTTCTTCCCTGATTTACCAGCACTAATTCTAGTGACGTGGGCCATATACTCCTTTCTATAAAAAATAGTCTGTTACCAGACTTGTCAAGTACATTATATCTTGTCAAGCAAAATTTGTCAATAAAAATGCGCCCTAAAGTTCAGGGCGCATTGAGTGGGAAGCGTGGTAAGTGGGTTTTACCCCAGACTATACGTCTCGAGCAGCCAACCAATCGTGTCCGCAAGCAGGTCCATACGCCATGGATCTGTAAAAATGGCATCATGGCCAGACATCAATTGAATAGCTTTCTCGGTTTTGTTCCACGGCCAACGCGGAACGATATTCATCCTAGCGGTAGATGTGTGGATATTGTACGGGCTGTCGTCGATAAATATGATTGTGTTGTCAGGTAAACTTTTCTTCAGGGTATTCTTTGGGTCGATTACATTCAGGTTAATTTGACTGTCCTGGATATACGGAAAACCGTGTTTTAGAACTCCGTATTTGTAATCTGCGACTTCCTGCGAAAAGCAATTTGACCGAATTTCGAACTTAGCCCCATAGTTTAGGACCACATTCATCACACGCTCTACTTTGTCAAAAAGTTGCAACGTCTTGAAATGCTCAGGATCAGCAAAACGCTCTAAAATCCTGCGCTTCTGTTCCGATGTTAAATTTTCAATTTCATTGATATGAAAGTCGGTTATATCTTCCGGCTTGATGTTTGCATATCTGGCGACTACTACATTAGACGGCCAGAGAACATCGTCCATATCACAAACGACCACCTGGTCGCTAAGAGAAGTAGCCAAACTTATCTCACCTCGCTTCTAAAAGAGCCTCCCACCTGGAGGCATTATAACATAGGTCCACTGAAACTCAAATCATAAGCGTTATGGCTGAATGCTTTCGCCAAGCGAGTTCTTGATGATCTGAGATTTTTTCTGGTCTCGAACAAGAACAGAAGAATTCGAAATTAAAACTTGCGAGACATAATAGAATAGCCATGAGAAATAATTCGCAAATCCATAGAGGAATGCTGGCAACACACCAATAAGACTGAAGAATGAAACACCGACACAGGAATCACAGCAGACAAATAGCACAAAACCATAGAAAGCACAGAAGCTAGCGCGTTTTGCAATTTCCGATGATTTCTTTTCCTTACGAGTTGCGTTATACCATTTGCGAACGAGAATTAGATTTACGATTAATGAGGCGGCGTAGACAAAGCCTACGACAAAGATAGAATCTATTTGGTATATCCATCCCATAAATAACAACGTAAGTAATAGAATTGACCACGGAATAAAGAATTTTGGGCTGGAGCCCATAAAACGCGAGGTATGAAAATACTGTGCAAAGCAAAATACCAGCACGCCGATAGGCGATGTATTATTGAGAACTAATAGTGTATCAGCAAGCAAAGTCAGGGCGAGTGCGATTTGGAGTAAATGATCTTTTGGGAATTTGACGAACGCATAAACAACATTCAGGATGATACCCGCAAATTTAAGTATCGTCGTGCCAATAAATGTGCCGTTGCTGATAAGCTCAATAGCATAAGTGTCGCCAAAGAGATTAATCTCGCGGGTAACCGTGCCATTGCCATAGCGTATATGCGTATAGGCGTCTAGAATCAAAAAACCAACATATATAATTATCCAAGTTTTAAGCCAAACCTTGTCAACGGAGCGTGCATATTCGATAAATTGTCCGAAGATGGTCTTTGGTTCTTTTGTGGTCATATTAATTTGTGGAGCGTTGTTGCTTCTTCAATTGGTTGTTTAATAGACGATAATCAAGGTCACGAATGGCATTCATGAAATACATAAAGGCATCATATGGCGAGTCATATGGTGAGAAGTAGGCGTGGACATCGCCATCGTTCCAGTATTTTGTACACATATAATATGGATGATCTGAAGTAGTCAATCGGCGCCAATCTTCAATAAGTCTCTGGTCGCCGGTCGCGAGGATGTCGTCGCGCATATTATAGAGTGTATCTTCGGCTTCTTTTTGCATTGAATTACCATCCCATGCCGAAAGGTCGCGCTCAGTATCAGCCCAAGTAACAGTTGATGGCATAGCGACTTCATCGACAGCATCTTCACTATCTAGAGCCTCTGAGCAGGTGAAGAATTTATTCTCGTAAACAGATAGCCAATCGGTAATAAATTTATCCATAAATTCGAAGATGCCGGTATCAGCCCATTGGTTTTCACCGAAGGTCTCAAAATCCATGAACAAGTTAACTAGGTTGCCGCGAAGACAATCCATATCTGCCCAGCCTTGAAATTTCTCTACCGTGAGAGGCCACTCTTTCCATTTGCGATCCGAGAAACGAAAAGCAATGTCGTCTGAAAGGCGATAGTTCTTGAGAAGCAACTTCGTATTAACAGAACCAGGCGCTTTGTACACATGGTTTGGACTACGCCAACCAAGGACTTTATCCCAACCTTCAGTAAGACAGCCTTTGAAACCAAACTTATTAAAACCTTCTGTATCAATCCAGTGACCAAGAGCATCGTTATAGGCAAACTCAGTATTACGAAATACCTTTGTTTTGAAACCAAATAATTCTTCTATGCGAGATTGATGCTTCTCAACTTGCGCTTCGAACTCTGGAAGAGAGTGGAAGAAAGCGAGCGAGTGATAATAAGTTTCGCCAACAATTTCAACGCAACCGGTTTTGATTAGTCTACGAATCTGAATAAGCAACTCTGGCTCATAAGCCTGGGCCTGGTCTAACCATGTGCCGGTAATAGAAAGAGAAACTTTGAATGCACCATCAGTCTCTTTGATTTTTCTCTCGATCAGGGAGAGCATTGGGCGATAACTTTTTTCAGCAACCTTCTTAAAAATACGCTCGTTGCTTTGTTTAGAATAGAAATCTGGTTCCCAGTAATCATGATCGCGAGCGACATTAAAAATCGAGTATTGCTTCACGCGATACGGCTGATGCATGTGAAGATAGAGACAGATAGCTCGCATTAATAATTATACCTCTTACGTTTATTAACTTCATTATAGACCTGGAGACATTTTTTGGCAACATCTCCCCACGAAATTTTACGGTATTCATCAAGCACACCATCATGGAGCACGCTCCTTAACGCTGGGCTTTTTGCAACGGCAACTATTTCGTCGGCCAACTTTTCTTCATCCCAGAAATCGTATTCCATAGCCGATTTCAAAACTTCTGCAACACCTGATTGTCTAGTCAAAATGAGTACATTACCATGGTGGGCTGCTTCAAGCGCAGTAAGGCCAAATGGTTCAGAAACTGATGACATAACAAACACATCAGACAATTCATAAATATCACGAAGTCTCTGCCCACGGACAAAGCCTGTGAAGATTACATTCCTAGAGATACCGAGATCTGCAGCGAGGTTCATTAATTCTTCCCTTTCCTCGCCATCACCGCCAAAGACAAAGAGCAATTTTGGCTCCTTCTGAAGAGCGCGAGCTGCTGCCTTCATCATATGGCTAAGCCCTTTTTGGATAGTGAAGCGTCCGACCGTAGATACGACAGTGTAGCCCATATTTTTCATCATCTCGATATATTCATATTGGCTAGCATCAAAATTATAATCGGCCGTAACAAAATCTTCATCAAGCGAGTTGTATGCAACATCAATTTTATCCCAAGGAATACCATAGCGGTCATGGATGATTTTCTTAGTCGCTTTAGAAACTGCAATAATTTTGTCAGCGGCGAGCAAGCCTTCATACTCGACCTCATGGACAACAGGATTGCCGCCATTCATGCCAGAACGGTCAAACTCTGTAGCGTGAACATGAGCAACTAGCGGCAAGCCATAATTTTTCTTGGCCAAAACGCCAGCCTCAAAGGTGAGCCAGTCATGAGCATGAACCACGTCCGGCTTATATTCCATCAAATATTCTTTCACAAAGTCGCAATATTGTGCCTGTACATCGCGGATAGATATCAGTTTTTCTGCGTCGACAGATGGGAATACCACATCCTCAACTTTCCAAGAATCGTATGCTCCGATGCCATAGCGATAGAGCGGGTCCAGCTTAAGAGCTGAGACCACTTTCATAAATTTGATATCAGAATGATCTGCGGTGTAAGGAACAACAAAATCGATGCTAGCCCCTTCGTCGGCAAGAGCCCTCGAAAGGTTAAGACATGCCACACCCAAACCTCCACTGTTGTTCGGTGGCAACTCCCATCCTAACATCAAAATTTTCATCTACGTAAATTTTATCACGTTTATGTCTAAAACGTAACCCTTTATTTTTGATAAAATTTATGGTATTATAAAGGAACCTAGGGGCTTAGCTCAGTTGGTAGAGCACTGGTCTCCAAAACCAGGTGTCGTAGGTTCGAGTCCTGCAGCCCCTGCCACTATACTTCAGGCGAAAACGCCTTCATTTTTTTTCTGTGCTCTTTATAGCGTGGATCATGCGAGCTAACTTCTGCCCAAAAGGCTGGAGAATGATCCATGTGATTAAGGTGCGCGAGTTCATGAATAATCACATAATCGCGCAAAACTTCTGGAACATTCATAAGCCCAATATTAAGGGAAATCGTAGTGGTGCCATCTTTGGAATGCCTTGTACAGGAGCCCCAACGAGTTGATGCGTGAGAGACACGGAAATTGTCGTATTTGTAGCCATACAGGTTTGCTAAGTATTCGAGACGATACGGCAAATACTCCTTGGCTTTTTTCATTAAGATTTTTTTGTGCGCATCGCGAGCACGCTGAGTGGCTGGATCTTTAACATCAAGACTTTTGCGTATTTGGCTACGCGAAGCCTCGAGATAGCGTTTGATTAAAAAGTTTTTGGCATATTTTGGAACCGTCATCTGAAGGCGGCCATTCATAGACACGGAAAACTTTACCCCACGCACTAGGGCATTTTTCCGCACAATCACTTCACCAAATTCTTTATCTAAGATAATCATAGAAAGGTATCAAAATAAATGTGAACAGTAAACCACCACTGTTAACACTTATGGGAGCTGTGACAAAACTTGTTTGATCTGGGTATCAAATGTATGCTTACCAGAAAGAATGATAGGCTTTTCTGATTCAGCAGGTGCTTCCATGGCTTTAATACGAGTGTCGTATTCTTCTTTAGCCCTAGCAGCAGATTTAAGCTTTGCTTTCAAGCGGGTCTTAATAGTATTGATATCGGTCTGAATCCAAATGAGTGATGGATTGTAACCACAGAGTTTCAAGAGCTTGCACATAGCATTGCGCTCTGCCTCTGTATCGAGCCCACCTTCAATCACGATATTCTGGCCGGTTTTCGAAACTGCCTCGAGAACAACGTGAATTTGTTTTTCTGTAAAATCTGCTTCCTCGCGCAAGGTTTGCAGATTGTAATACGGAGCCTTGAAACGACGCGAAAACTTTTCACAGAATGTAGTTTTGCCGCTACAAGGAGCACCGAATACCAAAATGGCGCGTGGTTTAGTCTTCTTATTACCTTCCATAATGTTTACATTATAGCATAGATTTTTAAAAGTATACAAGTTTTTTTATTTTGCCATAGAAATGATGGCGAGCGTTTCGCGTTTTTGAAGCGCAAAGTTTTTATGTACAGCCATGAATTCATCAACTGCCCTAGCCGAGCCAGGCAGCTCTGGATTATTATAGTCATGAACAACGATGACACCGTTTGAAGTAAATTTTGGCAATACTAGGTTTAAGCTAGTTTTTATTGAACCATATAAATCACCATCCAAAAATGCGTAGCTAATCTTTTCTGGCAAATCGCTAGCTGGATCTAAATTCTCAAAGAAATTCTTTCGTATGCGTGGGATTCTTATTCCAGCCTTCTTGAATTTCTCAATCACCTCGCGCTTCGTTACGAAGAGCTCGCCTTCTTTAAAGTTATCGCCGGCACTAGAAGCATCTTCGACAGTCTTCTTTGGTAGTCCTTCAAATGAATCATAAATCCATAGTGTTTTATTTGTATTTTTTTGTAAGTATTTTTGGAATTTGACGGAGGTATCCCCCTTATAGCAACCAAATTCAACCACATCCCCCTCTACATCAGAATACTTCTCGAGCAAATCGAGAAGTATTTCAGTTTCTTTATCTGATACCTGCTGCAGGTAGTTTTTCATGTTATATATTATAACACTTTAGAATGGTTTTGCAAGTTGTAGGCCTTGGTTCCCTTCAGCAATACGAAGAAGCTCGTTGTATTTAGCAATACGCTCAGAGCGAGACATTGACCCAGTCTTAATCTGACCAGTGCCGAGACCGACTGCGAGATGGGCGATAGAATTATCTTCGGTTTCGCCAGAACGGTGCGACATCACGGTAGTGTAGCCAGCATGCTTTGCCATCATCACGGCATTGATAGTTTCGGTGAGTGAGCCAATTTGATTTGGCTTGATGAGAATTGAGTTACCAGCCTTGCTATTGATGCCTTTTTCGAGCAATGATGTATTAGTCACGAATAGGTCATCGCCAACGAGCTGGACACGAGAGCCGAGACGAGCAGTAAGTTTCTGCCAACCTTCCCAGTCATCTTCAGAAAGGCCATCTTCGATAGAAACAACAGGATAATTATCAAGAATCCAAGTGTACCAGTTAATGAGATCATCGCTAGTCTTCCAGTCGCCATTAGTTTTGAGTACATAATGGTCTTTGTCAAAGAATTCTGATGCGGCAATATCCATAGCGATAGCAACATCTTCACCTGGGCGGTATCCAGCATTCAAAATAGCTTGGCGAATACAATCGAGAGGTTCGTTATTTCCATCATGCGTAAACGGTGCATAGCCACCTTCATCACCGACAGTCGTAGCGTAGCCCTTTTCTTTCAAGACACTAGCTAGGGCATGGAAAACTTCTGAACCAATACGAATTGCATCGGCAATAGAATCGGCGCCAATTGGCATAATCATATATTCCTGGAAGTCAGTACACCAACCTGCGTGAGCACCGCCGTTCATCACATTCATCATCGGGAGCGGGAGGTTCATTTGCGACTGAGTGCCAGCAAGTTCGGCGATGTATTCATAGAAGTGTAGATTGCGGGCTTTTGCAACAGCTTTTGCAGTAGCCATCGAAACCGCGAGAATTGCATTAGCGCCGAGATTAGACTTATTCTCGGTCCCATCAAGTTCAATCATCAATTGGTCTACGATTTTCTGATCTGCAGTATTACCCACGAGAACATCGCGGATTTTTGAGTTCACATTCCAGACTGCTTTCAAAACGCCCTTACCGCCATAATAAGCTGGGTCGTTATCGCGGAGCTCCAAAGCCTCGCCGGCGCCAGTAGATGCGCCACTTGGAACGATTGCGCGTCCCACATGCCCACTCGATAGAAAAACATCTGCTTCCACCGTTGGGTTGCCACGACTATCAAGAACTTGTCGGGCCTTAATCCCATTAATCAAAATATTTTCCATAGGCTAATTGTATCATAAAACGCTTATGGTTTAAAGTGGTGTTATTTCAACATCTTAGGCAGGTTTTTACGAAGCTCTGCACGACGAGCTAAATAATTATTAACTGAGGCTTGTGCATACTTTTGAACTCTATCTTTTAGCCCCTGCTTGCCATCCTCTTTTAACGGGAAGCGATCCACAATCTTCACCATGACAGGAATCTCTTCTGGACAAGTGCAGGTTTCCGCTAGATTTGTAATCATATCGGCGGCCCTCTCGGCGTCTACATTGTCAAAATCAAAGTGCATCAGAATCATATTCAACGCCTCAGCCTCATGACCAAAACGCCATCCCCTTTCGAAGCATTCGGTAAAAATCCAGTCTTTCGCCTCCTTAAAGCGTGGGTCAGTCATACAGACTTTCAAAATCTCACGGCGGTTTTTATTACCAAGACAATATGTGCCATACTTCAACAAGGTTGGTGGGTATTTTGTAAAATCGGTATCATTTGGCAAATTATCAAGGAACCTTACTACGGCCTTAAGTTGGAAAGCATATGGAAGTTCATCTTCCCAGAAACTTACAAATGCTTTGTCAAGCTTTTTCAGACCAGTGATTTTTGTTGTATTAAAGAATTCTTCGATCTTCGCAGTATAGCTATCCAGAATATCAATTAGCTCCGGATTCTTTTCTTTCAACACTCCTTCTTGTAGACTATAGATCCAGTCTATCGCGATATTGAGATTCTCATCCTCCCTATCGATATTTTGGACACGTTTATTGGTTTTAATGTATTTCCAGAACCAATCATAAATATGGCGGCAAAGTTCACGTTCGAGCCCTTCTTCATCGTCGAGGCTGCACCAAATATCATTAATGACATCGAAGAGTTCATTATCAGCAAGCTGAGTTTTGCCATCGATTTGCTGCTCAGCGAGACGATAATATCTACTAAAAATCTTTGAATTATTAACACGGTTCCGAATCAACTCGTTGTAATCCTGTGAGTATACCTCAATATAACCTCTTTCAATGTCATCAAAACGTTCTGAGTCATCGTTGTATGGGAAATGAGATTTTAGACGATAAGCAATTTTTCCGGCAGCATCCTGCGGGAACGGAGTCTTATCAAAATCAACTGAGTGCTTAAATTTTTTAAATTCTAGAGTGAGCTTAGACTTGGAAGTTAGCTTACACTTCAGTTCCTTATTGATAGCATATCCGTGTCCATAAGACTTAAGTAATTTAGCATACTTTGGTTTTTCTATAAGTACACCAAAGATGGCTGGCGGGATAATAACTTTGTCTTCCCTTGTTTCCCTTTTGCAATCTTCCGCATGGTAATAATGTTCGATTTTGCCATTATTATATAGGTATAGATTAAAGTTAATGCCGGCAATGCTCCAATCGTCAAACGACGGAGTTTCGTCTACCATAACTACATTTTCTAGATTTTTTTCAAACAACTCCGTAATTTCCTCGCGAGAAATTTCAAACGGATATTGCCTTGGACTAGACACCAAGTCACCACAGAATTTCCCATCTGCATACATCTGTAGAAGGTGGTCGATACCATCGCTAGAGATATAGACATCGGCGAGAATTTCTACACCCTCATCGGTCCTGTTAATTGCATTACCAATGACGCCCTTATGCCCATTGAATACATACCCAAGACCAATATCAGTTAGTTTTGTAAATTTAACCGCGCGATTAAGGAAACCTGGATATGTAATATTATCGGAAACCTCAATGAAATTATCCTTAAATTTAGGATTTCCCTCTCCACGCGCTAAGCCCCATAGATAGCCGTCCGTGTCGTCCTCATCTGGCCATGGCCAATTATGATAGACCATGTGAATGAGCTGGTCCCCTTCGTATTTATAGATTTCACCACCAGTGCAAAAGCTGTAGCCATCACTACGACTTTGATCACCATGGACATAAATAACACTGTCCATCTCGTTTTCGATGATTTTATGGAATTCATCGCGAGAAATACTTTTTTTGATTTTGTTTTGTTTTTTACTCATATGACACTCCCTTTACTTATTTATTATAAGGGATTTTTGCCAAAATGTCAAATTAATTTAAGAGATGAGCTTGATAAAATCAGCTTCGGTAATCATTGGAATGCCAAGTTTTTCAGCCTTGTCAGTTTTGCCTTTGCCTGGCTTATCACCGCAAATTAACGCAGTGGTATTTTTTGTAACGGAACTTGTGACGGTAGCACCTTTGCTACGCAATAAATCTTCTGCCTCCTCGCGCCCCATGTTACTAAGTGTACCAGAAATAATATATGACTTACCCACAAGTGGGAGATCTGATTTGTCTTCATATGTAGGGTTTACGCCTAATTCTTTCAGTTCATCAAGTTGTTTCAAATTATCTTCATCTGCAAAGTATGCCAAAATCGATTCAGCGACAATCTCTCCAATGTCTGGAATATCCAAAAGTTGCTCCTTAGTAGCGACTCGCAAATTTTCCAATGATTTAAAATTATCCGCGAGCGAAACTGCAGTTTGTGCGCCCACATGGCGGATGCCGAGAGCGGTAATAAACTTAGCAAGTGATGCAGTTTTAGTGTTTTGAATAGCCTCAACTAAATTCTTGGCGCTAAGATCTGCGAAACGTTCTAGTTGAGAAACTTTCCCTACTTCAAGGCGATACAAATCAGCAATGGATTTCACTAGTCCGGAATCAACCAAGGCAACAACATTTTTCTCGCCGAGACCATCTATATTCAAAGCTGGTTTACTAGCAAAGTATTCCAAACTACGCTTCAAAATTAATTCACCGGTTTCACCTTTTACGCGATAGACAACTTCGCCTTCTGGCCGGTAAAATTCGAGCTCTGGATACTGCTCACTAAGCGCTTTTTCGTAATCGAAAGGTTCCGAATTTTCTGGACGCAAAGTAGTGAGAACCTCTTTTACCTGCGGGATAATATCGCCAGCTTTATAAATAATCACTGTATCACCAACGCGAATGTCTAAACGCGCAATTTCGTCTGCGTTATGCAGTGTAGCGTGTTGTACCGTAGAACCTGCAACTACGACAGGATCAAGAATAGCAACCGGCGTAGCTGCGCCTGTACGGCCAATTGTAATCACAATATCGCGAACGCGCGTAGTGGACTCCTCTGCCGGGTATTTAAAAGCAACTGCGGCACGCGGAGTTTTACCAATAATTCCAAGTTTGTCGTAAATCGCACGGTCATTAATTTTAATCACCATGCCGTCCGTGCCGAATGCAAAATTACCACGAGTTTCGCCTAGGCGCTTGATTTCTTCGAAGACTTCGTTTGGCGAGTCAAACACATGATCCTCCCCGCTTGTCCTGAAGCCAAATTCACGAAGTTTTTTGTAAGACTCAGCGTGGGTTGGCATATTTGGTTCAACTAAATCGTAGCCCATAAATTTGAGTGGTCTGGATGCTGCGATTTTCGGATCTAGCTGACGAATAGTGCCAGCGGCGAGGTTGCGTGGGTTAGCAAATGGCTTCTCACCTTTTTTCTTTTGCAATTCGTTCAATTTTTCGAAGTCATCTTTAAAAATAACAACTTCACCACGAACTTCTACTTTTTCTGGAAAATCACCACGCAATTTCAGCGGGATATTTTCAATAGTGCGAACATTTAATGTGACATCCTCGCCCACCAAACCATCACCACGCGTAACGGCCTGCCTCAAAATTCCGTTTTCATAATGAAGCGACATTGCGAGACCGTCCATTTTGATGTCGGTAAAATATTGAAACTTAGTATCACTTGGAACTAATTTATAATTCCTAGAAATCCAATCGCGAATTTCTTCTTCCGAAAATACATCAGCCAATGAAATCATGCGGCGAGTATGTGTAACCTTCGTAAATTTATCGAGTGGGCGACCAGCGACGCGTTGGGTTGGCGAATCCGGAGTAATAAGCTCTGGGTATTGCTCTTCTAATTGAGATAATTCGTGTTTTAATGAATCAGCGGCTGCTTCGCTCATAGTAGATTCATCAAGTACATGATAATGATACCTATAATCATTTATTAGGTCACGTAATTTTTCAATACGTTCAATAACTTCTGCAGGGGCTGCGCTCATATTAATCCTCCGAATTATAATCTAGTAGCTGACGATAATACAAATATGAATAAGCTGCAAAATAGATAAATGATACCGTGGTCATAATAGCGAGGAGAATTGGAATAAATGGAATTTCCGCCATCCAATCAACCCATGATTTGAACCAGTTATCCAGAAGAATGCATGGAAGCATTATTAGAATCCAGACAATGGCAATCATAATGACTCCGAAGAATAAACGAATAAATAGACGAATGCGACGACCAGCAATGAGATCCGTGGCAGTATTAATGGCTGCTATTGGATAGAGCCCCGGTGCGGTGATAGCAATAAGTGCTAAGAATGAGCTTGAGAGTAGGTAAAGCGATAGTAAGCAGAATAAAGCCGCTGCCACTAGATAAACTATGGCATAGAATGGTGTCGCTAAAAAATCCGTAGAGACGGCAGCTGAATATGTCACCGCCACGATCATAATTGGAATTGCTTCAAGAAACATTACGGCCAGGACGCAAATTGATGAAATAAGTGGCGTTGTCGCATTATAAAGTCCATCGCGGAGTTTTGGTTTATTGCCGGCAATAATATGGCGGACCAAATAAATAGTTACGAGCCAAATAATCATAGCAAAGATGAAGACGAATACTTTTTGGATATCATTCATAGATGAATTAAGGCCGCCGGTAGAAACAGTACCAATGAGTGTCAATGCAGCTTTGCCGACATTGCCGATATGTCCGGTTTCTAGGCCTTCATTTGTTTCTTCAATGGCATTCTGAAAACTTTCATATGTATCCTGTGAAAGGAGACCGACGAAAAGGAAGTTCATCACGACGATTAGAATTACAAACGGCAAGAATATCTTCCAGTTTCTAACGAGAAGTTTAAGCGTATCGACGGCATGCGCCATTAAGCCTAGGGCTTTTAATTCCCTTTTGTAATCTTCTTTGTATGAACGGCGAAAACTTTTGTGCCATTTTTTTGGCTTGTATTGTAGTTTTTCTGCCCTCTTCTTGGTGCGCTGTTCCTTGCGTAACTTGCGTTTATCGAAACGCGCACGCTTCTTTTCTATTTTCTGATTGAGTTTCTGCTTCTCAGTTAACGGCTTTTTGGAAGTCGCTTTAGTGGTCTTTTTCGTAGTTTTCTTAGTAGTATTTTTTGTCGCCATATTAGAAATTCCATTTCACTTGTTCGAGGGTAGTAATGCGTTTTTCGATTGGAGGGTGAGTACTGAAAAGTGATGAAATAGAACCTTTTTTCAATGGATTATTAATATACATAGCCTCAGTAGCAGGGTTCTGACGACGCATAGGACGAGAGTGCTCATCGAGCTTTTTTAATGCGTTAATCATACTATCTGGATTTTTAGTAAGTTTCACGGATGTGGCATCTGCAAGATACTCACGCTGACGCGAAACAGCCATCTGTGCAATGCTAGCAGCAACCGGCGCCAGTAAACTAGTAAGCAAAATGACAATGAAGCCGACTGGAGAACGCTCGTTATCGCGATCATCTGAAATATAAATCATACGAAGACCAATGTCCGCAATGAAACCAATAATACAGACAAGACCAAATGTAATCATAGAAACTCGAATATCATAATTCTTAATGTGTGAAACTTCGTGGCCAACAACGGCAGTAAGTTCCTTATCATCCATAATACCTAACAGACCCGTAGTACACGCAACCGAGGCGTGTTGTGGGTCACGACCAGTTGCAAAGGCATTTGGCGCAGAATCATCGATGATATAGACTTGAGGCATCGGAATATTGGCCTCTTCCGCCATCTTCTCGACGGCAGTATAAAGGCGTTTATTTTCATCTTTAGTAATCTTATGGGAGCCTGTCATAGACATAGCAACCTTATCAGCAACAAAATACTGAAGAAGTGCATAAAAAGCGGCGATAATTAGCACCGTAATACAAACACCCCAATTCCCTGTAAAATAGGAAATAAGCGCGCCGATTGCCGCAATTAGAGCTGTAAATCCGATAAGGATTATAATGGTATTACGCTTATTAATCTTAATCTGTTTGTTCATATTAACATATCTATTATAGCATAGTATTTACTTTTTACCCATTATGTGCTAAAATAAATATAATTATGGCAAAAAAGAGTAATACCAAGAGAAAGCTTGTAGGTTTGGTCTCGGAAGAGTCCGGTATTCGTGCGTACTATACAAAGAAGAATACAATGAATACACCTGATAAGCTCAGTCTCAAGAAATATGATCCAATTCTTCGCAAACACGTGGTCTTTACGGAAACGAAAAAGAACCTTGGTCGTAACGAAGTTAAGGAAAAGAAACGCTAAAATAACCCCGAGAAGGGGTTATTTTTTAATTCCTTTTAATTTGGCGATGGCTTTATCTATATAATAGTAGAACGATAATGGCATATAGAAATCGCCAATATATTCTTCAACTTTCGCACCAAAGCCTTTTTTGAATTGGAAAACTCCGTAACTAGGATCATGTGGGTCGAAGATGCCTGAGATTCCATAGAAATTAAGTTTCTTGTATCCGTGGGCGAGCCCCCAGCACATAATGGACCACTGGACGGCATATTGTCCATAATATTTCATATATTCTTCGTAGCCGCCACTCGTAAAATAAAGGATTTCATCGCGGTTCATAACAAAGAGTGCTGTAGAAATAGGCGTCTTTTTCTTCCCCTCGACGAGGTAGGCCACAAGAAACTTAGCTTTTTCATTCACCACAAAATTGTCAAAGAAGCTCTCAAAATATTTTTTGTCTTGCACGGCAAATCCGCGACGCTCGCCGGTTGAATGAACTATGTCTAGATAAGTTTGCAAATCTTTCTTTTCTAGTTCCTCGACCACAATTCCGGTCTTGATAGTGCGGCGAATAAGATTACGATGGTTTTGTTTGAAACTAGCCAAAAGTTTTTCTTTAGCTTGTTCTAGACCTTCCCGGGTTTTAGTAGCGAGACTAAGTTCTTTTGAGCTCAATACATCTGTAAAATCCAGCACTGAAGCCCAGCGGACTTGACTACGTTTAGGAACACCCACGGTGAAACCACCATGTTTGAAGCCAAGTGCTTTTAGTTTTTCGATGATTTTGGAATTATTTTTTCCAGGCACGATATCACCATTTTGATCATGCTCTTCATATTGCACAATTGGGTCAATTTTTAATTCATAACCACCGTTTTTCTTGCAATAATTTTTGAGTTCGTTGATAAAAAATTCTAGGAGCTTCGTATCACTATAGTCGAGCAGTGGACCACGAATCGCATAATAATATACTTTACCGTGATTCTTGCGCGAAGTAAGTCTGGTAGCAGCGATAAGCTTGCTATCTTTAAAAACACCAAGATATTCGGAATCCCAACCGTTTGTTTTTGAGACTTCGCTCATTGCTGAAGTCTGGAAGAAAGTAGAAAGTGGATGTGAGTTCGAAAATTTGTCGAACTCTTTTGCTGAAATACTTTTGAATTCAAACTTGCCACTCATTTTTTCAAAGCCATTTTTATTCTTTCTTCGACCGATAGGTTCTTATCGACTTTAGCCAAAGCATCCGTTGCTTCTTTCAACGGGAAGCCAAGTGCGATAAGAGCATCAAGAGCCTCGTCTGGTTCTGCCTGAGTGGCAGCTGATGGGCCGATAATATCAGTAGCGCCAACATGGGATGGCACGCCTACTTTATCACGCAAATCGACAATAACGCGTTCTGCGGATTTCTTGCCAACACCAGAAGCCTTTGACACGAAAGCAACATCCGCATTGGCGATGGCATTTCTGACATCCTCAGCTGAAGCGAGCGAGAGAATAGCCATAGCGGCCTTTGGGCCGACGCCCTGAACTGTAATGAGTAACTCAAACATTTTCTTAGCGGCAAGCGATGTGAATCCATATAGGTCTTCTGAGTTTTCGCGAACTGCGTGGTATGTATAGAATTTTCGTTTTTCACCAACATTCACAGCTTCGAAATCTAGAGCCGTAACCGCAATTTCATAGCCAACGCCATTGACGTCGACAATCATAGCCCCCGTGAACTTTTCGGCGACTTCGCCGTTTATGTGTCCAATCATATGTTTATTATATCACAGTTAGTCTAAGCGTTCGCGGACAGCCTTGGTGTCTGATTCGAGCCAGTGCAAGCGAGCCATAATATCGGTTTTAGCCATATCGATAGCACGAGTTAACGCTGGGTCTGATGCTTTAGGCTCAACAAAGGCAAAGAAGCGGTCTTTTTCTTCCTCGCTGCGAATGCGAGCTGCAGCAATACGGATGTAATCATCCATTGATTTATCGGAAGTTAAGCCGACGATGTAATCCCAGTTATTATAGAACCAATCGAAGGCTTCGTTTCTAGAATAGAAGTTGGACATTAAATATGCCAGGAGATATGAATGGTCTTGAGGACGGACAATCTCTGGTTTTTCTAGAAGCGCAATATTCTTCTTAATGTTTTCTGGATTCTTCGCCACCGTGAATGTGCCGAGGAGATCGGAGCGTAGGGATGGATCTGCGGTATTTTGATATGCTTCAACTATATCATCATAGATACTTTCATCCGAGGTGCGGAATTTAGCTAGGAGAATGGCTCCACGCGTTTCAGAATCGAGCTCAGGAAGCGCAAGACAAATCATGGCGCCGTTGCTAATTTTTTCAACGCGGTCGAAGGCTTTTGATTTAGCACTCAGACAATTGTCGTAGTCCATCGCAAGAATTTCTTCTGATTTTTTATCGCGTGCATACAAGGCGAAATTGAGAATCTCGGAACGGAGTTTAGCGTCAGAATCATCCTCGCCTTCTGCGGCGGAATAGCCAAGTCGTTTCAAATTGAATTCAGCAAGTTCGTAGACAAATTTCTTGAACTTTTCAAAGTAATCACAGTCTGGTGGGAAGAAAATTTTGAGCAACGCGATAATGTCTGCGAGAATTTCCCATACAGGTTCACTTGTCTCGTTTTTAAACTTCGGCAACAAATCCATAAGCCCGGCCGCAGAAACAATCGGAGTTTGCGCCAACATCATACGGTCGATAAGCAAACGCAACTTCTGTTCAAGGCTTAGTTTATCGAAATTCTTTAATTTATCTTCAAATTCTTCAGAACTTAAGTTAATCAAATAGTGGCCAGTCATATCATCAGAAATTTCTGGAAGTGGCCAAGTTATGCTATCGGTTGCGCCATTAATAAGGAACCTTTGTGAAACCTTGTCGGTAATCATTGGATAGCCCGGTTGCAAAATCCAGGCGTCCATAAATTCTTTGACATTGAATTTTGCGTATGGCTGAAGTGCGTTCCATAAGTCATCACCGGTAGTATTTCTATAAGCATGAACACGGAAATAATCGCCAAGGCCCGCCATGAAGTTTTCTTCACCCATCAAGCGCATCAGCATGAACATTAGGCGTGCGCCTTTAGCATAGACGATGGCAGAGTCAAACAAAGTGGCAATTTCACCAGGGTCGTTGACTGGCTGCTGGACAGCTTGGACGCCTGGGAGACAATCGCGGCGAAGCGCATAGTAACAATCGTTGGTGAAGAAATCTTGCCAAATGTGCCAGCTTGGACGCATTTTATCGACGGAAACGAATTGCATGAGGTTAGCAAAGCTCTCGTTGAGCCAGAGATTGTCCCACCATTCCATCGTTACGAGATCACCAAACCATTGGTGGCTGAGTTCGTGAGTGATGACGGTTGCGACATATTCTCTTTCTGCCTTGGTGGTGTTTTTGTCGACAAGTAAACATGCCTCGCGGTAAGTTACAAGACCCCAGTTTTCCATAGCCCCAGCTTCAAAGTCTGGAATTGCAACTTGATCTAATTTTTCTAACGGATATGGAACACCGAACAAATCATCGTATAAGTCGAGTGCTTCGGAGGCGATTTGATTTGGGAATTTCAACGCAGTTTTTGGCTGGTTCAAAGCACCATATGTTGTAACTTTGACACCATGTTTATTCGTGGTGCTGATTTTATTAAATTTACCGATTACAAATGCAACGAGATAAGTGGACATTTCTGGAGTAGTTGCGAAAGTATGAGTCGCACCTTTCCCTGAAATTTCTGGCATGTTGGAAAGAACAGTATCGGTAGGGTCGTCTGTGGTAATTGTGATATCAAAAGTAGCTTTGGCGGCTGGTTCATCCACACACGGAAATGCCTCGCGCGCATAGTGGCTTTCGAATTGCGTAGCAACAATCTTCTCTTCCGTTCCCTCGTAGTCATAGGTCGAGAGATAGGCGCCCTCCATATTGCGATTAATTTTGAAATCATAATCTATGACGATATTTTCGCCGGCTTTTTTGAGCGTCAAAACATCATCATCTAATGCCGTTTCGGTTTCTACACCATCAACTACTGCTTTCTTAATATTGAGGCCTTTGGCGTGCAATTTAACGACATCGCTTTTAGACACACCAACAATCTCGACGGTCGCTGAAGCGTCTGGACTATTTTTATCAATTTTGAGATTTAACTTATAGCTTCGTGGTGTAAAGTAGTTGAGTAGTCGTTCCATTACTCTATTATATCAGACAATGAAACATTTTTGACATCGCCGGTTGCGCGAGTAGTAATCTCAGCACCCTCATTTTCCAAAGTCTTGTCGGAAATTACGACGCGATATGGGATACCCATAAGTTCGGCATCAGCAAACTTTTGGCCTGGGCGAGCATCGCGATCATCAAGGATACAGTTATCGGCGCCAAGCTTTTCATAAAGTTTCTCGGCTTCTTTTTCACCTTTTTCGCCAATACCAATGACGTAGTACTTGTATGGCGCAATATTTTCTGGCCAGACAATACCTTTTTCGTCAGCGTATTTCTCGACAATTACACCCATTACGCGCGAAATACCGATGCCATAGCTACCCATAAACACGGTTTGCTTATCGCCTTTGTCGTCATTATATTCAAGACCCATTGGCTCAGAGAACTTGTAGCGAAGGGTGAAGATATTACCAACTTCAGCTGCACGGGTTGGCTCCATTTCTTCGCGAGTTACGCCAAGGTCAGCCAAGACTTCGTCATTGAATACTTCTTCGTTAAGAACTACGGAATAATCTTTATTGTGATAAACTGTATCCTCGCCAACTGGAGTGATAGTCTGATACTCGTGGCTATACTTTGAGAAGGCGCCGCCAGAAGCGAAACACTCGTAGGTGCAATCGCCAAGACCTAGGCGGTCGTAAATGCGTGCGTAGGCCTGCTCGACTTCGTGATAAAACTTATTGTGTTCTTCTTCGTTAAGTGAGAATGAGTAAAGATCTTTCATTAGGAATTCACGGGTGCGAAGAATACCAGATTTTGCACGGAGCTCGTTGCGGAATTTGGTCTGGAACTGATAAATATAAGCTGGCAAATCTTTGTAGCTTGAGATATAACGTGTCATCAGATTAGTGAGTGGTTCCTCGTGAGTTGGAGCCAAACCTAGTAGGCCGCCTGCGGACAACTCGGTTTTGAACCAAATATCCATTTTCTCGCTATTCCAGCGACCAGTCTTTTCCCAAGATTCAGGGTTCTGGAGAGCCGTAAGTTGCATTTCTTCGCAACCGATAGCATTCAATTCTTCACGGACAACGTTTTTGATGTTCTCAAGTACTCTCACCCCTAAGGGTAGAAAATCGTAAACCCCCGCCATTTCTTTGTTGATATAGCCCGCTTTAATTAGTAATTGGGCATTAAGGGCAGTTTCGTCTTTGGAAACTTCCTTAAAAGTTTTGGTGAATGATTTACTTAGTTTCATAGGGGTAATTATAGCACTGTTGACAAAACTTATCAATAAGTGTAATATAAATGTGAAATGAAAAAAACTGTGAGTTTAACTAAATCTGGTAAGAAGGATCTCGAACAAGAGCTCCAGGATTTGATTGCACAGCGTCCAGCTATTGCGGAAAGATTAGCTACGGCTCGTTCTTTCGGTGATCTCTCTGAGAACCAGGAATATACAGATGCTCGCGCAGAGCAGAAGTCTGTAGAAAACCGTATTGTTGAAATTGAAGAAATTTTGAAGAGCGCCAAGATTATTCGCGACACCGCTCATGATAAGGTTGCGATTGGTGCTACCGTTACCGTTACATTAGGTGGCAAGAAGTACACCTACTCTGTAGTTGGTCCAGTCGAGGCTGACCCAACTAAGGGTATGATTTCAGATCAATCTCCTATTGGTAAGGCCCTAATGGGCAAGACCACTGGTGATACTTACGAACTACCTAACGGCAATAAAGGAAAAATTGTAGAGATTTCATAATACAAAATAAATAAGATCCCGCGGGGTCTTATTTTTATTCTTCTGTAGTTTCTTCTGTTGGTGTTTCTTCTTCTGGTGTGCCAATATTTTCAGCACCGTCACCGTTATCTACGTCGTTACCCATTGGTTTTTCATGGGTGGTGGTCTGACCAGAATTCACATTTGTGTTACCAGTAGCTGGTCTGTCATGTTCAATAATTTCAGCGGTGGGACCTTTTTTGTTTGAAGAACTACTAGAACTTGAAGTCGGTTTGACATAAGTTGTAGAGTTAGGAGTAGAAGTAGTAGATTCAGTCTCCTTTTCCGTCTCTGAAGTTTCTTCTTCAGGGGCGCTCGCAGTTTCTGGAGTTTCATCATCGATCTCTTCTTCTTCACCAGCGTCGAATACATAGTCAGGATTACTGGATGCTCTGTAGAACTTATCGTTGGCAGCCATCACGAAACGAGGCATAGACACAACAAAAGCGGCTACAGTAACAGCTATATATAAACCGATGATTTTTGGATCTACTCGATACTTCATAGTTCTATTATACCACACTTGCCGTAAAAAAGCAATAGCTATAAAATAAACCCCTCTATTTGGGGTTTATTTTGGCAACTATTTGATTTCGCGCATCAGTGGGAATGGGACCGCTTCGCGTCCTGGAACACCTTCGAGGAGCCAGAAATTGCGTTCGCTATTGCCCCAACCACAGGCTGGAGGCATACCATATTCAAGCATTTCTACGAAGTCCATATCGAGCATCTGAGCCTCATCGTCACCAGCATCGCGCTGTGCTTGTTGTTCCTTGAAGCGAGCGAGCTGATCTTGAGGGTCGTTAAGCTCAGAGAAGCCATTACCCATTTCAGTGCCAGCAATAATCGGATGGAAGCGTTCGGTAATGAGAGGGTTTTCTTCGGACTTCTTAGCAAGTGGACTAAGAGCAAGTGGCTCTTCTACGAGCCAGTATGGGCCACCAGAAGTCTGGCGAATCAACTTCCAGACATGGTCAATGAGACGGGCAGCAGATAGGCCTGGCTTGACCTCGACTCCAGCTTTCTTCAAAATACCATAAAGCTGGTCAATGTCTGGGTTGAATACATCGACATCGTATTTCTCACGGAGAAGGTCTGCATATTTAATGCGTGGCCATTTCTGGTCTAGGTCAATGTCAAAGCCACCGACGTGGAACTGGAGTGTGCCCCAAGTTTCCTTGGCAACATATTTAATCATATCTTCGTAAAAGTCCATTCCGTCTTCGTAGTTTTCATAGGCGGAGTAAGCCTCGAAAGCGACATGTTCTGGCAAATGCTCATCATCAACACCTTCATTGCGGAAGCGTGGACCGATGTCGTAAACTTTTTCAAAACCGCCGCCGAGCAAACGCTTCAAAGGAAGCTCGTGTGAGATGCGGAGATAGAGATCTTCGTCATATGCGTTAATATGAGTTTCGAATGGGGTGGCATCAGCACCACCAGTAGTGTGTTCAAGAACTGGGATATTAATTTCAGTGAAACCATGTGAGTTCATATACTCACGGGTAGCCTGCCAGAATTTGCTGCGGCGCACCAAGCGTTCGCGAACTTCTGGGTTCACATTCATGTCAACATAACGGCGACGATAGCGCTCTTCCTTGTTAGTGAAGCCGTCGCGACCAGGTAATGGGCGAAGGGTTTTAGTGAGCAATTTAATTTCATTGGTAAACACGGAGATCTCACCGGTCTGAGACTTGCCAACAGTACCATGTGCTTCGACAAAGTCGCCAACATCGAGCAATTTTACTTGCTTGGCGGAAAGAAAACCCTTAGAAGGTTCTTCGCCTTCAGCCTTCATAAAGAGCTGAACTTCACCGAAATAATCTTTGACTTTTACGAAGACGAGCTTACCAAACGAACGAATTGCAGAAATGCGGCCAACAATAGAAACTTCTTTTTCATTAAACTCATCAAAATTATCTGTGATTTCTGAAATTTTCACAGTACGGTTTGCTTTTGAAGGGTAAGGATTAATTCCTAAATCTTCGATTTCTTTTAGTTTTCGTAATCGTTCGTTTCGATAATCTTCTAATGTTGCCATAATAAATATATTATACCAAAAACAGGTAAAAAAGCAAATTAGCGTTAGAGGATATAGATGAGATAGAAGGCAACGCCGTTCTTAATCATATGAAGCAATATGCCAGAGTAGATTGTGCCGGTAAGTTCGCGTTGAGCGCAGAGAACTAGGCTTAAGACAAAGACTGCAACACCCACATTCCATTGACCGTGCAGGATACCAAATAAAACGGAAACGAGGAGCATAGCAGGAATGATACCGATGCGGGCACGTATTTTACCATAGAGCCAGCCACGGAAGATAAGCTCCTCGAAGATAGGCGCGATAATAACGAGTGCGAAGAACGCTACGATACGATCTGAGATTTGAATGAGGTCTTTAGAAAAACCGACATCTTGAGCTTGGCCAGCATCAAACCAAGGAAATATCTTCTCCACTACAAACATTACGATGGAAGCAATAATCATAAATGCAATAAAGCCTGCTATGGAAAGAAAGATGTCTGTAAAAGTCGGAAGGCCGTTCAAACCCATTCTTTCACGGCTGACTGTAGGAGATTTTTCTAAGTAGCCCTTAAATTTCTTCTCGTGTTTCTTGCGGTAGATATTGAACAATTTATGTGCAAGAATTGGGGCAAGTATTGTGAAGACTAACGCTAAGATATAGACGATGGCAGAGTAAACTGTGGTCCAAAGTGGGTCAGTGGCGCGATTGACACCGACGATCTTTACAAACGGAAAAGCTACGAGGTATTGCGTGGCTACCAACGCAACGTAGACCCAAGCACACATCAAGATGGACGGAACTACTTTGCCTAAAAAGAATTTAGAAAATGGTTCTTTTGCTTCTGTTTTTTTAGTTTTGCTCTCCACTTTTTTTGCCCTCCATTATCTTGCCAACCTCATAATATCAAGAATTGTAATTAACACCGCTAGCGCGAGAATTACCATAAATGCGCGTGAAACGATACGGTTCTCGGTCTCGGTGTCGAGTTTCTTCTTACGTAAACGGAAGTAGCCGATGAGTAGCCAACGACCACCATCGAGAGCTGGAATTGGCAAAACATTCATACAGGCAAGCGAAATGGAAATGACGGCAGCTAAGAAGGCGAGGTGTGTTGGGCCAAGCTCAATGAAGCTTGGAAAAAGCATCCCTAGGATACCAACTGGACCAGTTACGGAATCGCCAGCTGCTTCAAGTTCTGCCTTGCCTTCATTACGCACGGTCTCATCCGAACTAAATTGCTTGAAGACACCTTTAAATAAATCACCAATCATCATGCCGAGGCCCTTGAAGGTTTCGCCGGTGAGTTGACCGGTGAGAACGATACCATTAATTGGCGCAGACCAAGTTGAGTGGTATGTGGTAGCGCCGGTATTACGCATAGAAATACCAAGCAGATAATCCTTCGTTTCGTCATTTAGTGTAGTCTTTAGGATTGTGCGCTTACAGTCCCCCAACACCACTGAAGTTTCATAATCTACAGTTCCCTCAATCTCATCGGAGTCGCGGCAAACATAATATTCAACCTCTTCGGCTTTGTGGTCGTTATTGAAGAATGTAAGATCAACTGAGGATGTAATGTCTGTAGGTTTTTCGTCACTAGAGGCTTTAGCTGCATAGATATAATCGTCGACTTTGAATGCACCTTTTTCAGCTGGCGAGCCTTCAATAACTTCCTTAACTTGAATTGGATATGCTTCTACCTTTGTGTCGGCTTCAATATGGAATTGATTCTCGAGAAAGACCGGCATACCGGTAATTGACAGAACACTCAAAATCACGATGGCAGTAAGCCAGTTCATGAGAACACCGCCGAACAAAATCTTTGTCTTGGACCAGAAGCTGGCGGCACCAAAGGTCCCCTTGCGAGTATCTGCATCTGATTCCCCATCCATAGAACAGAAACCACCGATAGGCAAGAAATTGATACTAAAAATTAGACCTGGCTCGATAAGTTTTTTGGAATTGCCTTTGAACTGACTTTTATCGGACTTTGAGAAGACAGGGTCGGAAGCGTTGGCATCACTCCAGTCTTTGCGACGGAAACGGTGCCATTTGCCGTCCTCGCCATATTTCCAAGCGATAGCACGTGGAGGAAAACCAATGCCAAACTCCTTAACATGGACTCCGTTTCTACGGGACATAATGAAGTGGCCACCTTCGTGAAGCACCACAAGAAGCATCAATACAAGAAGTCCAACAATAACCCCAACCACAATATTCATACCACTAATTATACCACACTATTTGCCGAAACGGCGCCCGCGACTCTCGTATTCTTTAAAAATACCTTCGAGATCGCTTGTTTCAATATCTGGCCAATATTTATCAAGGAAAAGAAATTCCGAATAAGCGGAGCGCCAGAGCATAAAACCAGAAATGCGTTGTTCGCCAGACGTGCGCACAATCATATCCACTGGTGGAACTTCTGGATGATAAATATGCTTGGCTAGATTTTCAATAGTAAAGAAATCATCTGCGCTTGGAATCTTGGATGGATCGGACATATTAGCGTGCGACACATCTTTATATTCGAGAGCGAGAGCCTTGGAAGCATCAAGAATCTCCTGATGACCGCCATAATTAAAGCAAAGACATACAGTAAGGCCGGTGCAATCTTTCGTGAGTTCCTCCGCATCGCGAATTTTCTTTAGGAGCTTTTCATCTACCCTGCTTTCGTAGCCCAAAACCACTACCTTAGCATTATTTTTCTTCATCTTTTTAGCAAGGCGTGGAATATTATTATCAAGGAGCTTCATGAGGTAGCTGACTTCTTCTTCGGAACGACCCCAGTTCTCTGTACTGAAAATATAGAAGCTGGCATACTTTACATCCATTTCCGTTAGAGCTTCGCAAATGTCCTCGACTTTTTCATAACCACGGGTGTGCCCTTCTAAAGTTGGAAGTCCACGCTCTTTGGCCCAACGGCGGTTACCGTCTACGATAAATCCAATATGTTCCATTAGATCTTCATAATCTCTGCTTCTTTTTCTTTGAAAGCAGCGTCAATTTTATCATTGTATTCTTTGGCGAGGTCGTCAATTTCTTTCTCGGCACGCTTCGTGACATCTTCTGGAAGCTCAGCGCCCTTGATTTCTTTGCGAGCGTCTTCGCGAACACCACGGATACCAACCTTAGCCTCTTCAACCTTGCTAGAAGCGGTCTTCACAATTTCCCTACGGCGTTCCTCAGTAAGTGGAGGAATTGGGACGCGAATGATACGACCGTCATCGGCTGGGTTGAGTCCCAAAGTTTGGTCAGCGCGAATAGCGTTTGAGATACTCTGAATAGTGGACGGGTCGAATGGGGTAATCACGAGTAAAGTTGCATCTGAAACTGTAACATTGGCAACCTGGTTCAAAGGCATGTATTGACCATAGGCCTCGACCTTGACAGCTGAAAGCATATCAGGGTGTGCACGGCCAGTACGGACTTTTTTCATCTCTGAATTAAACCTCTCGAGGACTGCCTCGGCGGCGACTTTGTATTCTTTACTATCGAACATAAATAGCTCCAATTAAACTAATCTAATTATAACATAATATTAGAATAAAAAATAATCTCACGCTCTCGGGGCCGCTCCCTCGAACCCATCGTCATGGGTCTCGGTCGCTGTTATTTCGCCCGTTGCGAAATGACTCCCCTTAGAGCGCGAGATTTATTTTTTTATTTTTATTCAGTTACACCGAGTTCGATGCGTTTGAATTGGCGAATAGTGATATTTTCACCGGTCTTTGCGATGCAGTCCTTGATGTACTGCTCGACAGTCTTAGTATCATCGAGGATGTAAGCCTGAGAGAGAAGAACCTTGTCGGCAAATGCTTTCTTCATTTGGCCGCCAAGAATCTGCTCTTTCATTTTTTCTGGACCCTTGAAGTTAGCTTCAAGCTCTTTCATCTTTTCCTTGCGATCTTTTTCAGGAATATCATCTTCGGAAACATAAAGTGGAGCCATGGAAGCGACTTGCATGGCAATGTTGTGAGCGAGAGTTTTGAACTCGTCGGTCTTTGCAACGAAGCTGGTTTCACAGTTAACTTCTACGATAGCGCCAATACGACCATCGTGAACATACTGCTCAACGAGACCTTCGCGGGTTTCACGGTCGCCACGCTTTTCAGCTTTGGTAAGACCTTTTTTGCGCATAGCTTCGAGAGCTTTGTCGAAATCGCCTTTAGCTTCAATAAGAGCGTTCTTAGCATCGGTCAAGCCAACGCCTGAGAGCTCTTTAAGTTTCTTGATTTGTTCAATGCTAATATCAGCCATTTTTTATTCCTTCCCTTTTTTAATAGCTTCGACAAAGTAGTCGAGAATGAGTTTAATACTCTTGATAGAATCATCGTTGCCTGGAATGACATAATCAATACCGGTTGGATCAACGTTAGTGTCGCAAACTGCAATTACAGGAATGTTAAGAGCCTTAGCTTCCTTGATAGCGTTCTTGTCCTCGAGAGCATCGACGACTAGGAGTGCAGCTGGCTGCTCAGACATATCTTTGATACCACCGTAGCGCTCGTTCAAAGTTTCGATTTCTTCCTGGAAACGCTGAACTTCGAGCTTAGAGTAGCGAGCTTCGAGCTCACCAGTAGCCATACGACGCTCAAGGTTGTTCATCTTCTTGAGCTGGCGGTTGACGGTCTCAACATTAGTGAGAGTACCACCGACCCAACGAACGGTGACATAAGGCATACCAACTTCTTCAGCGGCGGCCTTAGTGATGTCTTTGAGTTGTTTCTTAGTACCAACAAAGAGAACCTTCTTGCCATTTTTAGCAATATCGGTAACTTTTGGCAAAGCCTTCTCGAGACCTTCGACGGTCTTTTCAAGGTTGATAATGTGGGCATCGTCGCGCTTACTATGAATGTAAGGAGCCATCTTTGGATGCCAACGGCTGGTCTTATGACCAAAGTGAACGCCTGCTTCGAGCAGGTCTTTCATGTCTACTTTTGACATGTTTTCCTTTCCCTTCACTCGACCTCTGTTTATCAGGAAAACGTGGTCAAGTTGTTTCATTAATTAATATATACCTTTATTATAGCACAGATTGGCGAAAAATGCAATATCAGACAAAACATCCCCTCTGGGATGTCAGTATGGTGGACCTTGCTGGGCTCGAACCAGCGACCTTACGAATGTGAATCGTACGCTCTAGCCAACTGAGCTAAAGGTCCGTGTGGTTATTATAACATAATACCCCTCTTTGCGGGAGGGGTATTATTCAGTACAAAAGTAAACTTATTTCTTAGCTTTTTTAGCTGCCTTGTCTGCTTTGGCTTCTTTGGCAGCTTTGTGAGCTGCGCGTCTGAGATCCTTGTCGAGTTCATCGACAATATCGACACCACCACAGAAGCAGGATGCGTTGATCAAAATAGTACCGGCACCCTTCTTTGATTCAGTGTTGGCATCATTGCTTACGCCACCAAAGAGTGAATTAGAAGTATATTGGACCTTCATACCTTTTGGAACACAAATAGATACGCCACCAAAAACTGCACTAGCATTAATAATAGCAACATCAGAAACCGTAACGTTGCTGAGGTCGAGGTCGATACCACCAAAGACTGCAGAAACTGAACAGCCTTTGAACTCACCTTTAGGATACTTCTCTTCCTGGCCGGAGAAAATAGCAGTATACGATGCCCCGTCCTTACCATTTGCTAGGTTAGCTTTGTCGATTTTCTTCTTTACACTACTACCAATGATAGTTGAGAGGAGGATTGAAAGACCAATCAATACCAAAGCAGAAGGTGCAAGAATCTTCCACATATCTTCCCATGCAATGACATCTTGGGAAGCAAGCAACATTACTACGCCAAGAACGATAAGGAAGGCATTAAGGAACTTCCCATCTTTGTCTGTAAAATCGAACAAGCTAATAATGCTTGGAACGATGATTAATAATGTCCACCACCCCTTAAAAAATATGTCACCTGTGATGACGTTTGTGGCCTTGAGAATAAAAATCACGCCGAGCGCAATAAATACCAAGCCCCACAAAACTCTACGAAATGTTTTCATTGAGTTTTCTCCTTATTAATTATGATTATTATATCACATTACTTGATACAATAATAATTTAGAATACAGCGAAGTCGCATGCGCAAGCTGCGCTTCTTGAAATATCGGTTCTGACGCCACTTCGGGAAATAGGTTTTCATCATACGACGAATCTCTTTGAAACCCTTAGCTCCGTCTGGGTGTTTTTTGAAATCAGTTGCTGAATCGAGCAATAAATTCCAAATGACGAAATATTCTAGAGCGTCGTGATCTTTTTCAAATCTTCCCGCCTTTTCGAAACGGCTAATAAGATTGGACATAGCTGGGAAAATATCAAAGGCGTGAACATTAAAGCCGGTTTTATGTAGAATCGAGCCGGGTCTAGCATGGTAAATATAGAGTGGTTTATTAATACTTGCGACATTATCCGTGTATAAAACTGCAGAAGACATAGATGACATATCTTCGTGAATAACATAATCATCCATGAGCCACGGAGCGATGAAGCTAGCAAGTTTCTCATCGCTTTCTTCGATTAGCTTGTGATATTCATCTAGGTCTGGAGTTGGGTCCATATTTTTTAGATAGAACTCGCGTTTGAAACAAACCTGGCAAAAGCCGAAGCCATACATAATATAGCGATTATGCCAGTCTGGGTCATCTGGGCCAATGGCGCTAAATTCACGGCTCGTGCCGTCAAAGTAATCTTGGAGACGACCAAACGTAATGAGATCCGGATTTGACTCGATTTTTTCGAGAATTAATTCGAGAGCATCCTCAGCGATTTCATCATCCGAATCGATGAACCAAATGTAGTCGCCTTTGGCTTTCTTTAGACCGTAATTACGAGTTGGAACTAGACCGGCTCGTTTATCCTGATTGCAGGCCTTGATGATTTTCGGATATTTCTCGGCATATTTGGCAATAATTTTAGGCGAGCTGTCCGTAGATTTATTATTAACTAAAATAACTTCAACGCCTTTCGGAATGCGCTTCAAAATAGAGTCGAGACAATCCGCGAGGTATTTTTCGGTATTATAAATTGGAACAATAATAGATAGTTTCATTAGGCCTCCAAACTTCTCCAGCGTTTTTCTCCCCAGCTATATAGAACACTTTTTAAAACGAACAATACTACGGCCATAATGGCGAGCAAGACAGTGAAATATATATCCATATGTTCTGTGAACGGAACCATAGGAAGCAACGAAGCAAACGCGATGCCCATACCCCCAAATGTAGAGATCAGTGAGCTCGTACTTTGTTTGATAATTTCGGTTTCGTTGGAGTACTGCATTTTTGGAAAACGTAAATTAATGATAAGTCCAAGCGTAGCATTCATAGTTGGAACTATGATGGAGAATAAGAAGATTAATACGATAGCTAGCATACTAGGCGTGTAAGCTATGCAAAATACGATGTCGCAAAGTAGAATTACCGGTATAGTGATGACATTTGAGAATAGAATCTTAGCACGGAAAAGTTCGCGAGGTAAAATTGGTAGACTAGTGGTGAGACCGAAGCTCTTCCCCTCAAGCGAAATGCTTGAGGATGTGAGACAAGTCATGCAGCTAGTGAGGACGATTGCTCCGCAATATAGAAATGGTAAAACCGTCATCGGCGAAAAGCCACTTTCTTCTACTTGAGCCGCAGCTTCCATAATTTTACCTTTATAAACGACGAGTGCACCAGTAGCTAGAATCATCATAATAAGCCCGAAAGTAGCATTAAAGACATAAGTCGTGGATGCGAAGAAACGGCTTAGTTCCCTCCTGAGCAATGAAGAAATTTTGGTAGAAGCCTTAACTGTGGCAGTCTTGTTTGAAGTTGGACCAGCGTGCTCGGAAAGGCGTGCAATGATTCTGAAATACGACTTCGAAAAGATCATAACCACCAGTATAAGTGGGAGATAGTTGATACATATAAGTACGCCTAATGTTTCGAGATTAAATTCATGAGATAAATCTAAGTATGCTTTAGCCGGGTAATAATTCGCAGAGATAGCACCGGAAATATCGGAAAGCATATTGGTGTTGTCGTTCTCGTTTTGGATAGATACTACAGCTATTGCCGCCACAAACAATGCGGAGAACACGAGGGTGAGGACGGTAGACATGACTCGCTTAGCTTTGAAACGAGATGTGAAAAGTTTGACTAGGAACCCAATTATACTCGACACAACAATTGGAAGAATTGGAAGGGTGAAGAATGTAATGAGCGATGCGATATAGAAATCGGGACTAGGTTGAACTTTGAATATATAGACGGCCAAAACTGGGATGAAGAACAGTGCTATATAAATATATTCAAACGCGAGGAACTTCGCCAAGCGTAATATAATAATCTGGTGTTTTGGAATTGGCATTGCAAAAAGCATATCGTTGTCTTTTGATTCAAATAGAATGCCACCAGCCTTATAGATACCTTCAAAGAAAACTAATCCCGTAAGCAGCACGGCAACGAGAGGAAGAATAGCCTCTTCGGCTCCGACTGCCATTAGCCCATCCAATGTCTGGCTAGTGAGATTGCCAACGCAATACATAACAAGCAAGCCAACTAATGAGACTAGGACATACTTACTAGCGCCCCTAGATTTGGATTGAAACTCAAAGAGATTCAAATCCTGACTAAACCCAGCTTTTATAAGCGAGAAAAGTTTTTTCATTTCTCGACCTCGAGGAAGACTTCTTCGAGCGAACGGTCTTTCTTAATCTCTTTCATGGAACCGCACGCGACAAGTTTGCCTTGTTTGATGATGGCGACTTTGTCGCAAAGTTTTTCGGCAACGTCTAGAATATGGGTGGAAAATAGAATAGTTTTGCCGCTTCTTGCAAATTCTTTCATCACTTCCTTAACATCATAGACAGCCTTTGGATCTAGGCCGACAAAAGGCTCGTCCATCACTAAAATATCTGGGTCGTGACTTAAGGCTGCAATGAGAGCGATTTTCTGTTTCATGCCGTGCGAGAATGAAGAAATCTCCTCGTTCAAATGCTTCTCCATGCCAAACATTTTGCTGTATTTTTTGATATTAGCCTCGCGAACATCGAGTGGAGTGCCATACATATCGCAGACAAAATCGATAAACTTAATGGCTTTCATATTTTCGTATAAATCTGGATTGTCTGGGACATAAGCCATCTGCATTTTGCAGGCAATCGGATCTTTTTTGATAGACTTGCCGTTAATTAAGATGTCCCCCTCGCTGAAATCAAGAATACCCATAATGGCTTTAATAGTGGTAGTTTTGCCGGCGCCGTTATGGCCAATGAATGCAAAAATCTCACCATCGTTTACATTGAATGATAGATTATCGACAGCTTTTTTCTTACCGCCATTATATGCTTTGGAGAATTTCTTAATTTCAATCATAGTTTAATTTTACTATGAAATTAGAGATTTTATCAAGTTTCATCCCCAGCTTTTCGGCGTAGTCGATAATCTTTTGATGCTGGCATGGGTCAGCCTCCAAGATAATTGTTTGTGGGCGGCTAAGCTCCGAAATTTGGTCTAGTAATTCTAGGATAATTTCTAAGCCTTCATTCTCGGCATAGAGCGCAGTGTCCGGCTCAAATTCAAGAGTTTTTTCGTCAATCCAATCCCAGCCACGGTCGACATACGGGAGGTTGGCAATAATAATCGAGTTTTCTTGGATACTAAGGCCTTCAATAAGGTCGTTTTTAATAAATTCTATGTCTGCGCCGAGGCTGTTGGCGTTTTCCTTGGCGAGGCTAAGCGCATCTTCAGAAATATCAATGGCCGTGACTTTGCGTGTAGGATTTTCAAGTTTCAAAGTAATGGCAATACAACCGGTGCCAGTGCCAATGTCATAAAAATTGCCATCCAAGTCTTTGACAAATTCAATGATGTCTTCGGTTTCTGGGCGTGGCACCAATGCGCGACTATCTGTTTTAAATTCACGCCCATAAAATTCACGAAAGCCCAAAATATAAGCAAGCGGCTCACCGTTTTTGCGGCGGTCCAGCATTGCGTGGTATTCTTCTTCAAGCTCAGTACTAAGCTCCACATCGTGCGCAACTAGGAAACTTCTGTCCGCATCTTTTGGTGCCAAACCGGCACGTTTTAAGACGTCTAACAAAATTAAATCTTGGTCGAGTTTACTAAATTTGAGAGGGCTACTTTTAGAACCGTCCTCAGGCTTCTTTTTGGAATTCGCGCTCATTTTTGGTAAGCTCTAGAATTAGGTCGTCGATGTCGCCATCCATAGCTGCCGAAACATTGGAGCGAGAATAGTGAATGCGGTGGTCTGTGATGCGGTCCTGTGGGAAGTTATAGGTGCGAATCTTTTCAGAACGGTCGCCTGTACCGATGAGAGACTTGCGAGCATTCGAAGCGTTTGCAAGATCCTCTTCATGCTTTTTCTCAAGCAAACGAGTGCGAAGAACTGTCATAGCTTTTACACGGTTTTGTTGCTGAGAGCGTTCGTCTTGCATTGCAACGACAATGCCGGTCGGAAGGTGGGTAATACGGACGGCGGAATCGGTCGTATTAACACCCTGGCCACCATGGCCACCGGAACGGTAAATATCAATGCGCAAATCTTCTGGTTTGATTTCGAGGTCGGCTTCTTCGGCCTCTGGAAGTACCGCCACGGTAACAGTGGACGTATGAATACGACCCTGGCTTTCTGTAACTGGTACGCGTTGGACGCGATGGACGCCACCTTCGAATTTCAATTGACCATAAGGGCGCTCGCCAGACACACGGAAAATGACTTCCTTCATACCGCCAGCCTCATTTTCGTTTTGGCTGATTAGTTCAGTTCTAAGTCCGTGTTTTTCAGCATAATGTAAATACATACGGTAAAGCTCGCCGGCGAAAAGAGATGCCTCGTCGCCACCAGCACCAGCACGAATTTCGACCTGGGCAGGTTTGTCATCGGCGGGGTCGCGAGGAATCACCATTTCTTCTAGTTTTTCTTTGAGTTCTGCAATTTTCTGGGTGCTTTCTTCAATTTCAAGTTTAGCCATTTCGCCGAGTTCTGGATCATTTACTAGAGCTTCGGCCTCGGCTTTTGACTTTTCGAGAGATTCTAATTCTGATTTGGTTTCAAAAAGCTCATTCAATTCGCTCTGGCGTTTAGCCTTCGTAGCATAATTTGAATCAGCATAAGCATCTGGCTTTGCCATAAAATCTTGGAGCTCTTTTAGCTCCGTTTCAAACTTCGAAAAATCAATTTCCATACGGTATTATTATAACATAAAATCGCAGAAAAATAAGCCTGTTCTTTACTCTTTACAAAAGGGTAAAAGTTTGGTATAATGAGTGATAACTATGAGTAAAAAAGAATTACATCCGAAAGATTATCGTTTTGTCGTATTCTCCGATGAAGCTGCTGGTTTTTCTTTCCTTACAAAGAGTACCGCTACTTCTGAAGAAACCACTAAGTGGACCGACGGCAACGAATACCCTTTGGTAAAAATTCAGATTTCTTCTGCTTCTCACCCATTCTTCACTGGTGAAGAGAAGATTATCGATACTGAGGGTCGTGTTGATCGCTTCAAGGCTCGCGCTGCAAAGGCCGAAGCTCTCAAAGGTCAGCTTGGCAACAAAGCTAAGAAGGCTGAAAAAGAAGCTATCAAAAAAGCTGAAAAAGACGAAGCTTAATTCATCCATAAAAATAAGCCCCCACGCAGGGGCTTATTTTGTTTCTCTTAGAATTTGAGGTTCAAATCTGAGAGCTTCTGGATGTCATCCTTCTTCATAGAGAAGCTACCAGATGCAGTATCTTTATCCAAATCACCTGGGAGGCGTGATGCAATAGAATCAGACTCGCCAATGATTTCTGCAACTAGATCAACATCGGCACCGGTTGGTCTGTAGTTGGAATTAACAACTGCAGCTTCGAATGACTGAGTATTGGAAGCCTTGAGATAAACGGCATAGCCTATGTGATTGTTACCATCCATATCAATCTCGATATAAGCAGCCTCTGCGCCACTAGCGGTAGTATAGATACCACTCGCGCCGGTCTTGTAGCCGCTTTGTTGATAGAGGGCGACTAAGTCTGAAAGATTGGCACGGATATCAGCATATGAGAACATAGAGATGCCGACAGAAACGATATACTTGTTATTGCCAGCGGTTAATACATCGTCTTCACATTCATACTGAAGACCAGAAATCTTTTTATATTTGTAGCCACCGCAAGAAATAGTGTTTTCTTCGCTACCAGCGAGCTCGCCATCATCATCTGGGTCATCATCTGGGCGTTCCTCGTAGTGGTTGTTCCCCACATTCTTTGGAGCATTGTTGTTATTATTAACGACAATGAAGGTAATGATAAGTGCAGCCGCGACAACTACTACGGTTGCGATAAGGACAATCAACAAAGTTTTGTTATTTTTCTTGGCAGGAGCTGCTGGAGCAGGTGCCGGAGCAACTGGGGCTGGTGCAACAGGCGCGGCTGGAGCTTCTGGAGCTACAGGTGGCACAGGTGCGGCAGGGGCAACTGGCATTTCAGGTGCTGCTGGTGCTGGTGCTGGCGCTACTGGTTCAGCAGGAGCTGGTGCTGGTGCCGGTTCGGCAGCAGGGGCAGGCTCAGCCACAGGAGCTGGCTCTGGTGCAGGAGCAGGTTCTGCTGGTGGCACAGGTGGCATTGCTGGGGCTGGTGCCGGTGCTGGATTAGGGTTAGTATTTGGTGTTGGATTGTTGTCCATTTTGTAGTATCCTCCTTTCTAGTTGATCTTTACAAAATTTGTTGTTGTCTTATTATTATAGATATCCCAAACTTGGAACATACAGTAATAATCATACTCGGTGTCGAACTTCTCTTGCACGCGGAGATCCAGATCTTTGATGTGGACTTCCCAACCCTGAATCACTCCGTTCGACTGGTAGTTAGGGTTAAATGTCTTGTCTTCATTCATAATGTTATAACTGCTGGACGAGAACGCGATAATATCGTAATCATCTAATGACACATAGACTGGCGACGTAGCGCGGATGATAGATTTCTCCTCGGATTCTTTGTCTGACTTTGGCAAGAGATAGACGTCGGAAATACCGACTTTATCCGTGTGCTTATCACGAGTCATATGGACCTTGGCGGCATCGATTTTCCAATCGCTGATTTTATCAGCGCGGAAATCTTCTAGCACTACTGCAAATTCATAGCGAACATAATCATCATCTTCATCAGACTCGATGGCGGTAATGACCTCGGACTTCCCCTCGTCTTTGTCATAGACTGTGAGTTGGCGACCAACCACGCTAGCCTTCAAAGTGTTACCTTCGAGCCAGACGTTTTTGCCAATATAAGTTGGCCAATAATAGCCCGGATAATCTGGATTGGAACGGACCACCATATATCTACCTTTGGCGAAGTTCTGAGCTTGTTCCTCGGTAAGTTCATATGAGACATCCGCAGAACCTTCGGTCTTGTTTTCAACATTAGATTTAGAGCGAACGAAAGTATTAGACTTATAACCGCCGGATGAGCTGGCCACGAGAGTTTGATTGAAGCTCTCGATAAAATCGGCGTAATTTCTAGCTGGAGTAACATCTGCATAATTACTTAGGAAATATTCTTTCACCTTGGTGCTAGCATTGTATGGGAAGTAGATGCTGATGCCACGCGATTCGGAATTAGTGGCGTAATTATAAACTACGGCGTCTTCGATGGCAGTGAGAACTTTAGAAGCAGGAACGGAAGTGAATCCGTCTAGTTTCTCTGTAAGATTATAGAGGTCTACCATATCGTAGCTAGGGTCGCCAGACTGCTCGTTGGCGTATTGATACAAGTTAGCGCGAACACGCGAAATCTCAGCGTAATTTAGCCAAGTATTAATGGAACCGTAGAACTCATCGACAGCGGAATTGATTTTATTGACGCGCGACAAATCGACGACTGAGTAAGTCGAATACAAATCATAATCCTGCGCCATAAAGCCAACACGGTCTTTGAGGCTGGCTGTCTTTGACTGATATCTCTCGATGTAGCGTTGGCCGAAGATATCACCATCGTCATGCGGTGTGACATCTTCTAGGAAGCTAAAATCGGAGAAACCTGGCAATGAAATGGAAGTCTCTTCCGATGCTACAAGATACCTAGAAAATGGCGCGGTAATATTAGCGATTTCGAGCGTACCGTTCAAACAAGTGGAGAAAATGATGCTTTCGAGTTTCTGTTCGCCGCCAAAGATGGTTCCTTCAAAAGCCTTCTTCATTTCAACTAGACTTAGCTGGTCGCTATCGTGGAGCTCATCAAACTCGGCACCGAGCAAAGCACCGCCGTGATCCCAGAACATCAAATCGTAATCATCAGCTGGGTAATTACTTGTTGCAAAATTAATAAAGCTAGTGAGAGTTTCTGCCTCGCCCATATTTTTCACATCTTGGGTTTTCACTTTCTTGAAACCATCGCGAGTTAGTTCGAAGATTGATGTTTCATCGGCCGAGACTAAATCCGTCTTCCAACGCTTGGAACCGCCAGCCATCATGATGACACGGATGCCATTATCAAGCACCTTGTCCGGGTGCTCTAGACCGGTGATTTCTTCAGTAGCGAGACCACTGCGAGATTCGAGATCTGCGCCAACCATATAAACCATAACGGTGCGCGAAACATTGCGAATCGAGCAGAAATTGACGATCAAAAATATGCCGAGTCCCATAATAATACCACCGACACTCAAAATTAAAGCATACGGCAAAATAGACTTGAAACTACGGCCTTTCATAAGTTAAATTTTAGCATAAGTATTATAAAAACACAACGAAAAAGTCTCCCCGAAGGGAGACTTTTTCTCAAAGAAACGTAAAGCGGTCTAGACTTTAACGATTTTCTTTACGGCTAGCAATTGCGTAACCACCAGCAGTTACAGCAGAACCAAGGGCGATAGCGCCAGTTGCGATAGAAGCAACACCGGTTTCAGGAAGCTTTTCTGGAGTTTCAGTACAGTTGAGTTCGCGGATAGTAGTATCCTTAGAAACAGTGTACTTGTTACCCCAAGGAGCAGTTACCTCTGCGGTATCACCAGCCTTTTTGACGGTGATCTTCTTGGTAGTTTTCTTGTTGTCACAATCGATGAAAGTGACGGTGAAGTCGTTAGAAACTGGTTTCTCTTCACAAGCCTTCTTTACATAGACATTAGCAGATGCCTGAACAGCGAAGCCGTTAGCAGAAGCTTTTGCCCAGTTGATGAGACGGTTGTTACCACAAGCGAGGTTGGTATCAACAACTTTAGCGGTGAAACGAACATAAGCGTCGCCGTTAACTTTGTAAGAACCAACGTTAACACCATCGATCACGAGAGTTTCATCTTTAGTAGATGCACCATTTGGGAAAGTGGTGTTGAAGAGCTTAGTAGTACCCTTAACGTATTCGAGACCATCAGGGAGAGAGTCACGGATAATTACGTTAGAGACCTGAGAAGCGTTCTTGTTCTTGTAGTGAATCTGGAATTCAACTTCGTCGCCAATCTGAGCGTCGACAGTATTCTTCCATTCAGTCTGACCCTTGATACGGACAGATTTGTCGATAGAAGAGTCTTCGAAGACTGGCTTAACACGGATAGTGACATAGCTGGAGTACTTGAAACAACCACCAATGTTACCATCAAGTTTGTTGTAACCAATCTTTACGTCCTTGCTGATGACTTCATCAGTAAGTTTGATACCGGAAGTGCCACCGTTGTTAGCAGCAGAACCAATACCACGGTTTTCAAGAAGGGCAGAGCCTTCAATGTAGTCGAGGTAGAACCTACGACCATCTTTTGACTTGAGAGAGACAGAGTCCCAGTACTGAGATGGCTGAGCGTTTGAAGAGGTGATGTAACCATCAACACGCTGAGTGGTATCTGGGGTCTTACCAAGATCAAAACGAGTAGTAACGTCACGAGCAATAGCATCTTCACGTTCACCCCAACGGTTGTTGTTGTGGACGTAAATACGAACGATATACTCTTTACCTTCTTCAACTTCGATATAATCGTTGTTCCAAAGGTTGTTTGCACCATTGTTGCCAGTGGATGCATCACGAACACCTACGAAGTAGCGTTCGTCTTCAAGGACACCCTTATGAGTAAGGTTTTCCTTGTCAGAGATGGAGTTAAGAATAACTTTACCATCAGTTTTACCTGCTTCAATATCTGCGATAGTGTAAACAGGACGACCGTCTTTGAGGCCGCTGTTGTCACCCCAAGCAAAAACTGCAGAGGTGGCGATACCAGCACCGGCTAAAGCAATAGCAGCAGCACTGACGATTTTAGTAGCTTTTTTCATAATGAAAAAATCCTTTCTTTAATAATTATTAATAGATTATTAATAGTTATTTGTTTTGCTAGCCGAATTTTTAATTTTCGTCAAACCATAAAAGCCGAATCATCTCAAATACAAATTGTTTAGAATCATAGGGGCTGGCCCGGAGCTTGCGCTCCGAGCCAAAAAAGTGCATAGATCCCCATTTACAGAAAGGTACTTTATGACGGAGGGGCCATCTCGCCGTTCCCTGCATCAGGGCTGTCAGCGTTGGTAGTCGATGAATTCCCGTTTCCGTCCGTAGTAGTTACTGTATCATTGTTACCGCTGTTGGTAACTGTAGTGCCGTCTGAGCCATCAGATGTCCAAGTTGTATCCTGATTACTATTGTCAGGCTGATCGTTCATCTGATTCTGATTGGTGTTGTCCGTATCATTGCGCTCGTCCGCCGGAGTGGATGGATTGCTGTTTTCCGGATTCTGATGTCCGCCAGAGTTTTGGTCGGGGCCGTTAGGCTGATAACCTTCCTCACTCTCTTCGTGACCGGGATTAGAACCGCCGCCACCAGTATCACCATCGCCCGTATTAGCCGGAGCTTCTTCGGGTTTCTTGCCACCGTCACCATCGCCAGGGCCAGGACCAGGTCCAGGACCAGGGCCAGGGCCGGGGCCAGGAGTCGGATTGTCATCATCCGGTGGAGTTACGCTCGGATTCGGATTATTGTCAGTCTTGTTCGGGTCGGGATTATTGTCGGGCTGCGATGAACCACCACCTCCCGAAGACGGAGCCTTGTGATAAATTACCAAGTTCTGGCCCTGCATGTTAATGCCAAAGGTCAAATCTCTCAGGCCGTCTTTTCTGACCGACTCATAAGCACAGATCGGAAGTGTGTCGTAGTAGGACTTATCCTCGTTCATAACAACTCTGGTGTCCTTCCACTCTACACTAGGTGTTAACAGGTAAAACTCGTTTGATTTGCAATCGGTCTTGATTCCAGCGGGTTTCCATAACATATCAAGCAGAATCATCCACTTGTTTTGATAGTCGCGGAGTTCGTCCGTGGCGTATCTGATAGGTTCACCGTCGGGACCAACTGCCAGAGCAAGCTGAGCTTCCGTAGGTGCCGGAAGTCCGGGATGTTCAGCATACCAAGCCGTAAGGTCACTGGAATCGAGCGGAAGCTCTACTCCGTATTGTGTCCAGTAAACGGTATGATATGTTTCGAAGTGGCCAGGGCCATACTTCTCATAGTCATCCAAGAACCTGCGGTTCCAAGGGTTCCATGCCCCGATCGGAGCAGGACCATACTCAGTTGCCACTGCTGTGTCAACATAATACGCAAACTGTGCATCGTACTGTATCGAAGTGTACATCAAAACTCTGTGTTCAGCGTGCGCCATGCGGTCGTCCGTGTCATTAAGCTTCGAATTCTTCTTGTAGAATGCGTTGTCTGCGATATACTTTCTTGTTGCTTCATCATATGTTCCCAGAGGGAAACCGATAGCTCCACGGAAGCCTGCCATTTCAAGCCTTTCAGCCGAAAGTTCAGGAGTGGAATCCAGCCTCAACTCATAGGGAGCATTTTTTGACTCTTCCGTCAGCGGAGTATCATCCGGGACCGTTAAGTCCAAATGATAAGTGATACCGTTGATCACCACATCCGTCGTCGGGATTGCGTCTTCATCTGCCATTGTGTTGCGCTGATGCGCGAATACGGCTATTGCCATAACTGCGATGAGCACCGCTGCGATGCTCACTCCGCTAATGATAAATTTCTTCATAAGCCCACCTCCTTATCTGGTGAAGAAATTGGTGATGTCCAAAGAGGGAAATTCCCTAATGAACACCAACGCGTAGAACGCGATAGCTCCAGCAAAGCACGCTACGACTAAAGTACAGCCGGCGATTTTCTGCCAGATACGCGTCTGAGCATCACGCTCACCCTCAGTTACATTTACGTTTACAGTTACATCTTGGCCTTTAGATTCGTTAGCCTGCTGGGCTTCCTGAATCTTAGCTCGGGCTGCTAATCTCTCAGCTTCCTCTGCTTCGGCTTTTTTGGCTTTTTCAGCCTTCTTTGCTTCTGCCTTAGCCTGTTTCTGAACTTTGTGCTCTTCGAACTTTGCCTTGACTTCCGCCTTCTTCTGCTTCACTCCTTCCTGTTTTTCTTCCGTATCTCCGTAGTAGTAGAAAGTCCATACCAGAATGGTTGCGACGATTCCCATAGCTACCAGGATCATAAACGGAAGATTCCCCTTGAATGTCTGGATTCTCGCTACCGCAATACTCAGAACTCCGAGGCCGATTTCAGCGAGCACCACCCAAGCCGTTGCCGGTCTGTTATGCTTGTCGAGGTAAACCTCAGCGAGCATGAGTGCTACGATAAAAATGACACCTGCAAAGATTCCGAGCTTCGAAACGAGCCAGCCGTTCAAGAAGATTACCAGAATAATGAGTGTATAGAAGATACCCTTAGCGAGCTTGTTGAGCTCCAAGGGCTGCTTCCCGTCGCCAGCGTTTTCGCACTGTCTACCCAAGAAGAAGTAGCCGGCGATGATTGTGATCATAAATCCAAAAACGATACCTAACATTGTTTTTTCCTCCTTATATTCGAATTTTTGTTGTTTTTTGAAAAGAACAAAATTCGGCAGGCTACCAATCCCACCATTGAAGCCTTTGGAGGCCCCCCTTTGCCTTTCCCTTTCTGTAAGTATCTAAACCAGGTATTTTGTACCTGGGATGATTCGGTTTTTAATGGTCGTCATAGTACCGGCAAACTGCTTTGATCTTTTACACCTCAGCCTTTTGGAACCCCGATCCTATTGACTGATACCATTATAGCACACTTTGCTAAAAAAGTCAATAGTTTTATGGTTATTTTTACTTCTTGTCAAATTGGTTATGTTTTATGTGTTTTTAAAGTGTTGAACGGGCCATTTTTGGGCAAAATTAAACCCCCGCACGAATGGGTGCGGGGGCCTAACGTAACAAAACAGAATTAGCTTAGCGAAACCAAATCAGGATTTCTTCTCAACCAGGACCACATCAACCGGGTTCTTCTGATCACCATCGTTCTCAACGAAGAACTTCTGCTTTTCAGCCTTGGTCGGATAAATTCCTTCAATGATGTAGCCGTCGCTTTCAGGGGTCGGTTTGTCGATATAGTAGAACTTATATTCGAGTACTTCAACTCCGTTAGCTCTGGCATCCTCAACGAGTGCATAGTAGGTGCCGTTACCCTTGATTAGCTGTGTAACCAGGACTGTGTGCCCTTTATCGAGACGTTTCTGAATCGCGCTGATGGGATGGACCATGGGACAAGTGCTACTGGAGCTCTCCTTCGGCTCACTGCCATAAGCTGCGCCCTTAAGGGGTGCTGAGGGCTTTTCCGGTTCGGGTTCCGGCTCAACCATTGCAGACGGATCGATGACCGCCGTGATGGTGATTTCCTGACCCTGAGCTGCCTGATACGCATTGGGAACCTTAACGGTGCCATCCGGGCGCCTGTGAGCGACCTTCCATTCATCGTAGATTGCCATACCTTCAGGAGCTTTCATATCCGGAGATGCCTTGTACATTCTGGCGACCGTGGTCTGAAGTTTGGTGCTGGGAGCACCGCCGTCCAGGGTAACCTGAGTGTCTACAGCATACTGCTCGGATTTGATGTAGCCTGCGATTTCAGCATCTTCGATCTCCTTGGAGTCTACCAGATGACCACCGTTCAAAGCCATCAGCTCCTCATAAGAGAGTCTGGGATAACCTTTCTCCCTGTTGAGCTTGCCTTTCTTCGGCTTTGCTTCGGCCTGGCGAGCAGCTTCGATAGCCTTCTGCTGAGCTTCCGCTTCGGCTCTCGCCTTGGCTTCTGCTTCAGCCTTTGCTTTGGCCTCTGCCGCCGCTTTTGCCTTGGCTTCCGCCTCGGCCTTCGCTTTAGCCTCAGCCTCAGCTTTCTTGCGCGCCGCTTCTGCCTCTGCTTTTTTACGAGCTTCTTCGGCTTCACGAGCTTTACGCTCATCTTCGGCCTTCTTGCGAGCAGCTTCAGCTTCAGCCTGCCTGCGTTCTACTTCGGCTTTCGCCTCAGCATCCTTTTTGGCTTTCTCTTCGGCCTCTTTCTTAGCCTTTTCTTCGGCTTCTTTCTTGGCTTTTTCCTCAGCCTCTTTCGCTGCGGCTTCTGCCTTCAGTTTTTCTTCGGCCTCTTTCCTTGCCTTCGCTTCAGCTTCTTTCTTAGCCTGGTCCTCTGCTGCCTTGATGTCAGCTTCAGCCTTGTCGATAGCGTCTTTCTCCTCCTGGAGTTTGCGCATCTGGGCTTCGATTTCAGCCTTACGATCTTCTGCGGGAACGCCGTTCTGGGGCTGGCCTTTCTTGCCTGCTCCTACGAGATTGCCTAACTGTCCTACTGCTTCTTTTACTTTACTCATGGTTTAACCCTCCTTAAATTTTGATTTTTTTAAACTGAGTAAGTGCCTTTCTGTTGCTACATTGTAAGGTGCTTTGAGGGCTCCCGCCCTCGCGACAGCCCAATCAATGCTATGCCCCCATTATAGCACAGATTGGACAAATTGTCAAGACTGTTATGTTTAACTTTACTTATACGCAGTTAATGTTGCGTTGACTTCAAAGGCTTGTTTATTGCGGACGACTGTGAGTTTAACGGTGTCTCCTACAGAGTATTCACCAACTAGAGTGCTGAGGGATCCGGCAGGGCCGATGTAGGTATCGTTGATAGCGACGATAACATCGCCGTCTTTCAGACCTGCGATTTCGGCAGAACCACCTGAGATGATAGCAGAAGAGCTGTTAGAAGTATAGAGGTAGGCGCCAGATTCGACACCCAAATCAAGCTCTTTAGCCTTGGCGGCATCGAGAGAATAGTAGCGGACACCGAGCACTGCGCGTTGGATTTTGCCTTCTTTGATGGCATCGCGGATGAGGCCTTTAACCCCTGTAATAGGGATGGCAAAACCGATACTCTGGGAATCTGAAGCGTAGGCGGTATTAATACCGATAACCTCACCAGCGGCGTTGACGAGTGGACCACCGGAGTTGCCACCGTTGATGGCGGCGTCGGTTTGAATCATATCAGAGAGGTTTTCATATGTAGAGCCGGTGGAATCGGCGGCGGTGAGGCTGCGGCCGGTGCCAGAAATGATACCGGCGGTGACGGTATTTTGGTATTGGCCAAGAGCGTTGCCGATGGCGATGACCTGCTGGCCAGCGCGAAGAGTCTTGGAATCGCCGAGTTTAACGGCTTTAAGATCAGAAACGCCGTCAATTTTGAGGACTGCAACATCGTTCAAAGGGTCGGTGCCGATAAGTTTGACATTCTTGTATTCAGTGCCGTTATCCATAATGATATTGATGGTGCGAGCGCCTTCGACAACGTGCTTATTGGTGACGACGAAGCCATCGGCAGTGACGATGAAGCCGGTGCCGGCGGCGGAGGAATCATAAGAACCGTACCAAGAGGTGGTGCGAGTCTCGGTGACGATAGAGACGACAGATGGGGAGACGGCGGCCGCCACATCTGCGATAGGGGCGCCTTCCTCGAAGGTAATGTTGTTATTTCCATCGTTGTTATAGAGGGTGACCGGCGAGCTGATACTTGGGACAAAATACTGAACAAAGAGCATACTGAGGGCGATAACACCTGTCATAAGGGCCAAGATAGCGATTACGAGTACGCCGTTATTAGAGGTTGAGCTCTTCTTTTCAGCAGGTTTTTCTTCCTTTTTGTCGTAGTCGATTTTAGTAAGTTTAGTTTCGACCTTAGCTGGTTTCTCCTCTGTTTTGGCCGGTTCTTCATCCGACTTTTCCACAGTTTCTTCAGAGTTTTCCACAGGTTGATCTTCAATTTTATCTTTGAGTTCCTCGTCCTTCATATACCTCCTAGACGTTAAATATTGGTTTGCTAAAGCCGAGTACGATGACGGCAATCAAAATTATTGAGAAAAATACAAGCATAGCGACTTCGCCGAAATTGAGGCGGCCTTCGTTTTCTTTGATGGATTTATAGATGTAACCGAAGGCGACAGCAGCGATGAGCATCACGAGAGAGAGCTGAGGGACGATGATGCCGAGAGTAGGGAAACTATAGACAATGAGCCATGACTGGGAGAGCCATGAGATTTCGGCGGCGACAAGGGCAGCGGTGAGCGGAATGATGGAAAAATCCGTGTCGTCACTCTGGACTAGGACGTGACGGGCAGAGGCGAATGCGACCACGGCGCAGGAGGCCGTGAGGAAAATTGCGTCAGCGTTGGCGAAGATAAGGGTGGCACAGGTGGTGCCAAGATACATAGCAGTGAGAGCCTGGAGGGCTGTCGCGACGGTAGATGAGCGAGGCTTGAGAAAGATGAGCCAAGCGCAGTAAAGGACTGCTAAAATGACATGAATCGGAAGGAAGCTGTCGCCTGAACAGTAGGTAATGAGGACAAAACTGATACCGACAATGAGATCGACGAGGTTAGACTTGAGGTTTAGAACCCAGTAGCGAGGGCGAACGAGGAACATGCGCCATTTAGAGATGAGGACTAGGATGATACCGAGATACCAGCTCTTTGTAAGATAGGTAACCGCAATCGACAGGACACCGAGCGCAAGATTAAAGAAAACATGGAGCACCGAGCTCGCGACATTCCTACTTTTCCTAAATAATATGTAATCAGGCATTTTTACCTCCAACCTTAATCACGTTTAATAACTAAATTTGTTCCTGCAGAGAGATTTAGTGTGTCTGCTGTAGTCTCTAATAAATCAATCTTGGGAATCTCAGCAAAGAAGCGGAGCTTGTTAAGTGGGAAGAGGCGAAGCATAACTGGACCAACTACACGACAATACGGGATGGTGCCGAGTTTGTAGCGGGAGTCGTTAGAATGAGTTCCTTCCCTGTTATCGCCAGCTACGAAGAGCTCGCCAGCCGGGACAATGGTATCGACTTCACCGGCAGTGAAGGCCTTAGGGCCGTCCTCGTCGGAGACGCGAGTTTCATCGTCAGGATGGAAGCCATCTGGGTGTTCATCGTTGTAAACTGTGAGAACACCGTCTTTCACGGTGACACGCTCGCCTGGGAAGCCAACCACACGCTTGATGACGTATTGATCGGCGATGCCGGCTTCGGCGCCACAAGTGAGTGGACCAGAGGTAGAGCCGTTAGCAAAGACAATAATTTGGCCACGATTTGGGATGTATTCCTGGCCAGCAAAGTGAGACATAGAAACAGTGAGGCGATTCACGATAACGCGGTCGCCATCCTTGAAAGTGTTTTCCATCGAAATACCGATGACATTATAAGAGCGGAAAATGAAGTTGTTGACAATGAGTGTACCTAGAATCACGCAGACCACGAAGAAAACAAGGCTTAATGCATCCTTCAAAATGGGATTGCGGTCCAAAAAACTCAATTGTCGTTTTTCCATCTGGTGCTATTTTACCATAATTTATCTGTTTTTGAAACCATAAGCGTTTTATTTTTTCCAACAAAAAAACAACGGATTTTATCCGTTGATCTTCGTGGTGGGCGATAGAGGAGTCGAACCTCTGACCTCGTCTACGTCAAAGACGCGCTCTAGCCAACTGAGCTAACCGCCCGCTTACACTATAATAGCACAAGAAATTAAAAAACGCAAGTGCTCACGGAGGCCCTTTACCTCCGTGAGAGGAATGAATTTTGCGTTTAATTGATTAGCGTTTTTCAGATGATTTGCGGCCAGTGCGTTTCAAGATTGAGAACGCGACGAAGATTGAGGCCACAAAGAGGACGATGAGCGCTGACATAATATCAGCCTTAGTGAGGTTCATCTCCTCGAAGAGTGAGCTAGCACCAGTGTTAGGAATTTCTGGGACTGGTTCAACTTTTTCGAAATCGATACCCGCACCTTCCTGTTCGATACCATCGATAGGATTGTCGTCACGGTCATAGGCAGTCACACCGAAGATTTGATAGTCGCCACTCTTCGCATCAAGACCATCAAGGTCAACGACGTAGCGTGTCACAATATCGACGCTAGTGTCAACAAGAACAGGCTTCTTGTAAATTTCGTTACCATTTAAGTCGGTCACCATCACCGCAAGTTTATCTACCTCAGGGCTGGTGGTAATTTCTACGATTGGGTTGCCGGTTTCTTCGTCATATTCACCGGTATTTTCGATTTTGTATGGCTTGTAGACAAATGATACGGTATCCGAAGGCATCGAATTGGCATCATTGTAAGCCGAAAGAATATAAGTGCCAAAAGCAAACTTGCCGAAATGGTCTTTCACAGAAAGTTCATAGTTATCCGTACCAGAGACCGTTGGGTCGCCTTGGTCGGCTAGAGTTCTCTTTCTGAATTCGACCGATTCGCCAGTCTTTGTATAAGTCAAGACATAGCGGATATTCCAGACATCAGAATATGTAGCCTCAACCTCTTGGAGGTGATCATACATGACCTGACCGTCTTTAATTGATGATATGTAAATCCCGTTTGAGTTCACGACCTTGACTTTGACATCAACATCGCCAGAACTATTTGCAGATGCAAATATAGGGAGTTTGTTCACGGCATATACGCTGGCTAAAACAGCCGATAGGCCAAGCGCGCCGAGTAAAAGGGTTTGATGATTTTTTTTCATTCCACACTCGCTTTTTTATAGTTTTTATTTGAAACGCTTGCCGACTCCACACTTGACGCAGTTCAAGTTGTCCGCTACATAGCAATCCTCGCAGAATTGCTACGGGCTCCTCCGTTTCGTGTTCGTCTATCGCGATTAGACGATAACGCGCGACTTCTGAGCCTGGCGCTTCCTAACTAGGATTATAATCCACACAATGAGGATTGTCAATAGCAAAATGATTATGATTATTACAAAGACTGGGATCACTAGGACGAGCTTGGTTTTTGTGTATTCCTGGCCTAGAACTTTGACTGTACTGGTAGCGCGGAAGATGCCAAACATAGGGGTTTCTTCCCATTCCATCTCGAAGCGGCGAGAGGTATCTGGGAGGACATCATTTATAGCGCTGTTTTCGTAAACTGTTTTGCCGAAGAGGCTTTCAACCTTGAGGTGATAGTCGGCAACAAAATCGGTGTTACCGGTATTAGTAACGACGGATGTAGCCTTAGCATTGCCAGAAACGAGGAAGCCAGTGATGTCGTGCTCGGTCATCTCGGCAGATTCTTCGGTGTCACCATTGGTGGTGCCATAGACGAGCATATTGACGCGAGGAACGGTGGTTACGCCAGTGCCACCAGAGTTGCTGGTTGGAACATATTCGGTGACAACAGATGCATACTGGCCGCCGGCTGGGATATCAGCAGGGACAGTGATGCGATATTCAACACTTTGGCGACCGCCTGCTGGGATGGTCAGAGTGAGTTCTTTCTTAAACTCATCCTTAGTGCCGTTCTTGCGGAAATCCATCCAGCGTGAGAGCTGAGTGCGGTTGGTTTCAGAGGAGAAATCGATATTATATTTATCATCCACGACATGATATGGAGAAGCATAGACCTTGACAGTGAACTCCTGAGCGCCGATATTGTCGATGTTGAAGATATACATCAACTCCTCTTTAGCGTTCAAGGTGACACGGTTGTTGACTGGGGAGACCTGAATCCAGATCTTTGGAGTGCTGCTCTCTTCAGCGTGAGCGACTGGTGCAGTGAAGACTGCGCCAAAAACCAAGGCGATAGCGGCAAGGCTAGCCAAGATGCGGGACTTAAAGTTGATACTGCGTAATTTCTTCATATTCCTCCTTACTCTATTACTCTTACATGTTTACGCTTACGCACGATTATCATAAATACGATAAAACCGATTAGCAAAATAACGATGATGAAGACCCAGATTGGGCAGATGAAAACGAGTTTCTCGAATTCTTTAACCTCGCCTGGAACCTCGACTTTGAGGCGGACTTTATAGATACCGAAGATTGGGGTTTCTTCCCATTTGACAATGTTGAGGCGAGAGGTGTTAGGCAAGATGGTGCGAACATCTGGCTCGGCAGAGTTGGAATAGACTTCCTTGCCAAAGATAGAATTTACGGTAAGTGTGTAGGTGGCGCTGGACTCGATATTGCCGCAGTTCTTGATGGTGGTGGCAACAGAGATAGGCGGAGACATTAGAAAGCCAGAAGCAGAGATATTGGAGATTTCGTTGCAGCTGACATTATCGCCAAGAACGGTGGAATAAACCACGAGGCCGGCACGAGCATTGGCAGAGATGACGCTGCCTTCGCCACTTGTGGTTTCAATCATAATAGCCGCATATTGGCCGCCACCTGGTGCATCTTTAGGCACAGTGACGGTATATTCGATTTCTTTGCGATCTTTGGCCTTCAAAGTTCCCTCAGTCTCGCTGAATTTGAACCATTTCTGGATGGTGGTGAAAGTGCTGGTATTCTCTGGGAACGATGCCTTGTAATCACCATCGGAGACAGTGTAGCCGGTGGTATAGACCTTGTATTCCAAATCGCTATCGCCGGAGTTAATAATGGTGAATTTACTAGAGTAACGGTCGCCTGGGGTCAACTCTCCAAGGCGCTGATAAGCCGGAGAAATCTGCATATTAATCTGGCGAGGTTCGGCAGGCTCATCCGTAGCGAAAACAGAGGTGGTATAGGCCTTGAGCGCAAAAACAGTCAAGACACTCATTATGGCACACAAGATGAGTTTTGCTCGCAGTTTCAGATTCAATATCCTCCTTGTTATGTATCTATAATACTAAAAATCCGGCCCGATTTCAAGGGTTTCATTAAAGCGCATTGCTTGACTTTTATGACAAAGTGTGCTATAATAGGAGAGATGGGGGTCGTATAAGACCTAGTATATTTACAGAGAGTTTAAGGAGGACAGAATCTTGAACAAGATTATGACATCTAACATACGGACTTGCAAGCTAATGATAGCGATTTTAATGACAATAGTTATTTATGTAGGGGCGCTAATTTAAATGGCGTGCACGCGGTAGCGAATGCTGCTCCGCTAACGGAAATCCCTCAAATGCCGGTGCCTTCACCAGCGGTCAACGATTTAATGTTGGTGGCAGGGGTGAGCCGACAATTTGCGGAAGTACTCGCGGAAAACGCAGTAACCATAGAAACGCTGAACCTGGCGCCTGTGGGAATCGAGATTGAACCGGAGTTAATACCGGAAGAAATCCCCATAGAAGACGTGGTTGAAATTGTACCAGCTGTGACTGAGTACAGATGTCTAGGTGAGTTTAAGACGACTTATTACTGCTGTGAGCGGTATAGGCACATCTGTGGCACCGGCAACGGAATCACTGCCACAGGGACAGAGGTGACACCGGGTCGTACGATTGCGGTAGACCCAAAAGTTATACCGCTAGGCTCAACAGTCTTGGTGGATTTTGGAGACGGTGACGTGCGAACGTATGTTGCGGAAGATACAGGAGGCCTGATAAAAGGCAACCATATCGACATAGCAGTTGCAACGCATCACGAAGCACTGCATTCCTGCAACGGCACGGTCACTGTTTACTTAGCTCCGGAGGGGTAAAAACCCTTCGTTATATATAAAAAGCCCCGGCCACGCAACATCGGCCGGGGTGTTTTTGTTTTATGCCGGATTTTCGTGAACCATGCAGTGTTTGACATGGGGCAACTTTTTCTCAATCTTGTCGTGGACGCGTTCGGCGATGGCATGAGCATCGTTTAAGGTCATCTTGCCATCTACACTAATTTCAATATCTACATAAATCTTGGCGCCGAATTCGCGGGTTTTGAGACTATCGATTCCCTTCACGCCACGAACGGATTTAGCGATTTTGCGAATCTCTGCCTCGGTCTCCTCACCAGATGAGTGATCTGTCATCTTGCGGACGGCATCGGCGAAAATATCGAGAGCTGCCTTCAAAATGAAGATACAAATCACGATGGAAGCGATAGGGTCTAAGATTGGGAAACCGAGCATGGCGCCGCCAATACCAATCAAAGCGCCAACAGACGAAAGCGCATCGGAGCGATGATGCCAGGCATCCGCCATGAGGGCTGGCGAATTGATTTTCTTGGCATTATGTGCGGTATATTGATACATAATTTCCTTGACGATAATAGAAACGATAGAAGCAACAAGAGCGAGAACGCCTGGAATCTCAAGACCGCTTTCGTCGCGATTAATAATCATGTTGACGGCGCCCATGCCAATACCGGCACCCACCGCAGCTAGCATGCTGGCGAGTAAAATAGCCGCCACGCATTCTAGACGCTCGTGGCCGTATGGATGGTTTTCGTCTGGTTCTTTGGCGGAAATCTTCACACCAATCATCACAACTACGGTACTAAGTACATCTGAAAGCGAGTGGATGGAATCGGAAATCATAGCGGCGGAATTCGCAAGCACGCCGGCAAAGAATTTGCCAATGCTGAGGAGTGCGTTAGCAATGATACTAACTGTGCTAACATGGTATGCTACTGACTGATAATCGTTTTTTTGCTTCATGCGTTTTATTATATCATACTTATGCTTTGGGATTCGGTGGGGGCGTGATAAAATCTAGATATTATGAGAGAGGTCAAAGTAAATCGAGTTTATCGTCATTTCAAGGGCGATTATTATATTGTGCGTGGGATTTGTCGACATTCGGAAACGAAGGAAGAGATGGTGATTTATCAGGCCCTATACGGCGATGGTGAATTATGGGTGCGGCCGCTCAAAATGTGGACAGAAAAGGTAAACAAGCACAAGTACCCAAATGTGCGCCAAAAATATCGCTTTGAGCTCAAAGAAATTGATAGTGTGAATATTGGCTAGAACTCGATGGTTGCTTCGACTGGATAATGATCGGAGGCGAGGGATTTGATGACTCTAAAACCTTTCACATCGATACTGTCGTTTACGAGGATGTGGTCGCAGGCGACTTTGCCGTTGAACTTGAGGCCGGAGAGGGTATTATCGATATTGTTTTCGTGTGTAAGGTCGCGCAAGAAATCAAATTCGCGCATAGCTGGAGCATCGTGCTCGACATTGAGGTCGCCACACATCACGAGTGGGCCATCGATTTTGCGGACAAAGTCGGCGGCTTTTTTGAAGGCCTCGACGGTATGCTCATCGCCCATCGGCTGGTTGCACCAATAGCCGTGATGGTTAACTATGGTAAGGCCATTAGCGAGCTTGGCGGACATAATGTTGAGATTGTTTTTTGGCGTTTCGCCGAGGATTAAATCTTCCGTATATTGGCCGTGCGTGAAAGTGGAACTGGTATCCAGAATCGGGATTTTACTGAGAATTACATTGCCGAGTTCAAAATGGCCGTCGCCAACTTTGCTGCTATAGTTCGGAGCGAAAGTGTGATATGGCATTTTGGAGGCATCGATAATTCGTGAAAGGCTGAAGCATAGGCGCGAGAGGTGCAGCGTGGCGTCGGTGGAAGCCATTACTTCCTGCATACAAATCACATCCCATTCGTCTTGCTCAAGCAAGCGTTTTAATTCCCCCTCAACTTTCCCCATCCATACGTTCAATTGTAAAATCTTCATGGTTATTATTTTACCACAAAGACACGCGGCTAGCTTTCTTTGATAAGCGAGTAGACCGTGATACGCTTGATCTTCATAGACAGGATGACGCCGATGAGGATGGCGCTGACGGCGAGAAATGCAGCCGAGCCAAAGAAGATGAACAAAGGATATTCAAAGCTGACTTTGTATGCACCCACCATACTGAAGATTGAATCGAAAACATTATTCATGCACAAGCTACTGATGACTGCGCCGAGCAAGACGAAGACGATGATGCTTGGCATGAATCCACCCACAATTTGAATAACTAATTGCCTGGTCCTAAAGCCGACAGATTTCAAAACACCAAGCTCCAACTTCTTGCTCATAATGAGGCCGGAGAGCAAGATATTTAGGACGAGATAAATAACTAGAAGTGCAATAATGATAATGACGATGGTGATGATCTTGATAAGGCTAATAAACATCGCCACGGCTGAGTTCATTGAGGAAACATAGTTTACTGTTTGCTCGATCTTGTCGCCATATTTGGCTTCCAAATCTTCGATGAGTTTTGTGGCTTTTTCTTCAGTTTCATCATCGAGATAAATATATAATGTGTCTGGTTCGTAATCTTCATTGATATTTTTGTAGCCGTCTATGGTCATTTCAATAACTTCGCCAGCGTTGTTTACGGACTGAACGAAACCGGTGATTGTATACTCGTGTGAATTACTGCTAGACAATTTAATTTTGTCGCCAATTTTGTAATCGTATTTTTCTTTGAGACTGCTACCGACGGCAACTTCATCTGAGTTCTTTGGATTGGAACCTTCGAAGACGAGATCATTTGCCATAGATTCAAAAGTTTCAGCTACGAATGTTTTGTATGAATTGCCGTCGAGGACGCTTTCGCAATTTTCGTCGTAGTAAATTGTTTTATAGTCCTTAGCGATTTCGTCTTTGATATTTTCGCGTTGTTTCACCATAACGGTTGGGTGTTCTTCCACGAGCGTGTTTACAAAATTCTCTGGGCTGACATTTACGTTATAAAACAACGTGACTACAAACGAAGCTAGGATAGTCGTGAGCAGAAGAATAGTGCCGAGCAAAATGTTGCCGCTGATGGAATTAGCGAAGTTTTTGAGCGCCATAATGAAATTAACATTGCCCTTAGTCTTTGCGATTGGGAATGGATTTTTGATGGTTTCGTTTTCGCCGATGCCACGGATGGCTTCGATGGGTTTGAGTTTTTTGATTTTGCGAGTCGAGAGATATGTTGAAACCGTGATGAGCGTAATGATAGAAATGACAATTATGAGACTAGCCACGATGTTTAGCTGAGGCTCCCAAACAAAGCCGGCCTGAGTAGAGATTACATTACCAAGCAGACCTAAAACCGGCGTGGCTAGGACGATGCCAAGGCCAGAGAATACAAGCGTGGCAATCACATATGGCAAAACTATGCCTGTGATAATTTCGTGGCTTTTATAGCCGAGTGATTTTAGAACGCCCATATTGGTCAAATCTTCTTCGAGAGTTTGCTTGATTTTGAAGCGCGTCACCACGAGGCTGATGAATAGAATAATTACGGCAAAGGCGAGGAGGATGAGCACTAGGATATTTGACACAGAAAGTCTGGATTGCTTTTTTACAGACGCTCTGGACTTATTGAGAATTGGAATGTGATTTTCAATTAAGATTTTTGAAACATCCTTCAAAGTTTGTTCCTCGTCACTACTTTTAATGAAGATGGTGCGAGTTTCTTTGTCAGAATTATGTTCTTTCAAATACTCATACGAATCTGCCGGCAAATATTCACCTAGGACCGAGCTAGAATAATTGCCATATTGCATTTCTTCCATCACGCCTTTGACGCGGAATTCATATTTCGTGCCGTCCGCAGTAAAACTAAAATCACTACCGAGGGCGAGATCGGAATTAGCCGACAAATAATATGGGATATATATTGCGTGTTCTAGATTTTTGTCCGTACTAGAAATGGTGTTGAGTTTACTGATATTTTTGATGTCGTCTAGACGATAAAAAATCTGGTTTTGGTTTTGCTCCATGCCGTTCATTTGGACTGGGATGCTTAACATAATACCCCTAGCCGTTTCTACGTCAGAAACATTTTCTGTGGCACGAATTTTGTCCAAAAGACCATCTGTATAAGTTTGTTCTGGAACCACGAATGACACATCGGCAGTATTGAGTTCGTCGAATCGTTTTTTGTAATCGTCATCGATGCTCGTGGTAATCATAATCCCGCTCGTGAACATAACGGTTGCCACGAAAAGGATGATTGCAAACGACAAAATCGATTTAAGATTTTTCTTGAGGAAGTAGCCTGCTAATATTAAATGCTTCATATTACCACCCCATCTTTGCCAAGAATTTGTCTAGTTTTTCGGTCCTAGTCTTGTCTGTTTCACTGTATTTCGGAAGTTTGAGTTCGCCGAAAATTTTGCCGTCTTTGAGATAAATAATACGGTTGCCGCGAAGTGCACTTTTCTTGTCGTGGGTCACCATGATGATGGACTGACCGGTGGCGTTTAGACCGGTTAGAACATCGAGGACTGCAGTGGAGTTACTGGAATTGAGAGCGCCGGTAGGCTCATCAGCAAAGACGACTTGCGGGTCGTTGATGGCCGCTCTAACGATGCCAGCGCGCTGACATTCACCGCCAGAAACTTGGTTGGACTTTTTGTTTCTAGTTACTTTATCGATATTCACACGATCGAACAGCTCCTCGGCTTTGGCCAAGACTGCTTTCTTGTTTTTATTCATAAGGAGACCGGTCATAAGGACGTTGTCAAGCAAGCTCATTCCCTCCAGCATATAAATCTGCTGAAAGACAAAACCGCAATGTTTCCTGCGGAAGACCGCCATTTCTTCGCTACTGATTTTGGTAATGTCGGTGCCGTCGAATAGGATTTCGCCAGCGTTAGGCGTGTCCATACCGGACAAAAGATACATGAGTGTAGATTTACCGGCGCCGGAAGAACCCATAATAACCGTGAAATCGTTTTCGTAGATTTCTAGGTCAATGCCGTCAATGACAGTGCGCTCGCTGCCTTCGGCGCCAAATTTTTTAAAGACTTTTTTAGTTTTAATAATGGGTTTCATACTCCTCCTTATTTTATTAATTCTTCAATAAATTTCATTGTGCTAGGCTTGGCGCCCAAAACCTTTTCAATAGTGTCGATAAAAACTTCAATATCATGCTCAGTGAATTTTCCATCGTCAAACATGCCACTCATAATGAGGATTAACTTAATGCGTTCTGCAATATTAGTGCAATTGAAGACGCCATCCGCTACACCATCTTCCACGATGGTGGCCAAAATTGGCGTGGCAGTTTCAATGATTTTCTGGTTAATCTTCTCGTGCATGACGATGTTCTCTGGCTTGTTGAGAGCATCAGCGATTTCCGCTTCACTAGACGTTGGACGCATAGCCATAATCACGCCGACAAGCTTCTGCTCGAGTGGCATAGAACTTTCGGCAACTTCGATAGCCTTTGCTTTTTCTTGATCCAAGAGTTTATTGATGACTGCTTCGAGCAACTGCTCCTTGGTTTCGAAATAATAATAAAAAGTACCCTTGGCGATACCAATGTTTGCAATGATTTCATCCACAGAAGTATTATCATAGCCGTCCCGCACAAAAAGCGTGTAGGCGGTATCTATAATCTTATCTTTTCTATGATTGACCTTCATATTTACAATTTTTCGACTATTAGTCGAATTATACCACGACGACAGTTTGGATGTCAATAAACTTGTATTATTTTTATGTTTGTGATATACTATAGGTGTTGCACCTGTGGTGAAATTGGTATACACGCTACCTTGAGGTGGTAGTGGCCGTAAGGCTGTGCTAGTTCGAGTCTAGTCAGGTGCACCAAAAAAGCTCCTTCGGAGCTATTTTTGTTTGTAAACATTTTGACACTAAAAAGATCCACATTCGTGGACCTTTCCGTAATTTATGACACCTCCTTTATATTCTTCAGAGAAACTTCTCTTCTACTCCTTATCTACCATTTGAATTTCAGGGACTTTGTCGTCTATTTCATCAAACAAATACTCAAAATCAGCAAAACTTCTGCCAGAATTCTTATATTTTTCAAAGTTTGCATTCATTGGATATTTAAAACATCTCTCGTCATATGATAGGTATTCCCTATTCCGAGTTTTGAAGTATATGTGAGTAATTTTCTCGCCAGTAGTTTCCATTGCATCTTCTAGTCTAAGTCCGGCTATAGTAGACGTATCTACTGTTCCATGACCAATGATGGGATGGTAACAAGTATAGCCATGTAGGTATACCGCATTCTGATACTCCGGCTTCAAGACTACGTTCTTCCGCTCCACAATCGCTGCAAATAGTCCGTTTGTAATCTCATGTTGAAGTGAGCCGTGTCTATTTGCAACGCCAGCCATTTTCTTTTTTGGTAAGATATTTTCAGCTAATATAACAGTATGTGTTGCGTAATACTCTGGTGATCTTTTTTCCATATTCATATCCTCCTATAAAACGAAATGCCATTACTACAATAAAAGATTTAGTCTTCGCTCTTTAAAACCCGTTTCGGGATTTTAAAGGCTTTCTTTACTGCCAAGTGTAAAACTTCAGGTATCTTGTGGGTCCACTCTGATTTAGGTATTTTGCTCCAGAAATCATCAGTCTCAATTTTTAGTTTGTAAACCCTTTTTAGAGCTCCATTGGGTTTTAAACCCTCCGGAGAGTCGTCGGTTACTTCATAGATAAGCAGTTCTACTCTAGCATTATTATCACGTGCGCTTCTTAAAGATGTAATAATAAAATCTCCCGATTCTAAAATTACTGTTTTATGGGTCGCGTAGTCAGTTGGAGCGTATGCCTCTCCTTCTGTCATGGTCCATTTATTGAACCCTTTCTTAATCTTGCCATCTGCATCAACTACAAACCTTTTTCCCAGTTGTCTTTCATTAGATTGATAACCTCTGTAACTTTCATAACATTCATGCGTAAGTTTAGCCTCAGTTCTTGAGTAAACTTCATTCCAATTTCCTGCTGGCCATGTAATATCTCTTCCCATATTCTCTTCCTCCTATATAAAAATAAAAGTTTTACTATGAACGAAATAAAGATGACCTTAGGGCATAAGCACAGAAAAAAAGTCTAAATCTTTCGCTGTAAAAGTGCTTAAACCATAAGGCTTATACTCTTATTATAGCACATATGCTTATTTTTGTCAATAGTTTTTATGCTTTAAGTATTGACAAATTGCTTATGGTATGCTATAATAAGGAGGTTGTATTAATGGCACCTTAAAAAATAGGTTGTACTGTTAAAAATAGGCAGTGGTTTTTAATGCCTTTGATATTGGTAGTAAAGTTATTTTTTATATAAGGAGAAATGATATGAAGAGATTTAGTGATGTAGAAAAGGTATTAAGAACAAAGAAGTTACATGGGACTTTTAATCATCTGGCAATTAGCCCGGATATGTATGACTCGCCGGAAGAGCAAAAGATTATTAGTCCAAAGTTTGGCCGCTGGCAGAAAGAGTATAATTACAAAGCCATGCAGCTAGCAAAAGAGTTCGAAGAAGGCGATGATGAGACATTAGATCTATCAGCTTTATTGCCCGGTAGGACGTTTTGTGCACTAGGGCAACTCTGTCAGGAATATATAAAATACACTCCTGATAGTGGAAAACATAAAGGTGGAGTTCTTTCATGGTGGGCCGGCGATATAATTAAAACATCACCCATAGTGAGGATTCATCGTACTGAAAATTGCCATACTATTCATGGTGAATGCTTCTTGATTGAAACTCAGCATAGTTGTTACTTGATCGAACACTTATATATGACTGAAGAGTCTAAAAAGCTCAGAAAAAAGATTTTTGAGGAATGTCCAAAGGAAGCGAACGCGACAATGCCTCGTGATATGTATTGTGATTTAGTAGAAGTAGGTAACTATTGAAAATAATGAAGGGAGTGATTGCTTATTACAGTATGATTATTTCAATAATGCTCGCAGTTTTATCGCGGGCATTATTTTATTTTATGGGGTGCGGTTCTTGGTAGCTTTTTCAGCAGCCCAGTAAATGACGTCATTGAAACGGTCCGTGCTGTAGACGAGTGAATTCTCGGTCGAGAAAGTGCGGACGTTTTTGTTCACGTAATATGAAAGTGCGGTCTGATAAATACCAATGGCTGGAACGTCGTCAACCCAAGTATTGAGGAAACTTTCATACTTCTTGGAGCGGAGATTCTGGTCTACGGTAGTGCGGGCGGAAACCATAATATCGTTCACGAGTGAGTTGCGATAGTTGGAGAGATTGTAACCGCTAGAAGTAGCCTGAGTAGAGTGATAATAGGCCATGAGGTCTGGATCTGGGCCAAGGCCGATAGGATAAATGACAATGTCGTAATTGCGTGGACGAAGGACGTTCAAGACGAAATCCTGGTTAGCTTCGTAGACTTGAGCGGTGGCTGGAATGCCAAGGTCGGTGAGCTGCTCTGCCATATTTTGGGCGATTTGAGAGAGATAACCGGAATCAACCGTCACCACCTGGAGGGTTTCGGTTGGGTTAGCACCGACGATATTCATAACCGCGCTACGAGCCTTGATGAAATCTTCCTGTGGAATTTCTGGGTATTTTTTAATGTCAATCTGTGATGGGATGAGTGGGTAGTCGAGAGCGACCTCGCCGTTTAGGAAATTGCGAAGGTTAGTCATATTGAGACCTTGACGAATGGCTTGGCGGAGAGGCTTGGATTTCAGAGTTTCACTATCCATATTGAAGAAAGCGTAAACGCCGTAGCTAAGTGAAGTCTGACGGAGAGTGATGGCGCCAGAGGTAATCTTGGATTCATCCGAAGAACGAAGTTCGGCTGTAGCGGAAACCATACCGGTATTAAGTGCAGAAACAATATCATCAGTCTTCAAGAAAGCGTGAACCACGAAGCTACCGAGCATAGCTTTACCTTTGTAATAATTGCTGTTTGGGTTGAGGTAGATAATTTTTTCACCTTCAGTGCCAACGAGCTGGGCAGCGTTATAAGTGAAGGCGCCGGATGTGACGGTTGGAGCCGTGCTAAAAGTATCCTCGAGCAAGAGGGCTGACTCAACCTTTTCTAGAATATGCTTTGGCACGATTGGAAGATCGAGAGCGGAGTTGAAATAGACATTTGGTGTATCGAGGCTAAAGACAAGATTACCGGCCTTATCCTCTGCAACACTGACGCCGGCCATGGCGTTGTTATAGCTCGTATTAGTCCTGGTGTCTTGGATAAGATTGACCGTGAAGATGACATCAGCATTTGTGAGTGGTTCACCATCAGACCACTTGAGGCCATCGCGGAGCTTCAAGGTCCAAGTCTTACCAGTTTCGTCCATTGTGATACTCTCAGCGAGGCCGAGACCGGTGTGGCCGGTATAGTCGACACTAGTGAGCGTGGCAAAAAGCAAGCGGCTCAATGTTTTTTCAGAGTTAGTACTAGCAAAAAGTGGGTTCAAAGAATTCACTTTACCGAGGGTAGCCTCAGAATAAGTGCCACCTGGAACATAAGTTTCAGAAGCATAGGAATCAGAATACCAGAAAGCCTGAGTAAGGCTCAAGAAAATCATCACTACGACAAGTAGGCTCCATTCGAGGACGAGAAGACGGACGTTGCGAATATGAGAGACGCGATCAACCAAGTTTTCCTTGATATGATCGATACTATCTTCGCTAACATCCTTAGCAAGGCGAGTTACTCGCCTTTGTAATTTTTGCCCACGCTTTTTGAAAAACTTTTCCATAACTAAAATTCGATTATGATGGAATCAAGAGGATTCCGAGAATCGAGCAAATAAACACTAACACCGTGAAAATAGTGGCGTTAAATAGTGATTTATCAAGACCGCGGCGAGTGGTGTAAAGTTCGCCGGATGCGCCAAAACCAGCACCAAGACTTGCGCCGCGTTGTTGAAGAAGAATCAACAAAATGCTGAGCACAGCAGAAATCATAGTGACAGTTTCCAATATGTTGCCTACATTCATAGGGTTATTATACTTTACTTTCTAGATTATTTCAAGAGTTTCTTACCTTGAAGTAGGCGATGATAGGTGATAGCAAATCTATGTGCTTCTTCGTCGATGCGAGCGATGAGCTTGGAGAGGTGACTGTCTGGTTTGAGATAGTGTAATTCCCTGTCGGCGGTAATAATTTTAACCTCAGCATTACGAGAATGGTCGCCAGATTTATCGCGGGCGATAACGGCGATGTCGGTATCCTTCAAGATTTCCATAGCTGAGGAGAGCTGAGGGGCACCACCATCGAGTAAAATCACATCTGGGAAGGTCCACTCGTTGTGTTTGAGGCGGCGGGTAAGGACTTCTTGCAGGGAGGCTGTATCATTATTCTGTTGTTTGCGAAGTTTGAACTTGCGATACTGGGCGCGATCTGCCGTACCGTTGGTAAAGACGACCATCGAGCCAACCACATTCTGGCCGGAGATATGAGAGATATCATAGCCTTCAATACGGCGTGGGGGAGTTTCTAGGTTTAGTAATTTCTGAAGTTCAAGCAGAGCCTTGTCGGAAGAAATATCGAGGAATTCCTTATCACTGAAAACGATTTTGCGTTTCAGACCCTTGAGGCCATAGAGCTGGTTACGGAGACTGGCGGCGTGCTCATATTCCTGAGCCTTGGAGGCCTCTTTCATCTGCTTTTCGATGTCTTTTAGGAGCGTTTCCCTGTCGCCGTTGAGATAACGAATGAGGTTGCGCAAAGATTTTTTATACTCGGCTGGCGTAACTTTGCCGATTTCGATACCCGGGGTAAGGCCGAGGTCGGTGTTGAGGGTTTTTCGGCCATCGTATGGACGGTCGTAATATGGGAAAACTCGGCGCAAGATACGGAGCGCGTCGACGATGGTCGACTTGGCATAAAATGGGCCAATGTAAGTCGCATCATCACCTTCTGGATTGCGCGTAGTGGTAACATATGGAACCTCAGATTTCATATCGATGCGGACATAAACCACAGTTTTGTCGTCGCGGAGCAAGATATTCCATTTAGGCATATAGCGCTTAATCATCTCTGATTCTAGGAAAAGGGCATCCATCTCTGTATCGACCACAATCCAGTCGGTCATGGCAATTTCTTTGACCAGGGCCTCGGTTTTTGGATCTTTTTCGGTATTCTGAAAATATTGGCGGACGCGATTCTTCAAGACTGCCGCTTTGCCAACATAAATTACCTCACCTTCGGCGTTTTTATGGAAGTAAACGCCAGGAGAGTGAGGTAAAGTTTTTAGTTTTTCTTTGAGCGCTTCGTTCACGCTTATATTATACCATAATTATAGTATATTGTCACTTTATGCATCGAGTGATGCACCGTAACCACAGTTCTTGAGAACTTCATCATCAGTCATGGAGTTGATGTCGAGCTGGTCGCACTTGTGAACTGGGTATGAATATGCCGAAGAGTAGAATGCTTGCATATCGGTCATATACTGATTGATACCATCGGTGACACGAGTGACGAGTTCAGAGATGCTCTTTGATTGGCTTGGAGCGTGGACAGTGAGATCGTCGCTATAGCTGAAGTTGAGGGCAACTTCGTATTCGAAATCGTCTTCGTCTTTATAGTTCTTGGTGACGTCGTGAACATAGAGGCTCTTAAGTTCCTTTGAGAAGAAGCCGTTGAAACCAACAACAATCTCTGGGAATTCAATGTCGTCTGCGAGGTATTTGTATTTACTATTAGTTTCAGCCTCTTTGGAACATTCACTGAATGATGTGGCGGTTGAGCCATCTGGACAGTAGATGGTTGTCTTTTCGACATAATCATCGTCGTCATCATAGTCATCAAAATCATCTTCCTCTTCGTAGACATAGTCGTAATCGTCGTCATCGTCATACATGTCGAGGTCGTAGCCGATGGCTTTTTGGTAGTCTTCGGTACATTTACCAATCTTATCTGCGATGTCGCTAGCGTCGCCGATGGCGCCGATGAACTCGTCTAGCTTGCCGGCATCAACTTTAACATTGTAGAACTTGCCGCCGTTACCACTGAAGACCTCATCCAAGGACTTGCCATATTTGGTCTTGCCGTTGGATTCTTCGAGGGTGACAAAGGAGTGCTTGTCATAAACATCCTGGTATTTGACACGGCCATTGATTTCGTCGTTAACGGCGTTGAGAACGCAGCTATAGTAAGTCTTGTAAGCATTCTTTTGGCTGTTATCCATTTCTTTGACCTCGTCGAGGATTTCACTGAGATCAATCTTCCACCATTCGCCGTCAATATCGCTGGCGAGGCCCATAATAAATTCCTCAGTATGGGCAATGAGCGTATCGAGCGCAGCCTGGTCATAGCCGACCATGCTTGACTTTATCGTTTCGATAAGTTTTGCTTTGACAGATTCCAGGGTGTCTTTGAGGTTGTTAATCTGGATATAGGCGACACCTTCCTTGATGAAAGTAGCACCGAGATTAATGCCAATAGGGTCGATGTCGAGCTGGTCTTGATTGAATTGGATATTGATAGAAACCTGAGAGTCGACATTGATGCCTTCGGAACCTTCTTTGAGAGAGATAACAGCCTGCTTGATAATGCCATCATCGTTGACATCCCTCATAGTGATAGTGCCCTGAGCATCGATATGCTTGGCGGTAAGGAAGCGATTAACGGATGAAAGCATAATATTGGTTGGTTGATTATGCATGATGTAAGTAGCTGCAAAGGCGCTACCGCCACCGATAAGTGCGAGACCTGCTACAACACTAGCGATGATGATAGGTTTTTTGCGCTTCTTGGCTTTTTCTGCTTTCTCAGCCTTCTGGACTGAAGGTTGGTCTTCTGGGTAGAGGTGACGAGAGGTGTCGACCGGAGCAGGGGCTACAGGAGTAGGGTCAGAAGCAACAGCTTCTGGTTCTGCTGCTGGTTGCTCTACTGGAGCTTCTGGGGCTGGTTCAGGGGCCGCTTCAGGAGTTGGCTCAGGTGTAGGCTCTGGTGTAGGCGTTGGCTCTGGAGCCGGCGTCTCTGGTACAGGGTTAGTATTTTCGTTGTTATTATCCATAATTGGTTCCTTAAAAATTAGACCTTATTTAGATAAATTTTAACATAAGCGTTTTAAAAATGCTACAATAAAAGCAATGAAAATAAGTGTTATAGTGAAGCCTGGCAGTTCGCAGGAAAAGATTGAGAAAACCGAGGATGGGTTGGTTGTTTGGACTCGTGCCAAAGCCCACGATGGCGAAGCAAATACTGCAGTAATTAAAGCAATCTCTAAATATATGGATGTGCCAAAAACATCTATAAAGATTGTGCGTGGAGCTAACTCTAGGCACAAGGTAATTGAAATTTGATATTGCTTTTTCTAGAAAGTTATGCTACAATCTATATATCGCAAATTAAAACCATGATATGCGAGCGTAGCTCAGTTGTTTAGAGCGCTTCCTTGCCAAGGAAGAGGTCGAGAGTTAGAGTCTCTTCGCTCGCACCAGCTATGCAAAAACGGAGCGGTTTTGCCACCTGCTCCGTAGCTAACCCCCCTTAGCTACGGAACAGGTGGTTTTTTGATCCTTGTTCGGATTTCGTTTTGCCCCATCTGGCCCCTGAAAAACCGAACACTTTTTTGAAAAACCGAACACGGTTCAGTTTTTCAAGACAATCGTATTCCGAGTTTGTCAATGTGGAAAACGTGAAAACAAAATCATAAAAAAGTCTAAAATCAATGTTGACATAAGTATTTTGTTCCTATATAATAAGGTTAGTATTTGAATGACGTTGAGAGACATTTAAATACCTAGAGTGTGGCAAATTTATCCTAGACGCTTCGGCGGCTAGGTTTTTTGTTGCTTGGCTCGAAAAATCGATCTAGATGTGCTATAATACCCATATGGCACTGTGGCGGAGTGGTTACGCAGCGGTCTGCAAAACCGCGTACACCGGTTCAATTCCGGTCGGTGCCTCCATTTTTTAATATGCCCGAGTGGCGGAATTGGCAGACGCGCTAGCTTCAGGTGCTAGTGTCTTCACGGACGTGCAGGTTCAACCCCTGTCTCGGGCACCATGAATTATGATTGAACTAAAAGATCTCCAGAAACAAGCCTACGACAATAAGGTAAAGCAGGGTTTCAACACAACCAACATAGAGAAGGAATTCTGTTTAACATATGGCGAGTTAAACGAAGCCTATGAGGCTTGGCTTAAAAGTAAAGATAATCTCGGCGAGGAGCTAGCAGATGTGATGATTTATCTGCTAGGGATGGCCGAGATTTTGGGTCTTGACCTCGAAAAAGAGGTTCTAGCCAAATTAGAGAAAAATTCGAAACGCAAATACAAGACCGTGAACGGTGTAAAAATTCGCGAAGAAGGGTGCGACTAGTTATTTAGCAGCTTTGAGGCCAGCCTCAAAGTATTTTTTGGCGCCGTCTTCCCAGCCCCAGCTAGTATCGTAGCCAGAGGTTTTGAAATTACCGAAATGGAAGAATGGCAGGCCAGAGATGTTGTTTTTCTCGAGAGCCTTGGCGGTTTTCTTGGTATTGTCCTGAACTTCTTTCAAGGCGGCGTGATTATTTACACAATCTTCAAATGTACCACCTAGACCGATTCCCTTGCCGATTTTCACCCAGTAATCATCTGGCATATCTGTAATAGGGGCGGAATCATGAGAATTACCCATACCCTTTGAGTGGTAGTCATCATTCAAAGCCTTGAGAGCGGCGTGGTAATAATCCCAAAATCTATCCTCATTCTTAGCGCAGATTGTGGCTTCAGCGCCGGCGGTAGAATATTTAGAAACTCCGTTGTATTCCCAAAGGAAGTCTGTCATACGCACCTCGAAGACAATATTATTTTCTTCGATGAATTTCTTAGCCTCATCCCAATCGTCCATCAGGGCGCGAGAGAAGTAGTCGCAATATGGACACATAATATCTGTATACATCACAAAATGATTGCTGGACTCGACATTACCGAGAGTTGCTTTCGTATCCCAAATCTCATCAGAAGGTTTGGTAGATCCAGCGTTAAAAATTATAAGGGCGCCAATAAATACTGCAACCACAGCCACCGCTACAATCCGCAAAATAGTACCGACTTTACCGTTATTTTCTTCCATTTTTCACTCCTTTTTTCAATTATATCATATAATAGAAGCATGAAGAGAAAGTGGAGTTTTGCGCGGTTTCTAGACGAATGGAAACTGTCTTTTAACGGCATAAAAGGCGTGGCCCTCAGGAAAGAATTCTGGATTCCGGCGATAATTGTATTCCTGTTTTTTGGGACACTTTTAAACTTGCTCTCTGGCGGAACGGCCGCAATGGACTTGTTCCCAACTATGGACTTTGGCGGGAAAATGCAGATTATCGGCAAAGGTATTTTGAAGATTTTTGGCGTTGGGCAAGTTTCTGTGCTTGATTGGGCATTTTCGTTCTTTATTTCACTTTTGCAAGGCATATTAATTGGGCTTGTAGTATTCGTTTTCAAGGCTCGTAAGAAATCTCAGGAGAAATCGAAATCTGTATCTGCTAGCGCGCAGAACGCTGGGATTATTGCCGGGCTCGCCATTCTAGGCTCCGGTTGCCCTACCTGTGGAACCACATTGCTGATGCCTATAATTGTATCTATTGCGGGGTCATCTAGTATGGCTCTAGCCAGCACAATTTCTTATGCGCTAACTATAGCGTCGATTATTATCGCTTTGTTTGCGATGAAAAAGATGGGATTTGAGACTTATGCGATTTTGATGGACGAGAAATATCGCGAGAAAAAGGAGCAGAAAAAAGCCCCTAAAAACAGGGGCTCGCACGCGGATCGTGCTAAGTAAGTGCGGGGGAGCACTTTTATGAAATCGAAATTGTTCCTTTATGATCACCAAGCTGTTTAGTATATATATGGCCACGAATTGGGGCCTCACACTGAACTTTGATGATATCAATTGTATAGTTTTCGGACACGATACCAGTAAAGTCGTACTGGTTTCCTTTTTCGTCTTTCTCAATTGATTCGAGGTTAACCCTCATTTCGAGTGTTTTACCATTAGTCACTTTGATAGTCATTTTGGTGCCAGGGCGAAACCCCTGGTCTAACTGTTTCTTGAGACTCGTTATTGGGTCTCCAATCTCCAAAATATAAGTTTCAAGTGTCATGATTTACTCCTCCTTATCTGTGAAATGTGCGCCCCCGCGACTATGTCATTGTTCTATTATAGCACAAAAAATTTAAAAAGTCAATTCACTTATGCTTTCAAAAATAAAGCCCGCCGATATTCTGGCGGGCACAGCATAATAATTATGCTTGATCTTTTGAATCCACGAACATGTGGTCTTCTGCGGTTTTGATTTGATCATTGAATTTGTCATCTGCATCGGCGTAGCCGTGCGTGTTCATAAAATCATATTGGAGACGCGACCCTGTGCGACCGGGTATTTCATTTCCAGGACCTTCGTCCTCATAGATTTCCTCATCAAAGAAGTCGTCTTCTCCATCCGTGTCGCGATTTGGACTGAACTCCGGGAGCTTGTGCTCCGAATAGATTTTGTAGAGGCAGTACAACGCGCCACCAAGTGAAGCGAGCGCTACGATAATTGGGATAGCCTTCAAAGATTTCATCGTTTCACCACCTTTCTAAATAGCTTAGGATGGGCTCTACAAGAGGCCCGTCTACAGTTGTCTTACGCGCCCTCCTAAACGCGTCCTACTCGGGCATATTATATCACAATGTCTTGGCTTCGTAAAGCACGACGGGGACAGCTGGAGGCGGTGTGAAATCTGTTGGTTTAAGTGGATATTTGATCTTGCAAGAGTATTTTGAAGTAATGATATGCCCGAGCTGCGAAGTGTAATGGCGGTCTGTTATGATGAGCTTCAGGGCGAGTTGTTTTTGAAGCAAAAGATAAATCGATTCCGGAGCATTGTGGTGCCCTGGCTTTGCAACGATTTGGCCGTCTTTGTTTTCTACATTTAATAATTTATAAAGAATCTCGGAGGCGATGTGAAACGGAGGATTGGCAAAAACTTTGTATGGCTCGTCTGGAAGATCTATTTCACGGAAATCTTTCTCGATGATTTTGACATTATCTAGGTGGTATTTTGCTACATTTTCGCGAAGTTTCTCGGCAGTTTTTGGATCTGGCTCGATAGCCCAAACCTCTTTGGCTCGTTTAGCCAAAGCCATCGTGATAACACCGGAGCCAGCACCGATATCTAGAACGAGGTCGCGTTTTTTGATATTGCTATGACCGATCAAAAACAGGGCTATGCGGGGACTTTTTAGAAAATTTTGGGATAATTCGTGATTTCTCATTTCAAAAATTGGTCTAGCGAAGATTTTTCACCAGTTGCAAAATTCTTAATCGAAATTTCACCACCACTGGCCTCTGACTCGCCAATGACAACTCCGTAATTGGCAGTCTTGGATGCGTAAGACATTTTATCGCTAAGTTTTTTGTCCGTTAGGACTACATCGGTGGATAGGCCTTTTTCGCGGATGGTATTTGAGAGCTCCAAAGCGAATTTAAACTCGTTTTCCGAAATTGGAATAATTGCCACATCGATTGGATTAGCATTCTCTGTATTTTCGAGTAATTTATATTCATTCAGGATGAAGAACAAGCGGGTGAGACCGATTGAAATGCCTACGCCTGGGAGTTTTTGGTCGGTGTAATGACCAGCAAGATTTTCGTAACGACCGCCAGAGCAAATCGAACCAATTTCACGGTATTCTGGCATAAATGTTTCAAAGACGGTACCAGTGTAATAATCGAGACCGCGGATAATCAACATATCGCCGATAACTTTGGCGCGTGGGCCAAAATCTTGAGTTTCAAGCAAGCCGAGCACGGTGTCGAGCTCGTTAACACCAAGAGCGAACGTTTCGTTGTCGATTTTGAGCGCATTTAGTTTTTCAATAACTTCGGCGCGTGGGCCGGCAATCTTCATAAAATCTTCGAGGATTTTGATTTTTTCAGCATCAATTCCCTCTTCTTCGAAGCATTCGTGAGTCTTCTTGGCCGGGACTTTTTCTGCGTGGTCGATGATACCTGAAATGGCGGTAAGTTGAGATTCCAAGCCTAGATATTCGACGAGACCAGCGAGAATTTTGCGGTTGGAAATACGAAGTACAAAATCGCGCGTGATAAAGGTTTTTAGAGCCTCGACAGCAGTAGCTGCAACTTCGGCATCATAAGCGAGTGGCAAATTGCCACGGCCAATTACATCAATATCGAGCTGGTAGAATTCACGGAAACGCCCCTTCTGGGCGCGCTCCCCACGGAAGTTGCGGCCGAATTGGGTAACCTTAAATGGGAAGGTAAGTTCATTCTCATGCTCGACAACATAGCGAGCTAGTGGTACAGTGTGGTCGAAGCGAAGAGCCTGGTCTGCATCATCGGCAGTTTCGGCAGTTTTGAAGACTTTATAGATCTGTTTTTCAGTGTCGCCACCGGCTTTTGCAAGTAAGATTTCTGTGCGGTCAATAACTGGCGTTTCGATGTGCTGGAAGCCATGATGGTGATATACATCCGTAATTTGATTTTTAATATTATCAAAAATGGCCTGGTCGCGTGGCAAAAGCTCTTGCATACCAGAAATTGGGGATGTATTAATTTTTTTCATAACACTTTTATTTTACCATAATGTATGCTATAATTAAAGGGATGGTTCTGTAGCTCAGTTGGTAGAGCAGAGGCCTGAAGAGCCTTGTGTCGCTGGTTCAAGTCCAGCCGGAACCACCATTTTTTACCCTACGGGGCTTTTTTAATGGAAAAAGATTTTTTAGTCGAGGGGAGGAAACTCGATGAACAGCAAATGGGCTGTGTAACCGAGCAACACCATAATCATCTAGTCGTAGCGGGGGCTGGGACTGGAAAAACTACGACGATTGTCGGAAAAATTAAGTGGGCAATCTCGCAGGGGTTATATCAGCCAGAAGAAATTCTGGTGCTTTCTTTTACCAATGCGAGCGCTGCCGAGATGAAAGAACGAATCTTGAGCGAAACTAAGGATCTGGCGGAGGGGGAGGTAGTTGCATCAACATTTCATAAATTGGGGCTAGAAATTTTAAAACAATGCTCCAAGACGCCGATAAAAATTGCTAGATTGTCGCTTGAAGAATTTGTTATGCGTAATCTCGCCGAAGACGAGCAATCTTATGCAGAAAGCCTCACGAACATCATCTCGGTTGCTAGGATGGAAGATATTGATTTAGATGAACTTTTAGAGGAGGCGTATAAACGAAGAAAAATTAAAGAAGAAGATTTAGAATTGGTGCGCCGTGCGCGCGACATTAATGAGGCTTATAAAAAAGAGCTGAGCGCACGAAACGAAATAGATTTTTCCGATATGATTAATACAGCAACGAAATTTATTCGTGACGGAAAATACAAGAATCCATTTCGATTTGTGATTGTAGATGAATATCAGGATATCTCAAAGCCACGATTTGAAATGTTAAAAGCGTTGCGCGATTTAAAAGACTACGATTTGTTTTGCGTAGGCGACGATTGGCAAGCGATTTATAGATTTGCAGGCAGTGAGGTAAATTTGATTTTGGAATTTGAGAAGTTTTGGGGCAACACGAAACTATCTAGAATTGAAACGACTTACCGATTCCCTGCTTCTATTGCGGATGCGTCTGGACGTTTTATAATGGAGAACTACAGACAAATTCCCAAGAAAATAAAAGCTATGCCAGATGACGATTATAATGTCACTGAAATCTGCGCAGATTCCGTACTTCAAACCATTGAAGAATCCATACGAATCTTACGCCAATTACCAAACAACGCAACTGTCTTTTATTTAGGACGTTATACAAGAGACCGTTCGATTTTGAAGCTATATTTCAAAGTTGAAAAAGACCAAGTGATATTTGATGAACGTCCTGATCTTACAATTAATTTTATGACCGCACATAAATCGAAGGGACTTCAAGCAGATTATGTGTTTGCAATGAATCTGAAGGATGCAAAAATGGGATTTCCGAGTAAGGTAGAGAGCTCGGAAATTATGAAGTTGATTCATCCTAACGCCGAAAAATTCCCGTTTGCGGAAGAGCGTAGGCTATTTTATGTAACAATGACTCGAGCCAAAAAACATTTGTATCTCCTTACAATGCATGGCCATAAATCGGTTTTCATTCTTGAACTAGAAAATCTACTCTACAAAAAAATGAAAATTATAGATATTGGTTTAATGGAGAATTAAAATGGATGACGTAAAGTTACCACCTGTACGTCTGAGAACACGCTCGAGACGTCCAGTTTTTAAGGAAATCAATGAGTATTTAGAATATTGCGAACATGTGCGTAATATGAGTTATTCAACTTTGATGTCCAAGAAACAAACTTACGCACGTGTTATTCGTATTACTGGCATCAAATCGTTAAATGATCTTGATAACGAAGTGATTAATGCCTGGGTAGAGACCGAACGCCTCTCAGGAGTTTCGCCTCGCACAATTAATACACGTATGGCAAACGTACTTGCGATGGTGCGATACTATCGTGATATGGGGAATCTAGAAGTGCCTTTGAAAGTCCCTCTAATTCAGAAGATGAAAGAGGGGCCGGCGAGGCGCAGTTTTTATACCCGCGCGCAAATTGAAGAAGTGCTTGAATATGCCGATGAAATGAGTTGGCTATTAATTCGCATTTCGTTTGATGCGGGACTGCGTATTCATGAGCTAGCAAATTTGTCACTTTCAGAAATGAACGGAAGGATGATTAAGTTCGTGGGTAAAGGCTTCAAGCCACGCGAAGCGTATATATCAGAGGAAGCCTATTTGCATTTACTCAAATGGATTAATGATCATAATATTCAGGATAAAATCTGGTGGAACGACCGTTTGAGAAAACAATACAGCATCGATACATTACGCGCAAAAATGCGCCATACTTTTGAATTGGCCGGTTATAAAGATTTCTATCCACACGCATTGAGACATTCGTTTGCAACGGATGCCCAAAAACGTGGTGCTTCAATTATGGAGCTGAAGGAACTATTGGGGCATTCAAATGTAGAAACAACACAACGCTATATCCATGGGCTCGATGGACAATTACAAACGTTGTTTGATAAGTATCGTTAGACCTTATTAATCACAGGAATAACGATTGGGGTGTGGCCCGTAGCATCGTAAAGAATGCGGGTCACATCTTCCTTAACCTCTTCTTTGAGCTGCTTAGCATCAGGATCTGTCTGGCCAGCCTTCTCAGTTTTGACACGGAGATAATGGCGGATTTTACCAATCAACTCTTCAGAATTATCGAGATAAATAAATGCACGTGAGACGATGTCCGGAGTCTTAATTAGACGACCGGTTTTTTTACTGAGCGTCAAAACGATGACGAAGATACCTTCGCGAGAAATATGGATACGATCTTTTACGACTGCTTCATGAACCGGCATATCAGCATCATCATAAAGCTTGTTGCCAACATGGACACGACCGCTCTTACGAATCTTTTTGTCCTTTGTAAGTTCAATGACGTCGCCATCATCAGCGATGATAATTCTATCTTTTGGAATGCCAATGACGTTTTCAGCCATTTCGGCGCTGTGTTGCATCATATAGAACTCGCCGTGATATGGCATATAGTTCAATGGCTTAATGCGAGTGACAAACTCAACATGATCTTCATAATAGGCGTGGCCAGAAAGATGTAGAGGGCCGATATTGGTGAGATGAGTCTTGCCGTTCTGGATAACTTGTGCGCCTTCGCGAAGCAAACCGTCTACAGTATTAACGACGTGTGGCTCATTACCTGGAATAGGATTAGAGCTGAAGACAATGGTATCGGTAGATTTGATTTTAATGTATTTATGAGCACCAGTCACCATACGATTCAAGACTGCGTTAAGCTCACCCTGTGAACCGGTACAAATAATAGTGACGCGATCGTCAGGAAGTTTGATAATATCTTTCATCTTCATGACGGTATCTTTAGGAACCTTAACAGCCTTGGTACGAAGCGCAACGTCGACGTTGTTAATCATAGAGAAGCCTGCAAATGCAACTTTGCGACCACGTTTAGCGGCCTCTTCGAGCACCTTGCCAATACGAGAAATCTGAGATGAAAAACATGAGACAATCACGCGGCCATTAGCATAGTGGTCCATTACTTTGCCGATATTATCACCAACATCATATTCAGAATGTGGGTGATGACCTGGGGAGTCGATATTAGTACATTCATTCAACATGAGTGTAATTCCCTCAGTCTTTGCAATTTCATCGATGCGCTCGTAATCAGCCTGGCGACCCATTGGATTTTCTTCATAGCGCCAGTCACCTGAAACGTAAATGACGCCATTAGGGGTGCGGACTACGATAGCAGTGTTGCCTGGGATTGAGTGCAGAGTATGGACAAATTCAATCGAAAGATTTTCGCTTACTTTAATCTTCTCGTGCTTCAATGGATCAACGACTTGATAATTCATATCTGGCTCTTCATTTAGCTCAGACATTTGCTTTTTAATCATGCCAATCGTGAAATCGGTGGCATAAATTGGAACTGTAGTAGAGAATTTTGGCAAAATATGACGGCATGCACCAATGTGGTCGAGGTGAGCGTGAGTGAAACAAATCGCCTTGATTTTGTCGATATTATCTTCAATATACTGGGTGTCTGGGATCATGTAATTCACACCAGGATAATCATCACCTGCAAACAGAACGCCCATATCAATCAAGATTGACTCGCTCTTATACTCGATGATAGTCATGTTTTTACCAATACCAAACTCACCAGTACCACCGATTGGGATGATGCGGACAGAGTCTGGATCAGTACGGAATTTCTTGAGCTGATTATTGGTTACCTGAGAACCATTGTAACCGTTATAGCGAGATTTGTTTACCGGGACGCCGATGATATGCTGGGTAGCCTGAGCATTGACATCCTGAGAGAGCATGCGCTGGTGGTGAACCATATCACCCTTCTTAGTGGTGACTGAAAGTTCAACTTTGGATGTCTTAGCCTTAGGTGCAGCGGCAGGCTTGGCGGCAGCTTTCTTGGCTGGGGCTTTTGCCTTCTTAACCAATTTGGCATCTTTGCCACCGGCCTTAAAATTACTATTGAAATTGCGCTTCTGTGCTTCTTCAAAAATTGCAGCGGCATCGGTTGGGACAGATTCTGGCTTCACAACTTTGGCTAGACGTTCGCGCTCTTCAAAGCGTTTCTTGATTTCAGGCAAGCGCTCGGCTTGAGATTTCATCAACCTCGCTCTGCGTTCCTGTTCAGTTTGATTCATTAAAATTTTCCTTGTTTAGTTTAATAATATTGCTGATACCTCGCAGCTTGACGCGTACAAAAACTCGGATGAGTTCGACGGTTTTACAAGTATTACAACTGTTACTATTATTATAGCAAAGTTTGCCTAAAAATGCAAGGTTTAGGCGGTCTATTTAGCGAGTTTTAAGAGGTAAAAACGCTCTACGTTGCCGTTCTTGCCAGCTAGAATATTATCCCTTTTATTGACGCAAAGGAACTTGTTGTTTTTAAGCCAGGCCTCAAAGTCTTTAATGATTTCACGACGAATTTTTTCGTTCTTTACGATACCTTTCTTAAGATCTGCATCCTTTGCTTCGAATTGAGGTTTTAGCATTACGAGAAAATCAGTATTGCTACTTGCAATATGGGTTTTCGCATAAGCTAAAACTTGTTTTAGAGAAATAAATGACACATCTGCCATAATTACATCGATTTTTTCGTTTGGCTCGAACTCAAAAATGTCTGTTTTTTCGTGGAGATTGATACGCGAATCGAAACGCAAAGGAGCTTTCATTTGATTAGTTCCCTTTTCTACGGCAATAACTTTTTTGGCGCCACGGCTCAAAGCATATTCTGTAAAGCCGCCGGTACTAGAACCGATATCTAGCGCAACCTTCCCACGAAAATCATAGCGGAACGCCTCTGCAGCGTCCGCTATTTTTTCATGTGCCCTTGATACAGGCATTATTTCCTTCGTTCGCGATATGCGTAAGTTTCAGTATCAACAGAAACAACGTCACCGGTTTTGATGAAGGCAGGAACCTTGATTACGACACCGGTTTCGAGCGTTGCGTCTTTCATAACTGAAGTAGACGTATCGCCTTTAACTGCGGTTTCAGTATAAGTAACTTCAAGCCAAAGGTTCTTCGGAAGAACAAGGTTGATGGCGGTGCCGTTATAGAATTGGATTTCCATCTCGTCACCATCTTTCATGAAATCTTTCATGTCGCCAACCATGTCAGCGAGAAGTTCATACTGCTCAAATGATTCAGGATCCATAAAGTAGAATTTTTCATCATCTTTATAAAGATACTGAACTTTCTTCGTGGTAACCTCAGCCGGCTCAATCTTTTCCTGACCTTTGAAAGTCTTTGGAAGAAGAGCGCCAGTGATAAGGTTTTTAACCTTAACGTTAACAATGGAGCCACCACGTCCCATCACTTTTTGCGAATACTCTACCACCTTGTACGGTTGGCCGTCGAGAGTGATGAGTACATTTTTCTTTAGATCCGTAGGTCCGTACATTATATTCCTTTCTTGTTACCCCAGCTCATATCTGGGGTAGATATTAATTCTCTGATACGAATGGGAGAAGAGCGATATGGCGAGCACGCTTAACTGCAACTGCGAGCTGACGCTGCTGTTTTGCAGAAAGACCGGTCTTGCTCATAGGCTCAATCCTACCGTAAGGATCGATGTAACGCTGGAGTGTTTTCACATCGCGATAATCGAAATACAGATTCGGATCGTTCTTAATCTTTCTCATAATTTCTCCTTAATTTACAGTGTTCGTTTTAGAATGGCATATCATCGACGTCGATTTCACCTTCAGGAATATCATCAGGTACGACATCAGGAACTTCACTAGCATCGCTAGAAGACTTAGAGCTAAAGTCGTTATTTCCACGACCGCCGATAAAGTTGAAGTCTTCGACAACGATTTCTACAGAGTTACGTTTGCTGCCATCTTTTGCCTCATATGAATTTTGGCGAAGACGACCAGAGACCAAGATTGGATCTCCTTTGTGTAGATATTGGCTGATGGTCTCACCTTGCTTGCCCCAAGCGGAACAATCGAGATAAGAAACCTCATCCTTCATATCGCCATCATTACCTTTGTATTGACGGCTGACGGCGACGCTAATACGACAGACGGATGTACCGCCGGCCGTAGAGCGAAGCTCTGGATCCCTTGTTAAGTTGCCCACAATGATTGCTTTGCTAAAACCCCGCGCCATAAATTACTCCTTTACTTATTATTCATTATCTTCAGCGACATCTTCTTTATCTTCACGTTCTGCACGCTTAGCAGCATATTTTGCCTTGCGAGCATCAACGGAGACTAAGAGATGACGTATGGTTTCTTCAGAAATGTTGAGGGTGGCTTCTATCTTGCGAGGGGCTTCTGCAGGAAGTTCCACGACATAGAAGTAGTAGACCGCATAGTCGAGTCCATTGATAGGATAAGCTAGGCGTTTCTTACCTTCGTTTTCTTCAGAAACGATTTTACCACCGTTCGCCTTGACGAGCGCAGCGATTTTGTCAGTGGCTGGTGTTATATTCATCTCTAAATCAGGATGATACAACACAGTAAGTTCATACTGTTTCACTTCTTACTCCTTTGGTTAAAGCAAACACGCCAAATGCTGTTTGCTGAGCTGATATTACAGCAATTATATCACATCTGTTAGAAAAATTCAATTATTTTTCTAACTGCTTTCTGATTGCTTGGATTTCTTCGGACATCATTTCGAGCTGATGTTCCATTTCCCAGTTCTGCCACTTGAGATATGTAACTGTGCGATAGGTTGGAAAGAATGTGCGAGCGAATTTATGTAGAGCGGAACGAATTCTATGGAAGAAACGATGAACTTCATACTTAGCACGGCCATTTTTGACCAAGAAGTATTTAACCATGTCTTTATCGTGTTTGCTGAAATACTGGAATTTGAAAGTAGGATCACCAGCAATTTCTGAAAAGATCTCGCGCAAAAGTTTATAATATGCCCCTCTTAACCTGAAACCTTCACGTTCAAAGAAGCTCAAATTAGCCCAGAGAATCTGAATGAATACGGCTTCACGAATTTTATCGTAATCTTTATATTTATGGGCAATTTCAAGAGATAATTTAGAATTTTGCGCCATGAGCAAAAGTTTCTCGCCACGCGCACTTGAGGAATTTCCCTGCTCTGGATCATTGCGCCAATGGACAAATGGGCGTTTCACTACGGTAATGCGTTTTGCCTTAGTCAAGAATTGCATCATAAATGGAAAATCTTGATAGCTAGCGCCAGCGGATTCTGGAATTGGGATTTTCTTGATAAAGTCGGCACGATAGATGGCAGACCAAATTGACGCATGGAATGCAATTAATTTAGGCCATTCTTTGGCCTGAAATACTCCGGACGGAGCAAGCCTCAAATCAACGTTGGATGGATTCCTGAAAACTGAGTTCTGGGCGCCGGCGAGAACCGTAGAATTGTAGAAATAAAACATGCCCTTAGTGACGTCGGTTCTGTTTTTCTTGGCGTCGTTATATAGCGTTTCATACATATCTGGTTCAATCCAGTCGTCAGACTCAATGATGCCAATATACTCACCGCGTGCCATTTCAATGCCACGATTAACCGCTTTGGAATATCCAGAGTTCTCCTGGTGAACCGCGACAACGCGTTTATCAGCCTTAGCATATTCATCAATAATCTGGCCACAGTCGTCTGGCGAACCGTCGTCGATTAAAATGACTTCAATGTTTTTTAGTGTCTGGCGCAGAATACTGTCCACGCACTCACGCAAATACTTTTCAACTTTATAAACAGGGACCACCACCGTCACCTTCGGACGCCTCGTTGGCATGTAACCTCCTGTTAATATGAAACTATTGTATTATTGATTGGCTAATTCGTCAAACTCATCCATAGACTTGATGAGAACTTCACGAGCCTTGTTACCATTCTTTGGGCCGATTACGGAAATACTTTCAAGCCACAAAGCGAGACCGGAAACCCACCCGTGCGCTTTACCAAGATAAGTCTGTAAGTTTGATGTAGAGAATTCGCCTTTGCTTAAAGTAATTTCAATGGCCTTGCGGACAAGTGGGTCGTTTGGATCATACCTACGACCGAAGCCGCCAGCAATATCACCGCCTGCTTCTCCGCCCTTAATTTGGACAACCTGGGAAATAACATCGTCATTGTATTCTGGAGCGCGTTGTTCGCGAAGGAAGCTGGTGAGGTTCTCCACGTCTTCGTCTGGCGAGAACGCACCCTGGACGCGCTTAGGCTTACCCATCATCTCGGTGGTGAGCATCAACATATCGCCTTTACCAAGCAACTTCTCGGCACCACCCATATCGAGCATGATACGTGAGTCCATATTATTGTTCACGGCGAAGGCGATACGGCCAGGAACATTAGCTTTGATAAGACCAGTAATAACCTTAACTTCTGGACGCTGGGTTGCGAGTACGAGATGGATACCAGCAGCACGACCTTTCTGTGCGACGCGCACAATTAAGGCTTCAAGGTCTTTCCCTGCCTGCATCATAAGGTCGGCCATCTCATCGATGATGATTACGATATATGGCATCTTGCCACCATCGTGTTGTTGCTCATTGCCGTCTTCGTCGGTCACGCCGACGGTTTTATTTGCCATCTTGGTATTGTAATCGTCAATTTTCTTCACACGCTCTTTAGACATGCATGAATAGCGACGTTCCATCTCATTGACAGCCCACTTCATAGCCGAAAGAGCTTTATCGGTACTATTAATAACCGGCGTGAGAAGATGTGGGATATCTTCGTATTGAACCATTTCAACCTGTTTTGGGTCGACAATGATAAGTTTCAAATCTGATGGTGCGTTACGGAAAAGAAGGGAGCTAATCAAAGTATTGGTCATAACGGACTTACCAGAACCAGTAGTACCAGCAATCAAGAGGTGCGGCATTTTAGCAAGGTTAGCCACGACAGGATTACCGGAAATATCTTGACCGCAAATGAAAGTAAGTGGATCCTTAGCCTTTTTCCATACATCAGTATCAAGCATTGAGCGTAAGGTCACAGAACCTTCTATGGCATTTGGAATCTCAATACCAATGAGGTTAGTTCCAGGAATTGGAGCTTCGATACGAATCTTATCAACTGCTAGGTTGTAAGCAAGCTCTTTGTCGCGAGCAGCAATCTTAGAAAGCGCTGTGCCACGAGGTGGACGAAGCGTGTATTGTGTAACACGAGGGCCGACATTAGCACCATCTACTTCGACTTCGATGCCAAAGTCAAAGAACGTAGACTTAATAATTTCTGCGTTTTGCTGAAGATTGCCACCGTCTGGAGCGGTCTTGAGAGACTTACTCGCCTTCAAAAGGTCTGGAGTTGGCATCTTCCAGTCTGGATCTGTGACAGCCGTAAGAACCTTGTCTTCTGACTCTTCTTTTTCAGGAGCCTTATCCGGAGTAGCAGCCTTGTGTATGGCAAACTTTGGAGCAGGCTCATCGGTAGCTGGAGGAAAACCGCTCTTCTTAATTTTGAGATTATGAACAGTTTCACCCTCTTCCTCGGCGCGACGAGAAATGCGAGCATTCTCTGCATCCTCGCTTCTGCGATTCGAGCGGAAGAAGCCAACAATTTTCGAGAAGAAAGTGGCTGGAGAAACTTGGAGTAAGAAAAGACTAGTAATAAGAATAAGGACTATATATATAATAGCTGCGACACCCGGGTTGAGCGCCAAGGTGACTAATTTATTTAAATATTCGCCAACAATGCCACCGGTAGGGTCTGCCTTACCAATAGTTGGAAGTCCAAAGACACCAGAAAGCCATGCCACCATCAAGAATGCAGCAATCCAAACAAGCACTGAGATACGATTGTTTTCAGCACGGAAAATCTTCACTGCAATGTAAACGAGAACAACTGGAATGAAGTAGCTAGCATAGCCAATACCTTTTAGCATCACGCTATGGATAGCGTTAAGTGCCGATCCGCCCTCGCCGAACCAAGTGGCGACGAGTGCTATTGCGAGAACTATCAAGAAGACGGCAAAGACCTGACGCCAGAAACCTCCAGGGAGATTATACTCCGGTCCTACCTCTCTTGTACTTTTGCGGCCTTTGTGTTTCTTTGCCATATACTTTATTCTACCATAAAAACGCAAAATATGATATAATTATCTTAGTATGACAGATTTATCAAAGCTTCGCCATGCGAGGTCCAAAAAAGATTTCCCAGGCATAACTCTTGAGGAAGATGAATATGTAGAACTCTCTTTGAGATGTTCTAGGATAATTCCGATTTTCATCTGGTCTGGCACAGCCCTAGCACTCATCGTTTGCGGTGTAGTTCTGGGCCTATTTCTTGCTTCAGCTTCTGGTGGGGCAACTAAACTCGATTCAGCAGCAAAGGCCATGATGACACTTGTAGTTGTCTTGGTAATGGTAGCAATTTTCGTCTGTGCACTAGTTGCCACACGCGTTTATAATGCTAATAGAATTTATATCACCAATAATCGCGTCGTTCAGCAGACAATGACTTCCCTCTTCTCTGCATCAACTAATATTATCGACCTAAACTCAATCGAAGATGTTTCTTTCAAGCAGAACGGCCTCTTTGAACACTTGTTCAACATCGGCACACTGCGTATGTCTACGGTTGGTGATGAAACCACCTATACATTTAAGTCTCTCGATAACCCAGTAAACGAACTCAAGGTTATCACTCACTTGGTGCACGAAGCCAAGGATCAGAAAAAAGATAAAGAAGATAATTAATTAGCCATCAAGGTGTGTGTAATAGCGGCGGCTAGTGCGTCTGCTGCATCGTCTGGTTTTGGAACATCTTTAAGACCAAGATGAAGTTTTACCATTTCCTGCATCTGCTTCTTGTCGGCAGAACCGTAGCCAGTTAGAGTCTTTTTGATTTCATTTGGCGTGTATTCAAAGACTGGAAGATTCTCTTGTTTGCAAACAAGTAGAACGACGCCACGAGCCTCCGCGACGGAAATACCAGTCGTGATGTTTTTGGTGAAGAAAAGTTTTTCAATACTCACCATATCTGGTTTATTCAATTTGATAATCTCGTGCATTGATTCATAAATATCTAACAGTCTGTCCGAAAGCGGGGTGTGTGGTGGTGTAGAAATAACGCCATTATCGATCATCTTTACTTTGCCACGCAGACTAAGACTATCATTATTAACCTTACTAGTCACTTCAATCACGCCAAAGCCACAAATGCCAGTGCCTGGATCAATGCCAAGAATGCGAGTTTTAGTAAGGCTACTTTTCGTTGACATATTTAATTAGTGTATCCCTTAAATCTTTTACACCAAGAACGAAACCTTTACTACCTGCTGGGTCCTTAGTAGTGCGCGGAGCGATAGCATGCTTGAAACCAAGTTTTTTGGCCTCGGCGATGCGCTGAGCTGGACGAAAAGCGGAACGAATTTCGCCACCCAAGCCCACCTCACCAAATACCACATAATCTTCAAAAAGTTTGCGGCCAGTCAGTGCAGAAGCGATAGCGATACAAACTGCAAGGTCGGCGGCAGAATCTTTAATTTTGATTCCCCCTACTACATTTAGAAAGATGTCGACGTCGGACAAGTTGAGCTTGGTACGCTGTTCCAGAACGGCAATAAGTAGGTTTAGACGATTCAAATCAAAACCGGATGTGGCGCGTTTTGGATAGCCGAAGGATGTCTTCGTGGCAAGAGCTTGGATCTCTACTAGCAGAGGGCGATTACCATCCACGGTAGCAAGAATGATTGAGCCATCTGTGTTTTGGCGTTCGGCAAGAAGAGCTGCAGATGGATTCTCAACTTCCTTCAAACCTTCTTCTTCCATTTCAAAAATTGCAGCTTCATTGGTCGGCCCAAAACGGTTTTTGATAGCACGAATCATTTTGAAACCACCATAACGATCGCCTTCAAAGTTCAAAACTACATCCACTAAATGTTCTAGGATTTTTGGTCCGGCTAGGTCGCCATCTTTTGTGACATGACCCACTATAATAACTGCAGTATCAGATTTCTTGGCGGCACGAATAATGAGATTGCCACACTGTGAAATCTGCGATGGAGTGCCTGGGGCTGACGATATTTCATTCATCGCGACAGTCTGAATCGAGTCGATTATTACCAACTTGAATTCGCCGGACTCGATAGTCTTAGCGATGTCATTAGCGGAAGTTGAACTTGCAAATGATAGGTTCTTTCCACTCGCACCAAGGCGAACTGCACGCATTTTGACTTGGCCGGCAGACTCCTCACCAGAAACATAGAGAACTTTTTCCTTCTTGGCAACTTCAGCACAGATCTGCATTAAAATTGTAGACTTGCCGATGCCTGGTTGGCCTGCTAACAAATTAACTGAGCCTTGCAGGATACCACCACCAAGCACGGTATTCAAATCTTTGAATTCTGTAAGTAAACGAGCTTTTTTGTCGCTTGGAGAAATATCGGAAATATTTGTATAGTCTAAGACTTTTCCAGAAAGTTCTGCTTTGCCTAGGGCAAATTTTTTAGAATCTTCGGCGATAGCTTCTGGCGCATATTTTGCGACCGTAGCAGCATCATCGGTTAATGTATTCCACTCACCACAAGATGGGCACTGACCTTGCCACTTGGCAAAATTAGCCCCACAAGAACTACAAACAAACTGAGTTTTTACCTTCACCATATTAAAGGTATTATATCACACTATTTCTTGCCACGAGTGAGAAGCACAGCTACTACTACACCGATAATGCTGATGCCGAGGAAGGCCAATAATATATAGCTGTATGCGCTGAGGTATTTCAAAATAGCTAGGAACACACCGATTGCACCAGCGATTGCAAATGGTTTGCGCTTAGTGGCGGCACCAATGCCTAGGACGCCAATTTGCTCGAGGAGGTAGAAGATTTGGTAGCCTTCATTAGCCAAGGCGAGTGATCCGACAGTGATGAAAATTATTGCGTATGCGAACCATGCTCGTGGATATGATTGTTTGTCGTTGCCATTAAAGATGCCAAATTCTTTGACGAGGCTAACGCCGAGCAATGCTACGGCGAAAATATGACTTACAACTAATACTGTAGTGTTTCCGTCTTTAATAAGTTCAGAAGCAAGATGCGAGAAGGCGCAACATAGTGTATAAATAGACACTTCCATCCAAATGGCATTCTTAATAAGTGCACCGTATGTGCCGATTTCGAGAGCTGCGAGAAGGAAGCCGCTCCAGTATGAATGTTGGCCTTGGGTGAAGATTGATGCGAAGGCGCAAACTATGACCGTAAGAGTCAAAGCTGCATCATAGAATTTGAAGTTCTTGGAATCTCGGCGGAAGAATGCGAGAGCTATGGTGATAGCCGCAAGGCCGAGATATGTGAATAGATAGACAGTAGCTGGATCTTCGACTTTAAGAATGGAACTAATCACAATGATTGGCAAAGTGACTACGCCCATACTGGCAAAGACTGGCCAGAATTCAGACTTAGACTTGAACCAATACGCAAGTTCAAAGCCAATCGAGCAGAGCACAGCGACTAGTTGGAGAACACCTGTGGTCGTTTGGTCTTTTAGCATAAGACTGAGCGGAAGTGCGATGAGCAATACGAGATTTGATACGAATCCGAAGCCGGCTTCGAGACCGGATTCGAGCTCATTTTTAGTCTTGATGAATAGACTGACAAGACATTGAGCGAGTGCCACGCCAATCCAAATAAGGACTGAAGCAATGGTGGTTTCACCGATAAGGTCGGCTGTCAGAACAACTATAAATGCATGGACGCCGACACGGAAAAGGAAGCGAGAAATGATGTCTTTGCCTGTGATGAATAGAATTGCGTATTCGACTGCTACCATGCCAGTAAGGATAGTGAGGTAACGTGAATATGGTTCGTAGTTATCTGGGAAGAATGATGAAAAGACTATAAATGTGAGTGGGGTGATAACAGCCAAATTATGAAGTGGCTCCGCGATTAATGTCTTAGTAGTAGATGAAAGTTTCTTTGTGTGATCGAGCACGGCGCTAGCAATACAAATAAGGCCGGAAATGACGAGTAAGCTAAAGCATGTGGCGAATGTGCCAACTTCCCATACAGCCATCACGGATGTATCGATACACATAAATGCGAAGATTGAGAGATAACTTAATAACGGGTTATTAATGGCATATGCGGTGTAGCCGTAAACGATGCAGGCCACGGCGCTTGTGATGAGAGCGCAATAATTAAAGTCAATTTTGAGCCAGCCGTTAAGTGCACCAGTCCAGAATGGGATAGCAGCAAGGCCAATGAACAGAAGTGTAACCGCGGCAGGTTTCAGTCTCTCGACACGCTTATAGAGGAAAAGACCTAGCGCATAAATCATTAATGTTATAGCTATGACAAAGATTGTCTTAATGGAGCCAGGAGCGCTGGAACTAAGGAACGCCGAGATGGATGCGAGAATGAGAATTGCACCAACGAGAAGCAGAATATTAAGTGGGGTATCATCGCGTTTTGGTTCAGAAACTGTGGTTGGAGTTTCAGGCACCGTGGTAATAGGGCCGAGAACTTCGTCAGGCGTTGGGTCATCGCTGCTTGGTTCTGATTTCGGATCTATATCCTCGCCTAGGCTAGCACTCATGATTTTGCCATTTTTAGCAGCTGCCTGAGTTGCAGCAAGTCTCAAAGCTGCGTTTTCCTCTTTTAGTTTCTTGACCTTGCTATTGTTCACTGCACGAATAATTAAGACAATAATTAAAATAGGCAAGCCAAAATTAATTAGCGCTGCGAAAATAAGAAATACGAATAAAATACCCATACCCCAATTATATCATAAGCGTTATACTATTTTTCGGTTTTTAGAGTGTAAATATAAATACGATCTGAGTTTTGAGACTTAGAATTGGTTACAATGCGGAAGAGGTCATATTTCTTCATATCGATTCCCTCTGTGTGTCCCATTGTGATGAGGTGAGAGTCGGCGACTATATTGTCTGGTGCTGTAGTTGCAATATTAACCGTGCGGCCAGAAGTGATAAGTGGATTAATTTCGGCGTAGATTTTGTAGAATTCATAGTCGATAGAATCTTCTGGAACTAACAAGGTATCGCCACCGTTTAGGTTTGCATCGAGCAAGGCAAGGTCGGTTGAGAACTGGTTGGAAACCGGTGGATTATAGCGGTAGCCAAAGAAGAAATGAGTAATATCTGAATAAATCATAATGCCCATGAAGAGAGCAATAGGAACCACGCCAAAGACGCGCGCGTATGGGTTTTCTGGGAAAATCCCGTACCATTTATTAAGAATATAACGAAGACCATGGGCAATGAGAATGGCGCACGGAAGAGTCAGGAGCACAGCCATATCTGGGTTAAAGCCAGAAGCTAGCAATGTGAAGATGATGAGATAGGTAGCAATTGAATTGCGAGAAGCAAGGAAGCCTTTGGCTGTTGAAATGAGACCAATTAGCGCGAGAGCGAGGGTTGGCAATGAAATTAATGGCGCTAGGAATGTAGATTCTACACGACCATTCCATGAGAAGAATGGAGTAAGAGAGTTTGCGATATTTTGGAAGTAGGTGAGAATTGAAAAGTCTTCCATGAAAAGTAAGTGAGTGAGTGAAGTTGGGTGCTTGATGGCATTCATAATAATGAAGCTACAACCGGCCACAACTATCATAGTGGTGAGCAGGAAAGGAATCTTAGGAAGGCTCTTTACGGTGAAACGAAGATGAGGGTTGAAAATAACAAGAATCACAATGAAGAGTGCGAGATATATCATAAACGGCGTGAAAATAGCACCGAGCAAAGCGAAGGCAAAGAAGAAACAATATAGTGGCTTTGGTTTATTGACGCCTTGGATCTTGGAACCTAGCCAGAGCAAAAGCGTTGGCCAGAAAACAAACATAATGAGCGGAGTGCCAGATCCAGAAATGAAGAGGAAGCTGGAACAAAGGACGGCTAGAATACTAGAAAATGCGGCCACGTTATTCTTGAACCAACGGTTCAAGAGAAGTATCAAGACGAAGCCGAGTACCACGCCAATCAGGATTGATGGGAGCTTGATGGCGTATGGAGTTAAACCAAAAATCGAAATCGAAAGTTTTTGCAATAAATGATATGGGAGATCAACGATGTCGCCCGAAGCGAGCGTGCCATCTGTGATGTTATAAGCGGTGACAGCAGATTCTATTTCAGATTCAGAAAGACCATTTGGCGTAACAATTGGCAAACCAAACATCAATGTCAAAAAGGCGAGTGCCAAAAGCACATAACAAATCACAAAACGATGTTTATAAAGAAATAATTTCGAAACAACAAGTTTACCCACGGGTTAATTATATCACTCTTGAGACTTAATGTCGAGGGACATAAAGCGGAGGAGGTCTGGGTGGAAGTAGAGCTTGACCGTTCCCTGCTCACCGTGACGGTTTTTAGCAAAGATAACTTCGGTGATATTGGTTTTTTCGTAATCTTCTTCTGTGTGGTAGTAGTCAACACGATGGAGCATCATTACGACGTCAGCATCCTGCTCGATAGAACCAGATTCACGCAAATCGGTAAGAAGTGGGCGTGGATCGTCACGGTCAGATGTTCTACGAGAGAGCTGAGACAACGCAATTACGGTGACACCAAGTTCACGAGCGAGAACCTTCAAGCCACGAGAGATTTCAGTAACTTCCTGAACGCGATTCCCTGAGTAGCGTCCGGAACCAGACATGAGCTGGAGGTAGTCGATAATAATTACGCTGAGATTTGGATGGTCATGCTTAGCGCGGATAGCTTTGTTGCGAAGCTCGAGCAAAGTCATACCGCTGGTATCATCAATATAAACTGGTTTTCCATCCATCTCGCCCATAGCATCTCCAATGAGGCTGAATTCATCCTCTGAAATATTACCAGTTCTAATGTTCCAGTTCTTCACGCCGGAAACATCGGAAATCATACGTTGCATAATTTCCATTGCTGGCATCTCCATACTGAAGAATAGGACACCGGCATCCTTGTTCATACTAGCAATATTATAGGCTAGGTTCTGCACGAACGTAGTTTTACCCATAGCTGGGCGCGCGCCTATAACAATGAGATGGCCAGGCTGAAAACCTGCGGTCTTTTTATCAATATCAGGAAAGCCGGATTTGAGACCAAGTAGTGACCCCTTGTTCTTGCTGAGCTCTTCCATACGGTTGAATGCATCAACTAGGAGCTCGTCTATGGCAACATAGTCGGTCTTGACGGTTTTGTTAGAAACGTTGAAAAGTTCTTTTTCCGCATTGCCTAGGATTTCTTCGATTTCAGTCGTTCCGTCATAGGCTTTATCAGCAATAACTCTACCAGCCTCAATCAAATTGCGGCGAATGGATGCGCTTTCAATAATCTTAGCATAAGATTCTGCATGAGAAGCCGAGACAACATTGGTAAGTTCAGCCAAATACGGAGCGCCACCCACGTCTTTTAGAAGTTTCATACTTTTTAGAGCTGATGATACGGTAGTAAGGTCGATGCGCTTGCCGTCATCATAAAGACGAATCATAGCACGATAGATTGACGCATGATTTTTGTCATAAAAATCTTCTGGTTTTATACTTTCAAGAATCTCTGGAAATTTTTCGTCTTCCAACATAATCGAGCCAAGCAAAGCGCGCTCAGCTTCAATATCCTGAGGTGGAATACGTCCACCGTCTTTAGAATGGGTCTCCTCCGTCATCATTAACCTCCTGTACATTACCCATTATATCAGAAAGGGTCGATTTTTTCTCTGGTTTTTCGGACGGGTCGTGGATATTTAGCTGCTTTCCAGAGGAAAACTCACGCAAAATATCGAGGTTATTTTTACTCGTAAGAATTTTGTACCACATCTTGGTAGGGTAGATATCGATTGAGGAATTTGAAACTTCGAGTTTGCAGGTGTCGAGAGCGGAGGTTAGCATCGAAGACTTGGTTGCAACGGCATCGATGAAGTCTTCGCGAGAAGCAACTGCACTAGGAGTAAGATCTGAAGCAACAACCTCTTCGGAAACGACTTCCTCACGCGCGTAATCGCTACGCGCTTTCCGTTGCGTCGTATCAGAACTCAAGCTAGCTTGGTTCTGATACTCCTGACGGTCGTCACGGGGCTCGTTGTTTACAGATTTTGCGACTGGGGCGGTTGCTAGCACGACTGGTTTTTTGATGGTTGGGGCAGTACCGTTGCCGAGGATTGCGACAAGTAATTTGGCTTCGGCAAATGGGGCCTGGACATCGAATAGTCTAGAAACTAGACTAAGGGTGGCTGGGTTAGGGCTAGCGGAAATTCTTTCTACCAATGTAACTGCCAATGATTCAGCTTCAACGCCAGAATTTAGTAATTCGCGCATTACTTCTACTGCACCATTCAAATCACCGTTAGAATATAGGTCCAGAAGTTCTGCGACTTTCTTTGAAGTTGGCAAGCCGAGAGCTTCATCTACCATTTCTGGAGTAATCTCGGTCTTAGCATCGGTAATCGTTGAAATTTGATCGAGCAACGAAATAGTGTCGCGGAAGGATCCGCCGCCACGTTCAATAATAATCTTCAGGGCATCGTCCGAAATCTTAATTTTTTCTTGCTTTGCGATTTCTTTTAGATGCGCAAACATAGTCTCTGAATCGGCGAGCTTGAACACAAAATTTTGGGAACGAGAAGTAATAGTAATAGGAACTTTCTCTGGGTTGGTAGTGGCCATAATAAACACAACATGCTCTGGCGGCTCTTCCATAATCTTGAGCAAAGCATTAAACGCGGATTTACTCAGCATGTGGACTTCGTCGATGATATATATCTTGTATTTGCCCTCGGCCGGTGCAATGATAGCTTTCTCGCGCAAATCGCGAATATTATCGACACCAGTATTAGAAGCGGCATCAATCTCGATGATATCTATATAATCATCTTCAAGTTCATATTTGAAATTATTGATTTCATGAGCAAAGATACGAGCAATGGAAGTTTTGCCAGTGCCGCGTGGGCCAGAGAAAAGATAGGCGTGTGAAATCTTGCCTTGTTTCAAAGCTTCACGCAATGGAGTAACAACTTGATCTTGTCCAATCACAGTATCTAGCGAAATAGGACGATATCTACGATATAATGCCTTCATATAATATATTATACATCAAAAAACCCACCGAGAGGTGGGTGTTGTTTATTCTTGAGAAGTTGTAGTGTCTTCGGTGATATTGATATCTTCAGACTTTGGTTCTTTGTCCTTGATGTCGGTTTCGATGTCGTTATCTTCGACTTCCTCGACTGGAGATTCAACTTCTGGCTGCTCGACTTCAGTGCCTTTGACTTTCAACTTGTCTGTGGCTTCGTATTCACCGAGCTTTTCAGAGACTGCGATTACCTTGAATTCAGCATCTTTCTTCCCTTTACCGAGAGCTTTTGGAGCATCGCAGGTAATCTTGACACCTGGGGTATCGCCTTCTTCGTTATTGGTCTGCTCAACTTCTACATTGGCGCATTCATAGATGTCTTTATCATCCTTGGCGTTTACCAACTTCACGGACCATGCATATTCGTTCATGTTGGACATAGTAAGAACATCAACCGTGAGTGGGAAAGTGCCTTCTTCGGCCCAATCGATAGAGTCGACGGAAACTTTTACATTTTCAGGATCCATCAAAGTATCTGATGAGATGGTGTAGAGGATAACGCCTTCGTATTTACCAGCAGAGAGAAGTGAGTTAGCATGAACACCATAAACTACTGTGTGTTCTGCTTCATGAGCAATACCAGACTTTTCCCATGAATTGGAAGCGACAATTTCGCCTTCGCCGAATTTAGGAAGAGCGGCAAATTTTGCTTTCTTCAAATCAACTTCTTTGGAATCGTAAACCTCGTCGAATTTATCGAGGCCTGCAACTGCATAACCCCAAGAGTTCTGATCGAGGGGTTTTGGAGCTTCGGCAGTGCCGGAAGTAGCCTTGATGGATTCTTTTTCTGTATCACCATCTAGGTAGAGATTCTGGGATTCAGGTTTTTCATCTACTGCGCTGAGGGCTACTTTGTAGCCAGAAGTATTGGTTTTAACCGTAAGAGTATCTTCCGCAGTAGCAATAGCACCTTCAGCGGTGGTTTTCAAAACATCAATAGAAACATCAGACTTGGATGAAAGAGATAAGTAGTATTCAGAAGCTGGGAGAACATTTGTCTCGGTCTCTGCATAAGAGCTAACCTCAGGAAGAGCGGCACCTGAGAAAACGAGTGCTGCCACAAACGAAGCAGAAAAGACTGCAAAGCTAGAAGCGACTAACGCAAGGCTCTTATTCGTGCCATGCGAAGAAAGGCTCATTGAATTTTCTCTACAAAATTTCTGTTTTACGTTTATATTCTTGGGCATAATTGACCTCTTATGCTTATATTATATACAGGTTTCTCTGAAATGTCTAGACTTTTAGTTAATAAAGTTTATGGTTTTTCCACAACTACTTTTTGTCTAGGTTTCTAAATAGGATCTTGGAAATTTTTTCAAAAACTGGGATAACCTCTTCTAGGTTCAAGATGAAGCTAATGAAGATATAAACGGCAAACGAAACGATTGAGATAATGCAGAACTTCGGGAAGGTAGCGAGGAATGAATTATCATCGGCCATAAGTGGAAGAAGTTTGGTCATGAAATAGGCGACCACACCGGTAATGACAGCTGCGATAGCCATCCTGCAGATAGCGCTCCAGAATTTCTTATTGAAGAGTTTGTGTTTGGCACGGCGGTTAAGAATGATAAGAAGAATCATAACCTGTGCCACGGCACCAATAGTCTGGGCCCAGCCAAGACCCTCAGGACCTAGCCCCATACTGGAGAAGATTAACATCAAGAGAATAGTTAGACCTACGGCAACCACACTGGTAATGAATGGGGTCTTTGTATCCTGGTGAGCATAGAAGCCCCTGGAAGCAATGTGGTAAATACACTGGGCAAATGTGGCGATAACCATAGTGGCGAAGATGCTAGCAATGAGATAGTCGCCGCCATTCTTGATAAAGTTCACGACATAACCGCGAGCAAAGAAAGCAATAACAACCACCGGCAAAGAGACCCATGTGATGGTGCGAAGTGCTTGGCGGAAGGTAGCGTTAAACTTTTCCTCGGATTCGGTTTCTTCGGTTAACTTCGGGAAAAAAGCCGTGGAGATAGCCACACCGATGAGAGATACTGGCATGTTATGAAGTGTATTAGCCTGTTGGAAACCGCGCAAGGCACCTGCGCCCATATGGGAGCTGAGATTGGTGGTGACGATAGTGTTGGCATAGCCAATTCCCTGATCTAAGGAGCGAGCCGGGAGAAGTTTCAGGCAATCGCGGAAACCTTTATTCTTCCAGTGAATCTTGAAATCGTAATCGAAGCCAAGACCTACAAGGCCGATGATGGAAACAAGAACTTGAAGTACAGCACCAAAGGCCACACCGAGTGCTACGCCCATAATGCCACCATCAAAGATTTGCCAACCAAAGATATTGATACCGCCAGTGAACCAAGTGATGCCGATGAGGATACCAATATTGTAAACGGCTGGGGCGAGCGCGTAGAAAACGAAGCGTCCAACAGCCTGTTGCATAGAGCAAATTACTGTAGAAATACTAAAGAGGAATGGATTGATAGCAATCACGCGCATCATATTGATGGCAAGGATGGTACCTGATTCGTCGAGGCCTGGACCCACAACATAACGGATGAGTGGGTCGGCAAAAATCATAATGAGAACAGAAGCTACCAAAGTAATTAGCGCCATAAGATTCAAGATGGATGAGCTAAGCTCCCAGGCAGATTTTTTGTTACCGGCAACGAGACGCTGATTAAAAACTGGAATAAAGCTCACTGCGAGCGCGCCAGAAGTTAGAATGAAGAACATAAAATCTGGGACCGTGAAGGCGGCAGTGTAGGCATCGATACCGGTAGGATATGTGTCGAGATAATATGAGTTTAAAAGACGATCACGCAGAATACCAAGCAAGGCGGAAACGAGCGTAGAACAGCTAAGTAAGACTGCAGCATATTTGATGCTGAGTTTACTGTTTGCTAATGCTACGACCGACCTAAACTTGAAATGCTTCATTAATGTAACTTAGCTCCTGCAGGAAGTGATGTTCCCTTTAATAGTTCAGCTAAGTCTTTTTCTTCGAGAGTTTCTTTTTCGAGAAGAGCGGCGGCGAGACGATCTAGGACCTCGCGGTTTTCTTTGAGAACGATTTCAGCGCGCTTGGCAGCTTCTTCGGAAAGGGTGCGGATTTCAGCATCGATAGCTTCGGCGGTTTTTTCGGAATATGGTTTGCCGGTGCTAATGGTGTAATAACCAGTTTCTTCACTTGGGAAGACGAGGTTGCGCATAGCTTTGCCACCCATACCTTCGCTGATAATCATATCTTTGCTAAGCTCGGCGACATTCTTCAAGTCGCTACTTGCACCAGTGGTAATACCATCATCGCCGAAGATGATTTTTTCGGCAACACGGCCACCCATAGCGCGAGCGAGGATGTCTTTGAGTTCGAAGATATTCTTGTAGCTGCGATCTTCTGGAGGGAGGAACCAGGTGACACCACCGGTGTGTCCGCGTGGGATAATGGTAACCTTGTGAACTGGGTCAGAATCTGGAAGAACATGGCCAACCACCGCATGGCCAGCTTCGTGGTAAGCGGTAATTTTGCGTTCGTGGTCGTTCATGACCTTAGACTTGCGTTCTGGGCCAATGGCAACACGCTCGAAGGCTTCTGTAATATCACCGGAAGTAATCTTTTTGTGACCTTCACGAGCTGCGGTAATAGCGGCTTCGTTGGCAATATTAGCGAGGTCGGCGCCAGAAGAACCGGCGGTTTTGGCTGCGAGACTATCGAGGTCTACGCCGTCATCAGTAGGCTTGTTCTTGAAGTGAACTTTCAAAATATCGAGACGATCTTTTCTTTCTGGAAGAGTGACATCTACATGGCGGTCAAAGCGACCTGGGCGAAGGAGGGCTTTATCAAGCATATCAACGCGGTTGGTTGCAGCCATTACGATAACGCCAGATTCATTGTCGAAACCATCCATCTCGACGAGGATTTGGTTCAAAGTCTGTTCATCTTCACGACCAGCACCACCACGGGCATCACGCTTGTGAGCAACGGCATCGATTTCATCGATAAAGATGATAGATGGAGCATTTTTCTTAGCTCTACTGAAGAGGTCGCGGACACGAGAAGCACCCACACCTACGAACATTTCAGCGAATTCAGAACCGGAAATACTGAAGAATGGAACATTGGCTTCGCCTGCCACAGCACGAGCCATCAAAGTTTTACCTGTACCTGGATCACCTGCAAGGAGAACACCGCGAGGGATTTTAGCACCGAGCTTTTCATATTTCTTTGGATTCTTCAAGAAATCTACGATTTCTGTCAAATCTTGTTTAGCAGCTTCGTTACCGGCAACATCATCAAAGGTAACTTTCTTTTTGTCTGGGCCGTAAATCTTAGCCTTAGCCTTGCCGAAGCCCATAGATTCCTTGTTGGCATTGCCAACTTGGCGCATCATGAAGCTAAATAGGAAGATAATTAAGATGATAGGAAGAATGAAGGATGCCACATTGAGGACGATACCAAACCAATCGACAGGTTCGGTATATTCAATGACAGGATAAGCCTCTTTACAGGTTTTGAGTTCGTCGCCAGAAAGTTCTTTGCACTGATCAACGAGACCAATATCATAAAGAGTGCCGGCACCATCTTTGCGAGAACTCTGAGTAGGATTGTCATTACCCTTCAAAGTGATGAGGACAGTATCGCCAGCGACAGAAAGTTTCTTGATATCGCCGTTTTTATCATTGGCACGAGAAATGACGTCGGAAATTGGAACTTCCTCGATCTTGCCGTTGGTGTGGCCGGAAAGGGCGGTGAATGCCCAAGCGCCGCACATAATAACTAAAAATGAAAAAATTATGCTACGAATTGTATTTGATTTTTGAGCCTTTGGAGACTCCTTCTTGAGATTATTTTGTGGCATTAAAACTCCTTCCTTTTATTCTATCATATAAGGGGCGAAAATGCTAGAAATCTTGGTCTTGAAAAATAAGCGCTAAAGTGGTATACTTTATGTAGCTGTTTCGGGGTGTAGCGCAGTTGGCTAGCGCACGCGCTTTGGGAGCGTGAGGTCGCAGGTTCGAGCCCTGTCACCCCGACCAGAAAATCCAAACGAGACGAAGTCTCGTATTTTTGTTGCTAAACAAAAATAGATTTTTGCAAAGCAAAAATCTGGATTTTCTGGAAAGCCACACAAGCGATACCGAACGAAGTGAGGTTAGAGCGTGTGGCTTACCAAATTAAAATTAGATACTGATTAGTTCGTATTCCCTGCTTCCAAAGCCAAGCTCGGCGGCAGCTTCTATGGTATGAATACCGTTTCTGGAGTTCACCCTCTCCATAAAATGTTCTTTTCCTGGATCATCTGAATTGTTTACCAAATCAATACAGGCCTGGTCTATAGCGATTGGGTCTGTACTAGCAAGCACACCGATGTCTTTCATACATGGGTCTTCGGCAACAGCGCAGCAATCGCAGTCGACAGACATATTGCACATTATATTGATGAAAACGATATTCTCGCCAAAGTGTTTCACGACGGATGAAGCCGCATCGGCCATACTCTCTAGGAACAAATCCTGATCTGGCAAATTATCCCACAAATTAAATTGATCCAAGGTCCTACCTGCCGAATGGATATAGGCTTTGCCCTGGCTTGATGCGACGCCTATTGAAAGTTGTTTCAAAGCGCCACCGAAGCCACCCATAGGATGCCCCTTGAAATGAGAAAGGACCAACATAGAATCATAATTATTTATATTCTTGCCGACATAGTTTTTCTTCAAAACTTTTCCATTCGGAATATCTAGCTCTACATCTGGGCCTTCCGCATCCATGATGTCGACATCGAAATATTTGGTCCAGCCGTGATCTTCAATCAACTTTTTGTGCTTTTCTGTAGAGTTTCTTTGGCCTTCGTATGCAGTATTACATTCCACGACGGTCCCGCCGACATGCTCGATAATCTGCTGGACAAATTCTGGCTTTACATAATTTTGATTTCCCTTCTCGCCAGAATGCAATTTGATAGCAACATTTCCTTTTAACTCAACACCCAATGTCTCATACATCTTAACTAAAGATTCTGGTGTGATTTCCTTGGTGAAATAAACTTTTGATTTACCCATTTTCCTTCCTTTCTTCCCAACCTACTTCTTCGGAGAACAGAATCTTCGGTCTGAAGTTTACCTCGTGGCTGGTTGTTTTGTAATACTTGATATAGACATCATCGACTGAACCATAAATGGCATCTTCCATATTAAAGCCTAATTTCTCAGATACGCTTTTTACGGCGTCTTCGCTAGGACCTTCGATCTCGGTATATGGCGCCAGCCATGGCCATGTATCAATCGTGATTTCTACGCCATCTAGCTCCCATTCTTCCCTGTAGCTTTCTTGCTCGGACTTAATTTTGAAGCCTAGCGCAAGGAGAAAATTAATCGCCTCGTCATACGAGTCCACCTTGACGCAGACTTCTTGCATACCAGATAAGCTATGCGAATCTTGGTGTTTGTAAGACATGGTGATGCAATTGCCTTCGTCGCGGACGCGAGCAAATTCGTGTTCTGAAACATCGAATACGACGCGGCGCATTAGGAGTTCTTTTTGTTTAAGTGTGGCTCCCACGGATTTTAGTTTTTCGCGGTATAGATCTTTATCTATACCGGTAAAAGTTGCTTCGATTTCTATTCCCATAGACATATTATAGCATGATGTGGTATAATGTAATTAGATAGGCTAGAGGTCAGCATAGCGGACGGAGCCTGTCCGCGAGGGCCGACAGTGGGTTGATACACAAGTCGGGAGTCCTCATCTAAAAAGATGCATTAGCATCTTTTTTCGTATCACAAAAAGACGCCTGGGTGGGCGTCTTTTGAATGTGAGAAATTATTTCTTCTTTGGAGCTGGGCGGTTAGTTGCCTGCTTGCGGGTCTTGCTAATAGTTATGACGCGGAAGACGATTGCAGCGATTGCAACGAGAATGAGGACGATGAGCCAGATTGGAAGAATGACGATGAACTTGGAAGCAACAGTTTCTTCGCCATTAATGCGGACGATTTCCTCAGCACGGAAGATACCGATGGATGGAGCAGCAGCCCAGGATACGGAGTGCATACGGCGAGTGTCTGGAAGAATAATCTTGGTTTCTGGGTTTTCTTCCGTAGTATAAATTTCTTCATCAGAGAAGAGCGGGTAAACTTTCAAGATATATTCAGCATCGAGATCAACGTTACCACAGTTCTCAACGATAGCAGAGGCGGTGATTGGAGGGTTGACGAGGAAGCCGGCGATGCTAGTACTCTGAATCTTCCCGCACTTAGTGGTTTCACCAGAAACATACGAAATAACGATTTGACCTACACGAGCATTAGCCTGAATAGTCCCACTTTCGTCAGGCTCAGTTTCAGCCATAATAGTGGCATACTGACCACCAGCCGGAGCATCTTTTGGAACGGAAATAGTATACTTAACTTCTACGGCTTCACCTGGAGCAATTTTTGCTTTTTCTTCTTCGAATTCTACCCACTTCATAATAAGAGCGCGGTCACCTTCTTCTGGGTAAACAGGAGCATAACTCTCGCCCTCTACGTAATAACCGGTAGCATAGAATTTGACATCTGCCTCCATGTTACTCTTATTTCTGACTTTAATAACACCATCATATGATTTGCCTGGTTGCATTTCGCCAATACGATTAATCAACTCGCCTTCAACGCTAAGTACTGCAGTACTGGCAGCCTGTGCAAATCCAGTGAAGATACCAGAAACGGCGATACCCGCAACAAGCAAAATACCACACAAAATTTTAGTAGCTAAATGTTTTATTTTCAAAATGCCTCCTTGTTATGTACCTATCATACACGAGCTTAAGCGTTTTTACAAGACTTAAATTATCAAAAATCCCCCGACAACCGGGGGATTTTTTCACTTTCAGCTAAGATTAGACGTTAGCAGTAGCAGTGTAGACGATTTCGTCAGTGTAAGTACCTGCAGCTTGGTCAGCAAGAGTATTGAAAGTATAGTTGACGGTTACAGATTTACCCTGATCATCGGTTGGGTCTGCCTGGTAGTGAATAATCTGGTCAGTAGCCTTAATTGCAAATGGGCTAGTAACAACACCAGCACCAGTGCCGTCAGTATTAGTAAGGCTCCAACCTTCGGTCGTAGCAGCATTAGCAACAGCTTCGATTCTATCCTGTGGACGAGTACCACTATTTGTAAGAGCGAGTTCACTGTCAACATCTTTAACGGAAAGGGTGAAACCCTTAGCGGCGTTTGTCACAACTGTACATTTGGTTGACAAGTCACTATTAGACTGACCACTTGCCATAGTAACTTCGCTGGCACCAGCAGTGGTTTCAGTAACACAGTTGATTTCAAGAGCTTCATTAATAATAACCTTGATTTCCTCTGTAGAATCATCAGTTGCAGGATCAGCGAATACGCCTGCGGCAGGCATAGCGGCGACACCGAGACCAGCTGCTACACCGAGGGCTGCGATTAAAGTTTTCTTTGACATAATTTGTCTCCTTTTTGTATTTATATTATTTTGTTGCTTGTTTTATTTTTACACGCGCGAAGAGTTGAATAATGTTTATACTTCTTTCGCTAATTTTGTTTTTACGTGTTTATGACCTTCAAGCTAACTTAAGTATAAAGCATAAACATTTTCATGTCAACAACATTTTTGGAGATTTTTCAAAAATGTTTTATAAAGTTTTCCACAGGTAAGATCTACTTCTTTTTGACGACTTCAGCTTCTTTGATATCGTCGACTTTGACACCCTCTTTTTTCTTGGTGTCGGAAGATTTGGATTTAGCTGAGAAACCTTTAGCAAAGGCGTTGAGATGCTTTTGCAAGATCACCATATCGATAAAATCAGAGAGACCATAGATAACCATAGCAATACCCACAATTACCATAAATGAGGTATTGGCGATACCTGGGTGGATAATCATAAGGACGCCACAAACGAGGCTGATGACGCTAGTAACCATAGCTACGGTATAGGCGGTAGGAGAGGTGGATTTCAAGCTCATAACGCCACGAAGCTTGGCGGAACTAGAGATAACCACATAGATACCTAGAATAATAGGGATAACATCCATTACGCCCGGATGAAAAGCCACGATGAGGCCGAGCAAAATCAAGATAATACTACCAAAGACGCCACGGAAACATAATAAATATGCGCCGGCAGCGAGAAGCAAGCAGGCGATGATCCAATGAATAATATTGAGAACCTGGCCTGGTGCAATAATAAATATAATACCAAAAATTACCATGGCGATGGTCATGGCGGAAGCCATCATAAAATAGCTTTTAACTCTCTTTTCTAACTCTTTCATGCTTATATTATATCACCCTTGGTGCGGAATGTCTTGGCCAGAGTCAGTAATGCCGTTATCAAAGATGTCGTAATTGACTTCTTTTGGAGCGTTCTCGGCGTGAATCTTGGCATGTTTCTTGGCGAGCTCAGCAGCGGCGCGTTCTTCTTCGGCACGCTTACGTTCTTCAAACTCAGCCTGGAGTTTGCGGTTGTTCTCTGCATTGAGTGCGGCAGCCTGTGAGACCTGAGAACCCACGGCGCCAACTTCGTTCGGAGTGATGGCGTTGTCGTAGCCAGCTTCACCTGGAATAGGGACGCGGAAGGAATCTGCAAATGGGGTGTTTTTGCCCTTGATATATTCGTATTCGTATTTCTTGTCGAGACCAACAATGAACATCACGAGCCATGGGAAGAGAATCGAAAGGACGACGTAGGCCGGGCTCTTGATACCAAAGGCCTTAGGGAGATTCAAATTAAATACGAAAAGTGGGAAGAGACCGAGGACCGGAACAAAGCTAGCGAATGAGAGATACGGATTGGCGTTGACTGCCTGGAATAACTTGAATAAATTAAAAACTGGAATGAAGGCCTGCCAGGCTTTTTTCTTGCCGAAGATCTTCACCCAGATGAGGTAAATGCCGACTTGAGTGATAATACTGAAGAAAACTAGGACAGAAATAAGGCCGATGTTGGCGATGACGATATCACCGAAAGTTGGCGGAACGCTACCGTAACCCTCTGACGTAGTAAGTTTTTTAACAATATCGAAATCGAAGAATCCGGGTTGGATTTGAGTTTTTGTAGCCATAAGCTAATTTTAGCACGAGCAGTATAATTTGACAACAAAAATCCCCCTCGGTGAGGGGGATTTTAGGCTTAGCGCTTTGAGATCTGAGCGTTGCGAGCAACGAGGGCGACTGCGATACCTGCGAGGATAGCAGTTGCGACCATGTCAGCAGGACCAGTAGTAGGGGTTTCCTTAACTGGAGCAACAGTTTCCTGAGTGTCAGCGACGATAGGAGAGTCGGTCTTGACATCTTCTTTGTCGTCAGCGGTATATTCATCAGCTGGAGAGATAGTACCGTGAGGGTTGGTATCTTCGACCTGAGCGGTCTCGTTTTCAATCTTTACTTCGTTTTCAGTAACGGTAATCTTCTTGCCGTTGATGCTGTTTACGATGGAGATGATACCCCAGATAGCAGCGACAAGGACAACTAAGCCTGCGATAGAAGCGACAATGATAGTCTTCTTCTTGCGATTTTCGTCTGATGTGTTCATCATAACATCATCAGAAGCTTGATATTCTTCCATTTCAATCCTTCTCCCACTCTCCCACCATTAAAATATAAACTTCTTAAGTTCATTATATCATAAGTTGTATTTTTTTGCAACTATATTTTAATAATTTTGCCTATAAATCGAGATTCTGGCATTAGCATAGGCCTTGGAGCTGCTTAATTCCCTGTTAATCTCTGCAGGATTGAAGGATTCTGGGTGGGAAAGAACGAAGACTCCGGCATGGCTGGCGAGCTCGTTTAAGAGGTTAGCGTCGAGAGGCTTGTCGTATGGCGGATCGGCGATAATGATGTCATAATTTGTGGTGAGATTTTGAGCGACATCGCCAATGATGATATCTGTCTGGGATTCCACACCTAGGGTCTTGATATTTTCTTTCAGAACCTCTGCAACTTTTCGGGATTTTTCGATGAAAGTAACGTGAGTAGCACCGCGTGAAAGAGCTTCAAGACCCACAGCACCGGAGCCAGCATAGGCGTCGAGGACAGTTAAACCTTCTAAGCTACCAAGTGAATTGAATAGAGCCAAGCGCTCGCGCGAGCCCATAGGATGAGTACGCTCGTCTTTTGGTGAGTTTAATTTTCTACCTCTGAAGATTCCTGATGTGATGTTCATAGGACTGAATTCCATGCTAAAGTTATTGTTTTGATAATTTCTGGAATGAGAATTTCGCGAGATTGGTTGAGAAGTTTCACCGTCCAGCCGTGTTCGCAAAATTCGTTGTACATATCGAGTGCAACGACCTTTTCAAAGGCGGTGTAGAAGATTTTGTCGATATCTTTTTCGGCCAGGTCTTCTGCGGTGATTTCTGGAGTGAATGGGCGATCTGCCGGGATAGATGTGAGCGTGAGGATGATGCCGATTTCGAAAGCTAGGTGCTTGGTCATATAGCCATTGGTGCCGAGATACTGCCAGTTGGCTTTCAGAGTTTTCTTCAGAGTTTCGCCTTTGATGACACCTTTGAATGGAACACCAAAGAGCTCAAAATATTCGTCTTCGGTCATAAGTTGCTTGTGAGCTTCTTCGAGCGGGAAGTGATGAGCCGGGGTGAGACCATCGGTGATGGCGTGAGCTAGCCAGGATGCCTCAAAGGCTGCGCGAGTTTCGTTGTTGTTTTTTAGCGCTTCTTTTAGATTATACTGATGATCGCGAATCATTTGGATGAGCTTGCCGTCGTCTGCACCTGGAATAATGAAATGCATTGGCTCGTCAACGCCTGGACTCTTGGTCTTGAGGGCGTCTGGGCCGTTGGTCCCCTCGAAATGCAAAATCTCACGATAAGTTGGAAAATTAACCGAGCCGATAGGGTTCGCTTTTTTGAGGCTACGGCGCGCAATGCGGTCAAAACGCTGGTGGGTGCCAGCGATTTTGCCGGAGGCCTTGGAGTGCTTAGAAATAGTGAGTGTAGAATACATATTAATTTAGAGTTGTTAACTGTTGGTATTTAGCAATATCGTTTTTTAATTCCGTATAATTATCTAATATCTGTGGGTTTTTTGCAATAGTTTCGGCGTGCTTCTGGGCCTTGGCGATGAGGCGCGTGTCGGCGAGGCTGGCGATTTTCAGATTGAGTTCGCCATGCTGCATATGGCCGTAGATTTCACCTGGGCCACGGAGCTGAAGGTCAACCTCAGCGAGATGGAAACCATCGGAAGATTTTTCGAGTTCCTCGAGGCGCCTGGACGGCTCGGTGTCGCCTTTCACAACTAGATAACAACTAGATTTTTTATCGCCACGCCCAACGCGGCCACGGAGCTGGTGAAGCTGGGCCAAACCAAAATTCTCGGCGTCCATAATAACCATTTGAGTGGCATTTGGAACATCCACGCCAACTTCAACTACCGTGGTAGAAACTAGAATATCAGTTTTGCCTTTTGCGAACTTTTCCATCACGGCATCTTTTTCATCCGGCTTCATACGGCCATGGAGAAAATCGATGGTGGCTTTAGGGAAAATCTTCTTCAATTTTTCGGTTTGCTTTTTGACATCCGTAGCCTCGCTGCGACCAGTCTCCTCGATGAGTGAGCAAATCCAGTAAATTTGCTCCTTATCTTTAATATGAGCCGAGATTTCCGGATAGAGATTCTCTTTCATATTAATTTCTTTCATGATGTGGGTCTCGATTTTTTGGCGACCTTTTGGAAACTCGTTGATAATCGAAACATCGAGATCGCCAAAGACGGTGAGCTGGAGCGAACGCGGAATCGGAGTGGCAGTCATAGAAAGTAGGTGCGGAGATTTAGGCAGAGTTTTGGCCAAGAGTTTTTGGCGTTGCATAACGCCAAAGCGATGCTGCTCATCGATGATGGCGAGGCCGAGATTCTGGAAAATAGTGTCATCCGTGAGGATGGCGTGAGTGCCGATGACAAAATCGATTTTGCCCTGCTCAATTTGTTTTTTGAGTTCGGTTTTGTTTTTTGTGGCGGAAATCAGAAGTGCAACTTTCACGCCAAGTGGTTCGAGAAGTTTTTTCAGGCCTTCGTAATGTTGAGTGGCGAGAATGGCAGTTGGAGCAAGCAGAGCGACCTGGGCGCCGTTTTCGATAGCCTGAAAAGCGGAGGCTGCCGCAACGACAGTTTTGCCGGAGCCAACATCGCCCTGGAGTAAGCGGTTCATTGGGCTCGTTTTTTCGAGATCTTTCATAATGCTCCAAGCGGCCTTTTTCTGGGCCTGAGTCAATTCGAAAGGCAGAGATTTTAGGAATTTATTCGTGCTGTCTAAATTGAATTTGAGCGAATCAGACTTGAGTTTTAGATTCTCGTTTTTGTTTAATTTAGCGGCGAGAACCAGCTCAAAAATTTCTTCATAGGCAAGATAGTCGCGGGCCGAATCTACATCCTTACGGTCGTTTGGAAAATGAATGTTGTAGAGCGCGTCGGCGCGGGTGCCGGAAGGGATGTCTGGCAGCATATCGGGTGCGAGTGCTGCGACATTGCGAGCTTTTTCGAAAAGTTTTTTAAACCACTTGGAATCGTGCGAACCGAATGCACGGTAGATTGGCTGGAAGCCGTTACTTTCTACATTTGCAATATCTTCTGTGGCGATGGTGGTGGGAGAGGTCAGTTGATAACGCCCATATTTAAAATCAAAATTGCCGGTAAAATAATATTCCTTGTTTTCATTGAAACTTTTGGCGCGATACGGCTGGTTGAACCAGACGACTTTGCAGGCGCCAGTGTCGTCGTAAATTTCGCCTTCCGTGATATTGAAATTGCGGCGGACATAGCGAGTTTTGAGATTTTTGATTTTTGCCTTGACCATCAACTTGCCCGGCTCAATATCTCTCAAAGGAACGTTGGCTTTATAGTCTTCATAAGAGCGCGGAAAATAGTAGAGCAAGTCTTTGATAGTGAAAATACCGCACTTTTTCAGGCTTTCCGCGGTTTTTGGACCGACACCATCCAAGCTGTCTAGCGTGTCAAAGAAATTCATTTTTTGTCGCCTTTATTCATGGCGGCTTTGTACATAATCTTGAAAGTCTCAGTCATCATTTTGCGAGTCTCTGCATCGATTCCGCGAAGGTTGGAAATGATGGCACCTAGGCGACGGAGACTCAAAAGGTCTCTGGTGGATTTGGCACCGGATTTTTCAACGGATTTAAAGACGAGGTCGATGGCTTTTTCCTGATTTTCGGTAGGCACACTGCTTAGACATTCTAGAAGATTTTTTTCAAGGGTCTTGGAGCTTTCGCTGAGTTCGCAACGCTTGAAATGGTCGTCCTCAACCACCCAGCTCAAGGTCGAGTGGGCAAATGGGCCACGGCGGTTGGACTTCACACAAGTGTGTTCGCCACTGCTTAAAAACATCCCGACGATGCTATGATCTGGAACGATGTGAACGAGTTTTTTCTGGGCGTTTTTGAAACGGAAAGTTTTGAATTCCTGCTGGCGAAGTCCTGGGCCGTCGTTGGAATAGATGGTGCGAATGCGAGGTTTGATGTGCGGGCGAGCATACATAGCAGAAACGAGAGCGAGGTTGCCGCCTTTGGAATGACCGCCAATAAATATGGTGCGGTCGAGGACGGTGACGACATGATTTAAGTATTCAATGGCGTAAGTATGGGCATCGACTGGAAACTTGAACGGCATAAAGAAATCCTCTTTCCAACCAGAAATCATTTCATCGGTGCCTTCAAAAACGATGAATTTGGTGTGCGGGCCGAGATGGACAGTCATGGCAGAAAATTGCGTGTCAGAATCGATGATGTATTCGTAATTACTGATGTAAAGATTTTTGTAGCGGCGCTGATCCTTGATGGCCTCTGCGATGGTCCAGGCATTTTTCATAGCAATGCCGAGGTTAGAAACTTGCTTTTTGTTGTGAGTCTTTAAGTAGGTTTCAACGGCTACACCAAGTGTAACAAAATGTTTGTCCTTTGGAATAATTCCAGAAAAATCGAGATAAGCGAGGGTTGAAAGAATGACATTATCAACCTCGCCAAACGGCTTCATTTTGAAAGTTTTGGAACCGTATTTTTTGATGAAACTAAGCATTTTTAATCTCCCATTCTGGAGTCTTCGTGTGCTCTGCGCGCCACTTGTCTACTTCGCCGTGATTGCCGGAAAGAAGAATGTCCGGAACGGTTTTGCCACGAAAATCATATGGCTTGGTATATTGCGGATATTCGATATTGAGACCATCTGAAAAACTTTCGATTTCGGCGGAAGTTTCGCCACCAAGCACGCCCGGAATAAGCCTTGTGATGGAATCAATCATAATGAGGGCTGGGAGTTCACCGCCGGTGAGAACATATGGGCCAAGGCAGATTTGATAATCGATAAGGTCGAGAATGCGCTCATCGTAGCCTTCGTAATGTGGGCATAAAATAACATAATGAGCGTTCTCGCGAGCGGAAAATTCTGTAGCTTTCTTTTGAGTCCAAAGGGCGCCGGCTGGAGTTGGAAGAATAACGATAGCGTCTGGATCTTTGGCTTTGATTTCTTCAATGGCCGTATAAACTGGCTCACAACGGAGCAACATGCCGTCGCCACCACCATACGGCGTGTCGTCGACAGATTTGTGTGGTCCGAGGCCATAATCGCGTAAATTCACAAACTCAAACTCGGCCAAACCTTTTTCTTTGGCCTTCCACATCATAGAGGTGTTCAAATATGGTTCGAGCGCCTCCTGAAACAGAGTGATAATTGTGAATTTAATCATACATATATTATACCATAAAATGACGGAAAATGCTTAAAATCCCTTGACTTTTTTGGCATTTTGTGCTATAATAGAAGTATCGGGTCATCCCCTGTTCATTAATGTAAATCTTATCCCGCTATTCTTGGTAGTGGTAGCCTCGAGAAAATCGCGAGCCTGCCACTACTAAGAATGGTATTTCTAATCTTCAGTCTAATCACGCCTCTAGTAGGGAGCATAAATTAGCATAGACCTTGATATTTCGAGGTCGGAAAGAGAGGACGGGATGAAGTCTAAGTTATCGAAAGTTGTTGTAAGTTTACTGGTAATGTCTATGATCTTGGCGGCTACGACACCGATGGAGGTGCAAGCTGCATCAAAGAAGTCTAAGACATATGTAGTGCCGGCAATTCCCATTGGAGTTGTAAATAACGGCGGCAATGTGCCAAACGATCTTAAAGATGATAAATGGTACCAGTACACAGAACGCGTTGCGCTCGAAGGCGGCTTGAATCATCTGATGGATGAGAATGGCAATTTAAGGCCGAGCAGAACGATTAAACGCTATGAGTTTACTATGATTGCGTTGGAGCTTTACGGGTATAACAACCCTTCACTTGATCTGAATCAGGAATGGTTCACAACACAGGCGGCCACAAAAAAATGGGCAAACGGCGTAATCACAAAACTCTCTGGCGGGCAATTAAACTGGAAGAATAACAAGGCAAAAGGCAATTTAACTAGAGGTGAAGCATCATATTGGTATTATTACTTATTGATGACGAAACCTCGTTAAAGATTTACTACCCCCTGGGGCCGTGGCATATGCTACGGCCCTTCTTCATTGACTTTTTTAGTGTTTTGTGGTGTAATTGTATTGGGGATTGCTCTTTAATTTAGCAAAATCCCCATGTTACTCGTAAACCGAGGGGTGGCCCTCATGATTTAGTCTTATGACGGAAACGGAGGTTTTATGCAGGTTGCAGTAATTATGGGTAGTGACAGTGATATGCCGGTTATGCGGAAGGCGCTGGAGACATTGGAAGATTTTGGTGTGGATTTTGAGGTGCAAATTCTCTCTGCGCACAGATGCCCGGATGAGCTAAAAGCGTATGTGAGTTCTTTGAAGGACAAAGGTTGCCAGGTGATTATTGCCGGCGCTGGAATGTCGGCGGCTTTGCCGGGGGCGTGCGCATCGCATACACATTTGCCGATTGTCGGTGTGCCGTTATTGGGCCAGGCGTTAGGCGGACAGGATAGTCTGTATACTGAGGTGCAGATGCCGCCCGGAATGCCGGTTGCGACAATGGCGATCAATGGCGCAGTAAATGCCGCGCTGTTTGCAGTGCAGATTTTGGCACTTTCGAATGCGAATAAAGCTAAGGCGTATGCGGATTATCGGACAAACCAGACTAATAAGTGTCTCAACAAAAATGCGACTCTACAGGAAGTCGGCTGGAAAGATTTTGCAAAATAGTTTTACGGAAAAACAACATCCCCGGAACTTTCGGGGATTTTTCCTTGCATTTTCTTGGTGCCCGAGACAGGACTTGAACCTGCACACCTTGCGGCATATGCTCCTAAGGCACACGTGTATACCAATTTCACCACTCGGGCAAGTATTCATAATTATACCACACTTGCTTTTTTTCGTAAAATGATATATAATCGTAGGGACCATGTGGGTCGGTAGCTCAGCTGGTTAGAGCACGGGCCTTTTAAGCCCGGTGTCGAGGGTTCGAGCCCCTCCCGACTCACCAAACGAATCTGCAAGCAAAAATGCTTGCATTTTTAGTTGCAGATGAGTGAAGGTGAGGCGAGCGCAGCGAGCACTCACCACATTAGATTTCGAGCTCTAGAAAATCTTCACCAACAATGAAATTTTCTGGGGTCGATTTTTTTAGTTCTTCGCGAGTATTGTCGCGCATATGGGTACAAATAATTTTCTTGCCGTATTTCTCAGACAGATATTTCAAATTATCGACACCCATATGATCATCATTCCCTTCCATATGGGAGCTGTCGCTAACGATAGCTTCGGCCTGAGCGAAAATCTTTTCAACGCCCTCACAAAGGCTAGCATCGCCGGTGAATCCGAGTTTATCATTAATAACATAACCGAGAGCCGGGGCTTCGTTGCCATGATGAACCTCGTGTGCCTCGATGGTATAGCCGTTTACTTCAATACGGCTGCCTTCCGACATTTCGATAAAATTCATATTGGCGCGACCATCTTCGACGTAATCGCGAGCATCGAAAAAATCGTAGGCGTTGTACATATCGAGAATTTTCTGGCGAATGCCGACTGGGCCAACCACCGTGATAGATTCGGCCTGTTGGCGCAACATACGATAAAGCGCGAAGAACGGAGTGTCGGCGGTATGGTCGCCGTGCATATGAGTAAGTAAAATTGTATCGACATGACTGATGTCGTCGCCATCTTTTAGAAATTGTTTGAGAATGCCGTTTGGTAAATCCACTACCAAATCGTTATTCACAAAAGTGCTGGCGCTGTTGTATGGAGAATAAATGGCAGCGGTGCCCATAAGTTTAATTTTCATCTGCGAGCCTCCCGATCTAAATCTTTTTTCTTAATACTTTGACGTTTATCATATTTTTTCTTACCAGTGGCAGTAGCGATGACGAGTTTAATGTGGCGACCGCCAGCTAGGAGCCTGACCGGAACGATGGTGTTTCCCTGAACTTTGGCGCGTTCCAAGGCCTCGATTTGTTTGTGTGTGGCGAGAAGCTTGATATTGCGCGCGGTTTCGGCGCCGAGCGTGAGATTATTTAGCCATAGCTCGCTACCGCGAATCGTGACAAAAGAACCTTTGAGCTGGACATGATGGTCGCGAATGAGGCGAACCTCGGGGCCATTCAAGGCCATACCGCAAGTGAGTTCTTCGCCCAAATGGTAGTCAAAACTAGCACGGCGGTTAACCGTGACGGTCGAGGGCTGTTTCTTCTTTTTTTGGCTACTCATGGTATAATAATTATAGCATGAAAATTGCCATCGCATCAGATATATATTGGCCAATGACGAATGGCGTGGCCGTTTTTGCACATAATCTTGCAAACGGACTCGCGCAAGCAGGACATGAGGTGCTCGTGATAGCACCTAGTTTTAATGGTAAGAGGCATGTCACGACCGACAAGGAGACCGGCGTAAAAACCGTGCATCTTTCGTCGGCTCGTTTTCCGTTTTATCCTGACCAGATTAACAAGGTGCCAGCCAAAAAAGAAGTGCTCGGGCATGCGATGCCAAGGCTTGCTTACAAAAACGGAATTTGGTGGAGCTATAATCCATTCAAAGAAGTGAATAGGGCGCTCGATGAATTCCAGCCAGATGTGATTCACTTGCAGACCGCAGAGACAATCGCGCTCGCGATTATGCGTTATGTGAAGAAAAATGATGTGCCACTAGTTTCGACTGGGCACGCGTATCCAGATAATGTGACAAGTCAGTTCAAGATTTTTAAACCAACGATGTTGCGCAAGCCAGCCAATGCGGCGGTGCGTTGGTATATGGCGAGCTTCTTGAAACATGCGGAGTATGCCACCATGCCAACCGAGATGGCGATTGGTGATTTGGTACCGAAGAATCGCAAACATTTCCAAGTGACAGTCGAAGCGCTTTCAAATGGCGTGGATTTGACAGCGTTTAAGCCAGGCAGACCAAGTGCAGAAATTATGAGGAAGCATGATTTGAAACCAGCCTTGCCAAATGTTGCTTCGCGTGCACAAAATGGCGTGCCGCGCGTGCTTTATGTGGGACGTGTGGATCCGGAAAAAAGTATTTCGAATGTAGTGTATGCATTTCAACAGGTTTTGAATAAGATTCCAGAAGCCGAGCTCGTGATTGTGGGCGATGGCATTGATGTATCGAATTTGAAAAATATTGTAGCGAAGAACGAGATTCCGAATGTGAAATTCCTCGGCAAGATTATGATGCCGGAATTGCTTGAATTGTATCGTTCAGCAAATGTGTTTGCGACGGCTTCAGAAACGGAAACTCAGGGTATTGTTTTGATTGAGGCAGCTGCGACTGGTTTGCCACTAGTAGCCGTAGATGCAGGAGCCGTAAAGGAACTTTGTCAGCATCATAAGAATGGTGAGTTATGCCAGCCTGGCGATATTGACGGAATAGCCAAGGCCTTGGTGAAGATTCTGACCAAACCAGAAATTCGCGAGAAATATTCAAAAGGCTCGATGGAAATTGCCGAACGCCATGATCTAAAAAAGACGCTCGCGCGCTTTGAAGAAATTTATAACGAGGCGATTCAGCTAAAAAATAATGGGTAGCCCGTGAGAGCTACCCATAAGGTACAAGACGTCTGTTGTTGTTTGTGGTCAGAACCAAGATGAGTGCTGAAGGCTGTCGCCGTGATAACCAAGACTATGCGCCTCATTCAGAACTCTCTGCTTGTCTGCCTCGGACATGTCGGAAAAATGTGTGGGGTTAGCCTCCAGTGCCTGCGCGAATGCACAAGTTTCTTCCTTTGAACCTGTCCGATACGACCGACCATAAACTTTATCGGTACCGATGAGAGACATCCATATTCACCTCCTCCCCAGATGAAATTTTGAAAAACTACGACAATTATGTGTCGCTGGGTTATTTTATCATTTTAGTGTGAATTTGTCAAGGGTAGAACGGAGCTCGTCCGTGGTTTTGCAGTCCATTAATTCGGCGCGCAAATCAGAGGCGCCCGGGAAAGAATGAAGGTAAACTTTGAACATACGTTTCAAAGGTTCGTATGGATAATGCAGGTGGAGCTTTTCGTTTGACTCATTGGCATTTCTTTCGGCAAGGTCGGCCTGGTGCGCATCGAAAAGATCCAAGTGATAGCGAAAAAGTTCGAGCAAGTCTTCCCTGTTTGCGATCTTGTCGGCGAAACAATATGGATTAGAAAAGACACCACGGCCAATCATTACGCCATCTATGTCAGGATATTTTGCAAAAAGTTCGTCAGCATAAACATGAGCCTCGTCCGTGTCATCGGCCGGGCGAGTCTTGGCCAGAATGTCGCCATTAAAAGTGAGTTTGGCCTGGGGCGCAATTTCATCGCGCATTTTGATGATTTCTGGAATGAGTTCAAAATGAGCCTTCACCTTGGACATTTCTTTGCGAGTGCGAAGATGCACAGTGAGGTTGGCGATGTTTTGTTTCAAGAGAAGCGGAATCCACTCTTTATATTCATCGACATAAGTGAAGCCGAGGCGGGTCTTAACGGATACCGGAAGATTAGTATTTTCTTTGGCGCGTTTGATACACTCAACGGCGAGGTCCGGAGTGCGAATCATATTGGAGCCGCCGCCAGCCTTCACAACATGCTTGTCTGGGCAGCCCATATTGATATCTAGACCTTCAAAGCCGAGCCTCTCCAAGGCGCCGGCCAGCTCGGCGAAATGATCTGGGTTCTTCCCCCAAATCTGGGCGATGATTGGCGAATCGGTATCGTTTTTAGAAAGGCGTTCAAGAGCATCGTGGCGGCCCTTTTCGGATGCGAAGCTCGAGACATTAGTGAACTCAGTGAAGAATAAATCGGGACGGCCCGCCTTGGCGATAGCGGCACGAAAAACCACATCTGTCACGCCTTCCATCGGCGCGAGACAAGTGAAGTGATGCGGTAACTTATCCCAAATCATAATCATATTATAACATCAAAAAGGCGCCCTGTATAGGGGCGCCTTGTTTTTTATTCAGCTTTTTCTTCTTTAGATTCTTCAGAAGCTTCTTCAGGCTTAGAGCCGTTGTCAGAAGGAACATCAGCTGCGTCAACGGAAGTTTCTGCGGCAGCTTTCTCTTCGGCTTCACGAGCAGCAGCTTCAGCAGCTGGGTCGTAAAGGTTAGCGATAATCTGGTCAGAAGCGAGTTCCTTGTCAGCGAGGACTACACCCTTAGGAAGGACGATGTCGGCGACAGTAATTTTATCGTCAAGGTCAGCCATCTTGGAAACATCGATAATGAGCTTCTCAGGAAGATCGGCTGGCTTTGCCTTAACATCGATTTCTTCCATAACCTGGAGAATGACGTAGTGAAGGACATTAGCCTGTGAAGTTTCGAAGCCTTCGAGGACGATAGGGGCAGTAGCTTCAATTTCTTCATCAGCTGAGACAGCCTGGAATTCAACGTTGATGATTTTGCGAGAAACTGGATCCAAATTGACATCTTTCACGATAGCGAGCTGAGCCTTGCCAGCAATATCAAGGTCGATTGTCGAGTGGTAACCAGCCGAGCGGAGAACTTTTTCCGTCGGATTGTATTCGGACTGAGCGAGGATTGGGTCGCCTTCACCACCGTAGATAACAGAGGTGATAAGTCCATTAGCACGAAGAGCAGCGGCCTTCTTGCCGGTCGCAGTACGAGCTTCGAGCTTCAATTTATTTTCTGACATAAAAATACCTTTATTTATTAACTTTGAGATATATTATACTCTATTATTTGGGTTTTAGCAAGGGGTGTTATGACGCGATTTTTACGACCATTGGAGCGATGCGAACCGCGTCTTCGTACGAATAATGCAGATCTTCCTCTAGACCAACTTCAACCTCGCGAACGTTGCGAATATTATAGCCGTCTCGTCTCAAAATATCTGCGATTTCTTTGACTGTGTCCATATTTACACCTCAATCATAATTGGGCAGTGATCCGAGCCCATATATTCTTCTAGAATCTCGGCATCGCTAAATTTTATCTCAGGAGAGACTAAGAAATAATCGATGCGCCAACCTATGTTTCTCTCTCTGGAGTGACCGATATGAGACCACCAGGTGTATCTCCTATCTTCTGGGTGAAGTTGGCGGAATGTGTCGACCAGGTTTTGCTGGAGATTAGTCATTCCCTGGCGTTCCTGAATAGTATAACCGGCATTCTTCTCATTGTCTTTCGGACGGGCCAAATCAATCTCTGTATGGGCAGCATTGAAATCGCCACAGATAATCACTGGCTTGTCTAGACTATCGACATATTCTTTGAAAGCTGGGTCCCAACTTTTTTCGCGGAGCTCTAGGCGGGTTAGCTCGCGTTTAGAATTAGGAGTATAGACATTTACCAGATAGAAATCTTTGAACTCGAGTGTTATCACGCGGCCTTCGCTATTTGGAGCGCCATAGGCATCTTTTTCATCTAAATTATATTTCTTGGCGATTCTCTCTGGCAAATCGTTGGCGACATTCAGCACCTCTAGCCCGTTCTTCACAAAGATAGCCGTACCAGAGTAGCCAGCGCGTTCGGCTGAATTCCAATATTCAACATAATCTGGTAAGTCCACTTCTACCTGATCTCTTTTAGCCTTAGTTTCTTGGACGCACAAGATATCTGGTTGTTCATCTTCCATGAATTCCTGGAGAGCGCCTTTCCTAAGCACGGCGCGCAAACCATTGACGTTCCATGAGTATAACTTCATATAAAAATTATAGCACAAAAACTCCCCCGAAACGGGGGAGTCTAAGTTCTTTCAAATTAAGCTTCGTCTGCGAGAGCGCTAGAAGCGTCTGCGAGGAAGAAGCCGATTACGCTACCAATCATCGGGATGATGATGTAGGTAAGGACAGCCAATGCAATGTCGCCCATTAGAGCACCGAAGTTATCGGCAGCTGATGGGAAAATCTGATACATGATAGCAATAGCTGGGTTCATCATGAAGACGTTAGACATGCTGAGGTAGTTAGAGGTGATAACGATTGCAAAGATGAATGCAATGGTAACACCGCCAGCAATCATAGCTGCGTAAGTAAATGCACCTTTTGGTGAACGATAGTGCTGAGCACGGGCAAAGAAGAAGCCGATGATAGCAGCGCCGATGAGCTCAACAAAGATGATTGGAGCGAGCTTCTCGACATCGATAGCAGTCATCTCTGGGATGTCATAAGCCTCACCACCAGCAACACGAAAAGCGTTGACAATCATGAGACCGAGCCAAGCACCGATAACCTGGGCAACGATGTAAAGGATACCGCGAATTGCAGAAACACGGCGGCTAGCCATCATACCAACGGTAACGGCTGGGTTGACGTGTGCACCTGAAATTGCATAGACGGCCATAGTGATGCCGACCATTGCGAACATAATATAAAGTGGCTGATATGCGCCAAGAGTCAAAAGAACAATTGAAAGAAGCATTGTTCCGATGAGCTCACCGAGGATTGCGCCCCAGATACGATGACCCTTGAAAATAGTCAAGATATTTTCATTTGGATCACATTTGCGAGCGAAAAAGCCTTTAAACGGATTCTGTTTTTTGGTTGTTACAACAGCTGGTGCGACCTTTGCTGTAGTTGCTACTTTTTTAGTAGCGGCTGCTTCTGTCTTCACTGTCTTTGCGGACTTCTCTGCAGCTTTTGGCTTAGTCGAAGGCTTCTTTGAGGAAGTCTTCTTTGACTTAGTGTTTGCCATTTTTCCTCTCCATTAAGTAATAATATCCCAATTATAGCACAAATGTGATAGAATTGTAAAAGAACATTGAAAGGAGGAAGATGGGTGTAATTGTAAATAAAGAACAAGAAAAAAACTCAGATCTTAATAACCGCATCACTGCAGATTTAAGAAAAAAAGTTCAGGAAAGCTCTATGGAAGACCCTGATTTTGCACGTGATATAGATTATGGAAAGGACACCGTGAAAACAAGCAAATTTGGTTGGGTTTGGATCGTTTTAATCGTTCTAGCCTTGATTTCACTAGTTATTATATTCACAATTTAACCTGTGGATATCTTTCTCCTCAAAATATATTAAAACGCTTGCGTTTTTTAAAAAAATGACTTATACTAGGGGTAGGTTTATAGGTCATAAACATAAAAAGGTCATATTATAATGAAAAAATTTTCTATCAAGCAGGTTAGGAAAAAGAGCCCTTTCGCGCTCGCATATGTAAGTGTGTCCATTTTTGCCTTGGCATTCATGGGCGGCTTATTCGCATATAATTCCTTCCTCGCTCCGGGAGCTTCCCACGCTGAAACTTCCACCAAAAGCAACTTTAGCGTGAATATCGAACAAAGTCTATCAGTCGCAATCGAAGCTGATGAAATGCAGTTTGAGATCACTCCAACTCCAGAGGGCACATTTAGCTCTTCTAGATTGAAGCTCCGCGTATATACTAATGCTGATGGCTATAAGCTCTACTTCGCAGAAGATACTGAGCAGACTGCTCCACAGGATACCGTATTATTGTCAAAGGTATTCTCTTCTCTCACTGGTCAGACCACTCCAGCTGAGTTCCCTGTAAATCACTGGGGTTATTCGACCGATGCTAAGACCTATCAGGCAGTTCCGACTACAACTTCTATCTTGACCGAAGCTACCGACCTTAAGCGCAAGGAGAACGAAGCTGTGGCTAAGTCTGAAACTACCGTTTACTTCGGTGCTAAAGCTAATACTGCCATTCCAGCAGGTATCTATACCGATACAATTCTCTTCACCGCTACCACATCAAGTGCGCTCTCCGCAATGGAACCAGTTGAAAGCGTGCCATTTGAGAAGACTGAAGATGGTCAGATCGAAGTAAAAGATTACACTGGCGATACTCCTATCGAATATCTATTACACAACTCTATTGAGCTAGATTAAAAACAAAACAAACCCTTCCAATGCGAGTACCAAGCATCCTGTAACCTAAACTACTTGGTATGTGCGCGAGTCTACACTCGCTTATGGAAGGGTTTACTTTTGTTTTTAATTCTTTGGAAATAGCGGCGTACCAGGCTCGATTATATCACTCGTTACGAAGATGTCTTCAACTTTACTGGTGGCATCTGGGAGGAATGGTTTCAATAGGTAGTTGACCTGGAGCAATTCCCTATCGAGATCTTCGAGGAGCTTCTTGGCCGTAGCAGGATCTTCTTTAGCTACCATCCATGGCTTAGTCTCTTCGATATGCTTATTGACATCCTGGACTTTGCTCCAGACATAATCCATAGCCTTAGTATATTCGTAGTTATCCATGAAGTTCTTATATTCGCCATCATAGATTGGTTCAAAGGCTTCCTGGCCCTTAACTTCGTTCTTCTTGCTCATAGCCGCAAGACGCTGGACGAGGTTTCCAAAATCATTAGCGAGCTCGTTGTTATAAGCGTTATCAAATTTCTCCCAGGTGAAATCTGAGTCATCAAAGGTATCGATATGACGTGAGAAATAATAGCGTGTGGCATCGAGACCGTGGCGCTCCAAGACTTCGATAGGATCGACAACATTGCCAATAGATTTACTCATCTTTTGGCCATTAGCAAGAATGAAGCCGTGAGAAAGCAAAACCTTCGGAAGTGGCAAGCCGAGGCCAAGAAGAATAGATGGCCAGATAATCGCATGGAAGCGGAGAATGTCTTTGCCAACAATCTGGACGCTGGCTGGCCAGAAATCGTCAAAATCTTTAGCGTCAGGATAGCCTAAAACCGTAATGTAGTTAGAGAGGGCGTCCATCCACACATACATTACCTGAGAATCGTCACCAGGAACTGGGACACCCCAGGTAAGGTGGGTCTTTGGACGAGAGATAGACACATCTGGAGTATCTTCTAGGAGCTTCAAAACCTGTTTCTTGCGAGATTCTGGGAGAATCTTCATCTCGTCGCTTTCAATCTTGGCGCGGATTTCGTCTTTAAAATCAGCAATACGGAGATAATAATTAGACTCTTCGAGACGGTCGTAATTAGCCTGGTGGTCTGGACAAACACCACCGTTTTCTTCACATTCTTTATCAGTAATAAAACGTTCACAACCGGTACAATACCAACCTTCATATTTGTTGAGATAAATATGGTCTTTTAGATTCTTCCAGATTTCCTGGACGCGCTTCATATGATCAGCATCTGTAGTGCGGATAAAATCTGTGTATTCGACGCCGAGCTTAGAAATGAATGTTTTAAAGTTTTCGGCGTTTTCGTCGACATACTCCTGGACATCACGGTTCAGAGATTTAGCTTTCTGCTCAATCTTATTGCCATGCTCGTCGGTGCCGACTTGGAAACGAACGCTGGCGCCATTTAATTTAGCGTAGCGCGCAGAAATATCGGCGAGAAGATAATCCTCGACGTGACCAATATGAGGGTTGCCATTAACATAAGGAATGGCGGTTGTAATATAAACGTTTTTCATCACTATAATTATACCATAAAAGTATGGTTATTCAAAAACTCCCCCGAGGGGGGAGTTTGTTAATCGCCAACGTCTTCGTTTGTGACTGAGCAGGCAAATTTCAACTTATTGTGCCCGGCTTTGAAATCTTCGAGCGTGAGGTAGTCAGTCTTATCTGCGCCAGCCGGAACGCGGATACCGAATTCTGAAGGATCGTACCATTCACTCTTTACCCAATCATCGATGTGGTCTTTGGTGACCATGCGCATATAAGTATAGGTGGATTCGTGAGCGTGGGTATAGACCTGTTCAAGCTCGTAACGAGTACCTTCGATTTGGATGCTTTCACTGCCAAATTCTTCGTCGTCTTCTGGCTCATCCATGGCTTCGCCAAGGTTAGCCTCTGGGTGGCCAGCATCGTAACCCTCCTTGTTGGCAAGTGCAGATGCGACAGAATCGGTTTGGTAGACTTGCTCAACCTTGATAGAGCTGAGATTGCCGTCTTTGAACACGAAGGTATTAAAGCGTTGAGCGCCAATCACGCCACGCATACCGAGATAATCGTTTGGTGGCATATCGCTCTTACAAATCATAGTTTCGGTCTCGACTTCTTCGGTCTGGTTGCCAGTATTGCTGGAACTACCACCTGTGGCTGGTTTAGATTGACCATTTGAGCTAGTCATAGAAACAATGAGAACGATAATACCGATAATGGCAACGATTGCGATTGTAGCAATAAGAATAATAGTCGTGGAGCTGAGGCTCTTGAGGCCGCCTAGGTTAATGCCGCCCTTGCCATTTTTCTTGGCTGCAGCAGCTGCGGCGGCTTTGGCTTGACGTTCTTGCTCGGCTTTCTGAATGTCAGCATAGGATTTAGCGGAACCAATCGAACCTGGAAGAGGAGGAGCAGCTTTTACTTTCTGCTTGCGCTCTTCATCACTTAGAACTCCGTTTTCAGCAGGAGCTTCACCTTCGGCACCCTCTGGAGCTTCGGTAGTTGGATCAACAGGGGCTTCAGCTGGACCTGCAGGCTGCTCGGTAACTTGTGGAGTGATAGGACCACCCATAGGTTGAGCTTCACCAAGATTACCGCCATCTGGAGACGGAGCAATTGAACCGACTTCATCAAGAGGAGATGAAGCGGCAGCAGGCTGAGGAGCGACACCGGCCACACCGATACCTTCAGTACCAAAATCAGCGGATGGAGTGAGAGTTGGAGCGCCTTCAACAGGAGCTGGACCTGATACAGCAGGACCTTCTGGAACAGCGAAGCCTGGGCTAGGTTGTAAGCTAGGGGCGCCTTCGGCAGGAGCCGGGGTTGGTTCGCCGATGGTTGGAGCAGCAAGTGCAGCAGGGTTCAAAGTAGGATCTTTAGCAACGGCTTCGGTAATTGGAGCAACTGATGCAGCAGCCGTCGCTGCAGCAGCGGAATTTTCGGCAGCCATAGCCTGCAATTCGGCCGTTGGGTCGTAACTGTTTAGTTCATTTGCAAGGTTTCCTAAGTCCGCAACTGGGTCACCCGCACCAGAATTGTTTTCGTTTGGATCCATAATATACTATTATAATACTACTTGTGCTTAATTTTTGCAACAAGTTTATCCCAATCTTCCAGACTTAAATCAGCTGGGCGAGCATCTGGAGAAATGCCCAATGATTCGAGAATACTTATTAGCTCCGTCTTATCTACCGGTAGATTATGAGCTAGCTTCTTGCGAGGAGATGAGAAACCTATTTTAATAAAGTCAAGCACTTCATCAGAGACTAGAGGTTTTTCATACGGCTCCAAAATAATCGTAGCGGAATCAACTTTAGGTGGCGGAGTAAAATATTCTTTGGTCACGAGGACACCTGGTGAAACATTAGCTTTTGCCTGAACTGAGAGGCTTAGAACGGTGTGTTTCCCTACGTTCGCCAGGATTCTATCCGCAACTTCTTTTTGGATTAGGAGTACGATTTTCTTTGGTTTGTTTTCTGCATCGAGAAGTTTAGAAATAATAGGGCTAGTAATGTAATATGGGATGTTACCAGCAGCAACATAATCGGTCCCAAGTTTCTTCAAATCGAACTGCAAGATATCTTCGTTGATAACTTCTAGGTTCTTGCCTGGGAACGACTTCGGCAGGTTATTTGCCAATCTCTCATCAAATTCAACTGCGGTGACCTTATCAAAAACTCTAAGTAATGAGCTTGTCAGGGTGCCGAGGCCAGGGCCAATCTCAAGACACTTAGATACGCCGTCGCAAGCTGCAGAGGCGGCAATTTCATCTAATATGAATCGATCTTTAAGCCAATGTTGACCAAGAGATTTGTTATTTTTCATATAATATATTATACAAGAAAAAGACCTCCGAAGAGGTCTTTTTTATCCAAATTAGTTATTCAAGCAGATGACACCACCACCTTCACGTTTGTAAAGGATAGCGATTTTACGAGAACCAGATGAGTAGTAAGCATTCTCACCATCGCAGGTTGCGTTGGTCACGATTGAGATTGCGTGAGAAACTTGCTTAGGGGAACCGAGGTCTACGCCAAGAGACTGGTTATCGAAGGTAACGTCTGAGCGCTGACCATCTTTACAAATAGTGTTTTCCTTAGCACCAGTTTTGCTGTCTGGGTTACAGGCAGAAATGAGAAGACTGTAAGGTTCACCATCTGGGTCGGTGAAGGTATCAGTAGCACCAGCAGAACCGACTAGGAGGTAACTAGCATAGAAGTAGCACCAAGTGCCGTTCTTTGTAGCACAGTTATTACCATCGAGGTCGGTAAGATCTGTGGAGGTATCTGCACCCATAACGCCAGTACCGGCAGTTGAAGTAGGAAGCTTACCACGGTTGTTTGACTGATACTGAGTGACAGCAGCTTGGAAACGAGCGATATCGTTATTACGCTGAGTATCACGCTGTGAACGCTGAAGCGCTGGAAGGGCTGTGAAGACCATCATGAAGATGAGACCCGCGATTGCAAGCACGAGCACGACTTCGATGATCGTGAAGCCTTTCTTAGAGTTAGTATTTATTTTTTTCATCTTATTTATCCTTAACCTTTCGCTTAGTTAACTAATTTTGGATATTGCTTAAGCTTATCATACACTATTTTGAAATAAAACACAATAGTTTTTTATTTGGAAGTTTCACTGTGAAATTTTTCGTGGACATCCCTTAGATGTGGGTCCGTAACGTGAGTATAAATCTGAGTTGTACTAATATTGGCATGCCCCAACATAGACTGAACGGAACGGATATCGGCGCCATTCATAAGGAGATCCGTAGCAAAAGAGTGGCGCAAAGTGTGCGGGGTAACATGTTTTGTAATGCCGGCAGCGCGTGAATAATATTGGACAATGCGCTGAATGGAACGTGGGGTGAGTCGGCGGTAGTCTCCAGAGGTGCCTGCAGTTTGCAAATTTTGCGAATTATTGAGAAATAACGCTGGCAAATCATCATGGCGGGCGTCGAGATAATCTTGGACAGCTTCGGCCGCCGATTTGTCGATGAAGATTGGTCGGTCTTTACGGCCTTTACCTCGAACTACAAACTCCCTACGCTCCAAATTGATGGAATCACGATTTAAATTGCAGAGCTCAGAAACACGGAGTCCGCCAGAAAATAGCAGTTCAATGATAGCCCTATCACGAAGACCAGTTTCGGTTTCAAGCGGGATTTCGTTGAGCAAACGCTCGATTTCGTCAAAATGCAGAAAAGTCACCTGTTTCTTACTGGCGCGAGGAAGTTCAACGAGGGCTGGGTCTAGACTCTCGATGCCTCGTTTGGAAAGATACGTTAAGAAACCACGCAGAGCAATCAAGTGATAGGACTGAGTCAGGGCAGAGAGTTTTTCATTTTTGGGGTTATTATCAAAACGATTTAATTTCAAGCGATATTTTCTAAGAACTTCTGGTGTAATATCCTTTGGACGAAGCTCCGGAATCTCTTCGGGCAAATCTTCCGCTGTGATCTCTAGGAATCGCTCGAGATAAAGACGATAATTTTCGATGGTGCGCTGACTGCGTCCTTTTTCGATTTCTAAACTTTCTAGGAAATCTGGAATTAAATCTGAAACTGTTGTCGTCATACATATATTTTACCACAAGTGTTTTAATATTTTGCGACACGGATTTTGGTATATGATAAAATAAAGATAATGAAAAGGAAGGTCTCCGGAGAAAAAACCAACAAAACCTTTATGGTGCTATCTTTTATTGGTATTTGTATGGTAATTTCCGGGCATATTTTCACCACACCGGTACTAAATATCTTTGGCAATTTCTTTACATTTAATTCATTCTTTATGCCAATGTTCATATTTATTTCTGGCTACTTTTTCAAGGATGAATATTTGGATAGTTTTTGGAAATTCTTTAAGAAAAAATTCTTGAAGCTGATGCTATATTATTTTATTTGGAACCTAATCTATGGGATTATTATGTCTATCCGCAGAGCAGCAGTGGGTGGTCCAGATCTTCCGATTAACTTTTATACGCTTTTCATCGAGCCGTTTGTAGACGGTGGGCAATTTGGAATAAACATTCCAAGTTGGTTTATCCCTACATTGTTTACAGTCGAAATAGCATACTGGTTTGTTCGCAAAATCGAAGTGAAGTTGGTGGGAGAAAAATGCGTTCCCTCAGCCGTAATTTTAGCAATAATATTTGCCGTTATAAATATGGGCGTAGTGTGGTTCGCAAAACATGTTGGTTTTTCTGGCGCATTACTCGTGCTAGGTAAAATCGGATTCTTTATGGCGTTTTACTATATGGGCGCAATCTATAATAGATATTTGGAAAAATGGGAGACCAAGATTCCCTCTGCTGTAATATTTATTGTATGTCCGCTGACAAATGCTTTCCTAATGATATTCTTTGAAACGATTGAATTCCCTAATTTGTTTATCCTCAATAAATTTATGGCGCCAGTTTTCTACCCAATAATTACGAGCACGACTGGCATATTATTCTGGCTTCGCATTAGTAGGCTGATAGCACCAGCAATTAGTAAATCTAAAATTGTGAATATGATTTCCAACAACACGAAAGATATTATGATGCATCATCTTTTCTTTATTACAATCACTCAGCTTGTGATGTTTGGAATTTTGAAGGCTATTGGTCTGGCAGATGATTATGCGCCGAGTGCTATATATCAAGGCCTCGGCGATGTATTTTATTATCCGCATCATGGTGCGTTGTTCTTTTCTGCAATACTATTTTTAGTAGGACTATTCGCCCCACTTGGCGTAAAACATCTACAGGAAAAATTTATAAATTGGTTGAAGCGATTCTTTAATACCAATGGTGGGCTTGCCACCAATCCCAAGCGCCGTTCCACCCGCCGTAACGGCCGTTGACATAACCAATCATCCAACGAATCTGAGTAACTGGATTAGTTTCCCAGTCTGGAGCGATGGAAGACATCTTGTCTCCAGGCAAAGCTTGCGGAATACCATAGGCGCCAGACGATGCATTGCGTGCATCGACACGGCAACCAGATTCCTTATACATAATGGTAAGCGCAACAAACAAATCGTCTTCGGAAACGCCTGCTTCCCTTGCCCAACCGGCACATGTCTCCCAGTTTGCTGGGATTGAACTCTGTTTCATACCAACTGCAACTATACGATTAACCGGTTCCTTAGTGACAACTTCGGAAACTTTTTTGCGCGAGATTTCGACGCCGTCTTTGAATTCGACTTCGTAGGTAATAGTTCTGCGGCCAAGCTCACCTGGCTGAACCAGTTCTTCCTTACCGGCACTGAGGGATGGGTCACGACGTGTAACTTCTTTATATTCAATATCTTCGTCAACCGTGATAGTAGTGCCGCCATTGTGATGAATGGTATAACGGCTAGCAATGCCGGTTTCTAGAAAATCTTCAGTTGAGCTGGTGATTTCGATATCGTCGCCATCATAAACAGAAAAGCCTGCTTCTTCGGCAACTAGCTTAGAATCGAAACTTGCAGTTGAAAGATATTTTTTGATTATGCCATCCGTGACTAGGACTGGGCGTGCACGATATATATTAATATGATAGTTATCAGAATTAATTTCAGTAGTGAGTCCTGGATCCACGATATCAGTTCCGTCGATTTCGATATTCATACGATTCAAGACTTCACCAACGGTTGCGGCTTCAGTCTTGATAGTTACCTTGGCACCGGAATCGTGAATCGTTACATAATGATAGCCGGTGATTTCGGAATAGTTCACCTCATCATCTTCAGCATAAGTGCGGCCGGCATTCATAGTGAGTGCAAAAACACCGCTCGATAAAATCAAGGCAACAGAAAGCATGTAGAAAAGCTTGTAATTACTACGTCGCAGTTTCATTACCTTGCGATTATAACATGGCTTCATCTAAAAATGCAAATCGTGCTATAATTATTGCATGCATATAGTAATTGAAGGTCAGGACGCGACAGGCAAAGACACACAGGCACAGCTTTTAGCTGACTATCTTCGTTCAAAAGGCCAGAATGTAGTACATTATTCCGAATCCGGAACGGCCAGCGAAGATCCGTTTGTCCAAAAAATTGCTAAATTAAATTACGGTACAAAGCAAGATATCGACCATCGTACCAGAGTTTTACTTTATCTTATTAACCGCTATGAACAGTGGCGAAAGCTAGCAGAGCCAACCCTAAAAAATGGCGACACAGTTATCACTACGAGAAACTGGTATTCCACCTTAATTTACGAAGGCTATGCGGGCGGAGTATCCAGGAATTTGATTCGACACATCCATAAGGAAGTGATGCCAGAAAGGTATTTTAGCCCCGATAAGATTGTAATCTTAACACTTTCTGATGAGGACCGTGCTAAACGTCTGGCTGACCAGGCTTCAAAAACTGGGCGTGTGGGTGAAGTATTTAAATCAAAAGGTGATTCTTTCCAGCATAAATTAAACTCTGCATATCTCAAAGTTGCAAAAGATGAAAATATTCCTACACTCGATACGGCTGGAACCGTAGAAGAAGTTCACGAAAAATTGAAAAAGTTATTTAAGTTGTAGGAGTGGGCGTGGGCTATATTGAAATCATTTCGTTAATTTTCTTAGGAGCTCTAGGCGCTGTTTTTGGATCGTTTGCCTGTTGCCAGGCTTGGCGCATTCATGAAGGAAAACTTGGTAGCCGTTCAATTTGTCTACACTGCAAAAAACAATTGAAGTGGTATGACAATATTCCTGTGTTTTCTTGGTTAGTTCTGCGTGGCAAATGTCGTTTTTGTAAGAAGCCTATCGGCGTAGCAGAAATTTTATCTGAGACATCACTCGCAGCAACATTCGTAATTTTTGGATTTCTGTTTTTCACTCATAGCTTCCCTTTTCAATATCAGAATGTAGAATTCATAGTAAGCCTAGTCCCGCTAGTCTTGCTTCTGGTGCTGACTGTAGTCTTTTGGATCTTGATGATTTACGACGCTAAGTGGAGTGAAATGCCTACTAAATTACTCGTCGCGGCAAATGTAGTTGCAGTGCTATATTTTATCGCACATAATATCGTAGCTTGTCTAGATGCTGGGACGTTCGCGTTTGATGTGGTGTGGCAGGGTGCATTATTTGAAACATTCTTGGGCTTCGCAATCCTAGCCGGCACATATTATTTATTATATGTATTCTCGAAAGAAAAGTGGGTCGGGAGCGGAGACTGGATTGTTTGTTCGGCAATCAGCATCGCACTCGGCGGCTGGGCACTAGCGATTGCTGAATTATTCTTCGCAAATCTACTAGCGTTAATTTGTGCTTTGCCGGGCGTTATTACTAAGAAGCAAAAACAAATTCCATTTGCACCATTTCTAATTATAGCGTTCGTTATAGTTATCGCTTTTCTATATACTTTCACATCGCGTTTTCTAAAGTTTTAGGGGTACTATGCACGAATCTTGGAAAGGCTTTCTAAAATCTGAATTCGAAAAACCTTATTTTAAGGAACTCTCGGCATTCTTGCACGAGGCTTACGAGACATCGCAAATTTTGCCAAAGAAAAGTTTGGTGTTTCGTGCTTTTACTACCGATTTGAATGAAGTAAAGGTAGTGATTCTAGGGCAGGACCCATACCACACGCCAGGAATTGCAGATGGACTAGCTTTCTCGAATCGCAAAGTAATTCCCCCTAGCCTCGTAAATATTTATAAAGAAATTGATGATGATATTGGAAAACATGCTAACCCGTCTGGGGATTTAACACCATGGCAGAAACAGGGCGTTTTGCTCCTAAACAATGTACTTACAGTAGAAGCACATAAGGCTGGTTCGCATCGCGGAAAAGGTTGGGAAACTTTTACTACGGAAACCATTAAATACTTAAATACGAATAGACCACATCTAGTGTTTATATTGTGGGGGCGTGACGCTAGAAACAAAAAGTCTTTGATTGATACTTCAAAACACTTAGTGCTAGAAGCACCACATCCATCACCATTATCAGCATATGCTGGGTTCTTTGGATCTAAACCATTTTCAAAAGCTAACGCATTTTTGAAGAAAAATGGACTAGAAGAAATCATTTGGTAAAAAAATAAACCCCCGCGGGGGTTTATTTTTATGTTCTATTCGTAAGCTTCGATGTTATCGCGGAGCATATTCTTAATAATCTGCATAGCGGTGCGTTCGAGGCCAAGATCTGCAGCGTTATTTACTGGATCTGAGTATGTGGTACCTTCAGTATAGAAGTACGTGTAGTCCTTATAGGTGAAGACTGGGGTACCGAAACTGAGACCCTGATTGGCTGGGTCGTAATTGCCTTCGTTGACGCTTACGCGCATGAGACAGCCCATATGGCCTTTGTTCTTGGCGATATCAGCGAAATCTGGGAAGTATTGAACGCCCTTTTCAACTGCGTTGAAGCAAATCTTTGGACGGAACTTCTGATCGAGAATGTAACTGACGGATTCGAGATTCTCAGGAATCTTAATCTTGATATCCCACTCAGTAATGTAGATATAGCCTTTAGTAGCCTTATAGACTGGGACGTCTTCATAAGTCTCGATTACCATGCCAGTGGTTTCTTCGAGCTGAGCAACGATACGTTCAGACTTTGCAAGATCCGCCTGGGTAGTATTGAGATTATCAGTCTGAGTGAGATAAAGCATTAAGCTAACAACACCAAAGATGAGGAAAATCACAGCGAGGACACCAAAGACGATGGTCATAGTAGTGAATTTCTTCAATGAAGATTCCATAGTCTCAGGACTCTTTACCTTTTTCTTTGAATTTGGGACTTGCGGGTTCACAGGCAGATTACTGAGTGATGGATCCTTAATTACAGGTTGAACAGTATTGGCATTATCGAAGCTAGTTGGTGAAACGAAAGGGACATTCAATGCAGTCTGGGTTGGAGTAATAGGCTCCGCAGGCTGGCCATTATTATTTGCTGGTGAATTCAAAATCTGCTCGATATCGGAATTTTCGAGAGCAGTAAAAGTCTGTGTAACTGCATCTGTAGGAGCAGCAGGGGCTGGAGTCTCAGGAGCTGGAGCTTCTGGAGCTGGCTCGGCTGGAGTTTCTGCATTACCACCAAAAGTTGGTTGAGTTGGATTAGTATTAGCTGGAGCAGGACCAGCAGATGGAGCTTCACCAAAAGTGACGCCGCCAATGGTTGTAGAATTATTGTTAGTTTCCATAAAAAACTGTTTCACCCTTTTATATTATCTTCAGTATAGCATACCAAAATGCTTTTCGCAATAAACGAATTACTTTTTTATCTCGTGGATAACTTCTATTAATTCGCTCAATGCAATATAAATGAGAAACCCTGCCACAAGAGAAAGTGATATGCCTAGAAACCCCTCAAAGGATTCGTTTTCAGTGGCAAAAGCGTAGATAAGCGAGGAGGTAATCACTGTAACCAGCGCACTTAGAGTCTGGAGAACGATGATGGTTTTATTTTTGAACTTTGCGCGTTTCATAATGGCGAAGTCGCCGATCTCTTGCGGAATTTCGTGCGCCAATGTAGCAAGACAAGTCGAGAGGCCGGTGCCGACGCCAGCCAAAAAACTCACGCCCAAGACGATGCCGTCTGCCGCATTATGAATAGTATCGACAACAAACATGGATTTGGCCGTCGCTTCGTTGCGCTTTTTTTGACGCATATCGGCATGGTGATGAAAATGACCTAGGACGTACCCAAAAATCGCACAGCCTATAAATCCGGCAATAATCAGCAAAACTTGCAATGGAATTTCGAAGTTAAAAATAGATATTGATTGCAAAGTATCATTTTCAAAAGCCTCTGGTAATAGCTCAAAAACGACAGTGGCAAGAATAACAATAAAAGCAATCAGTGGGCCGAATTCTTGAATTTTCTTGATAGGTTTAATATTGGTTAAGAAAAGCATGCCACCAGAAAGGCCGAGCAAACAAGTTATCAATGTGGCAAATATAACCAAAACCATGTAGTTATTATACATTGTGGAATAAAAATATAAAATATATTACATTTTTAAGCATATGTGGTATAATGTGCTTATGATTGCATCAAAAAAGGGTGATTCTTTGCGTCGTTCACGTGGCGTATCTGTGAACTCAGTGTCTAGAAACCGTGCTGCATTGTCTAATCGCAGTTCTTCGGTTGCAAAAGCTCGCAAAAAGAGTCCATATCGAGTAAAAAAGACTGTCAACCATTCTGGCAAGATGTCTACAAACGGCCAGAAGAATAGTGGTTGGTGGGTATTAGTTGGATTTATTGTCGTATTGACAGCTTGTGTCGTTGCCGCAATTTGGGCAAGCATCGAGCTTACCGATCAAAAAATCGCTGAGAGAAAATTTGATGAGTTAGCTAAGAAATACTATGCTGAGGTGCTTTACCCTGCAGCCACCGAAGTAAACTCAAATGTTTCAGCCGAGACTGCGCTTAATGCATTCTCTGAACGTGGTTTGACTCAGGTTCGCTTGAGGCAGTTGATTAATTTCTACAACGACAAAAAAGATCGTGCAGTATTCTCGACAGAACGTCTGGAATGCGATACGAATAATTCATTCATCGTATTCTATCCAAAAGCACCGTGGGGCAAAGGTGATTACACAACCCAAAAATCGCTATATTGTGTAGACAAATAATAAACGCCCCTCCCAGGGGCGTTTTTCTTGGCATAGGTGTAAAAATATGGTAAAATAATTTTATGAAATTATCAGAAGAATTAGTTTGGCGTGGTTTTAATGCCGAAACAACAATCAAAGACTTTAAACAACTTGATGAACGAGAATCAAAAAAGTTCTATTTTGGTGCAGATCCGTCTGCTGATTCCCTGACAATTGGTAACTTAGCTGCACTTATGATGTGTGCATGTTTCGTACGTCACGGCTATGAACCTACTTTACTTGCTGGTGGTGCAACTGGACAGATTGGCGACCCAAAGGAAAATGGTGAACGTGATCTAAAGACAATTGAAGAAGTCGAACATAATAAAGCTTGCATCGCCAAGCAAATGGCAAAGATTATCTCTGCCGATGGGGCAGCTGATACAAAGGATGATGGCAGAACTGACAATGACAATTACGAACTAAGGATGGTTGATAATTACGATTGGTTCAAGGATATTTCCTATCTTTCATTCCTACGCGAAGTTGGTAAGGCCTTCTCGATGACACAGCTCCTAGACCGCAAGTTTATTCAGAATCGTATTGGTGAAGGTGGTTCTGGTATTTCTTATGCTGAATTTAGCTATACTTTGATTCAGGGCTATGATTTCTTACACCTTTATCGTGAATATGGCATTGATTTGCAGCTTTGTGGCGCTGATCAATACGGCAACTGTTCAAGTGGTATTCACCTAATCCGCCGTTTGGAAAACGCAGAGGCTGATGTTTGGAGTACTCCACTTGTGATAGACCCTGTGACTGGTCGTAAATTCGGAAAGTCTGAGGGCAATGCAATTTGGCTTGCAAGTTCAGACAATGGTTCTGGCAACTTCACTCCAGTGTTTGATTTCTATCAGTTCTGGGTCAACCAGCCAGACGAATCAGTTGAATACCTATTGAAGATTTATACTGTATATGACAAGGAGACCATCGAAGGTATCTTGGCAGAACATGCTAAGGCTCCAGAAAAACGCGTTGCACAGAAAGCTCTTGCTCGTGGTGCAACGGAAGTTGTACATGGTAAATCAAGTGCTAAGGCTGCCGAGACTTTGACCGAATTATTATTTGGCGGTAAAGAAGCCTCAACTCTCACCCCTACCGAAATCGAAAGTGTCGCACTGTTACTTCCTGTAGTGCAAAATGAGGACGGTATTAATGTAGTAGATGCATTAGTAGAATCTGGACTAGTCGCATCGAAAAACGAAGCAAAGAAAATGATTTCTGGAAATGCTATCTCGATAAACGGCGAGAAGGTGACAGATGAAAACTATGTAATTACTTCCCTTTCGATTCTGAAACGCGGAAAGAACAAGTTTGCATTAGTGAAATAAAAAAGTCCCCCTAACGGGGGCTTTTTTAAATAGATGTTGCGATATTTTTGATCTGCTTCTTAGTGAGGATGCCGTTTTCTGCAGTGATCTTATACATCATACCGCCATTAACCCAAACGGCGCAGGAATTATGAATGTAAATAGTAATTCCACTCTCACGCATAGCTGTGTATTCATCGCTACCCCAAGTCTTTTTGACGTAATTGTTTAGGAGAGCGTTGGAATCCCAAGAACTACTGGACTCAGTGATGCTGAACATATTATTATCTGGACCAGAGAAGTCCATCACAACAGCGTCTTCGCCATTCACATAAACACTACTGAGTGAGTAGTCACGCGGTACATAGGATGGATAAGCTGCCTCAATACCACTTTGCATAGCAGTGACCTTTACGGAGACATCTGGGATATTTAGATAGACTAGACCACCAAGAACGGCGACACAAGCGGCCGATGCCATAAGAGCGAGGACGACACGCTTTTTGCTGCCCCTCTTCTTGATATGGCGTTCTGCGTGTACGGTTTCTTTCTTTGGTGCAACATATTTACGCTCTGCATTGCGTAGCGCCCTGGCGCTTTCTGGACGCACGGCTTTCTTAGATGGGGCCTTTGCGACAGATTTCTTTACTGCTGGTTTCTTAGGAGCTTCTTCAGCTGTGTGAAAACGAGTAATTTTAGCATTAGTAACTGGCTTTGGAGCAGCAACAGTCTTCTTCGCGGCTGGTTTTTTGGTAGTTGGCTTCACAGTCTTTACTGCTTTCTTGGCCTGTGCTCTGGCAGCGGCGGCTGCCTTTTTCTCGGCTGCTAGTCTGGCAGCTTCAGCAGCTTTTTTAGCTTCTGCTGCTTTCTTGCTTTCTTCGATTGCCCTCTTAGTAGCCTTGCGTGCCATTTCTAATGGATCTGGGCCAGGCTCTTCTAGTTTAGCTTTCTTAGCAACTTTCTTATTATCGGAAACTGAAATCTTCTTACTACCGGCAGTTCTATTGCCAAGGCGGAAATAGTTTTCGTTATCAAAAGAAACGGATGCTCTACGCTCTAAATCAATAGTTTCGTCAAGATCTTTGGCGGGATAAGCATCCTCCATAATTTCACCATCTGTAACTTCGTGTGAGATTTCGCGAGCGTCGACAATAGCGTCTTCGAGGTCTGTGTGGAACTCTTCAATCTTTGGTTTTGGTTGATCTTCCTCTGCGTTGATAATGATGCGCTTAGGAGTAGGACGTTTTACGTATTTTCGGTTCAAAGTAGTAGATCTCTGGACAGACCGATGTGTCGAACCACTGGAAATATTCCATTCATTTTTTGACATTTATAACCTCACACTTTTCTTATGTTTATTATAACCGATACCGGTATGAAAAAGCAAGTATTTTCCTGCAGTTTTAGCCGATTTCAACTTCGTTGCGAGCGTTTACGAAAACGAATTTTACATCTGCAATGACATCATCTGGTGCATCTGCAATGATACTGTCGCCCTCGTACTGATAGTCTTCATGTGGAGTGGTCTCAAATTGAGTTGGGCCATAGGTTTCGTCTGGACTATAAGTTGCGAGCCAGTTGCCATATTCTATAATAGCGAGAGTGTCTTCGACCGCAGATTTAGTCATACCAGCATAGCGAGCTATAGTTCCTTCCGTGGAAGTGTCTGGTGGGAATCTTTCGTAGTAGCTATCGAGATACACCGCAACGGCAGATTCATCGATATCACCGGCAGCCTCGAGCCAACGCTGGTCCTCTGAATAGCGAGAGAACTTGAGAGCTTGTTCATCGAGACACTTGGAACCGTCTGCCCATGGCAAGATTACTTCAGCCTCAACTGCTTGGGCAGCATCTAATGCTGATCCTACGACTGGCACTAAGCTAAGTGCGCCATCAAGGATAGCATCGACACTATCGTTACCAGTCGTAATATTAGTCAAATCTGTCATGGTCTGTGGATCAACAAGACCGAATTGTGCGTCACGACGAGTACAGGAGATAGCCCAGTTGCCAAGTTCTGAACCATCCTTGATAACCTTATTCTCACGACCGCTTAAGTTTGTAGGAGTGGTCTCTCCTTCAACAAAGTTGCTATCGTCGAGCTCATCCATGGACTGAAATGGATCATCATTCTTCAATGTCTTATACTCTGAGACATAGTATGGGTTACAAAATGCGTCGCCGACCAAATCATACTCTTCAAGACCAGGACAGTTGTAGTTGAGAGATGTTTCGAATTCGTCCAACGTTGTCGCCGATGCTGTCGGCAAGAGTTTACCGATAGACGAACCGACTAAGCTGACGGTTTTTGAAATAGTCGTAAGAGGACCGGACATAGCCGTCGCAATTGGGGTAACAGAATTTACGATACTACCTAGGAATGTATATTTGCTTGTGGCGTCAAACGGACTACGAATACTGCGCTGATACTCGGCTTCTTCAGCTATGGCAATTTGAGTTTCTTGATACTGAGCCAAAACTTGGTCAAGATTACCTGGGAGACCAGAACTTTGCTGCATCTGCTTGCCTAGATACATATTGAAACCTGAATTGATAGCATATGCGGCGTCCTCACCTAACATATTCTCAATCAAATCCATCGCAAGCCAACGAGCTACTTTAGGAACAATAATTGGGATCATTGCAGAAATAAGTGCAGACACAACGATGCCTCTCGTTACATCTAGGATTTTTTCTCCAGCTTCTTCTACAGCCTTTTTAGCAAATTCTGAAATACCTCCAGTAAATATAGCAATGACACTGGTAACTGCATCAACAGCCGCCAACGAACTTTGTAAGAGCGCCTGAGACGTTACGCAAGTATGGTACATTTTGTTAATTGATTCGCCGTCTGTGAATTTTTCAACGAACTGCTTAGCCGTGTATGAAACACGATCATCTTTGCTCATATTAAATAATCCAGCGACCCAAGACCAGAAGGATTTTGCTTTTGCCTGAGGTTGATCCTGATGAGTAGAGTCTACCTCAGATTTTGTAGCAGAAATAACCGCACTAATGACGGAGTTTTGTCCAGCGTAATCCTTGTTGAATTTCTGTGCTATTGGATCGTCAGCTCCGACTATCACCGAGCCATCGCTAAAGAACTGGTTCCAAGCATCACTTTCAAGTGCATTAGTACCTTCTTTTATCGGCCCTTCTTCATGATCTATGCCATATGTATTTCCTTTTTGAGACAGCTGATTAAAGAAGTAGTGCAGCGCAACACCTCCATCGCCAGCTTGCGCCTGTTGGATGGCGTTCAAGAAGCTAACCACATAATTCAAAACGCTAGCGACATGCATAGCCGTGATGACTGCGTTAATAGCTTGAACAACTTTCACTACGCCACAGAGTACTCCAATATCTTCGTTAACCGTAGAAAGTACCGCATTGGCTCGAGTGCGGAAATTGTCTGCAATCTTATTTGTAGTATCTGCATCAATGTCCGCTTCCGGATCAATATCCAAATGTCCTATACGATCAGACTCCGTCCGCCCATCGTATCCACTGTTATCTCCATCGACTTTTTCCCATATACCATTTTTCTTTGTACTAGTTGTGCCATCGCCATTATCTACAACATCTTCACCTTCCAGCTCTGTCGCTGGCGTCAGATCATTGTCATCCGCTTCGCCGTGGTTTTTACCAAGGCCCTCCTCCATGCTGTCCCCTCCTTTGGCAGCACTAACAACATCTGCGTCAGTATCTGTTTCGTCTAGATTCTTGTATTTATTACGATTAAAATGAATGCGGAACTTGTGCAGATTGGATGAAAGCTTATCAAACCAACCGGCTACGTGTCCAGTCATATGCCTATTGGTGTTATCGGTTTTTGTACTAAAACCAAACATAGGTCCATAATGTTTCGTAGACTGCGCTAGAATAGTCTTCACCGAGTTGAACTGGTCAAGACCATTAGCAACGAGACCAAATGGGGCAGCAGTCTGCGACATTGAAAATAAACACACCAGCGTAATAATCATACCAAGGATGGCGCCAAACGGACCAAACTTTTTGAGTTGTTTTTTGAGCATAGCAGAACCAGGGACTGCCTTATCTGCCTTTTGCTCGAGTTTGCTTTTTCCTTTGCCGTCTTTCCCTGTAACATTATTAGCAAAACCTGCTGGACCACCAGCACCCTCAGCTGCCTTTGCAGCATCTAGACCACCCTTTTTCTCACCGGGTTTCCCGGCAGCGGCAGCTTCACCTTTCTTAGCCAACCCGGCCGCAGCAACACGGCGGGCATCTTTCATACCTTTAGTATCCTCGCCAGCGGGACCAGCAGGACCGATGTCTGGTTTCCCAGCACCTTCAGACGACCACTGGTCGTCTAAACCCGAATCTCCGTCATAACCATTAGCGGGATCATCCATACAATATATTATACTACAAAAAGCAGGAAAAAGCTTGCGTTTTTATTTAGTCGCAGTCAAAACCACGATCATCGATTTCTTCATCATCAAGAGGTTCAAATTTGTCCGTCAAACCAACTATTTCGTCAGCTTCTTTATTGCCCAAGTTGTCTTCGTCGCCTTCATCAGGAACGATTTTATCACTCACCTCACCATCATATTTGTGGGTGTCTGGAAAATCTGGTTGATTGTCACCAGAATCCCAAGAATCTTCGTCCGTATCGACAACTTCAGGATGTTCGTTCATGCTTTCATTATATCAAATCGGATTCCAAAATACCATCAGCATAAACATAGAAATCGAAATCCGTATTGAAATTCTTGTCGATAAACGCTTTCGATTTTGAGTCAATCTTGCTTACTCGTTTATTGTTAACGAGTGGATCTATCCAGCGCAATTTAGCTGAATGGTGAACATAGTAAGTATTTATTGGTGGATGTTCTTTTGAACGTTCAATCTTTTCAAGCTGACGCCACTTTTTGACGCTTTCTGAAACGCTTGAATGCTCAAGCTTTTTGATGATATCTTTTTCAGTGAGAGTATAAAAATCTTCTTGTTTTACATCGCCATTTTTTAATGCTTTATTTAGAATATCCGACAAAACCTGCATAGAAAAAATCGTTTCGTTACTGCGATAGTCTAACGAACAAAGCGTAGTAAGACGGACAAATTCGCGAGCAAGTTTAATATCCGAAAAACCAATTTCGTCGTTACCATTTTCGTCGGTCTGAATCGACAAATCATTGTAGAATTTTTGAATAGTTTTGAAGTCAGCGAAATGATAACGACGTGTCATATTATCAAGCGAATATTCCAAACGATCCGCAGAAAGCTGAGGCGTGTCGTTGTCCGCAATGCTATACATATGATAATCATCAACTTCGCCAACATCGATATTGTCGCGCGCAAGCAAGGCCATAAGTTCGTCGGAATTATTAATGATTTCTGTGGTAAGCTCTTCGGTAGATTCCTGGGTCATATAATCACCGTTTAGGAAATCCAACGTATGTTTGAAAGTGCCAGTTGAAATATCATGAAAAAGGCCGGCTAGCGTTTGTTTTTTATTGCGCGTAAAATGCCAAACGATTAATGCTACGCCAATCGAATGATCGAGACTGTCCTGCGGATAATGTATGACATTATCAAAAAGATGCGTGTAATTGTCGCCACTAACCATACTAATGCCATGCAAACGAAGCATAGCCGGAGTGTCTATGTATTCATTTAGCCAATCAGGAAAATCTGGCGAAAGCAAATTCCAAAGTCGCTTAGTATCCTGACGGACTGTTTCTGTATACATAGGCCTCCTTTAGCCATTAACGAGGGCGGTGCGAACTTGATTCAAACGAGCAATAGTTTTGTCTTTGCCGAGCACATTAAGCGTCAGATGAAGTGCTGGGCTGAATGGCGCGAAGCTAACAGAAATACGAACGAGACTGAAATATTCAGCTGGTTTTTTGCCGGATTTTTCGAGAAGTTCATTCAGTGCATTTTGGAGAGATTCTTCGGTCCATTCTACGGAGCTTAGTTTTTCGATAGTCATAGTAAGGAGGTCGGCAAGTTCTTTTTCGGAAAGTTTCTTTAAGAACTTATTTTCTGTAATCATAGCAAGGTCGATTTCTGGGTCCGCGAAGAAATATGTAGTCATAGTTCTAAGATCAGAAAGAGTCTTGAGACGATCGTAAATAATCGCGAGAACTTGCTTCTTATATTCATCCGGTTCATTTGCAGCGTTTTCTGGCCAGAAATTAAGAGGCTTGAATGTAATGTATTTTTCATCTGCGGATTCTAGTGTGCGAGCATATAATGCATCCACGCCTTGCTCGTCGAAAATACGACGAATCCATTGGCCATTCATCCAGCCAATTTTAACTTCATCGAAACGAGCGCCGGAGTTTTGGACACGGTCGATGCTGAATTTTTCAATAAGCTCATTCTTCGTGTAGACTTCCTGCTCGGTGCCGTCATTCCAACCGAGGCAAGCTAAGTAATTTAACATAGCTTCTGGAAGCACGCCATCTTCACGATATTCTGTAACCGATTTAGCACCATCGCGTTTGCCAAGTTTTTTATTGCCGGTAGGTGCGAGAATGTGTGGGAGCGAGACAAATTTTGGGTGCTCAATGCCAAGAGCTTCGTAAATTGCGAGGTAGTTTGGCATACTAGAAAGATACTCAACACCACGCATAATGTGGGTTACGCCCATTTCTGCATCATCGACAATATGACCAAAATTATACGTCGGAAGACCGTCGCGTTTGATTAGAATGATATCATCCAAGACTTCTGGGCCAGTATGCATTTTACCCATAACTTCATCGGTCCAGTCATAATTTTTTGGTTCAGTTTTGAAACGCAGAGCAACGCCTTCTTTCCACTCAACTTCGTGGTCCGGGCGATGGTTGCGATAAAGAAATGGGATGCCAGCTTCTTGGTCAGCCTTGCGGTATTCATCGATTTTTTCAGCTGGAGTGTCATCGGCATAGGCACGGCCTGCATCGATGAGTTTTTGAGCCCACTGATGATAAATTTCTTTGCGTTCACTTTGGAAATATGGACCATTTGGACCAGTTTTGCCAGCACCCTCATCCCATTCAAGGCCGAGCCAATTCAAAGTATCCATAATAAGTTCGGTGGCACCTTCAACATAGCGATCCTGATCGGTATCTTCGATGCGTAGAATCATCTTGCCGCCAGTTTGTTTGGCAACAAGATATGGGTAAATTGCACTACGAACATTGCCGATATGGATATAGCCGGTAGGGCTAGGCGCAAAACGCGTGACAGCTTTATTCATACTTCACCCTTCCCTTTTCTGGAATAGCTGAAATCCAAAGTTGGCCTGGAGTGATTTCGATTTTATTGCCATCGCTATCGATGAATTCGATTTGGTCGTTACGAGTAGCGCGTTTCCAAGTAGCTGGAATATAGACACCGTTCTGGAAAATCCAAGCCTTGCCAGAGCCGGTGGTTTCAATATCTTCACGAGCGTGATTCCAACGATCCATCCAAGTTTTTTCTTTGACCTGAATGACGGCTACTGCGCTAGCTTCAACCTGGATTTCTTTGCCACAGGAACTGAGTTTGGGTTGCTCAGATTCTTTGCAAATGCGATATGTATGTTTGTCGCCATTTTCATAGCTACGGAGATATGTATTTTTCTCAGCGTCGTATTCATACATTGGGTTGTATGTAATAGAAGTGCCGAAATCGATATCTATAGAAGTAACTTTAGCGGCATCGGTAGGGAGGCCAGCTTCTTTCATTTTTTCAGTACCGTCTTCTTTGCTATATGAAGCAATAAATTCTTTTTGCTTTTTAGCGGTTTCATAAGTCTGGCGTGCGATGGCTTTGTAGTCGGAAGTTTTGTAACCAGCATTAGCGTTAAAATTCTTCAAACGAGAAGCATCAGTGAAGAGATTATTAGGTGCATAATATTCACCATAATTAGAGCGCCACATGTAGGTAAGTGATTCGGTGAGATCGCGGTATTTGCCACTTGCAGCTTCGATACGAGCATTTTCTTCACCACCAGCGTGGACAATAGTACAGTCGTATGGGACATCCCAATCAAGATAATACATGCGGAGTGAGCGAATTGGACCAATTGCAGAACCAGTAGGATTCTGGAAAATCATAGCAAAACGCGTGATGCCAGCTTCAGCAACAGCTTCATACATGACAGCCGCATTATCCAAACCAGCCATAATACGATTATAATCGGCGCCGTTTGGAATTTGCATACAGTAAGTAGGGGCGGCATTGTAAGCATCGGCGATAGCCTTAGCTTCTTCTACGGTATATGTCAGACCGTTGCTTTGAGCGCCACTACGAACGATTTCTAGACCAGTAAGTTTACTATAGAAAATGGTAGGAGCTGGTTCATTTGAACCTTCGGCAACTGGCTCGCCGTTTTCGTTTTTCTGATTTTTAATGACAGCAAGAACAACGGCAGTAATAATAGCGGCAAGAACAAGAATACTTAAAACAATGACTGCGATTTTTTTCTTGCAAACTTTTTTCTGGCCTTTCTTAGGAGCCTTCTTAGATTTCTTAGATTCTTCGGCCTGCCTTAGTTCAGCACGACGGCGCGTATGTTCGCGTGCCAAATCTGCTTCCCTAGTTTCACGACGGCGGTTCACATATTCGTCACGATCTTCGTGGCGACGCAAGCGATCGTTCTCGTCGTCCTCAATTTCTGGTAAAATAATTTCTCTCATTTTTCCTCCCTACCCTATTTTTGACATATAAAAATACTTGTTACTATTATATACCTTAAAGGTGGAAAATTAAAGGGTCATATGGTATAATATAAGAACTAGGGCGAATGGCGGAATTGGTAGACGCGCCAGACTCAAAATCTAGTTCCAGCAATGGAGTGTGGGTTCGATTCCCACTTCGCCCACCACCAATGTGAGCAATAAAAAAAGACGACCCGTAGGTCGCCTTTTCTGATTTACTTTGCGTATTCAATAGCGCGAGTTTCGCGAATGACGTTAACTTTGATAACGCCTGGGTAGCTCATGGTTGCTTCGATTTTATCGGCGATATCGCGAGCAAGTTTCAATGCAGAAAGATCATCGATTTGTTTTGGCTCAACAATTACGCGGACTTCACGGCCAGCAGAAATGGCATAGGCCTTGTCGATGCCGGGGAACGAAGTAGCGATGTTTTCGAGATCACGCATACGCTCTGCAAAGTTTTCTGCAGAAATGTTGCGAGCACCTGGACGAGCAGCAGAAATTGCATCACAAATTTTAACAATAACAGCTTCTGGAGTGGTTGGCTCAATATCGTCGTGGTGAGCAGCAATAGCATGAACAACTTCGTCACTCATACCATATTTCTTAGCGAGCTCAGCGCCGATGTCGGCGTGCTTACCCTCGATTTTGTGAGTGACAGCCTTGCCCATATCGTGCATCAAAGTTGCGGTCTTTGTAATGGTTTTGTCTGCACCGATTTCTTCAGCAATCATACCAGCCATGTGGGCCATCTCGACAGAGTGGAGAAGGACATTCTGGCCATAGGAAGTGCGGAACTTGAGCTCACCAAGAAGGTGAATGATCTCGTGTGGGATACCGACAAGACCGACTTCGCGGACAGCGTCTTCACCAGCACGAACGACTTCCTTTTCAATTTCCTTTTCGCCTTTCATAACGGCTTCTTCAATAGAAGATGGGTTGATGCGGCCATCTTTCATAAGGCGTTCCAAAGCATAGCGAGCAACTTGGCGACGAATTGGATCGAAGCTAGAAAGGACAACCATGCCTGGAGTATCATCAACCATGATATCTACGCCGGTAGCGCGCTGAAGGGCCTGGATATTGCGGCCTTCCTTACCGATAATGCGGCCCTTGATATCATCATCAGGAAGTTTCAAAGCAGTAATAGTACGATCTGCTGTAACTTCAGAACTCATACGCTCCATAGCAGTGAGAAGGAGAGCTTGAGCAGCTTCGTCAACATTATGCTTGATGTCTTTTTGCTCTTTTGCAACGAGGCCAACGAGGTCAGCGCGAATATCTTTTTCGGTCATAGCAATGAGCTTTTCTTTGGCATCATTTTTGCTAAGGCCTGCGATTTTCTCAAGCTTTTCCTGCTGCTTCGCACGGATATCGCGAATTTCAGTCTTCAAATCTTCGATAGCTTTTTCTTCTTTGACGAGCTTCTCGGATTTCTTTTCGAGTTGGTCGAGCTTACTGTCTAATGTAGTCTGGCGTTCGTTCAAAAGATTTTCAGTCTTGCGAAGTTCTTTACGACGTTCATCTTCATCGGACTTTGCTTTTTGGGCAATATCAGCAGCTTCTTTACGAGCGTTAGAAACGATATCGCTAGCTTCATTTTTAGCTTTGCGGACTAAATCATCTGCTTTGTTTTTCCCACCGCTTTCATTTTTCTTATTATAGGCAAAAACACCACCAGCGCCGGCACCTAGGCCAACCACTGCGGCGATCACCGCAATCAGTATTTCCATAAAACCTCTTTTCTTAAAACTTAAATCAGAGTCCCCATATATATTATACCATATGAGGGGTCGAAAATTAAGACCTAGTTCCAGAAAATTGCGGAGGTCGTAGCGTCTATAGGCTTGCTAGGATTCCAGAGATTAAGCAGGGCGATTTTAGCTGCAAGCTCACCAGACCATAATGAAATAGCAGAATAGCTAGTGGCATCGAGCGGAATTGTGACAATATTTCCCTGATTTGCAACAATAATTTGGCCTTCATGGAAAGTTAGAATGGTCACACCCTCGTAGCTCAATGTGAATTTATGTAAAGCCTCGATGACCGGCATGAGTGGATTACTAAGTAGAATCATTTTTGGATACATTAGACTTCGGAAAAGTTTTTGAAGCTGAGAAAGAGTTGCAACATAAAACAAGTTTTTGCGTTCAATGAAATCATTTGCGGAAGCGAGCGTAGAATCGACAGCATCACGCGTGAGTAAAATCGGAGTATCGTTCATGACGTCCGACTTTGAGTTGGTGAGCGGCGATGATTCGCGAATTGCATCGGAGAGAGCAATGCTAGTTTCGGAATTTTTCGAAACATCGCCTAGAACCAATGCAAAATCAGTTGATGCGATGAAGTCATTTAATTCTTTGCTGCGAGCAAAGGATCCGGCTTCGGTACTTTTTGTAAAATCAATGCCTGGAATGGGCGGAATCTTTTTCTGTAAAGCGTCTGGTAAAATCAGCTGAGTAGATTTGATTTGTTGATGCGACAAAAATTCTGTAATGCGAACTTCGGTTGAGAAACTTTGGGAGTTGCCGCCAATGACGGAAATAAATCCAGTTTTTTGTTCGGGGATTCCCCATTCCAAAATATCCTGAATTTCTTTTGTTGGCTTGCTTAGCTTCTTCCAATAATCCATATATACATTATAACAAATAAGCCCCTTGCGGGGCTTATTGATTATTTATCAATGTGGCGCATTGAGAGGCTCAAGCGACCTTTGTCGTCGATTGCTTCGAGGCGGACTTTAACCTTGTCGCCAACTTTCAAAGCATCTTCGACTTTAGCGATACGCTTGTCGGAGATTTGTGAAATGTGAAGCATGCCATCAATGCCTGGCATAATGTTCACGAAAGCGCCGAAGTCCTTAATAGTAACGACGGTTCCCTCATAAACGTGGCCAACTTCAGGTTCTTCTACGAGGCCTTTAATCCAATCGAGAGCCTTTTTGATTTTCTCGGCATCGGATGAAGCAATAGTGACAAGACCATCCTCGGAAATGTCGATCTGAGCGCCAGTTTCTTCAGTAATCTTGTTGATAGTCTCACCGCCTTTACCAATGATGGCGCCGATTTTATCTTTCTTCACCATGAGCTTCTCAATCTGTGGAGCATAGTCGGAAATCTTTTCGCGAGGAGCTGGAATCACAGAAAGCATGTGCTCGAGAATGAACATACGACCATCATGAGACTGCTTGATAGCTTTTTCGAGAATGTCGACTGGGAGACCGTGAACCTTCATATCCATCTGAAGGGCAGTGATACCTTCGGTGGTACCGGTAACCTTGAAGTCCATATCACCAGCGAAATCTTCTGCGTCCATCAAATCGGTAAGGACATAAGCCTTATCAATATCTTTTTCGGTGATATTATAGCCAGCTGGAACATCAACCATGAGACCCATAGCGACGCCGGAAACTGGGCGCTTCAAAGGCACGCCAGCATCCATCAAAGCCATACAGCTTGAACAGGTAGCAGCCATAGAAGTGGAGCCGTTCTGAGACATAATTTCAGTGACGGAACGAATCGCATATGGGAAATCTTCAACACTTGGAAGCATTGGAAGAAGAGCGCGCTCGGCAAGATAGCCGTGGCCAACTTCGCGACGACCTGGAGAACCAAGACGACCACACTCACCAACTGTATAGCTAGGAGCATTGTAGTGATGCATGTAGCGGCGTTCTTCATCGGTCTTTTCCATAGTGTCGACAAGCTGAGCGAAGCTCATTGGAGCAAGCGTCACAATATTCATAGCCTGGGTGAGACCACGAGTGAAGAGTGATGAGCCGTGAACACGAGGAAGAATACCAACCTGTGAGCTAAGTGGGCGAACTTCTGTAGTCTTGCGACCATCTGGGCGAATACCGTCTTCAACAATAGAACGGCGAACTTCGTGATGAACAGAAAGCTCAAATGCCTGGTCGTAATCTTTCTTGAGGCGAGCTTCGTAATCTGCGATTTTTTCTTCATCGGTTTCACCTTCACCAAGTTTCAATGCAAACTCGGCGTCCATTTCAGCCATGAGCTCATCAGCAATCTTGGAGCGATCCATGACATTCTTGTTGCGAATCTTGGCCCCTTTTTTGCCGCCATCAGCAAAGGCTTTTTCAGTCCAAGCGTCAACGGTTTTCTGAATTTCTTCATCTGGAAGAATGAGACTAAATTCTTTCTCAACAACGCCAAGTTTCTCACGAAGTTCACGCTGCAATTCGAGAGCAGGCTGTGCTTCTTTGACTGCCCAACGCATAGCTTCGATAATGACATCTTCTGGGACTTCGTTAGCACCAGCTTCAACCATGACGACTTTTTCGTCTTTGACAGCAACAACGAGGTCGAGGTCAGACTCGGCGCGTTCCTCAGGAGTGAGGAAGGCTTTGAATTCGCCATTGACACGACCGATGCGAAGACCGGCGACAGGACCATCAAATGGAACACCAGCATTCATCAAAGCGCTAGATGCTGCAATCATACCAACAACATCAGGACGGAAGCTTGGATCCATTGAAAGAACGGTTGCCACGACTTGAACTTCCTGGCGATAGCCTTTCGGGAAGAGTGGACGAATTGGGCGATCAATGAGACGACCAATCAAGACTGCATCATCTGAAGGCTTGCCTTCGCGTTTGATAAACTTAGAGCCGCTGATTTTGCCAGCAGCATAGAATTTTTCTTCATAATCGATTGAGAGTGGGAAGAAATCCTGTTCAACCGGTTTGTCAGAAACAACCACAGAACCGAGCACGGTAGTATCACCGTAGGTCACGAGAACACTAGAAGTGGTGCGAAAACCAACGCGGCCAACTTCGAGAGTGAGCTTGCGACCACAAAATACTGTCGATACGCGCACTTGTGGTTTACCTAATGGGTTAATAATTTCCATTAAATTACCTTTCCTTGAGAAAACACCAGAGATTTATTGCTGAAACGTGTTCGGCCGCAAATCTCCGCCGTTTTCCCAATAAATTAATATCTATATAGATTTTACCACTTTTCACTAAAATTTTCATATCTTGACTTTTAAGCATGAGTGTGATATAATAGATAATGGGGTTTCTTTCGAAGTACGTGTTTTTAGAGGAATTTTGCTTAATAAAAAATAGTAAAGGGGGTATAGAAGCAAAACACGCACCTCTCGAAAAGCCACCAAGAACGTAAGTTAGTACATCACAACACAAGGAGGATCCAAGCATGGATCAATTAGCAGTGAAAGAGGTAATGCCTCTAAGATGGGAGATTGTTGAGGGGACTTATTCTGAGATTATCAGCGACATGTCGCTGGAGGAATTTAGGAATCTCCCTGCTGATGACCCTCGCCGTAAAGGCAAAAAAGAAGTCGTAATGCCGAGTGAGGTAGAGATTTCCGGGATAAATATCCCGATAACCAGTCATGCCCCGATGGGTATGCTGTTTAGCGCTATCAAAGAGCGCGTCAATAAGATGTATAGGGTTAGTTACTGCATGATAATGCTGAATCGCAGACAGGAAGCAACCGATCCTTTCCGTATCCAGATTTTGGTGGATAATTCTCCGGTCGATGGCCTGAAAGACAAGGTCAACAAGATGATTGAGAAGGAAAACGCCAAGTATAAGGCAGCGTGGAAGGAAGCCGTGAAGCGTGGTGAAAAGTCTGAGGACGAGAAACCGGAGACGGTTAGCTCTGAAGAGAAGGCTAGACGCTACGAGGCGGCAAGTAGGTTATACTGCGAAGAGTGTGTAAAGCATTATCCTGAATTACTTGCTTTGTTCAAGGCAGCGCTGGAAGCTTTCGCGAAGGATGACCGTGGTCTGAAATGGTACAGAGAATATGTTACCACGACGACTGATTCCCTTCAGAAGCAGGACGACAAAGTGAAGACGATGCGCGACAAAGTGCTCGTGAAAGCTGATTTGATGTCGGTCGGCAGGGCTTCGAAGAAACGCGAGGTGCGTGAAGCAAAGGAGTCTGCGCGAGAGAGGCATGAATTTGAAATGCAGCTCGTTGAAACCTTGACCAGCAAGGATTATATTGATGATGAAGTTATGGAGATTGCCGAGCAGTTGGGAATTCCCGAGAAGGACCTGCCGAGAGTATTCGAGGCAAGCAGAACCCACAAGCCCGCAACGGTTTACAACATGATTATTCGAATCGCAGCAGCCGCCATGGTTTAACAGATCCTAGCAGTTTATAAAAAATCCCCCGCCTAGCGGGGGTATTTTTGTTATTTCCTGAGGCCGAGCTTAGCGACGGTTTTCTTGTAAGTCTCGAAGTCGGTTTTTTCAAGATACTTCAAGAGTTTCTTGCGCTTACCAACCATCTGCATGAGACCGCGCTTTGCCATGTAATCGTGCTTGTTTTCTTTCACGTGCTCAGTGATTTCCTTGATGCGAGCGGTCAAAATAGAGACCTGCACTTCAGGAGAGCCCACATCCTTCTTGTTGCGAGCAGTAACAGAAATAGCCTTAGCTTTATTCTCTTTTGTAATCATATTGGAATCATTATATCACATAGAGAGGAATTTTACAAGAGGGGACGCGCCTCTTTTTTATCTGTCATTTTATGTTATAATATGTGTATGCGAAAACGCTTTCAGAAGACAGAAATTATCTTGGAAAATCCAATAAAGATAACTAAACTTGCTCCGACTGGGCAGGGTATTTCTGAGCTTCCAGACGGAATGAAAGTCTTTTTGTGGAATGCGTTGCCAGGCGAGACCGTTTCGAGGTTTCTGATGACTAAGCGCAAGGCGCATTTTGCGGAAGGTATTGCCACTGAAATTAGTGAGAAATCTGCGGATCGAATTGAGCCACGCGATACGCATTTTCTTTCCACGTCTCCATGGCAGATTATGGTGGAGACTTACGAAAAAAGTGCGAAGGAAGCGTTGCTCGATGAACTTTTTGAGCATGAACTCGGCATAGATAATGAGGTACTGCTCACGGAATCGCCGGATAATTATCATTATCGCAACAAAATGGAGTATGCGTTTTATTATGATTTGGCAGATGAAAAAATAAAACTCGCCGTGCATGAACGCGGATCTCACAGAAAAGTGCCGATTACCGATTCGAATATCGAGCGAAAAGAAATCTTTGAAAAAGCGACCGAGATCGTGAATGAGCTAAATGCCAGAAACGAAGAAGCGCGCAAATATCAATCTATGCTTTTGCGTTGCAATCAAGCTGGCGAAGTTTCTGGCGGGCTCTACGAAAATGGCAAGCCACATCCGGTTTTCCCAAAGTTAAAAGATTCCCTGCTCGGTCATGAATTTTCATATTCACCAAATGGATTTTTCCAGATTAATATTCCAGTCTATGAACTAGCTTTGAAACGGATCAAAGAACTCGTGCCGGCAGATGCGATGAAGATTTTAGATTTGTATTCCGGCGTTGGGACCATTGGACTTTCAGTGGCAGATGGCAAGGATTTGACATTGGTGGAAGTCGACAAATCTGCCTATGCGGAGCTGGAAGAAAACGCAAAAGAGTTTCCAAACGCCAAACCGGTTCTTGCAAAATCGGAAGAAGTACTTGATTTCATAACGCCAGATTCTGTCGTGATTCTAGATCCGCCACGCGCTGGTTGTGATGAGAAAATAATTGAGCGCTTGCTCGAAGTCCATCCAAAAAAGATTATTTATCTTTCGTGCAATCCGATTACCCAGGCGCGCGATGTAAAAATGTTGATGGAAAAATATGCAGTAAAGACAGTCGACGCATTCAACTTCTTCCCTCGCACGCCACATGTCGAAAGCCTAATGAGTTTGGAGTAAAAATGGACGAAATAATTTTAATCGACAAACCAAAAGATATGAGTTCATTCGGTGTGGTAGCCAGAGTTCGCAGAATTTTGACGGAGCGAAATGGTGCGAAAGTGAAGGTGGGGCATACCGGCACGCTCGACCCTTTTGCAACTGGACTTTTGATTCTGCTAGCCGGAAAGGCAACGAAGCGTTCAAATGATTTCCTGAAACTCGATAAAGTTTACGAAGCTACAATGGTACTAGGCAAAACCTCTACCACCGGTGATACCGAAGGCGAAATCAGCAATTTTGATGGCAATGTTCCAACGGAGGATGAGGTAGAATTTGCGCTCGAAGCGTTTGTTGGCGAGAGTGAACAGAAAGTGCCGGCGTTCTCGGCGGTTAAAATTAACGGCGGGCGCGCTTACGATTTGGCACGCAAAGGCCAGGAAGTAGAAACTCCAACGCGCACAATTGCTATATATAATATAGAGCTACTGGAATATAAATATCCAGAAATTAAATATCGTGCACACGTATCGTCTGGAACATACATCAGGACGCTTAGTGAAGACATCGGAAAAGCGCTCGGAACTAGAGCTTACACAAGCGAGCTTAGGCGCCTAAAAATTGGCGACTACAAAATAGAAGACGCGACCACATTAGAAGACTTTATGAATTAAGCGGCGAGTTGGTCTGCGACTTCGGCTACATTATTAGAATCGGTTTCTACGCTTTGTTTGATTTCGGCGATTTCTGGATTGAGTTGTTCGTTCTGCGGGATGGCCGTGACGGTTTCGGAAACTTCTTCAACTGCTGGCTTGATGTTTGAAATAGTTTCGGAAGCGGCGCGAAGCTGAGTTTCGAGATCTGAAAGTTTGGACAAAATTGCACCAGAAAGTTCAACCGGAACATTCAGGCCTACCAACTTTTCACGAACATCTTCAATGGATTTCAAAGAAGTATTATATTTCTCGTCGAGACGCATGATGGTCTCTTCTAGATTCTCACTTTCAGCGACGGTTTCTTTGGAATTATTAACGAGTTCACTAATCATTCCCTCTAAATCTGGCATGCCTTTGCAAACTTCCGCGAGTTCGTCGGTACCAAAGTCTGCGCGCTTGCTTAATTCAAAAACGCTGACAGCTTGTTCTGTAGAAAGGTTGGCGCCAATGATATTTTGATTTTTGACAGCACCACCCTCGGTTTCGAGAGCATCGCGAGAATCTTCCCTGGCTTCTGGAGTAGCTTCGCCACCCTTGGTCCAGAAACCTTTGGTAAGGTATTCATTCATGCGATTATTAAACTCATCGCCACTAGCATCCACGCCATAGACTGGAGCTTGTTCAACTTTTTCATACGGTTCTTCCTGCTGAGCAGTAGCATCAAAATTCTCAAGTGAATCCCAAGCGCTTGGGTCATTTGGCTTGTAATAATCAGAAATTTCGGTCGTGACTTCGCCATCTTCGCCGACAAAAGCCGGCGCATCCTCAGCTATAGTATCCCATCTAGGATCCAATTCTTCGGCGGGGCGTTCAGACGATTTACGAAGTTGTTCAGGAGAATAGGTTTCCGTGTGAGGATCTTGCATGAGGTTCCTTTCTATTTAGTATTAGAATTGGCGAGGCGTTTTGCAGCAACTTTCAAGGCTTCGCTCCATGACTCGGAAACATGTGGAGTAGCCGCAAGTTCAATGAGCGGAATGTTGTTGCGGATAGCAAGCGCGAGTTCCTGCGCGATTAAATCTGCGTTTGGTGCGACGATGGTTGCACCCATGATTTTGTTACGGTCTTTATTGACGAGAATCTTCACGAAGCCATCTGGGAAGTCTGAGACATTGGCAGAGAAAATGCGATTGATAGGCATCAAAATTTGCATGCATTTTTTGTCGCGAACAATACATTCGTCTTCGGTTAGGCCAAGGCAAGCAACGGCTGGGTTGGTATTAGTCATACGAACGAAACCCTTGTAGTCTACGAATGGGCGGCCAGTGCCGAGGATGTTGGATGCGGCCACAGCAGCCTCATAAGAACCGCGTTCTGGGGATGAGATATTCGGAACTTCGGCTGGAGCATTTTTCATGCCTGGCTTATGCTCGATTTTCACTGCGGCACAATCGCCAGCAGCGTAAATATTCTTCACATTAGTCTGCATGTTAACATTGGTAGTGATGCCCTTGTTGGTAAACTTCACGCCAGCGTTGTTCAAGCCGAGGTCGGTCATTGGTGATGTGCCCGTAGCAAGAACAACTGTCTCTACGCGAACGGATTTTTCTTCACCGCCAAGGATGAATGATGCTTTGACAGCGCGAACTTTACGACCGTTTGGCAAGGTCTGTGCGCCACCATCCTGAACGGCGAGAACGCGAGTCCCGGTGAGAACTTTGACGCCAATTTCAGTGAGACGCTTTTCGATAACTTCGCCAGCTTCTGGATCTTCCTTTGGAAGCACACGCTCGGAGATTTCAGAAAGCAAGACTTTGGAGCCCATCTCGGCCAAATACTCTGCAACTTCACAGCCAGTAGCGCCAGCACCAACCACGAGTGCGACCTTCGGAATGCGTTTCAATTCAAAGACGCCGGTTGGGAGAATAACAGATTTGCTGATTTCTTCATCGGAGCCCAACGTAACACCGCCTGGGACAAAATTGGCACCGGTGATATTAGGATTTGTTGGGGTAGAACCGGTAGCGATGAGGAACTTGGCGGAGGTCATCTTTCCCTCTTCGCCGACTGCGATTTCGTTAGCGCTGAGGAATTGGGCAAAGCCCTTTACACAGGTGATGCCCGCTTCGGTAAGCTCCTTGGTATCGCCAATGCCGGCACGAGAACGAGCCGTTTCAATCCAGTTGATGACAGTTGGATAGTTGAACTTCAAATTACTAGAAGCGATACCGAATTTCTCGCCTTCAATGGCACTGAAATAAATATGAGACATATGCTTGGCGGCAGCCATTGGCACATCATAAGAACTCTGCGAACCACCCCAAGTACCAGCTTCAACAATGGCGACTTTTTTGCCGGCGCTAGCAGCCATAAGGGCGGCGGTCTTGCCGGCCACGCCACTACCAATTACTATAAGGTCGTAGTCGAATTTTTTCATATTAGTTTCTCCTTCTGTTTAAATAAGTATGCTAGGTCTTTGTTGTATTTTTTGAGTTCTTTTACGAGAAAGTCCGAGAGATCGTCGTCCGTAATCATTGAGCGTTCGCGAGTCCATTTTTTGAGTGTACCAATGACTTCTTTTGCGATAATTTCAGCGGTGCCAGGCGGAATATTGATACTGCTTGCTTCGGAAACTATTTCGTCGCGAAGTTTGGTATAGGAAAGTTTAGCGATGCTCATTGTGCGATGACCCTCCAAATTAAAACAACGATTGCGAGCGTGATAAAGAGTTGCCCGGTAATGAATTTAAGGAATAGTTTATTGCGAACGCGCCACTTTTGGATGTCAACAATAGTTTGGCCGTTCTTGATAGCGAAACGCATAAATTCAAGCGGAGCAACTGCTATAAATGTATAAATGAAGACGACTGCTGGCTGAATGTAGAACGGAAGGATTAGTAAGCTATCGGCAGCGACCGTCATAAGGAGAAACGCGAATGGCATTTCGGCGAAGACAGCGAGAAGGCCGAGCGAGAAAGCCTCAAAAGATGAAGTAACTCTCTTGGCGCGGGTATTAATATAGCGAGCGAGCTTGCGCGGGATCCAAAGTTCCGTTGTGCGACCAGTCTTGTAATAAAAGAGCCAAGCGATGACACCCAATGCAAGCAAAAGAGCAGCGATGATAAGAAGTGCGTTCTTGGAAAGACCGCCATTTAAAAGCGTAGAGATGAAGAAAGCAATAGATGAGACAAATAGAGAAATAATAATATATGCACCACAGGTGTAGTGGCTGGCAAGTGTGCGGCAACGCGTGGAGATGCGAGCTTTGTTGTCTGATTTGTCTGCGAGATTTGCGTGAAAAAGCACCAAAAGAGAGCCAAGCGCTATCTGCAATGATGCATGCACCAAGGCCGCAAGAAGAATAATCCCAATTGCGATTAGACCTCCATTTGTATCCATAAGCATATTGTAGCATAAAAAACTATAAAAATCTAATTAAATTGGATTTTAAATTGCTTATGTTTATGATATAATGGAGTTTATGAATGAGGAGGAAATCCAAAAAAAACGTCGCGATGCCGAAGAGGAAGCGACCTCTAATCGTGCGAGACTTTTAGGTCTCCCATATCTTGATACGCGTGCTTTTGAGGAAACCATTCCTCTAGTTCCGAATCTCCTCGACAAAGCTCAGATGCACAAGGATTTCATCCTTCCACTTCAGAAAGGTGGCGAAGATGAGCATTATCAGTTCATGGTTACTTCTCAGACACCTCGCCGTGTCATTGATGAGATTCACCAGCAGTATGCTGACGCTGGTGAAAAGTCTGATTTCTTCTTGATTTCTCAGTCTGCTTACCAAGTCCTCATTCTTCGTTATGACCCACCTCGCGAAATTCATTACGACGATATCAAAATTGCAAGTGATGGTGATTCCGATACCCTTGCTGCCGTTTCCAAAACTCTTAATGAGGTAGGTACTGATAAAGTCTTTGACTTCCTTCTCGACCAAGCCGACAAGCTTGGCGCATCCGATATTCACATTGAGAACTTGCGTGACGCCATCCGCATTCGTATGCGTGTTGATGGTATGCTTCACCCTGTGGCAAACATCGAGCGTGACCGTTATCGTATCTTCATGGGCGAGCTCAGCTCTCGTGCCGGCGTTTCTACTGCGGCTACTACTCCGCAGTCTGGTCACATGCAGAAAGATATTTTCCGCGATGGTTCTAGCCACTTGTTGAACCTTCGTGTTGAAACAGTGCCAACTATGTATGGTCAAGACGCTGTGCTTCGTCTCTTCAACTTTGACGATTCATTGCTCAACCTTGACTTGCTTGGTCTTTCCGATTTCGAGCTTAATAATATCAAGGAAGTGGTTTCTCACCCACGCGGCCTCGTTATGATGGTCGGCCCTACTGGTTCTGGTAAGTCTACCACGCTCTATTCGATTATCAATGCTCTCAATACCACGGACCGCAAGATTATTACACTTGAGGATCCTATCGAATACGGCATTAAGGGTATTTCGCAGATTCCTATCGATACTACTAAAGGCGGTTCCTTCGCTGATGGTCTCCGTTCTGTCCTTCGTCTCGACCCTGATGTCGTGATGGTTGGCGAGATTCGCGATGCTGATACTGCCAAGACTGCTATCCAGGCGTCCATTACCGGTCACCTTGTGCTTAGCTCTTTCCACGCAAATACCACCTCCGCTGCCTTCTCTCGTATGATTGACTTGATTGGTCAAAACCCAATCTTCTCCAGCTCAATTCGTATGGTGATTGCTCAGCGTTTGGTTCGCCGTTTGTCCGATACAAAGAAAGAACACAAAGCCACCGAAGCAGAGAAGAAATATGTTTTGCGCGTGCTTGACGGTCTTTCCGATGAGGTCCTAAAAGACCAGCTTGGCTTTGATTTCAACAAAGACGATTTCGTTCTTTATGACCCAATTCCACATGGCGAAGATGATCCGTTCGGCTACAAGGGTCGTGTCGTGATTATGGAGCAGCTTTCCGTTGAAGAGGACATCCAGAAATTCATTCGTGGCGATGTTGAAGATGTAAATACCGACGCCATTGAAAAGGTTGCCCGCGCTGGTGGTATGATTACTCTTGAACAAAAAGGAGTTCTCGCAGCACTTCGTGGCGATACTACTTTGGCAGAAGTCAGTCGTGTGATTTAATTGATTTTATCCTTCAATTCGTCAAAGTATGCCGAGATTTCTGGTGTGGCTTTGCCTGTGATATACTCGCAAAATGAATTCGCAAAAAGCGAGCGACAAACCAAGACGCGACGTGTTTTTGGATCCGAGACGCGACGACGATAACGTGCATAGAATGCAGTTTCGGAGATATCGAGACGGCTGCGAACAAGTTTTATAAAATCACGCGCATCATCACGGGGTAAACTAGTATATAAATTCGAGGCGAGACTTAAGGCTACGTCATTAATAATTTCGTTAGTTTTTTCGGGCTCTTGTTCCAAGGCGTATGCTATATTATTAACTTTTACTTCACAATTTTCGTTTACAAAAGTATCTGGTGGGCTGGAAGTTTCGCCACTAAAATAACTAAATAGCTGGCTAGTTAGTGTATCTGAATTTGAGCGGAAGGTATTAGTATTAAAATCAGAGCGCAGTTTGGAAATGAATGCGCCAAAGGTCTTAACTAGCGGCTTTATGACCTCTTCGTATTCAAGTGGAGATTTGTTTAACGTGCCCTTGTCTTGATTTAGCGTTGAGGAAATTATAATATTATTTTCCTTAAGTGCCTCATACAATTTGCGCTCATCTTCCGAAATTATGCCAGTTGGATTTTCTAATTCATCTTCAAGCTCAACAGCAACTTGATGGCTCAGTCTCTCGCGAAATACCTTGTTAGGTCCATCAAGATTCTTGACGTTATATGAAGACCATGCCTTCTGCCAGATGAAGGATTGGGACTCATCTAGGTAGCTCGTGATACGTTCATCCATAGGTTCAATAGCAAATGCGCGACAATTATCAGAAGCGTCGCGAATAATAACACCAGACGGCAATATATATACATCACGTATGGTAATTGGACGACCAACTAGAGCCTCCGCGATGTCACATTTCATGCTAAACAAATCAAAGCCGGCAGACTCCTCAGCTAATTTATCTATGTTTGCGTCGCGTTCCGCGTTAATTTCTGAAAGCCTGCTCATAACCGATTCGATATATGTATTTCGAAGTGAGCTACGTTCTTCAGCCTCCTGCATTTTCGGAAATAGTTTGCCATAATATTCGCGGCTACGATCTTCATATTCGGAAACTACTTTCATAAGTTCATTGTTATTACGAAGGTCAAGTAGATTACCTAATTCCTCGTAGGCCTTAGTCACTTCACTATCGCCTTCGGGATAAAAGAAGGTACCGCGAGCTATCATCCTGTCTTTAGTTCTTTTGGCAGTGTGTCCAAGATGTGATTTTAGACGCATTTTCTTACAGAGGTCTTTTCGAAAATCAAGATCTTCGTATTCCGAATTTCCATGCTCGATACGGTCAGCTTCTTCAAGAGCAATTGCGCCACTGAGATGAGCTAGGCCAAAATCGATTTTATTATGCGCACCTTTTTCGGCCTTGGCGCGACCTTTAATGGATAGCTCTTTCAGTCTAGTAATAACATTTTCGCGGATTACCTCATTAGGATAGTCTTGCATATGTTTCTTAGCTTCTGCTTTGGTTTCGCCAAATACATAGGCAGCCATGGCAAGACCTTGTTCATAATCATGTTCGGTCAAGTCTCCATGTTCCCATCGCTCGGCTTCCTTATCGTGGTTATCTGCTGGAATATGTTTTTTCATTTCCTCATATTTTTCTGGAATCATTGAGATTATTTTTTCGACCGTCTCCTCGTGGTATGAGGCGAAACTATCATAAGCTTCAATTTCCTCTGGAGTCATGATACCTTTTTCAATGGCAAATTCACGAACATATCTACTAGGATTATAGTCTTCTGGAATACTGGCTTCGTAATTATCGCGCTCCTCTTGGATAGCCTCATCCTTCATGCGGCGATATTCACTGCGCAAAATAGATGCTTCAGCACGTATAAAAGCTTCTGTAATAGGTCCAGACCATTTGGAATTTTCCTCAGCAAGACGGGCAAAAAATCCATCCTGATCTACTGATTCATTCTGTATGTACTCAACGTGCGATAGTAGTGCGAGTTTACGAGTTTCCGGATTTAGCGGGTAATGCTCACCTGGCTTGCCACCTTCATGGCATAAAGATATTCCTTGGATACCGATTGTATTTTCGGTCTGACGCGTAGAATCAGACAAATAATTTGGGACACGAACTGGCTCAAAATGTCTGAACAAAAATTCTTTTTCCGCAGAAAAATCAACTTCAGCCTCAGGACCAATTTCCGCCGAACGATAAAAGATGCTTTTCCCTTTTGGCATTTTGTCATAGGCATCCCAGATAGCTGCTTCTTGTGGAGCTAGTTCAGTCTGTTCGAAAGCGGCACGAACAGCAGACTTCCCAAGCTCATTAATCTGTGCCTCGTTTTTAATAATATTTGCTGCGGTTTCAGCATCAAAATCTGGGACGTTGGACACATCAATAGGTGATTCAGGTGTATTACCAACGTGCTCCATGATTATCCTGCGTTATTAGCGTAGCCAATTCCGACTGGAACTTTGTCGGCCTTATGGGCTTCTGCAGCTTTAATAAAGTCATATGCGGCAATGTCAGCCTTGAGATCATCGATAGTTTCGTCAAGACGAAGTAGTATGGCGGCTTGATTGATATCGATAGCTTCATTCTGCTGTTCGGTCCATGCTTCAGCACGAGTAATAACTTCGCTATAGAAATCTGCCGAGACAGGATTCTTCAATCCATTGTAATTTTTGCGAAGTTCGGCAGGAGTAAAGCCACACACCCCCGCTGTACACTTACTAATATACATAAGACGACGACGCAGACGGCTAGTTTCATCATTCTTCTTTGCAATTTTAGCTTTGGCAAGTTCAGGATGATCTTGAATAACCCTAGATGCATAGGCGGCTGAAAGGCAGACCAAATCGCGAGCATCGAGACGACGATTACGAAGAATTTCATTAGCAACAAAGGTGCAGTTTAGCATATCGTCGACAGTATCACTATCGTGATGACCTGGAATCGTGCGTTCAATAAATACTACGAAATGTTTTTTCTGACACAATGTTTGTGCTAAGATAGTCCTTCTTTTCGCCTTCTTCTACTAAACCTTCATCATCGTCTAGGTCGTCAAACAAATCACTTTCAGAATCGGAAACACTTGATTCGTTAGGAGCAAGTTTAGCTGTAGTAATAAGCTTATTAACACCGCGGTTGACACGCGGACTCATGCCAGTTGTATATGAGGCCTTGCAGAACATCTCAATTTGTTCGAGATCTCTATGGGTATATCCGCCATAGACAAAGAGGTCTTTTTCATCAATCAAGCCAGCCTCAAGGAGCTCTTCGGCATCCATATTTTCAAGGAACGACTCACGGAAATATTTACGATCGGAAATAGACATGTAATCTTCGTTGTCTTCGTTATAATCCGCTTCAGCGGCATCATATCTAGCGGTGTGACGGTCATAAGTTTCAGCATCACGAGCACGAACGGCATCTATATCAAAACCGGCGGAAGTATCGATTAAGCCACGGTCGTAAGCCTCGCCCTTATCCATGAGGTCCATAAGGATAGCATGTTTCTTTGGGTCAAAATTGTAATCACGGTAGTTACGAAGTCCTCCGACACTATGAGTGATTAAATCTTGGGTCATGGAGAATTTTTGTTCACGAATTTCATCCGTCTCATTATTTACGAAAGCGGCAACTTTTCTGAGCTCTTCTGGAGTAAGTGTGCCTGGATTAATGCGTTCTGCAAGCAAAGCATTGCAATCGCGACGGACTTCTGGAGCCAAGGATTCATTAGGAAGATTTTCAATAGCCTCTTGATTTACAAGATGGTCGATTTCTTCAGAGCGTTGTTTGATATGATCACGACGTTCCTCACTAAGACTATCACCGACTACAGCCAAAACGTCACTATGACGTTCGGGTGAAAAAGTAGCAATAGTAGAAGCACGTTCGCGTGGCTGATCTGGAAGATGTACTTCCGATTCTTCTGTACTAAGAGTTTCGTTTACTGCAACATTTGCTAATGCTTCAGAAATGTTTTTTACATCGGGCTGTTCTGGAGTATTATTCTCCTCACCATTATTGGTAGGGAAATTTTCATCCGCCATAAAAATTACCTCGTTTAATTAAGTTAATTATATCATAAGCGGGATGATTTTTAAATGAGAATTAAAGAAATGATAGGGAGAGTAATAATAGACAGGGCCGTGCTAATGATGACAAGCCCGGAGGCATCGGAAACGCCGTGGCCTTTGCCATATTTTTCGGCGAAAAGACCGAGCGAGGTAGCGGTCGGGAGAGCCTGAATGAGAGTGCAAATCACAATCACTTCGCGTGGGAATTGGAAGAGGGTGGTAAGGCCAAATGTGGCAAGTGGCGCAACGGTAAGTTGAATTGCGGCAATGACGATAAGTTTGATGCGCTTGTTGATAGATCCAAGCACCGCGGTGCTAAGCATGAAGCCAATACAAATCAGCGAAAGTGGCGTGGTGATATTAGAAACGAAGCTGACAGCATTGGCGATTGGAGTCGGTAAAATAATGTGGCGGAGGAAAAGAATGAGACCGAGCAAAACGGCGATAACGTTTGGGTTGGTGATGGTCTTGAGGAAGAATTTGGCGCTGAGCTTGCGCTCAAAAAGCCAGACGCCATATGAGAATAGAGCGAGATTGAAAGCAATAATGAAACCACAATACGGAACGATCCCCTGCTCGCCAAAAGTCGTACTGATGATTGGGTAGCCTAGGAATGTAGCATTATTGAAGACGAGCGCGAACTGGGCCTGTGCATACATTTCGTCGGAGAGAATGCGATGGGATTTTTTATCCGAAGCAATACTAGCGACTTTTTTGCTAGATTTTTTCGAGCTCTTTTTTGGAAGTTTGACTGGAAATTTTTTCCAGCCGTAAATCACGTGCGCCAGAATAATCATTGCAACCATCACAATAATACCAGCTAGTAAACCTTGAACGAAAAGATTAGAATACTCTTCGTTGTATTCAGCCGGAAACGCATTAAAGAGGGTAACTGGCATAAAAATCACCAGCAAAAGATTGATTAGCTGTTTATTGGTGTCAGCACTGATTAATTTGAATTTGCCAAGAGCAAAACCCAAAGCAATAATAATCAGGATAGTAATTAGGCTACCATAGAAATTATTGAAATCAATTTCCATGGTTTAATTATAGCATAAGCTTTATAGTTTCTTGCGCTTGAGTTCGCGAGTGAAGAATTTCACACGATCATCGATTTCAATGACAAGGCGTTTTTCAAGATTGAAGGCGATACCGCCAGTTTCACCAGCCACGAGTTCTGGAACGGCCATTTTTTCTTTCTGAACACTTTCAACTTCAACTTCACCAATAAGTTCTTTCTTGCGATAAACGCGGCCCATAACCTTAGCCTCAGAATCGCCAAGTTTTGCAGCAACCTTGCCAGTGAGGACTTCGCCACCAGCAATGATAGAACTTTTCTCGGTGCGAAAAACACCCTTAATCTTCATTTCGCCAACTTCTTCTTCGACGATTTCAGCATCGAGAAGTTCCTCCATAGAAGATTTAGCGTCGTCTAGAAGTTCGTAAATCACTTTGTAATTGCGGATACTGACACCATCGCGAGCAGCCATCTTGGAAATGTTGGTTGGAACATTGATATTGAAACCGTAAATGACAGTGTTATCGCCAGCGGCCATATAGACATCGTTTTCGGTGACATCGCCTACGCCGGTAGAAACGATATTAAGTGTGACTTCGCCGTGAGTATCAATGAGTTTCAAAGAATCTACAACGGAGGTAACAGAACCAAGCACGTCGCCTTTGATAATAACGTTGAAGGTCTTGGAATTGTCTGCAACATTCATCATGCGGAGAAGGTCGGTAGAGGTGACGTTAGCAGAAGCGGCAGCGTCGCTAGATGCATTGGCATTTAGAAGTGCCATCTTGCGGGCAGTTTTTTCGTCTGCGACCTCGAGGAATTTATCACCAAAGTTAGGGAGTTCTTTGAAGCCAGTCACAGTGACAGGAGTGGACGGCAAAGCCTTGCCCTTTGGACGACCTTTGAAATCAACCATGGTGCGAATCTTGGCATAGCTAGAACCGGCAACGATAAATTCACCAGTTTTGAGTTCACCACCAGTGACCAAGAGATTGACAACTGAGCCCTTGCCGGTTTCCATATGAGACTCAATGACGAGACCTTCGGATGGGATATCGACGTCAGCTTTGAGCTCTTCGAGATCAGCGGTAAGCAAAATCATATCGAGAAGTTTGTCGAGGTTATCACCACGCTTCGCGGAAATTGGGACCATAGTGATATCACCGCCCCATTCTTCTGGAGTGAGACCATTCTGAGCGAGGTCAGCCATGGTGCGTGGAATATCTGCGCCTTCACGGTCAATCTTGTTGATAGCAACGATAATCTTAGCATTGGCAGACTGAGCAAACTTGATAGCCTCAACAGTCTGTGGCTTCACACCATCATCGGCAGCAACCACAATCACGACAATATCAGTGAGCATAGCGCCATGCTGACGAATAGCAGCAAAGGCTTCGTGGCCTGGGGTATCGAGGAAAGTAATGAGGCGGTCATCATGTTCAAGCTGGTAGGCGGAAATATGCTGAGTAATACCACCGGCTTCACCTTCAACGGTCTTTTTGTTGAGAAGTGTATCGAGAAGAGTGGTTTTACCATGGTCGACATGGCCCATAACAGCTACGACTGGTGGGCGGTCAACTGCGTGGTCGGAAAGTTCGCGATGAACTTCGGAAACCTGGACAGATGTATTCTTTTTCTCAAGACGGACGCCCTCAACTTTGAGTTCGTCGATAATCAAACTTGCGGTATCAAAATCCAGACGCTGGTTGATTGTAGCGACAATTCCCTGCTTGAAAAGCTCGCCAACAAGTGACGTCACGGAAAGACCGAGCGCCTGTGCTAGCTCATCAACAGTGATAGATCCTGCGATCTGAATTACTTTTTCTTGCATTATAGGTGATATTATACCACAAACTAAGGTTTATATAAAGAGCATGAGCCGTTTTACAAAATAGTTTGCGCGACCTCTATAAATATGCTATAATAATTCGTAATGGAAATCCGCAATTTTTGTATTATTGCCCACATTGACCACGGCAAGTCGACCCTTGCCGACCGCATGATGGAAATTACTGGAACCGTCGAAAAACGCGATATGAAATCGCAGCTTTTGGATTCCATGGAACTTGAACGCGAAAAAGGAATTACCATCAAACTCACGCCGGTTCAAATGCATTGGAAAAATTGCGAACTTAATCTCATTGATACGCCAGGCCATGTGGACTTTTCTTATGAAGTTTCACGTAGTTTGCAAGCTGTAGAATCTGCTGTGTTGGTGGTTGATGCCACACAGGGTATTCAAGCGCAAACTTTGGCTAATGTCTACCTTGCTATCGAGCAAAATCTTACAATTATTCCGGTTATTAATAAAGTTGATTTGCCGGCAGCTGACGTAGAGAAAGTGACTGCTGAAATCGTTAATTTACTAGGCTGCGACCCGTCTGAAATTATTCCGGTTTCTGCTAAGACTGGTATGAATGTCGAGAAAGTTTTGGATGCAATCATAGAGCGCGCACCGGCACCAAAAAACGAAGCCAAGGATGATAATCTAAAAGCCCTGATTTTCGATTCATATTTTGATGATTATCGTGGCGTGGTACTTTATGTGCGCATTGTAAACGGTGAGCTTCCAAAAAATGCCAACATCCGTATGATGGCGGCCGAGACTAACGGCATCGCTCTGGAAGTTGGTATTTTGAATCCAAAAATGTCCCCACGCGATAAGCTAACTGAAGGCGAAATTGGTTATATTGTCACAAACTTGAAGACCACTAGTGAGGCTAAAGTTGGTGATACAGTGACGCTCCAAAAGTCTCCGGCCAGCACGCCGCTTCCTGGTTATAAAAATGTTTTGCCGTTCGTTTATGCCGGATTCTTCCCTGTTAGTAATGACCAATACAACGATTTGAAAGACGCTGTCGAAAAACTTGCACTCTCGGATTCTGCATTGAAATTCACGCCAGAGAATTCGCCAGTGCTGGGCTTTGGCCTTCGCATTGGATTCTTGGGCCTGCTCCATATGGATATTATCCGCGAGCGTTTGGAACGCGAATTTGACCTAGATCTTGTCGTGACAAATCCATCCACAAATTATGAAGTCACATTAAATAATGGCGATGAACTAGAAATTAAATCTGCCGCTGATTTGCCAGATGTTTCGGGCGTACTTGAAATTCGCGAGCCGTGGGTGAAAGGCGAAATTATTTTGCCAGGCTCGATGATTGGTCCAGTCCTAAATTTGATTAACGAAAAACGCGGGCACCAAACCAATATTTCATACATCGAAGACCGTGCCGTGATTGCGTTTGATGCACCAATGGCAAATCTCTTAACCGATTTCTACGACCAGCTGAAATCCGTAACATCCGGCTATGCTAGCTTCAACTATGAGATTTCCGATTATCGTGCCGATGATTTGGTGCGTGTAGATTTCTTGGTAGCCGGAAATAAAATTGATGCGCTCGCCATCATGTGTCACCGTTCCGAAGCCGACGCGATTGGTCGCGATATCACTAAAAAACTTAAAGAAGTTATCCCGCGCCAGAACTTTGAAGTTGCCTTGCAGGCTGCAATTGGCGCTCGCATCATTGCGCGTGAAACCATTGGTGCTTACCGCAAGGATGTAACTGTAAAAATCCACACAGGTGACCGCGATCGTAAAGCCAAACTTCTCGAAAAACAGAAGCGTGGTAAGGCGCGCATGAAGCGTTTTGGTAAAATTGATATTCCGTCTGAAGCATTCACTGTAATGCTAAAACGCGATTAATTATCTGCAAGTAATATTACTTGAACTTTCGTATTCGGCTTTTAGATTTTTGTATGTGAGGTAGTCGCTTAGTTTTTCGTATCTAAATTCAGTTTCGAATTCATCGTCAGTATCATAATAGCCATATAAGCCTAGGTGGTCTGAAACACCGGAATTATAAAATTCTTCCATAGAAAGTTTGAAGGCTTCGCTTTTAATACTATATTTAATATTAACGTCATTGCCTTTTGTTTCGTTTTTGAAATTCTCAACATATTGATTCTCGGAGGTGAATTTTGAAAGATTAGAAAGATTCTCGACAGCTTTGCTATTTTCGGAGCTATAGGTCTTTTCTATTTTGGCTGATGTGATGTCGTCCTTATTATTGAAATTGATGGTATAAGTAATTTTGCTATCAAAAGTGACATCATTGCCATCTTCGTCAGCAAATAAATACAGACCGTCATTCGTTTCCGTACAAGTTAGAGTTTTACCACTAGTCATACTAATCACAAGCATTAGAATCAAAATAGTCGTGATGGCGGCGATAACTCCCAATATAATATATATGCGTGTTTTCTTGGTTTCTGCAGTTTCTTCAGGCATATTCCTCCTTTTATATATATTATATATATGTAAGGACGTAGGTCAAATGAGCTGATTGATTTCATTTAAGAGATAGAAGGAGCCAGTGGCGAGGACCGTGGCGTGGTCTTGCTCGGCACCGGCAAGTGCCTGTTTGATAATAGTTTTGTAATCTTCATCCGCAATGATTTCGATGTTGTTTTGGCAAAAAACACGTGTGATTTCGGAAACGTCAGACTTCTTAAAATCGCCTGGCTTTGTAACATATATCTTATCGAACTTGTCTTTAAAAAGCGGGACAACGTGGGCTAAATCTTTGCCCAGGGCCATGCCAAAAATGAGATATTTTTTATCCGAATTTTGGTAGAGTTTCTCAAAAGTTTCAACTGTGTTTTTGACGCTAAGCGGAGTGTGGGCACCGTCCAGAATGAGGTTGCCGCGTATTTCAAAACGACCCGGAAGAGATGCCTTCTCGAGGCCTTTTTTGATAGTCTCGTTTGTGATTTCTGGATTATATATTTTCATCACTACGGCAGCCATGCAGGCGTTCTTGGCTTGGACTGGGCTGAGCATCTGTAGATTTGCTTCGAGTGGTTTTTCAAAAAGTTCGCCTTCGATTTGAATGTGCATCCTGGAGTTTTCATAGCTAATTTCTGAAACAGATGCATAGTCTTCGACAAAATATATTGGCGCATGCATTTCATTAGCTTTTTTGATAAAAACCTCATCCACAGATTTTGTTTTTTGATGGAAGACCACGACTGGCGTGCTTTCTTTAATAATGCCTGCTTTTTCGAGCGCGATTTTTTCTAAAGTATCGCCGAGAAATTCGGTGTGTTCTAGCTCGATTGTGGTGATGGCACAGATTTCCGGCTTGATGACATTAGTAGCATCCAGACGTCCGCCCATTCCGACTTCAAAGACAGCATAATTGCAACCGGCTTCACGAAATGTATTCATACCAAAGGCGGCGTTGAGTTCAAACCAACTACCGCAATCCTCGTGATCACTGAGTTTGTCGATGTAAGTCGTGAAATCTTTGATTGATTTATTATATATATTATTTTCAAAAAAGCCGTTTGCGGTGGATACGCGCTCGCGGAAATCGTAAATATGTGGCGAAGCATAGACGCCCACTGGAGAATTACCACCCTGCATCTCATCCAAAATGCAAGAGATCATTTTAGAAACCGAGCCTTTGCCTTTGGAACCCGTGACATGGAAAGTTTTGTAGGATAGTTCGGGATGACTTAATTCTTCGCAAAGACGCTCGGTAGTTTCGAGGCGAAAAAGTGAGGCGTCTGGCGCGTGTTCAAAATTGACATATTTTTCGAGCCATTTTTGGAACTCGTCTATATTATACTCTTTCATTTCTTAGGCGGGGTGACGTTGGCTGGGCGGCCATAATTAGGAATAATGATTTCGCGTTGCTTCCCTTCGTGGTCGTAAAGTGGGATGTGGAGCTCGGAAGCGAGAGTATTGACGACGCTGGCGCCGATGCGGAGACCGGTGAAGGAACCGGGGCCGGACATAAAGGTGATTTCGGTGATATTTTTGAAGGTGGCATTGTTCTCGGCAAGCTTTTCTTTGAGGAAGCCGAGGAGTTTTTCGGCGAGATCATGGCCGGAATCCCACTCGTAAGTCTTATTATCGAGCTTCAAAATGGTGATGGGGTTGGAAGTGTCTAAATATAATTCCATCGTTTGCCTTTCTCGATAGTAGCCATGACGGTGCGCGAACCGTCATCGTTCATATTAATATATATAGTGACATGATTTGGCGGGAGGACGCTTGCGACAGAATCGGCCCATTCTAGAATGACGATCTTGGAAGGGTCGGAAAGATTTTCGTAAAGGTCCTCACTCATGAGGCCTGGGTCGCCTAGGCGATAAAAATCATAGTGGACGAGTTCTTTGCCGTCCGGGATTTCATAATGCTTGGAGATGGTGAAGCTGGGGCTGGTGATTTCGTCTGCGATTTTTAGATGCTTGGCAACGCCCTTCGTGATGGTGGTTTTGCCAGTGCCAACGTCGCCAATAAGTTCGATGACGCGAATAGGATTTTTGGTGCGACGGCCCAAAAAAGCAGACTTGGCAAGCTCGGTGCCGAAGTCTATCATTTGCTGTTCTGTGGTGAGAATTTGCTTGGTATTGAACATGTAATTCCCTACGTCTATTTCATATATTGTATCATAAATTTGTAAAAGGTCAAATCTGTTTGGCGGGAGGGTGTTTTTGGATTTTTGAAAATTTGTTCGGCTGAAAAATAGATTTTGAAATGACACCTCTAAAGCACGTTTTTAAATTAAACTCCAATTCAAGATTATATACACTACCGTCGAGTAGCAACACTGGAACCACTAGTAATACCGCGCTGGTAA
>JAUNNB010000004.1 GCA_030531645.1 Candidatus Saccharimonadota bacterium | reverse complement strand
TATTAGGCACGCCGCCAGCATTCATCCTGAGCCAGGATCAAACTCTCCATTAAAGATTCTCCGCTTAGATAAGTGTAACCTCTACCCGAAGGTATTTAAGAAGGTCAGTGACTTTTTCAGCATCAACGAATCGTATGTAAAATTTGTTCAACTCAAATTTAAAAAAACTGACGATGATAAGAATTCAAAGAACTCTATAAATTGCACAACTGAATTGTTAAAATTCTTTCCGTTGCTGAATGCCATCTTTTCTCATCCGAAAAGATAGTCAATAAAATAATCTCGCAGCAATTGGATATCCCTATATTATCGCATTTTAGATTAAAAGTCAACACCTTTTTTCGACTTTTTTGTGATTTTTTGGCTTTTTTGCTTATCTAACGCAATTCATGACCGCAGCAACTGCAATTCCGATCACAATTCCCACAATAACTTGCAAAATCGTGTGCCCCTCAACCACTTTGAGGTGCTTCCATTCGGTCTCTTTTTCGCCAAGCTTATTAAGAGCTTTTCCCTGTTCTCCCACCGCATATCTCACATTAATCGCATCATAAACCACAATTATCAGCATGCAAGCCCCCAATGCAAACAATACTGAACCAAATCCCTCAAAGAAGCCAATGGTTCCCACTGCCGCCGACATAGATGCTGAGTGCCCTGATGGCATCCCCCCAGATTTCATCATCATCTCTACTACATCTTTGAATGTAACTCTCCCTTTTACACGAATCATAAAAATCACCAATTTCGTGCCCTGCGCCAAAAACCAACCAATTACAAAACTTAAAATCACCCTAATTCCAGTACTCATTTCTCTCCTTTTCTCAATTATATCACATCACCAAGGGCCCCGTTATTTTGACGAGGCCCTTGTTAGGAGATCCACCCTATGGGAAAGCGGATATTTTTAGAGAATTAGCGGCGTATGGGTTCTGTGTACTGGCAGTAGAAACGCGGAATACTCATTCTTTATCCAATTACTCTATTAACACTACTACGCCCTATTTAGTAAAGTGCATCTTGCTCAAGAGAATATCCAAACTCTATTTAGGTTATGAGACAGCGTTAATCATCTCTCGAGTAACGCTTCCTAAAATACGTGAACAAGAACATCGTAAATCCCCCTGCAATAAAGGCTAGAATCACCAAAATCCAAAGTATTTCATATCTTACCCCTATTTCTTCAATCTTTGGCCCGCCAAGAGTCGGCACATCAACATTCTCAGTTTTAGTTCCCGATTCATTCTGTTCAGGGGCGTCCTCTCTTTTTATCTCAGTATTATCAGCTATAACACTCGCATTTCCTAAATCTCTTATATATCTAATTTCTGCCGCAGGTCGGTTTTCAGTAGCTGGCGCCTTAGTCATTTCTTTCTCTGGAGCCTTCTCATCAGAAGCTTTATCTGAATCGTTATTATTTTCTTCCGGAGCCTTCTCCGCTTCAGTCTCATTTGAGCCCTCTTCATCCCCTCCAGAAGGCTGTTCATCCTCTGCTGATTCCTCTGGAATCACCTCTGCATGATAAGTCGAATAGTAGTAATGCGATTCCGTTTCTATATATCCGTCGTCCATTTTACAGGTCATTCCATCTTGCCAAGTTTCCATACAGTCTGCAAAAGACACAATTCCAGCCCAATGCATTCTTTCAGCCAGCTCCACCGAAATGTATATGTCATAAGGTTTAGTTTGGTTGCTCCATGCACCAGAGGTAGTCGAAGCTATCGGCAATAATGATTTAACCTTATATTCATCCACCGTACCATCTTCTGAGCTTTGTCTATAGATAATGGAATCACTCTGGTCTTGAACATAAGCCAGAATCTGGGACCATTCATAAATCGGAGCTTGGCTCGCCAAATCGTGCGGATCCTTAAAACTCAGTGCCCAAGTCGGATAGTACAAAATTACTGATCTAACTTGAAAGAAATCTCCTGCTTCCCTATCAACTTGAAAAGTCCAAGTATTTTCCGTCGGATTAATTTCCGTAATCCTAAACGCAGGCGCTCCCTCACGCCAAGGTATATAATCCTGTGGTACCACCGATTGAGCACTAACATTTGTTGTTAAAGCCGCCACCCCTGTCAAAAACCCTACTATAGAGTTTCTAAATGTCTTATTCATTTTTTTCATAAACATTCCTCGTTTAGTTTTTAATGCTTCGGACATTAAACCACTCTCTAAAAAATGTCAAGAAAATTCCCCAGAAATCATTTGCCACCCCTGTTAAATGTATGCAAAACACATACATTTGTATGTTCCAATCTGGATTTTTTACAAAACGATCCTTTTTATTTTGCAAGCATAGACACTTTCACGGCTAGCATAGGCGTTTTAAAACTTAGCATATGGGTTTTGAAACTTACCATAACCTCTATAAAATCCGCCAGAGAAACCTATTTCTACAGGCTTTTCTTACCATAGCCACTTTCAGAGGAAGCACAAGCGAAATAAAAATAAGCCCTTATAAAGGGCTTATTTTTATCTTTTTATTCCTTAGTGGTTTTTTCTTCAGCTTTTTCTTCCTCAGGAAGCACCATACCCATCGATGCCACAGTATCACCTTCAGACATCTTCATGATACGAACACCCTGGGTAGCACGCCCGAGAGTAGGAATTTCCTTCGTAGCTACTCTGATAGTCTGACCCTTAGTTGAAATCATCACCACCTCTGTTGCATTAGGATCCAAGGTATGTACGGCCACAATCGGACCAGTCTTAGCCGTCACGGCTGCTACCTTAATACCAATTCCACCCCTTCTGTGTGGTGGGAAGTTAGAAACTAAGGTTGCTTTACCATAGCCGTTTGCAGAAACTGCAATCAACTTCTGCTTTGGATCTGTTACGACATCCATACCTACCACTTCATCCTTTGGACGGAGTTTCATACCCCTGACACCCATAGCTGAACGGCCCATAGCACGAACTTCTGCCTCAGAGAACCTGATAGCCTGACCAGCAGATGTAGAAATCACAATCTCATTTGAGCCGGTTGTAGCTTTCACCCACTTCAACTCATCACCCTCATCAAGTTTAATTGTAATCAAACCGTTCGAGCGAACATTGAGATACTGAGAGAGAGCAGTCTTCTTGATGGTTCCCTTCTTGGTACACATAAAGAGGAATCCGCCATTCTTTGAGGCCTCTGCATCCTCTTTCATCACCTCTGTAATTTTCTCTTCTGGGTGAAGATTCAAGAGATTAACAGCGGCAGTACCCTTAGCGGTTAGAGATGCCTGTGGCACTTCATAAGCCCTCATCCTAAACATTCTACCCTTAGAGGTGAAGAACAAGAGATAATCGTGCGAATTCGTCATAATAAGCTGAGAAATCGCGTCTTCTTCCTTTGTGGTCATACCTCTACGACCCTTGCCACCTCTGTTCTGGCGTTTGAAGTCATCCTGCGATACGCGCTTGATGTAATTCTCTGCGGTAAGCAAGACCACGCTTTCTTCCTCTGGAATCAGCTCTTCCTCTGCAAACTTACCAACTTCGTGGTTGATAATCTTAGACTTGCGAGGATCGCCGTATTTCTCTTTCATAGCAAGGAGTTCTTCCTTAACCACGCCGAGAATCTTGGCCTCAGATGAAAGAATATCTTCGAGTTTCGCAATCAATTCCTGCAACTCTTTGAGTTCCGCCTCAATCTTATCGCGCTCCAAACCTTGCAAACGACGAAGTTGCATTGCAAGGATAGCTGCAGCCTGAATTTCAGAAAGGCCGAACTTCTTCATGAGTTGCTTATCTGCATCATCGTAAGCAGCGCGAATTGTCTTAATCACTTCATCGATGTTATCAAGCGCAATCTTCAAACCTTCCAAGATATGAGCACGCTCTTTAGCCTTCCTGAGATCAAACTCAGTTCTCCTACGAATCACCTTCTGACGGTGCTTAATGAATTCTGCAAGAATCTCTTTAAGGCCCATCACCCTTGGCTGGATACCATCTACAAGCGCCAAGATATTATAGTGGAAAGTGGTCTGCAAGTCAGTCAATTTATAGAGCTGGTTCAAAATCTTCTTTGGGAACGCATCCTTCTTAAGTTCCACCACTATACGAATCTTGCCTCTTGCGGACTCATCCCTAGCATCAGCGATATGAGTAAGTTTCTTATCAATCACGAGCTGGCGCACCTTCTCAATAAAGGCCTCCTTGCTCATACCGTAAGGCACCTCCGTAATTACGATATTGAAGCGCCCGTTCTTGCGTTCTTCAATAGAAGTAACTGCTCTAATCGTCACTGAACCTTTACCGGTTGCATAAGCCTGCTTCATTGGCTCACCACCGTAAACTTCAGCGCCGGTTGGGAAATCTGGACCCTTCACGTGCTTCATCAACTCTTCAAGGGAGATTTCTGGGTTGTCAATCTGTGCAACTGTAGCATCCACTACTTCACCGAGGTTATGTGGTGGGATATTCGTTGCCATACCAACCGCAATACCCATCTGACCGTTCAAGAGAATATTTGGCACTGCAGCTGGGAGCACCACTGGCTCCTTCTCTGAACCATCGAAGTTATCACGGAAATCAACTGTTTCCTTCTCAATATCAGATAGAAGTTCAGCACCAATCTTATCCATTCTAGCCTCAGTATACCTAGAGGCAGCGGCACCATCACCATCCATTGAACCGAAGTTACCTTGACCTTCTACGAGGGTGTAACGCATCTTCCAAGGCTGAGCCAAGTTCACCATAGCATCGTAAATCGAAGAGTCACCATGTGGGTGATATTTACCCATAACCTCACCGACGATACGCGCCGATTTCACTGTAGCATGCGGAGCCTTCCAACCATTCTTGTTCATTGCGTAAAGGATACGCCTATTCACCGGCTTAAGACCATCACGCACATCTGGAAGTGCACGATCGATAATCACTGACATTGAGTAACGAATGAAGGAATCCTCCATCACATTCTCTACTGTAAGTTCCTCAACACCATCCTGACCCTTAGTAGCCCTGAGGCCACCAACCTTCACAATATCTTCTTCCTCTGAAGGTTCATCATTAAGAACACTAGGTTCATTTGCATTACCCATTACTTCATCAAGACCCTTGTCGTCTGCCGTCTCAGGCACACCACCAGTCTTGCTGACTTTTTCTTCCTTCATAAGCTGATCTGCCATCTCAGGAATCCCTTTTTCTGCTGCTTCTTTTAACTTATCCGTCATCTCTTATCTCCTTTCCTTAAAAGTCCAGATCATCGAGATCGACCGAAGACGCTCTCGCCTGAATAAAGTTTTTCCTAAGTTCAGCTTCCTGACCCATCAACTTGGTAAAGATTGTATCCGCCTTCTCTGCATCCTCAATATTTACCCTGATAAGTGTTCTGTTTTCTGGGTTCATTGTAGTTTCCCAAAGCTGTGCAGCATCCATCTCGCCAAGACCCTTGAAGCGCTGCTGGGCAGTATAGCCAGCCTGCTTGAAACGTTCATCTGTTTCTTCTACCTTGGTTCCAGCTTTCTTACGTTCCTCAATCTGTTTTGTAAGGGTTTGCTCAAGTGCATCCTCGTTATAGATATATTTAATCTTACGGTTGCTACCAGTTCCCTTAATCAAGCCAAATAGAGGTGGCTTTGCTAGATAAACGTGTCCAGCCTTAATTACTTCTGGCATATACCTAAAGAAGAAGGTGAGAAGCAATGTCGAAATGTGAGCACCATCGACATCGGCATCGGTCATAAACACAATCTTATCATATCTGAGACCATCAATATTGAACTGATCACCAATACCGGTACCAAGCGCCTTAATTAGAGACACAATCTCATTATTAGCATACATCTTATCAAGCCTTGCTCTCTCAGTATTGAGAACTTTACCACGAAGTGGCAAAATAGCCTGAATCTTCGAGTCACGACCTTCCTTTGCAGAACCCGCAGCAGAGTCGCCCTCTACGATAAAGAGTTCGCAATCTTCCCTTGACTTAGATGAACAGTCGGCCAACTTCGATGGCAAGTTGAGACCATCAAAGGCGCCCTTACGAATAACATTATCGCGAGCAGCCCTAGCAGCCTTACGAGCACGGGCAGCAAGGGTAGCTTTCTGAACAATTTTCTTAGCAACAGCTGGGTTTTCCTCGAGGTAATAGCCAAAGTACTCGCTCATTACCTTATCAACATAACCTCTAGCCTCTGGGTTACCAAGCTTATTCTTAGTCTGACCCTCAAACTCTGGGTTAGGCAATTTAACAGATACAACAGCCGTCAAACCTTCCTTGATGTCATCGCCGGTTAGGTTCTCTTCCTTCTCTTTAAGGAGGCCATTCTTACGGGCGTAATCATTTAGTACACGGTTAAGCGCAGTTCTAAAACCAACTACGTGTGTACCACCATCAGGGGTAAGCACGTTATTAGCGAATGGCTTCATTGTTTCGCTGTAGGTGTCGTTATACTGAACTGCAATCTCCACACCTGCCTCTTCAATCTGTTTTTCAACATAGAAGATATCATCAGATAGAACCTCTTTACCGTTATTCAATCTCTTGATATAGCTTCTGATACCACCTTCGAAGTAAAATGTTTCTTTTTTACCGTCGCGAAGATCCTTCGCAACAATCATAATTCCTTTAGTGAGGTAGGCCTGGTGTCTTGCATAATGAAGAATCCAGTCAAAGTCAATAGTAGTTGTCTCTTTGAAAATAGTTGGGTCTGGGTAAAATGTAATGCTTGACCCCTGTTTATCGGTCTTGCCCAAAATCTGCAAATCAGAAGTTGGTTTACCGGTATCAAACTCAATGTGATGAATCTTACCTTCCCTGTAAACCTCAGCAATCATCTTCGTAGAAAGCGCATTTACTACAGATGAACCCACACCGTGAAGACCAGAGGAAACTTTGTAACCGCCACCTCCGAACTTACCACCCGCGTGTAGCACTGTAAGCACGGTTTCAAGAGTAGATTTCCCTGTTTTAGGGTGAATATCTACCGGAATACCACGCCCGTTATCTACTACGTTTACGCCGCCATCTTCGAGAACCGTAATCTCTACCTTAGTGGCATAACCTGCAATCGCCTCATCTATTGAGTTATCAGCGATCTCTTTTACGAGGTGATGAAGACCATCATACCCCGTTGAGCCAATGTACATACCAGGACGCACACGAACTGGCTCTAGCCCCTCTAGCACCTGAATTTCTGAACTATCATACTCTTCGGCCTTAGTCTTTTTTTCAGCCATAAAGAATCCTCTATTAACTTTTTACAGATACGTGGTCTTCCCTCCACCACGGACTACCTCACTTGTATCTTCCCCTAGTTTACTCTATTAACCCCAAAAAGTCAAGTTTTAGCGTATCTTAAAAACATCACCTTCAGAAGCATGCGGCTTCTTTGGCGGTTCCTGTGACGGCTTAGGAGCCTCCGTAGCAGGTTTTTTCAACCCAGCTAGCCAATCTTCCTTTTTTAGCTCAGAAGCACCTTCTGGAGCCTCAGAAGAGCTCTCAGGGGCTTTTTTGACTGTCATACGTTCCTCAATTTCGCGTTCAACTTCCGCGCGTGGCCTACCATACTTAGTTGCCGAGTAAAGTTTCATTGATTCCAACACCTCAGGATTCTCCTTACCAATCGGAGGCACCAAGTTCATCGTAAACGGCGCAGACGGCATATCGTGCATCAAGATTGTCGCAATCGCATGATGGTTTGGCTGCTTATGGAGATCCTCTGCTGTAAAGGTTGGCGAGAACACTTTCTCCAGCATTTCCGCATCCGTCACACCAATACGACCAGCAATAATCGAACCAACGTTACCAAGGATACCTTCCCTAATATTATCTGTTAACTGAGTCATAAACTGGTTAGCCACTACTAGATTGAGACGGAATTTCCTGGCCTCAGAGAGGATACTCTCAAAGCTATCTGTTGCAAAGTTCTGGAACTCATCCACAAAGAGACAGAAGTCATTGCGCTCATCTTCAGGGGTATCAACACGACTCATAGCTGCCGTCTGGAACTTCATCACGAAGATCATACCAAGTAGCCTCGAGTTCAGATCTCCGAGTTTACCCTTTGACAGGTTCACCAAGAGAATTTTCTTCTGGTCCATCATCTCTCTTAGGTTGAAGGATGATTTCACCTGACCCATCGTGTTTTTCATAATGGTGTTTGAGAGGAATGGGCTCCACTTTGAAGCGAACCAAGTAATCACCTCACCAGCGTCATTACTCTTCTGAGATGCCGGGAATTCCTTCGTCCAGTAGTCATAAACGTTCTTATCCCTACAATACTGGAGCTTCTCTTTCACGAGCTCTGGGTCTGTAAACGGCTTAGGGATATCAATAAATGTCGTACCCTTTGGATCACCCATAAGGAGCAACGCTGCATTTCTAAACATCTGCTCACCTCTTGGGCCAAAGATACCAGTATGACCTGGATCATAAAGAGAGTAAAGCATATTGATGCCCTCTTGGATGATAAAGTCCTTCTGGTCCTCTGTTTGGTATTCGAACATATTCATACCCATCGCCACATCCAAATTACCCGGATCAAAGTAAACCACATCATCAATTCTCTCTGGTGGCACCATGCTCATCAACTCTTCAGCCACATCGCCGTGTGGGTCAATAAATGCAAAACCTCGCCCCTCTAACATATCCTGATAAGCGATATTCTTAAGAAGTACAGATTTACCCATACCTGTAGCACCGATGATGTAAGTGTGGCGTCTGCGGTCTTTTTCCGATAATCGTATCTGCTTCTGCTCGCCGCGGTACTCATTAATACCAAGCAATACGCCATCTGTAACCAGATTCGCCGGACCATCCACCTGTTTCGTCATCTGCCTCTCCACACCAGATGTCGGGATAGAATTCTGAGACGGGAGATGGAAAATCGAAGCAAGCTCCATCGTGTTCAATATCATCGTATTATTGTTCTTCGGGAAGAAATGGAAGATATAGTCTGTCGCCAATTGATCACTTTTTTTGTTCACATTATATTTGAACCCGTTTGTCTGAGGATTATCAAATTGCGCCATTGCTGCCACGATACCGCCCGCAAGAGCTTCACTTCTCGCCTTACTACTAGTACTTGCTACAATCCTAATCAAACATTCAAAGCCAGGATAGCGCATCTTCCCCTCAATTGCAGCAATCTCATCCTGTTTCTGTACCGTCAAAGTCTCCTTCTGAGGGTCATCGTATTTATGCTCTTCTGGCACCTCGAATGGAGCCTTAATCAGGTCAACTGTCATATTCGCCATCTTAGAAGGCAACCAGGAACCACCACCAGTCTCTTTACCTTCTCTTAGGCTAGTTACTGCACTCCCAGCCTTGTCGACCCATTTCGGATCAGCCGGACGGAACAAGAGCTGCATCGCCATCCCCTCATTCTCTTTCACCTTAGAGAACGCATTGAGCAATGCAGTCTGAGCATCCCATTTCATCTCTTCAAAAGTAGAAATCGGATAAATATATTCTTTCTTCAACATCAATTCGCCACCAGCAATCGTATCTGCCTTCGCACCATCAGCAAAGATGTTCTCAATATCCGCCTCTTCCAACCTAGCAGTCGGGTATGACGACACAACGGCCTGTTTCACAGTCTCTTCCAAGACAGCCGGCACCACCGCATAATACTTCACTATACCGTCCACGCAGACAATATCAAACGAAAAATATTTTTGTCCATACAACCTCGTTTTCATTGTTTTCTTTTCAATGGTCGACGAAATGATTGAGTACATTACTGTTGCAGCCGATATCGCTTCATTGTTCACATCGCGTTCATCCCTGCCGCCACCTTGAATGTCATCTGTAGAAGGCGGTAAATGAATTAACATCGGCACAAGCTTTAGAGAACGCTCATAATCTTTTTGTTCACGTTTCTTCTTAAAGATATGTGACACCACAATCACCGTTGTAATTACGGCTACCAGTAATACAGCTAAAACAATCCACCCTGCCATCTCTATGCCACCCTTTCCCCGGTATTTTCGTGTCTCAACTCTTTCAACAAGCTATCGGTTTTCGACTCCGAACCTCTCATGTAGCTACGATCAGCATAGCGCCCCACCTTGAACTTCTTTGCAAGCAAAGCAGCCTGGGCGCCCCTCTTGCCAAGATTATCAATCTTCATCACACGCTCTACATCTTTGAAGGTCGCTTCATCCACACCGTCCTTATCCTGTATGCTCCCTGTCTCAGTATTTTTTACATCATCATCCACTAAATCACGAATTGGCTCTTCGGTCGTAATCTGTCCCAATTCATTCTGTTTGTTATCTATTTCCTGGGAGAACATCTCTGGGCTGGTACCGGCATTAACCTCTACCTGGTTCGCATCCATTCTTTCGTCATCTAACTCTTGATTGTTTGCCTTGCTAACCTGTGCCTCTGGCAAATCATTCTTCTCTAGCGCTTCGCCAGTTCTAATAGTTTCACCCACCATCTTACCAAGAGCCGCCGCCCTCAGTTTCTCAAGATCAGTCTTCTCAGTTTCTACTGGTGATTCCGGACCCCTCTCAAGATTACGCAAAGCCTCAAAATTAGCCCTTTCCGCGTTACCTCCGCCGTTCTCACCATAGTTCATATGCTTATTCTATCACAATCCAAAAAAAATATGAATAGAAAAAAGAGCTTTTAAAGCCCTTATCTCTAATCCATTAATTTATTCAAAATCCAAGTTGCCACCACCACAAACAAAGTAGCAATAATAGTCGATAAAATCAGATTAGATGTCCCCAGAGAAATCGTAAGAAGCATCATGATAGGCCAAAACGCTACAGCCCCCGCCGTTGCATAATCTCTCTTTGTCATCGTCTTTCTTCTCGAAACCACCCCTGTAAAAATCTTAACAGCCAGGCACGCCACCCCGAACATCACTACATAAACGAGCATGATAAACAAAAACACCCCGAAAGGTCCTAGATCCGTCGGAGTCGTAAAAAATAGCATCAAAGTGATTATTGCTGCAGAAATCAATGACGCTATTGTTATTACTCGATTAAGCATAAACTTATTATACCATACCCTCCCCGCGCGATACTCAAAAATCACACGAAGTAATTCCCCCTTTCCCGATCTATTTTGTAGCCGTGCACACACGGTTACATTTTGAACCATCTCAGCGAATCTGCGGTATTCTCTAACATGGCTCAAAGCGGGGGGTTATCTGGCTAAATAAACTTACTATGGGCCACAACCCTCACCGCTTGAGTTTTTGACCGCTCCACGTATAGTGGGGCATTGTCCTTGTTATTTTCTTCCCTATTCTATTTGTTTTAATGTACTAATAAGGTTGATCATAACGCGCTCTACGCACTATCTGATTTTCTTTTAGCTTTCATTCGTTCTTTAATCTTATCTTTCGATTTGATCTTAGTTCGTTTGATTTCTAATCGTTTATCAGACGCTTTAGCGGAGCTAAGGTAATTCCTTGTGTAATCTATGGCTAGAAATTACCTGTTTTTCCGCTAAATTGAAGTGTTATTACTTCATTTTGTCCCCTTTTTGTTAATTTTGCGTTTTTATTTTGTCTTATCGACTGATTTGATTGTAGCACAGTTTTTAAAATAATTCAATACTTTTTTGTTCAATTTTGTTGTATTTTTTACAACACCACCAAAGCCGCCTCTGTTTTGTATGTGTTTGTAATACAGTATTTTTTACATCACTATTGAACAATTTTCTTCCAATTCCCTCATTTTACGGGCATATTAAGGTTCTTCGAAGCCTTTTCAAGTTCCTAAGATCTATATGACTGCGTAGAAAATAGAATAGCTATGCTAGTAAACTAAGATGCAGCTAAATATCTTTGCAGCAGTTTACCGTTAAACTTTTCATGTAGCCAAACTAACGGTACATTTGGATGTTTACTGGCATAGCTATTCTATTCTATTTTCTTTTCACTATATGTAGATCATAGAAAATGCGGCTCGTTAGAGCCGCTTATGTTTCGGATTTTTGGTTTGAGTCTTCGTTTATTGTTTATTTAAACTTAACTCGTAGTTTGGTAAAGTCAGTTGAACTGCGAGGAAAACTGACTTTACCTAGAGTGTGGAGTTTTTTGGCAAATTTTTGTGTTTTTGGCTTTTGAATAATAATTTTATTCAGAAGCTACCTCTATAATACACCTCCAAAATGCTTACGTCAATAGTTTTTTCCGACTTTTTTGAATAATTTTTTTATTTAATTTTATCCACTTTTCCACAGGATTTCGCGAACAAGTATTTTATAATTGAATACATTTTTCTTTACGTTTTTTGAGCCTCCGCATAAATGTCTTATTTACACAAAAAAGACCCTTCCGGGTCTTGAATAACTATGTTGGTGGAGCTGCCGGATACTGCCTCCGGGTCCGAAACACCACTTGGACATCATTCTACACGCTTAGTTTCTTCTTCTTTAAGATAAACTAACAGATGAACAAACGAGACTGTTAGAACCGAGGTATTTAGCTTCGATCTTCTCTTTACCAGAGAGAAAATCTATTCCCATATGTATGATAACCTCTGTCTCTATGGAAACTCAAAACAGGGGCCAGCTTAATAATTATATCTTAAGCGTATGCAGGTGCAAAAAGCACATGCTTGGAAGATTTTTCTTCACTTATTTATACTTACGGTATTAATCGACGTGCCTGATATCTGTTAATGTCCCGTCTAAGCTTTGTCAGCCCCAACGTATTGTCCATTATACCTTATTACCTCTGAAAAATCAATAGCATTATCACCCCCGTTTTAGTATTTTTTACAACATTTATTTTAATGCTTATGTTGCTGTTTTCTAAGCACTCTATGCTATAGTCCCCGTATGATATCTCGTATTGTCACCGCTATCCCCTACGGTTACGAAGGCCGCATCGTAGAAGTGGAAGGTGATCGCAAGAAAGGTCTTCCTCGTTTTAATATAGTCGGTATGGCTAACAAGACCGTTACAGAAGCCACAGAACGCGTCAGAAGCGCTCTTACCAGTTCAGGCTTCTCTTTCCCCGATGACCGCGTTATCATCAATCTAGCGCCCGCTGAGCTCTCTAAAGACGGTTCTTTTCTAGACCTTCCTATCGCGCTCTCCATTCTCATTCTCTCAAAACAGCTCCTAGCATCTGACGTCTCAGATGCCGCCTTTGTAGGCGAGCTTTCTCTTGATGGCCATCTACGTCCTGTCAGAGGCATCATCAATATAGCTGAGACACTAAAATCAGCCGGATACAAGAAACTCTTTCTCCCTTCAAGCAACGCAGGTCAAGCTTCTCTAGTAAACGACATCGAAATCTTCCCTGTAGATACACTTCTCAATCTAATTCTCCACCTCAAACACCAGCGCCCAATCAAACCATATCGTCATGCTGATGTAAAAAATACAGGAACAGAGGAACCATCCCAAGAAGGGCTCAGCCATATTCGTGGCCAAGAATTAGCTAAACGTGCCCTTGTAATTGCCGTAGCAGGCCACCACAATCTCCTCCTTTCTGGCCCTCCCGGATCCGGCAAAACCCTTCTTGCACGGGCATCCGTCAACCTTCTACCTGACCTCACCCCTGAAGAACAAATTTCTATCACGAAGCTACATAGTCTTGCAGGACTATCGAACACAATTGTTACGCATCGCCCTTTTCGTAGCCCACACCACAGCACTTCAATGCCAGCCTTAGTTGGAGGTGGTTCCAAAACCATACCTGGCGAGATTTCACTTGCACACCTCGGAGTCCTATTCCTTGACGAACTCCCAGAATACCCTCGCTCCATCCTCGAGTCACTTCGCCAACCCCTCGAAGACCGCACTATCACAATCGCTCGTGCGCACGAGAAGTCTACCTACCCCGCAGATTTTATGCTTATTGGCACTATGAACCCCTGTCCTTGCGGTTTCTATGGAGACCCTACTCACGAGTGTACCTGCACTCCTGCACAAATCAACCTCTATCAGAAGAAGCTTAGCGGTCCCCTTCTCGACCGTATCGATCTCCGCGTCAATGTTGAACGTGTCAAAAACGAAGAGCTCATTGAGCCAGCCAACACTACAGTTGATGTAAAAAATAACATAACAGAGGCTCTATCCCTACAACGCCAACGCTACGGGAATAACTGTACCTATAATTCTTCCCTCAGTTCCCAAGACATCAATCACTACATCACTCTCACCCCTCCGGTCAAAAGAATTCTCAGTTCTGCCTGCGACAACCTGGACCTCTCAGCTCGTTCCTATTTCAAGGTTATCAAAGTCGCCCGAACTATCGCCGACCTCGCAAATGAGCCCACTATTCTACCCGAACATATCACCGAAGCGCTTACGTTTCGCTAACCCCTATTTTACCCCTTGTAAAATCTAACAAAGTTTGATATAATGAAATAGTTAAAGGTTAAGAGAAAGGACCACCATTAGTAACAATAAATCACGCACTCGCTTAAACGGAGAAATTCGCTATCCTGAGGTTCGTGTTATTGGGGCAAATGGTGAGCAGCTAGGCATTATGTCTAGCCGTGAAGCCCAAAAACTTGCAACTGAAGCTGGCGTAGATCTCGTTGAGATTGCCGCTAATGCTAATCCTCCTGTTGTTAAAATCATCGATTGGGGTAAATACCAATACCAAAAGATGAAAGAGGAGGCTAAAAACCGCAAGAAAGCTCGCGAAAAACAATCTGAACTTAAACAGATGAAGATTGGTCTTAAAATCTCTGATAACGACCTTGGCATCAAACTCCGCAAAATTAAGAGTTTCCTAGAAGACGGAGACCGTGTGAAGATTATGGTAATTTTCCGTGGTCGTGAAATGGCTCACCGTGAGGTTGGCGACGAACTTATGAATCGCATCCTCACCGAACTTGGCGATCTCGCTGTCGCCGAAGGCAAACCTCAATTTTCCGGACGTAACCTATCAGTCGGAATACGAAAGAAGTAGTTTTCCAAACTTCCAAGGTTCCCTGATTGCACACCCAATATCAACTAATCAAAGGAAAACATTATGCCAAAACTTAAGACGCATAAAGGTACCGCTAAGCGTATCAAAATCTCCGGTTCCGGTAAATTGATTCGCGAACGCGCCTATGGCAACCACATTCTTGCCAAAAAATCTAAAGCCCGCAAACGTAATATGCATACCGCAGGTTCTGTTAACGGCAAAATCAAGAAAAACGTTAAAACGGCATTAGGAGTTTAATCATGAGAGTTAAAAGAGGTGTTCCTGCACACGCAAAGCACAAGAAAATTTTGAATGCCGCTAAAGGTATGCAACACTACCGCACTAGCAGCTATCGTATGGCTAAGCAAGGTGTTATCAAAGCCCTTCGCTACAGCTATCGTGATCGTCGTAACCGCAAGCGTGATCTTCGCGCCATCTGGATTACCCGCATCAACAACGCTTCCCGCGAACTCGGTATTAGCTATTCTCAGCTTATTGCCGGTCTCAAGAAACAGGGTGTTTCCCTCGACCGCAAAATCCTCGCCGACCTCGCAGTTAATCAACCAGCTGCTTTCAAAGCTATTGTTGAAAGCGTAAAGGAGGGTAAATAATATGGCTATTTGTGAAATCACCGGTAAAGGTAAGATGTACGGTCACAACGTTTCCTTCTCTCAGCACAAAACCCGCAAGGTTTTCAAGCCAAATATTCAGAAGAAAACGCTCATCGTAGACGGTCAAAAAGTTAAGGTTAACGTCAGTGCATCTGCACTCCGCACCCTTAAGAAAAAAGGCATCGTCAAATAAGATACTCAACAAAAAATACCCCTTTAGGGGGTATTTTTTCATGTAAGCTCTCTATAAGCCGGGTTCTGTCGTGGGCAATCATCTATCTAGTCCTTCTGTTGCCAGAAGGCTCGAGCGGTGAGCGTGCATCCTCGGACTAAGGTTGATAGCACTCCTTGCAGCAGGTAGGGTTTGCCTCCGACCTATGTCACCATAGATCGCTGTGAGCTCTTACCTCACTCTTTTCACCTTTACCTTACGGTAGTTTTGTTTCTGTGGTACTTTCCCTATTCTTAAACTACAGCCGCAGCTATAATCTCGAACGGTCGCCGTTAACGACTACCTTGTCCTATGCTGCCCGGACTTTCCTCTTGGGTAACCCAAGCGACTGCCTTTTGAGCTTATGTCTATTCTATCATAAGAGGTAGTTTTTTTCAACACCCCTGTCTTAAGCCTCATCGTGGCTCAAGATTACATTCTCATCCAAATCAAAATGTTTATTAATCGCAAGATTCACCTGTCTATCCGCTTCTTTGTTCAATTCCCTCTTTACATGAATAAACGCCACTGTATCAAAGTTAGACAACTGTTCACGAATCGAATTATAAATCGGCATCACATCTTTGTTCTTCACCTTGTAGAGACCATTCATCTGGTTCACTAGCATCAAGCTATCCGACACAAATCTCACAGATTTAATCCCAAGCTGAATTGCCTGTTCCGCCCCCTCACGAAGAGCATAATACTCAGCCACTCTTGAGGTCGCAAAACCAATAAATTCACCACCACTCTTAATCGGCGTGCCATCACTCCCCACAATGTGATAACCTATGCCAGAAGGCCCAGGATTGCCCCTAGATCCACCATCAATATACACTGTGGCCATCGTAAAGTTTCCGCCCAACATATTCTGCGTAACGCCATCGTAGATAGGTTTAGCTGTATGACCCATCTCAATGTCCATAATCGTCCTAGAAGCCTCTGTAAGCTGCATCTGAGACGTAATCTGAGGGTCATCTGAGCGCAGGAATTTATACGCCGTATACTTCTTCCCTGCCTGAAGCTTTTCCCCCTCCTTCAAATAGATATCATATATAATATATAAACTATTAGTAATCTCTGTCCCGACTCTCGTAGAAATCGTCACTACATCCCTAAGTTTGGCGTTTTCGATTGAGGCGCCAGTATAGTCAAAAATTACTCGAGCTATCGATTCTTCAGGTTGCTCACCTTGTCCAAGCTTTCCTGTCGGAAGCTCCCAAGTCGGAACAATCTCTGCACGCCCGAGCACACGCTTAAGAAGCAGTACTTCATCCTGCCTCCTAACAATTCCTACGACTCTAATTCTTTGTCTCATACCACCCTTACCTAGGTCCGGTAGCCTGTTTTCCCCGTACTTAATACAAGGTGGGTACTTTCTTATGCCTAGGCTCCACGGAGCTAGACCACGAAATCCCTTAAAACATGATATTCAGGAAAATCATGTCGCCACCGGATACTTTAATTATAACACTATAACTGAATTCCAACAATCAAATAGAAGAATTTCCAGATTGCCATCACTACAGTCGAGGTGACCTGCGCTAATGCCGTCCCAAAGAACATCACTAGCAACAACACGATGAATATCCCTGTCGTTCTCTCCATTTTCTCCATCAAACCTCTTACTCCATCTGGAGCAATCGCATACAGAATCCTAGATCCGTCTAACGGCGGTATCGGTATCATATTAAAGGCAAAGAATCCCAAATTCGCTGTCACCATATATTGAAAAATCAACGCTACTACCCCACTCTCATACATCAACCCAGTAAAATGCCCAATCAGGAAGCTCACAAACGCCAAAATGACATTGAGGAGTGGCCCAGCAAACCCTACAAGCGCCATCCCCCAAGCACCACCCTTTAGATTCCTCGTATTAATCGGTACAGGCTTAGCACCACCGAATATCACACCTCCTGTCATAAATAGTAGCAGCGGCACCAGCACAGACATCATTGGATCAAGATGCACTAAAGGGTTCGGCGATAGCCTCCCCTCATCCTTAGCAGTTGTGTCGCCCAAAAAATAAGCCATATATGCGTGCGCCATCTCATGAAGCACCATTGAGAAAATCACTACACCGAACACCACCAAGATTGAAACAAAATCCATACATCCATTATAACCCGTGCACAAAAAAGTGACAACCGTCGAACATCCGATTGTCACTTTCTGAATAACTTAATTTAATACCACCACATCAAGCGTAGCAGGCAAAGAATCGCCACTCTTAATCTTTACCTTCTTCTCTGTTCTAGCTGTTGACTTAAGTTCAGTTACCATACCATCAACATTACCCATAGCAATCACCATTTTAGGCTCAAGCTCACGAATTGCGCGAACAGATGAAGTACAAAGGATATCAGCAATTCCTAAATCATCGAGACCAGTTTCAATACCACCAATAATACCTACATGAGTATTTCCTATGGTTACATCGTAGATGGTACCCTTCTCAGTTGCAATACCCCTAATTGCAGCATCGCCAATCTCAAATTCACCTGGACCCTGAATCTCCCCCACCTCAAGACCAGCATTCACCGTAGATTCTGCGACATCAATAGTTATCGACTTTTGGCCTACGTTTATAGTAATTTCATTAATATCTTTACTTTCAATTTCGAACATTTTTACCTCCTTTAAGACATTGTTCTTGCTGCACGCACCTCTTTCAAGATTTCATCAGGATCATATTTCTCACTGATTTCCATCTCCATTACTTCAGAGAGGAATCTATCCTTCACGCTCAAGCGATAGATGAAGTCATCCCGACTAAGTATAACATAGTTAAGCGGTTTTCCCTGCTTCTTTTCAACGATTTCAGCCCAATGTGTCAATTTCTTAGTCTTATCATCACCTACAATCAACATATCAATACCGTCCTGACCAGGCAAACGATTGGTTACAAGAAGGAATTTTAAGTAATTCTTAACTGGGCGAATATATTCAACCCAACCAGTACCCTTCACCTCAACATTTATCTGGGTAGGAAGCTTCGTAGTAAAGAGTAAAGTAAGTGGACGGGCAAATGGATGTTTACTATTAGCAGAGTAATAAACCTTATTGTCATAGGTATCATTTTTCACAATACCAATACCCTCAAGGTTCATCAATTCCCTACGAACTGAGTTAATTTGTTCCTCTATTACGCGAGTAATCTCGCGCACATAATAAGATTTTTCTGGGTTCGCAAAAAAGAGCTGCAATAGCTTAGCTCTTGTTTTCGAGCCGAATAACTTTTCTATAGGTGTCCCATCATTCTTGCTCATACCTATATTGTATCACATTTACTCAATTTTGGAAATATTTTGTTCAATCTCGTCTACGATTTTATCCAAACGAACCCATTTTATTTGTGGTGTTCGCTTAAACCACGTCATCTGTCGCTTCGCCAGATGCCAATCCCGATAAAAATTTTGCTCAATAGCCTCATCTAGGCTTAATTCACCGTTCAAATATTTCCACGCATACTCATAGATATCACTCTTCATCGCCTGAGAACCCCAACCATACTGTTCAACTAGTTTCCTAGTCTCCGCATAAAGTTCATCGCAATACATAATAGATAATCTCTTCCTGAGTCTTTCCCGTAATTCTTCTGTTTCCCACTTTATTCCATACATCAAAAACTCTTCTCTAAGCGCCACACGATCTGGATATTTTCGAGCAAAATCATCATCTACCCCTGTTATTTTTGAATAACTTTTTTGTTCAATATCCTCTTTTCCGAACTGATACCCATAAACTAGCGCATCTACATATAACCCAGTCCCACCAGCTATAATAGGCACTTTACCTCTAGCCTGAATCTCTAAAATCTTCTGTTCAGCATACTCTTTGAAGTCAGCCACCGTAAAACGTTCCCCTGGCTCTACCAAATCTATCCCCCAATGCGGTACACCCTTCATCTCAGCTAAGGTCGGCTTAGCCGTCCCTATATCCATTCCCTTATAAATAGCCCTCGAATCAGCCGAAATCACCTCTCCCCCAATCCGTAGGGCCAATTCGATAGAGGCTCCGGTTTTACCGGAGCCTGTAGGACCACATATAACTATTATCTTAGAGTTTTTCAAGGAACTCCTTGAGTTCACTAAGTTTGACCTTCTCTTCTGAACCCTTTAATCTCACGGAGACCTCACGCGATTCCATATCCTTAGGGCCAACGATTATTACAGCTGGAATCTTCATTCCAACCGCCTTCTTAATCTTCTTCCCTAGAGACTCACCAGAATCATCAACAGTATATCGAAGCTCTTTACCCTTCAATGGCTCATTAAGCACCACCTGATCGAGCTCAGCGCGAATTTCGGATACATAATCCATCACCTGGTCATTCACAGTCAAGATACGAACCTGTTCTGGGGCACACCACATAGGAAGCCAACCAGCCGTATGTTCGATATATACACTCATAAATCGCTCAATAGAGCCAATCAAAGCGCAGTGAACCATAATTGGACGCTTCTTGCTACCGTCTTCGGCCACATACTCAAGTTCAAATCTCTCTGGCTGAGCATAATCTAGCTGCACAGTTGCAAGCTGCCACTCACGACCCAAAGCATCAGTTGCCATGAAGTCCATCTTTGGACCATACATAGCAGCCTCACCTTCGGCTACAAAGTAATCCATCTTGAACTTATCGGCCATCTTCTGGATAGCATTCTGGGCTTTCTCCCACATCTTAGCATCACCGATGTAACCCTCACCATCATCTCTAAACGACAAGCGAAGTCTGAGCTTCATATCAACCTTTTCATACAAGTCCTTAGAAGCCTCAATTAACTCGCCAAACACAGTCTCTACCTGGTCTTCAGTACAGAAAATATGTGAATCGTCCTGAGTAATAGCACGAACACGGCTAAGACCACCGAGCTCACCCTTTCTCTCATCACGATACACCATCGTAGATTCAAGATACTTAACAGGAAGCTCCTTATAACTCCTTGGTTTAGAAGCAAAAATCTGTGCATGATGCGGGCAGCTCACTGGCTTAATTGCCAAATGATCGCCACTTTCCTGAGAAACAAACTGGAATAGCTCTGGGAACTTCTCATAGTGACCAGATGTCTTATATAGTGCCACATTAGCGATGTGTGGGATACAAACTTTCTCATATCCGCACTTTAATCTATAACTCTGAGTAAATTCATTCAATAAATCACGAAGAACCGTGCCACGTGGAGTAAATAATGGCAAACCTGCACCCACAAGCTCAGAATAGCAGAACAAATCTAGTTCTTTCCCTAACTTTCTGTGGTCTCTAGCTTTTGCCTCTTCCTGTTGCTTCAAATATTCATCAAGTTGTTCCTGGGTTTCAAATGCCACACCATAAACACGAGTAAGCATTTCGCGCTTCTCATCACCTCTCCAGTATGCGCCAGCAACTTTGTTCAAAGTAAACGCACCAATTTCAGATGAATCAGAGACATGTGGCCCCTTACAAAGGTCGCTAAAGATAACTTTATCGCCAGCTTTCATATCATAAAAGCTAATCGTTTCACCTTCAGGAAGTTCCGAAATCAACTCAGTTTTCAAGTCCTGACCTTCGTTTTTTGCCCATTCAAGAGCCTCTTCACGGCTCACTTCACGTTTCACCATCTCGAACTTCCTCGAGATAATTCCGCGCATTTTCTTCTCAATTTTAGGGAGATCTGCTTCAGAAATCTTCGTATCCCCAAAATTCATATCGTAATAAAAGCCATTCTCGATGGCTGGTCCAATTCCAAATGTTGTTGTTGGATAAAGCTCCTTTACCGCTGCAGCCAATACATGGCTAAGCGTATGTCGCATTTTTTCTTCTTTTTCCATGGCTTTATCCTTTCTTTAAAATTAAATGGTGGGTCGCAAGGGGCTCGAACCCCTGACCTCCTCGGTGTAAACGAGGCGCTCTAGCCAACTGAGCTAGCGACCCAGGCAATCACCTATATATTATACCACATTTTTTCTTAAACGCGTAATTTCTCTCAAGATTTCCTCTGTTTTTTCTTCATCATCAGAACATTCTTCAAGCTGCTTGGTCAATTCATTGATTTTCACCTGCTTTCTCTCTTGTTCATACCTCTGATTTATCTCCACAGCAACCTTTTTCAATTCCGTTTCAGGCATCGCACCAAACTTCTCTTCAAATATAAGTTCGAGTTCCGCCAGTCTAGTTTCATCTTCCGGTAATTCAAGTTTAATACCATTTCCAGCACCACCGCCATATAATAATATGGCTTGCAATTGATCTTCTAGGCTCTTTATTTTTGCTGTTTCGGATACAGTTTTTCCATCCGTTTTAATCGGTTTTAATCGCGTCTTCACCCCTGATTTTGGAATCTTTTTGGCGCGCAAATCTTCAACCGACACATCTAGCCTTCTAGCCACTTTCTGCTCATAATGCCTTTGCTCCACCGCATCCGGAATCATTCGTATAATTTTCATCGCTTCATCACTATATTTCTTTTTTCCAGGTCCAGTTTCAAGGTCACATTGGCTTTCGTATTTCTTCAAAATCCAATCAATTGCCGGCTCCCTCTGTTCTACGCATTCCTTCCAAGCCTTTGGACTCTTCTGGATCAATTCATCCGGATCTTTCGCCCCGTTATAACCAGAAATCACCGACAGTGAAATGCCAATCCCACCAGCTAGTTCAATTGCTCTTTCCGTAGCCTTCACCCCTGCCGCATCACCATCATATGCCAAACGAATATCATCCGTTAGTCGTGCCAAAATCTTCAGATGATTCTCTGTCATCGCGGTCCCACTAGTCGCCACCGCCTCCTTCACCCCAGCCTGATGGCTCGATATCACATCCATATTCCCCTCAACAATCACTACATATCCACTTCTACGAATCGCCTCTTTCGCCTGTCTCAAACCAAAGATAAACCTGCCCTTATTGAACAAAATTGTGTCCGACGTATTCAAATATTTCGGCTCACCATCCGCCAATATTCTCGCAGTATAACCAATGATATCCCCTGTTGATGGCTCGAAAAACGGCACCATCATCCTTCCACGGAACATATCGCCGCCGTATTGATTCAGAAGCCCAGCCGTCTCCAAATCCTCCTGCTTAAAACCCTTCTTCAGTAAAAAGTCTTTCAATGCGCTTTTTCCAGATGGCGAATATCCAATTCTAAACTCCTTCACGGTCTCTTTGTTCATACCGCGCTTCCTGAACACATATTCCATCACCTGTTTATTGCGAGTTAAGCATACCTGATAAAATTTCGTAGCTAGTTCAAGTGCTTCCCTAGCCCTTGCCTTTTTCTCGGCCACTTTTTTGTCGCCACCATCATATTTTGTCAGCTCCACCCCTGCTTGAGCCGCCAATTTTTCCATCGCTTCCCTAAATGAAATCCCCTCTACTTCCATTACAAAAGTAAAAATATCTCCGCCTTTATTCGCGGAAAAATCATGCCAAATCCCCTTATCTGGAGACACCATAAAACTAGGCGTCTTATCTACCCCCCAAGGACTGCGCCCCTTCCAGTTGCGTCCAGCACGCTTCAACTCAATGTATTGCCCAACTACATCTTCCACCGGAAGCCGAGCTTTTATCTCGTCTTTGGCATCCTGCATACTATATATTATACACTAGTTGCCGAGGTCTTCGTAGTTCTTGAACTGATTATACAGCGTATCCAAGTTGTCATGAGTAGCTGAAATCATTTCTTTATATGTATCAGTTTCAGTTCTTTCTATATATTCAGACATACAAGAAAGTAGCAATGCAATCTGTAATTTATACTCTCTAACAAACGTATAATCCAACGTTCCACTAATCCTTGCGAGTTCAAGCGACTCATTTAACTCTGTATTTTTCTGTAATTCCTCCATAGCGATATCACTATCATCGAGGTCATCCACTTCTTCGCCGTAATCTTCCAGCAAAATCGTAGCTGTGCGATTCCTAATTTCATTAGTAACACCGACCAAAGCCGTTGCCATACCTCTGAGATCTGAAGATTTCACCTCTCTACTATACTGAGAAGTCGTTTCATTAAGATATTCAGACTGATACCATGCGTGGACTAGCACATCATGAGCCCTAGTATCCACCACGCTCATAGCATTAACTATCGCCATAATAATAACAAGCAATATAATAGCAGCGCCAAAACCAATCCCGAGCTTGAGAGCCAAGCCTTTATCTATAAGTCCAAAAGCTTTACCTTGTTTTCCGTTGTTTACGCCTCCGGTCTGAGAAATTTGCTGGAGGTAAGCCATATTATCCATATGCTTTTATTATACCACAGATGATGCTATAATAAAAATATGAAAAATGATCCAGAATTAGCCCAAAATATTGAAAAAATGAGCAAAAAAATGCTCCGCAAACAGCCTGCATTCATTCGCGAATTCAATGAATTTATTAATCGCGGAAATGTCATTGACTTGGCAGTTGGTGTCATAATTGGTGCCGCATTTCAGAAAATTGTCAGCTCACTCGTGAACGATATTATTATGCCTCTTGTCGGTACTACAATGGGTGGCGTTGACTTTTCTAATCTGGAAATCACCGTCAAAAGCCCATTTGTGGAAGGCGAAGCCGCACATATTACTTATGGCAATTTCATCCAGAACGTCGTCGACTTTCTCATCGTCGCATTCTGTGTGTTCTTGTTTGTCAAGTTCATAAATAAAATCACTCGCAGAAAGGATGCCAAAAAAGAAGCCCAGGATAAAAAAGATACTAAGGCTCAAAATGATGCTACAGCCAAAACTGACTCCACAAACGAAGAAATCCTAAAGACTTTAAAGAAAATCGAAAAGAAACTCTAACAAAAATCGCCCCGCAGGGCGATTTTTTATTTCAAATACTCAGCTAACTTCTTCGTATCTTTATTCTTGCGCAATTTCGAAAGTGCCTTAGCCTCAATCTGGCGAATGCGTTCCCTAGTCACAGAGAATTCTGCACCCACTTCCTCGAGTGTGTGTGGCCTACCACCACCAATACCGAAGCGAAGCTTAATAATCTTCTGTTCACGATCGCTAAGTGTCGAAATAATCTGTGCAAGTTGCTCTTTGAGAAGCTGGTTAGACGCTGAGTCCTCTGGAGAAATCCTTTCTTCATCCTCAACGAAATCACCAAGCACGGAGTCTTCATCATCACCTTCACGACCCACAGAAGCGTCAAGCGAAGCGATATCCTGCTTAATCTTCATTACGTAGTCCACCTTCTCGACATCCATACCAAGTTCCTCAGCAATTTCTGCCGTAGTTGGCTCGCGGTTAAGGTCTGTAGCTAGTTTTCTAGAGGCGCGAAGCACCTTATTAATCGTCTCCACCATATGCACAGGAATACGAATAGTCCTAGCCTGATCCGCAATCGCCCTCGTAATTGCCTGGCGAATCCACCAAGTAGCATAAGTCGAGAACTTAAAGCCTTTATCAGGGTCGAATTTATCTACAGCCCTAAGCAAACCAGTGTTTCCCTCTTGAATAAGGTCAAGCAAATCAAGGCCACGGCCTGAATAGTGCTTTGCAATCGAAACCACCAATCTCATGTTGGATTCGACCATCTTATTGATAGCCTTACGATCACCTTTGGCGGCACGCACAGCCAATTCCTGCTCTTCTTCAGGAGTAAGAAGTGGCACCTTACCAATCTCACGAAGATACATCCTTACGGAATCGTCCTCGTATTGGTCCACATTATCTGCTGTAATTGCAAGCTCTTCGTCCGAAAGCTCGGCCTCTTCAGAGAGGTCCTCGACATCCGGCTCGCTTAAGTCTTGCAAAGAATTAATTTTTTCTTCGTCTATATCCATTGCACCTCATTATAACACATCTTATCTAAAAACTCTACAAGAGAAAATTGCCCCATCAAAAGGGCAATTTCCTAAACCAAGCTAATTATTTCTTAGCTTTCTTTTCTTCTTTTTTCTCTTCTTTGCAAAGAGCTTTCTTCATATCGGTAGTATTGTGCCAGACCTTGATAGCCATCATAGCAGCTTCGAAGGCAACACGAGTACCAATGATACCTGCACCGACGAACTGGAGCAAGAACATCCAGAAGTTAACAGCGATGAGGTTGAAAGAAGTGAGGGTGATTGCAAGCGTTGAAGCAATGTAAGCAATCTTCACAAAATCTTCAATGTACATCTTGTCTGAGTTCAAGAAACTCTTGAGCCAAACGAGGAATTTATTATTAAGTTTGAGGTCCGTCTTCTTAACGAAGAGGAAGTAAATCAAGATACCGCCGATAACAGACAAAATCGTAGCAACGATAGTCCAAATTACGATACCCTGAATAGCGCTACTTGCTGATGATGAAACAGACATGAGGCTGTCCAAATCATCGAAGCTAATGCTAGTAGACTTTGATGCAGCAAAATTTGTTAAACCTTGCATATATAAACTCCTTCCACGAGTTGTTAGTTAATTACCAGTATTATACCACAACCCCTGTTATTTCGCAATCTTAAGCATTTTCACCCCAATAAAAATTGAATACATTTTTTAACTATAAGCGGCTTCGCGCGAAATTTTACATCTTCTTAGTGACGTCAAACTTCTCCATGTATTTCCCTATGAAAAGTCTGGTTTGCGAATAGAATGCTGCCGCAGATTGGTACGCAATCGCCACTACTGGCATCAAAACCCACTGTACCACCATCTTTAGTTTCGACAATTTCGTTGGGTTCTTTGGTCTTGGCGGAATCATCCTGAGTGAAATCACAATCGTGACCATGAGACCTATCGCCGCCACTGTCTGCACTGCGCTCACGGTATTTGGCAAGTTCACAGTGATCATATTTCTCGAATCATAATTTACAAGTCTTGGCACCCAACCGCCGAACGCTACTATCGGGCTCATTGCCGCTAGCATCACATGACCATCCAGCAACCTCACAAACTTGCAGAACAGTGGGAAGAAATCCATCTTTCCCTTTGTTTTTCTATCTTTACTAAATAATCTCACGCCAACATACGCCACATCACTCGCACCATAATCCCAACGCCTAAGCTGAATAAACTGCGCCTTCAAAGTCTTCCAGAACGTCTCTTCCATCACCGCATCTTGATACATCGGTACATGAATCGGCACCACCTCATATTTTCCGTGGAAATGGAACAAACTCCTCCAATACTGGTGTCCATCCTCCACAATCGTTCTCTTGCTCCAGAAATTCATATCAATAAGTGCTGCCAGCGGCTGCGAATGCGACGCAAAGTTCTTCAATGTATGAGGACGCATCGTCGAAATAATATTAAAGAATGAGTTAGAAATCGCAATTATCCTCATTGGGGCCTTAGCTTCCCAGATATTATTCATGAATATCGAAACCGGCTGATAGCTAAGTCTCTGCCTATCAGGTCTTACAATATACTCATACGCCACATAATCTAGATACGACTTACTCATTCTATTATCGGAGTCTAATGAAGTCACAACCACCCTCTCAGGGCGAATATGCCTTTGTTCACAATATTTCTCCAAAGCCTTACCAGCATAACATAGATTCGGACCCTTGCCCTGAATCTCATCCGGCAAATCCACCGGATGCTTCACCAACATAAACTCCTTGAAGGTATCCTTAAACTTCTCCTTCAGCTCCTTCGCTGTCTTCTCCATTTCTTCCCCACCGCGCTCCTCATACCCAAGTATGAAAATAATTCTTTCATTCGGAAAGCTCGTATCCCTCACCGCTTCTACAGACGGCACCAATGTCTTCAACCCCTCATTATAGGCCGTCATAATTACCGCGTGTATGACTTCTTTCGGATCTGGGAATTTATCATCATCCGCCTTGCCATTAGCCGCCATCACTAGCAAATTATCCAAGTGCTCATCAAACCCATATTGTTTAGTCAAAGCCTTTCCACTACTCTGGCTCAGCCTTTCATATGCCTCATGGGGTTCCTCCAAATCCTCCATTCTCGCATGCCAATCCACATTCTCGGCCTTCTGCACAGTGTTATAACCCTGTACCGTGCGATATGCCACACCAATCGCTTTCACGAGCGTAGTCGTAATAATAATCAAAAGGTAAATCGAGCCAAGCATCGGCATTACAAAGGATAACACAAACAAAAGTATAATCATCCCATAGGATAAAATACCAGGCAACATCTCAAAAAAGCGGTACTTCTTAGTCCTTTTACCAGTTTGAATTTCCAGACTGTCCCAATCAGATTTTATCTTACCTTTGGACATTAACCTTCTCCGAGTAATCTAATCTCCACCACAAACGTTGCTAAAATCAAACAAATAGTAAAAATCAGCATCACTCTTGCGACGCCACCGCCTTTTTTCTCGAACAACTTTACCGCCAAGAAATTATGCAAAATACCAAATACCAAAGCAAGCAATGGAAATGCAAGCATAAATGACCAAGCGCCATCACGATATCCACCAGAATTAGACATCGAGCTCCAATCACCACCCTGGTAGCGCCCAATATCACCATATCCAACTTTAATTACACTTGAATCAAACTTCAGATTAACCAACGAAAAAACCAACAGTCCAATCGCAAGTATTACCACCACAGCCATCATTGCAATCAAACCTTTTTCTTCAAGATAAATCTTCTTCAGATTTTCAGCTAAGTTTTTCATTTATTCTATTATACCACAATCTACACTTCTGCGAGATTGTCGCCCACCTTTACATCTACCGCCAACTTCACCTTAAGCTCCGGTGCTACCCCCTCCATTTCCCTCTTCAAGATCTCTTTCACCTCATCAACAAGCGCATCATCGCACTCCACCACTAACGAATCATGAATCTGCAATACTAGTTCCGCTCCCTTTGGCAAAACTTTATCTATCGCTATCATTGCGCGCTTCATCAAATCAGCTTCAGTTCCCTGGATCGGCATATTCTGTGCAGCCCTTTCCGCCGCCTGACGCACTACAAAGTTAGATGAATTAACATCTGGTGTTGGACGCCTACGTCCATAAAATGTCTCTACATATCCCAAATTCCTAGCCTGAGTCAATGTCTTCGCAAGATAATCTTTAATTGGTTTCCTAACTTCAAAGTAATTATCAACAAATTCTTTTGCTTCTCCATAACTCATACCTGTCTGATCCGCTAGTCTCTTCACGCTCATACCATACATCACCCCAAAATTAATCACTTTCGCGGCTCGCCTTTGGCTCTTTGTCACCTTGTCCATCTCCACACCAAACACTTCAGACGCAGTTTTAGTGTGAATGTCCACTCCTGTTTCAAAATCCCGCATTAGCTTCTCATCACCAGAAAGTACCGCCGCAAGCCTTAGTTCGAACTGTGCGTAATCTGCCGCTACAAACTTCCGACCTTTAGGCGCTACCATCCCCTCACGAATCCTTCTACCAGCCTCTTTCCTAATCGGAATATTCTGCAAATTTGGATTTACAGAACTTAGCCTACCGGTCGCCGTCACATTCTGTGTAAACGTTGTATGAATTCTGTTTTCCTTATCTGCAAGCTCCGGCAAAGGCATCACATAAGTAGATAATAGCTTAGAAACTTCCCTATATTCCAAAATCATCGGCACAATCTCGTGCAAATCCATAATTTTTTCCAGAGTCTCTGCGCCGGTCGAAATGCCTTTTTTCGTCTTCTTTAACCCTTTTGAAGGTATCTGCAGCTTATTAAACAACACATCAGATAATTGCACTGGCGAATTGATATTAAAACTGATACCAGCTACAGAAAATATTCTCTGCTCAATCTCAGACACTTTTTCGCCAAACTCTTTTGCGAGCCCTGCAAAGAAATCCTTATCTATCAGAATCCCTTTCTCCTCCATCTTATAGAGCACCGGAATAAGCGGTAAATCAAACTCTGAGTAAATTTTGTATACAGCCGGCACCTCTGTTAATCGAGCCATTTGCTCCGTTGCCTGCTTCTTCAAATCTTCTTCTGTCTCCATCGCTTCAAACAAATCTGTCTGGACATCAGCCTCTTTTCTAGCAAGCGGATTCAACAAAAACTCTGCCTGATCCAAATCCCAATACTCTTCCCCACCAAGTATCTTCTCACGAAACGCTTTATCGCGATGCATTTTATCTTTCACATCATGCGCAATAAGGTTAGGAAGGTTTATATTATTTGGAATCGTAATTTCCTCTTTTATCTCAGGTTTTTCCTCTATATTATTCTCAAATATCTTTTTATACTTCCTTATTAATGAATAAAACTCTAACTCTTGTAGCTTCTCTATAATTTTATTAGCATCTATTTTGAGCAATGCGGCCTCACTCAGCTTCACAGGCGCATCTGTCATTATCACAGCAAGCTCCTTAGACATATATGCAGAATCCTTACCTTCCACCAATTTCTTCCCTGTCGAACCAGTTATCTCATCAATATGCGCATAAATGCCATCCAAGTCGCCATAATCATTTAAAAGCTTCACGGCAGTCTTCTCTCCAATACCAAGCACACCTGGAATATTATCGGAGGAATCACCTTTAAGCGCCTTCAAATCCAAGAACTGTCGTTTTTTAATACCATATTTAGCCTCCACGGCCGACACATCCATCTCTTCAAGCTCCGAAAAGCCTTTAAGTAATCTATACATTCTCGTATTCTCATCTACAATCTGGAGCATATCAAGATCCGAAGAAACAATATATGTATCCCACTTACAAACACCGTCCGCATTCAAATCTTCATCTGCCTGAAGCGCCAAGGTTCCTATAATATCATCAGCTTCGTAGTTATCACACTCTACAAAATTCCAACCCAGCGCCAAAATCAAATCCTGCAAAATCGGAATCTGCACATAAAAATCCTCTGGTGGTTTCACCCTACCAGCCTTATAATCCGCATAAATCGCCTTGCGCTTTGCCGTTGAAGTTTTAGCCTTATCCCAAGCCACCACCACCACTGTCGGGTCCAGCTTTTTTACAATCTCCATTGCAATCGTAGCAAAACCGTACACACCAGATGTAGGCGTGCCATCACTCTTTGAAAGGTTTCGCATGGCATAATAACCCCTATAAAAGACGCTCTTGCCGTCAATAATTACCAGCCGTTTTTCTGCCATACTACCTCCTAGTTTAGAAATCTATCTCAGCAAGCACTTTATCAACTTGTTTATACAAGTCTTCAACTGTTCCGTCATTCAAGACATAATAATCAGCCATTGCAATAGGGCCACCTTTCTCCAGATTCTCGACTTCACTCCTATCGCGTTCCTGAATCTCTTTTGCATTAAATGGGCGCTCTGGTCTCTTTGCTACGCGTTTGTGTCTCAAAGCTTTCGGCACCACCACAGCAAGCACCGTGGCGCTCTCTGGAAATTCCTTCTTCACAGCCTTATATTCAGTCCATGAGTAAAGCCCATCTAGCACAATTCTCTTCTGACCAGCTTCAATCAAATCACGAGTTTCCTTCAAAACCTGATTCACAACCCAATCTTTCCCCTCAGTCTCACGAATCATCTCGCGGAAATTCTTCTCGCTTTCCCCATCAGATGTGCGTTCAATTCCACGCCTCTCCATCTCTTTGTAAATCATTCCCCCGAAGTAAACTTTAGGGATTCCTTTTTCTGTCAAATGGTCAACAACAACAGATTTGCCGCTACCACTCATCCCTACAATAGCTAAAATTTTCGTATCCATACAGAAATTATATCACATTAAAACTGTAAATATCACTTTGCGAAACGTGTCCGGATGGTAACCCGCAGTGAGCAAAGTGATATTTCAGTTTTCCTATGCTATAATACTATTATGTACGATATGATTATTATCGGCGGAGGTATGGCGGGTCTTACGGCAGCCATCTATGCGCGCCGAGCCAACAAATCCGTGCTCGTTCTAGAAAGCACAATTCCCGGTGGGCAAATGTTACAAACTGAAAAAATTGAGAACTACCCAGGTCTCCCAAACATCACTGGCAAAGAACTCTCAAAAAAGACTGAAAAACAAGCCAAAGATTTAGGTGCTAAAGTCAAATTAGAGACCGTTCTAAAGCTCCGTGTTCCTGATTCTCGTTATAAATTCCGCCGTCACATCGGTGGCGACAATATTTCCCTCACCATTTCACGCCTTTCCAAGGCTGGCTTGAAGGATCCATACTGGGAAGTTATCACAGATGCCAGCGACATCAAAGCTTCCGACCTCAGCAATCCAAAGTTCAAGGTCCCAGAAAAAGCCAAGGGTGTCTATCATGCCAAAGCTATCGTCATCGCTTCCGGCACCGACTACCGCCATTTGGATATCAAAGATGAAAAGAAATTTATCGGCAAAGGCGTATCATTCTGCGCTACTTGCGATGGCGCTCTCTACAAAAACAAGGCTGTTGCCGTCTATGGTGGTGGTAATTCCGCAGCCTACTCTGCACTCTACCTAGCAGATATCGCTAGTAAAGTTTACTTGATTCATCGCCGTCACACCCTTCGCGCAGACGATGCTCTTGCCCAGAAACTAAAGGACAACAAAAATATCGAGTTAGTCCTCGGCAAAGAAGTCACTGGGCTCAAAGGCACCAAAAAACTTTCCGAAGTCATTTTGAGTTCCAACAAGTCTCTCAAAGTTGATGCCCTGTTCGTCAATATCGGCCGCGTCCCCCGCCTCGACTTCATAGACGATGACATTGATCTCGATACGACCCGCGAAGGCCATATCAAAATCAATGCTGAAGGCAAAACCAATGTTCCAGGTATTTATGCTGCTGGCGACTGCACCAATTCAGTCCTGCACCAAATAGTCACCTCAGCATCTGCTGGCGCTGTTGCCGCCACCACAGCTCTACAAAATCTAGAATAAAACACATAAAAAGTTAGGGACTATATAGTCCCTAATTTTTATTCAAAGAATGCCCCGCTCTGTCTAGACCACAGCTTGTGGTAAGCACCCTTCTGATTGGTCAAGAGCTCTGCATGAGTTCCCTGTTCTAAGATAGCACCGTCCTTCAAGACAATAATTCTATCGAGAGATGCCACCGTAGAAAGTCTGTGCGCAATCACAATCGAAGTTCTTCCCTTCATCAAGGTCTTCAAGGCTTCCTGAATCGCTGCCTCAGATTCAGAGTCAAGCGCAGAGGTTGCCTCATCAAGCACCAAAATTGGCGCATCCTTTAGAATTGCCCTAGCAATCGCAATCCTTTGCCTCTGCCCACCAGAGAGTTTCACACCGCGCTCACCCACCAAGGTTTCATAACCATTCGGCAACTCTTTAATGAACTCATCCGCATTAGCCAGCTTCGCAGCACGGACAATTTCCTCACGCGTTGCATTTGGTTTTGCATACGCAATATTATCAGCAATCGAGCGATGGAACAACGATGTTTCCTGTGGCACATACGCAATATACTCACGCAAAGACTTCTGTGTCACATCCTTAATATTATTACCGTCCACACAAATTTCACCACCATTCACATCTGCAAAACGGAGCAATAACTTCGTAAGCGTAGTCTTACCAGAACCAGACACACCCACCAAACCAATTCTCTCACCTTCCGCAATAGACAGGTTGAAATCATGGAAGATTTCTTCCTTCGCATCAGCATGTCTAAAGTCCACATGGCGAAATTCTACCGTAGAATGCTTTGGTTTCATATCGTAAGCATTTGGCGCATCTACCACATCGTCCACCATATCCAAAATCTCTGTCATATCCTTTGCATCACCAAAAGATCTCATAATATTCTTGAAGATATGGTTCACATTCCAAATCGATGAAAGCACTTGGTTCGAATAGTTCACGATAAGTACGAGCGTCGACACGGAGATTCCCCACACTGGACCAAGCATCATAAACGCTAGAATTGCTGCAATCAAAGCCAAGTTAGCAGAGCTGAACACTAAATCACGCTTGATTGTATAATTCATAAATCTAAAGCTTGCCTCACGCCAACTCCTTTGGAAGTTCGCATAGCGCCTCTTTTCATGAGTTTCCTTCGCATATGACTTCACCGAAATAATATTCGTAATCGAGTCCGCAAGCTGCCCAGTTTCTTTATTCCCTGCCGAAGCTTCATCTTCCGAGAGCTTAGTCACTTTCTTTGAAGTAATGGCTGTTACTAGCGTATAAATAATTACGAAAAGTAATAGCGCGACCGCAAAGATTGGCACTCTCTGCCAGAGAATAATCGTAATAAATGTCACTGAAATCACTAGCGGCACTAAATCCCAAATCACCACATCAGAGAATCTTTCAAACGATGCAGTAAAGCGATTTGTCTGCGACACGAGTGATCCAGAAAAACGGTTTGAGTGGAACTGCATAGACTGAGCCGCAATTGTCTCGAAAGACTTCGCACCAAGGTCATACATGCCCAAAATCTCCATCTTCCAAACCCAGAATAGCCTAAGTTCAGACAGAATCACATTACCCACGAGATACATTGCAAATAGCAACGCTGCATCTGGCATCAATACATTAAAAATCTGATCCGCTGGAATACCGTTTGAAACCTTCTCAATCATATTCGCCAAAATCAAAGGCTCAAACACACTACGCACCAAAATCACTATCGGCGTTGTTATCAATACGCCAATCGTATACCACTTATACTTCTTATAGACTTGCCCATAGTAGTGCAAAGTCCGAAGCGTGGTCGATTTCTTCTTTTCCTTCTTTGTCATAATTCTTATCCTTATTTTACCACGAAAAACGGGCCGTGCGGCCCGTCTTTCAAGTGTCTTTATTTATTAGTTGTATAAATTCTCAACTTGAATCGATGGTCCCATCGTAGTTGTAATATAAATGCTTTTAACGAACTGTCCTTTGATAGATGCTGGCCTCTGAGCCTTCAATGAATCAAAGAATGTATTTGCGTTTTCAAGAAGCTTCTTGTCGCCGAAACTGGTCTTACCGAGACCGATATGGACGATAGACTGCTTATCAACACGATATTCAACCTTACCAGCCTTAGCTTCTTTTACTGCCTTCTCAATATCGGTAGTAACGGTACCAGCCTTAGGATTAGGCATGAGGCCTTTTGGACCCAAAACGCGTGCGTATTTACCGAGCTTAGGCATGTAAGCTGGGGTAGAAATGAGGATATCGAAATCGATAACACCCTTTTCAAGCTTCTTAAGGAACTCTTCATCAGCTGCCTGATCAGCACCTGCTGCAGTAGCTTTCTTGCACTCATCAAGAGGAGCAAACACAGCAACTTTCACAGTACGACCATTACCGTTTGGGAGCACTACAGTAGTGCGAATGTTCTGGTCGGCCTGGCGTGGATCTACACCGAGACGAACATGAGCTTCAAGTGTAGCATCAAACTTAGCTGGGTTAGTTTCAATAGCGAGCTTAACAGCTTCTTCGAGAGAGTAAGCCTTACCCTTTTCAACGAGCTTAGCCTTCTCCTGATATTTCTTGCCACGGCGCTCAATCAATGGGCGAGTAACAGGAGCAGCGCCCTTTGGCTTGTTCTCTGCTTCTTTAGCTTTAGTTTCAGCTTTGCGAGCCTGGCGCTCTTCCTCAGCCTTAACTTCTTCAACATGTTTCTTAGACTTCTTACCAGACTTAGCAAATTTCTCTTCTGCTTCTGAAGCATCAGCCTCAACAGCTTCAACCAGAGCCTCGACTGGAGTCTCTACCTTTTTATCATCTTTAGAATCGGCAATATCTGCCATAATTATCTCCTTGTGGTAATAACGGACTTTCGACAAGTCCTCCCAACGGTTAATTTATATCTTGAAAGATTATATCACACTTAACAGACTATTTCAAGAGGTAATTACTCTTCGTCTTCAATGATCGCTATGTGGGCATCTTCGAGCTGGTTGTTATCAACAGTAGATGGTGAACTCATCATTAAGTCAATACCAGATCCATTCTTTGGAAATGCCACGATATCACGGATATTCTCGGTATTTTCTAGTACCATAAAGATACGCTCAATACCAAATGCACAACCTGCGTGAGGTGGAGCACCAAACTTAAATGCATTAAGCATACCACCAAATCTCTGTTCAACCACCTTTTCATCGTAGCCAAGAGCGCCAAATGCTTTGTACATCACCTCTGGATTATGGTTGCGCACAGCGCCTGAACAAATCTCGTATCCATTCATCACCATATCATACTGGTCTGCAACAATCTTCAATCTATCTTCATCAGTCTTTGCCGCATCCAAAGCTTCAACACCACCTTTTGGCATCGAGAATGGGTTATGGCAGAAATCAAGTTTTTCTTCCCCGTCATTCCACTCATAGAATGGGAAATCTACGACCCAACAAAGTGCTACTTCATCATCGCTCTTAAGTCCAAAGTGATCAGCAAATGCAATACGGAGCTGACCAAGCACTTTATTTACCTTCTCGCGAGTATCAGCGCCAAAGAACACGGCATCGCCATCTTCTGCGCCAGTTTTCTCTTTAATTGCCTTAAGCTCTGACTCCTTTAAGAATTTAGCAATCGGTGAGCGCTCTGTGCCATTTTCATAAATAATATATGCAAGACCGCCGGCGCCAAGTTTCCTGGCCTGTTCAGTAAAGTTATCAATCTGAGAACGAGTGAGCGATGCGCCGTTCGGGACACGAATTGCCTTCACGCAAGGAGTCTGGAATACCTTGAATTCACAACCCTTCATATCTTCGGTCAAGTCAATCAACTCAAGACCATAGCGCAAATCTGGCTTATCAACACCATAAAGATCCATTGATTTCTCAAACGGAATGCGTGGAATCTTATATTCAGGATGTTTATCACCATTTGTGCCGTCTGCCGTCAAAGCTAATCCAGCTTCTTTATCATCTTCAGCAAAATCAACATAGAATTCCTTTGCAGCTTCGCTCTTCATTACGAGCTTCTTATCCACGAAGTCAGTTGCAAGATTCTTAATCAAAGGTTCCATCGTCCTACGAACCACTTCACCACTCTCAACAAAGGCCATCTCAAGGTCTAGCTGATAGAAATCACCATACAAGCGATCTGCACGAGGATCCTCATCTCTAAAACATGGGGCAATTTGGAAGTATCTAGGCACACCACCAACCATCAAAAGCTGTTTGAACTGCTGTGGCGCCTGTGGCAAAGCATAGAAATATCCAGGCTTAAGGCGTGATGGCACCAAGAAATCGCGTGCACCTTCAGGAGAAGAGTTGGCCAAAATTGGCGTAGTAACTTCCACGAAATCACGCTCAGTCATATAGGCGCGAAGATACTGATAATATCTGCTTCGTTCCCTAATTATATTCTGCATATAAGGACGGCGAAGATCTAGATAACGATATTTAAGCCTAAGTTCTTCACCAGACTGTTCACCCTCATCGTGGGTATTAACAGGAAGTGGCTCACATTTATTGAGAAGCTTCAAATCTGAAACAACAAGTTCAATATCACCTGTTGGAATATTTGGGTTCTTAAGTTCTGGAGCGCGCTCGCGCATCTTACCAGTAGCGGCAAGCACAAACTCATCACGCACAGTTTCAGCAAGCTTAAATGCATCAGGAGTATCTGGAGTAATCACGAGCTGAATAACACCTTGCTCATCTCTAAGGTCAATGAAAATCAAACCACCATGATCGCGGCGTGAATTCACCCAACCCTTAACTTGAACTTCTTCCCCCATTTTTTCTCTTAATTCTCCAGATAAACTTCTCATAACCTAGTAATTATACCACATTTACCTCTATACGTCTAGAAAAACAAAAAGCCCCTCACGGGGCTTTCGTTTTCGTTTAATACACGATGAACTCTTGCCAAGGCGCACTAGACGAACTTTGTGACTTCTTGCGCGTCGAAACACGTTTAAGTCTACGCATGTTAAAATTCAAACTCCTTATTGTCGTTTTCGACCAGGGTATCCTAAACCAATCGACCGGAAATCGCCCCATTTTTTCAAACGACAGTATCTATTTTACTACTTTGAAAGCGCTTTGTCAATAGCCTTACGGAAGGTATCCTTGAATCCATTCTCTTCAACGGAGGTGAAATTGGTATCCTTGCCATCAATATAGAAAGTTGGAGTCCCCTTGATACCAAGTTTATGGACAATCGAAAGATCATATTCAATCTTCTTCTGGACCGCTTCGGTCTTCATATCTTCATGGAACTTATCGAGGTCGCCCTTGCCATTTGATGCTTCTTTGAAGTATTCATCGAGCTTCTTGCTAAATGTAGCAGCAGTGATAGCGCCAGCATTCCCTTCTGTTATAGCCCATTCAGACTGCTTCTCGAAAAGTACCATTGCCATCTCATGCCAATAACCTTGCATGCCAGCCGCGTTTACTGCCTTAGTTGCAGCGTTACCATGCTGATGATAACTCATGATAAATGTCCTGAACACCAAAGCTACTCGGCCATGATACTCGTCAATCAACGAAGACATAAATGGGAAAGTAGTACCACAGTGTGGACACTGATAATCTGCATACTCAAAGACATAAAGCTCTGGGTTAGCCGTCTCTTTAGTCAATAGCTTACCATTCTCATCAACACCATAATATACATTCTCTTCTAGATTGCCAGTCTCTTCCGATGCAGCCACTGGCCCCAACGCCTCACCAGACTTTTTATAAGCCATCTTGTCGTTATATGCCCAAATCACTAAAACTGTAATAACAATGATTGCGCCCACAATCAAAAACGGCCATACTGGCACGGACTTACGGTCTGATTTCTCAGATTTTTTGAACATTTTCCTCCTTTTATAATTCTGAAAAACGTGTATAATGGGATTATAGCATGAAAAGCATTTGTGGGCAATGCGAATATGGAGGTACAAATGCAATCAGAAACTAATTCGGACGACACGCGTCCAAACACCAGCAATACTAATTTTCTATCTAAAATCGGTGGTTTTTTCAAAGGCATCGGCGAAAAAATCAAAAATCTTTTCAACCGTATCCGTCGCCCTAAAGACGACGAAGAAACAGCTCCAAAAGACGAGGAAGAAGAAATTGAAATCCCAGAGATTTATCTTCCAGAAACCACTGAAGATCTCATTTGGGTACTCAAAAAACTCCCATCCGAAGTCATTACTAAAGAGCAGAAATCCCGCATCGCCGGCGTTATGTCATTTGAACACCGTCGCGTTAGCGATATTATGACCCCAAAAGACCAAGCCGTCTTCGTTTATGAAAACGATTTTCTTGGTCCCCTCATGCTAGATAAACTCTACAAATCTGGCCTCCAACATTTCCCTGTTTTAGATACACATGGTAATGTTACTGGCATGCTCCATACCGCACAGCTCAATTCTCTTGAAATTCGCGAAACCGACCGTGCCTCCAGCTTCATCGACAAAACCGTCTATTATGTCCGCGATGATTATTCCCTCGAAATGGCAATGGCCGCCTTCTCTCGCACTGGCTCACATTTCTTCATCGTCGTAAACCCTCGTGGCGATATGCGCGGTGTCCTGCCATTTTCAGCTGTCGTCGAGTCTCTCATCGGCTTCGTACCAAAAGACGATTTCGCTGAAGACACTAATGTAGCTCTAGTTTCTCGCCGCCAAAACGGCAACGGTCCATTTGTTCCTAAATCAGATTATCGTCCAGTCCAAAGCGTAGGCGCTGCACGTCGCACTCCTGGCACTGCCCCGCTCTATCCGCCACGTCCAACTGATGTCCCAACATCTTATGACTCGTAAGACAATCTACAAAATCCGTCGCGCTTCTGCCCTCACGGTTATCATTGTTGGTATTCTGGGTTTTCTATTTACTAGCAAAAGCAACTGGGTCTATAGTTTCAACCAAGGCTCTTCCAGCGATACCACCATCCCAGATAATATCGAAAAATCAGACAAATTAGCGTCTGACACCCTAGAAACTCTAGAGGTTAAAGGTCGTGCGCCTAAAACCAATTATTCACGCGAGAAATTCTACAAAACTTGGCCGAACATCGATGGCTGCAATCTCCGCCAACGCATCCTAAAACGCGAATTTGGCGACACCGCCATCACCGATGAAAAATGCAATGTCATCTCCGGCACTTTCTATGAGCCATACACTGGCCAAATCATAACATTCGAGACTCGTAAAGAAATCAGCGATGGACTTCAAATCGATCATGTCGTCGCACTCTCAGATGCCTGGCAAAAAGGTGCTCAGTATATGTCAGATGATACGCGTTATAACATAGCTACAGACCCGCTCAACCTCATCGCCGTCGACGCCAAAACCAACCAAAAGAAGTCCGATGGCGATGCCGCCACCTGGCTTCCACCCAATAAATCCTTCCGTTGCCAATACATCGCTCGCCAAATCTCCGTCAAATCTAAATACTCACTCTGGGTCACTGAAGCCGAAAAAACATCCATGAAGACTGTCTTAGAAACCTGCCCAGAACAAACAGTTTACGGCATCTAGTATGGACTCTTTCCATAAGTCTCTCTTCAAAACGCAAGCATGTTCCCCTCCTCCTCTATTAATTATGCCACGATGTGGTATAATATATGATAATGAATTTGAAGATTGGTATCGTCGGCCTCCCAAATGTCGGCAAATCTACACTTTTTAACGCACTCACAAACAGCGCCAATGCTTTGGCTGCCAACTATCCATTTGCAACCATTGAGCCTAATGTCGGCATCGTTCCCGTCCCTGACGAACGCCTTGATGTCCTCGGTAAGATGTATGAAACCGAAAAAATCGTTCCAGCCACTGTCGAGTTCGTCGATATCGCCGGTCTCGTTGAAGGTGCTAGCAAAGGCGAAGGTCTTGGCAATAAATTCCTCGCTCATATCCGTGAGTGCCAGATTATCTGCCATGTCGTTCGTGCCTTCCATAATGATGATATTATGCATGTTTCTAAGGATGCCAATACCCCCGCCGCTGTCGACCCAAAGTCCGATATTGAAATCATCCAGACCGAGCTCGAGCTCGCAGACTTAGAGACTAAAGAAAAGGTTGCCCTGAAGGCCAAAAAAGGCAACGCTCCGGATGAAAACATCCCTTACCTCACCGAAAAACCAGTCATTTATATGTTCAATATCGACGACAACGAGCTCACCAATGAAGCATTCAAAAACGAAATGCGCGCACTTGTTAGTCCTGCCCAAGCCGTGTTCGTTAATGCCAAACTCGAAGAAGAAATGGTCGGTATGAGCAAAGCCGAAAAAATGGAATTCCTCGAAACCTATGGTGTCAAAGAAGATGCCCTTTCTGAGTTAATTCGCGCCGCTTACGATACTCTCGGTCTCCAATCGTTCCTCACTGCTGGCAAAAAAGAAGTCCGCGCCTGGACCATCAAAAAAGGTGCCACTGCCCCTGAAGCTGCCGGTACCATTCACACAGATTTCGAACGCGGTTTCATTGCTGCTGAAGTTATGAAATATAACGATCTCGTTGAGCTTGGCTCCGAAGCCAATGTCAAAGCCGCCGGCAAACTCCGCACCGAAGGTAAAACCTACACTATGCAAGATGGCGACATTGTCGAATTTCGTTTCAATGTCTAATTAAAGATAATCAGCCAAATCGTAGAAAGTTCCGTCAAGTCGATTGGCTATGGTTGTGTATGTACCAAGTTTATTTTCATCAATCATCGAAATCTGTTCTGTTGAAACTACATTCGAGACCCCCTCAACTGTCTTAAGTTCGACTTCCATTCCCTGCAAAATCTCAGCCACCTTACTAGCCCTAAGACTTCCATCCGCCATCACCACGGTGAGATATTCGTTTCCAATTTGAGTACCAAATCCAGTCACATTTATCTGCCTGACTTTCCCCTCAATACGAAACATCATCACCCCACCCTCTGGTTTTTCTATTCCAAAACTCGAGAATCCCTCCGCCGAAGCAGTGAAGTTGCAGTTTCTTGCATTCCCTTCATCCGTGCAACTAACGCTGAAAAGATTTCCATAATCAGCAGTCGGCAGACGATAACTTTTTTCACTTACTTTCTCAGGCTTATATTCAAAATTCACCTTCCCCAAATCAACCTCAGCTGGAGTTTCTGCCACTGGCTCTTCTTTTGGTTCGGTCAATTTCCTTGTCACAAAGAATGTCACGCCACCCAGCAACACAACCAATACCACAGCGAGCACTCCGCCTTTGATATTCATTTTTTTCTGCTCTCGTTCTCTTAGTTCACGACTCGATTCTGCCATATTCCTCCTTACTTAATTTCTATCGGGCCCACGCGCAAAGTCTTAATCTCATCCCCCACGACTTGTACAATTGTAGACGGCATGCCACCCTGCACTCTGCCTTCATCTAGAATATAGTCCACTTTTTCTACCAAAGATTCCGGCAAATCAGCAACTTCTCGGGCCGGATCCTCATCTGCATAATTCGCACTTGTCACCGCCAGCGGCCCAGTCTCTTCGATTATCTTTCGCGTAGTCTCATCATCCGGAATACGCACCCCCACTGTCTCTAACCCAGCCGTCAGGACATCAGGCAAAACACCTTTCTTTTTCAAGATAATCGTCACCGCCCCAGGCATATATTCCCTTATAATCTGTTCTTCTTTAGGCTCTATCTCAGCAATATCACGAATCTGGTCGATACCCGCCACCAGCACATTTATCGGCTTAGCGAGGGGCCTATTTTTTATCTCAAAAATCCGCTTAATTGCCCCCTCATCAGAAGCCAAGCACCCAATGCCATACACAGTATCGGTTGGGATTATCACCACCCCACCATTCTTCAACTGCTGGATAGCTTCTTCCATTTTAGCCTCGTGGTGGTTCGCCTTCTGGTTCTTCCATCAATTTCTTAGACTTAATCTCATAGCGCCTACCATTCACTGGTGACACATAATAATCTTCCGCAAGCAAATTCACGAACATGGTCAAATCTTTATCGTCCATAATGATAATCGATCCATCATCATCTGTCATTAGCTCAAGCTTCATATCATCAGCATAATCAACGAGCTGTTCCTGACTCATCTCTTCTTCAATATCCATGTTCTGAAGCTTCTTCACGAGCGGCTTTTTATCCTGCAACAATGCGTTAAGAGTCAAGCCCTCGGAGAACGAGAGTTTATATTTCTTCTCTAATTCCTTTGCCTTTTCTTCAGCAATCATCTGAGCTTTATAGTCATACTGGAATAAACTCTCGAACTTGCTCTGATTGAAAATCACTACATTCCTATCAACAATTGCCACCTGGTTATCCTCTGGCATACGAATCGCAATCTCAGCACCAAATGGCTCAAAACTCTCACCATTAAGTTCCCAGCTAGATGCACCCTTAAGTGCTGACGATGCAGCCAAGCCTTTCGCAATGTAAAATGTCTTGGTGCCATCACCGCCGCCAGCATAAGTAAATCTAGCGATAATACCCTTCACCTTCTTGAACTCGTGCTCATTATCGGTAAAGAAATCGATATCCTTATATTCGTTTTCAATCAAGTTAATCAACGATTCAGCTCTCGTTACATTTTTGAGGTCTGTACGATAAACAACCTTATCCTCGCCGTCGCTCTTCTCGTATTCACGCTGCTCCAAACCTTTATCGGCCTCCTTGATCACATAAGCAATCGCCTCGCCCATAAAGACAGTTTTCACGCTCGTTGCGAGTTTATCAGAATAGCGCACCTTAAATGGCGTGTAATTCTTATTGAACAAGAACAACTCACACGAGACATTATTCTTAATCTCATCTACTTCATTTGCCCAAAGAAACACATCAAAATCGGTGATTTTCTCAATTTCACTATTAATAATTTCTGCCATATTTTCCTTTCTTTATTTCAAATTCTTAACAAATTCCATGAACAATGGATGAGTATTAAGTGGTCTAGATTTGAACTCAGGGTGTGCCTGTGTAGCCTGGAAAAACTTACATTTTGGTGCTTCCACAAACTCTACCAACTTACCATCTGGCGACGTACCAGAAACTTCAAGCCCACCTTTCGAAATCTGCTCTAGGAATTTCTGATTCACTTCATAACGGTGTCTATGGCGTTCAATCACATCTAGCCCGCCATCTCTACGCTTCGTAGCAAAACCACGCTTCGATTCTACACTCTGTTCCATATAAAGTTTCGCCGTGCCAGTTCCCTTCTTGAGAACTGCAGGATAATCACCGAGCCTCATAGTACCACCAGTCGACTCTTTGCCCTTCTGGCCATCCATGATGTAAACAACATTCTCGCCTTCCTTGGCACCGAATTCTTCCGAGTTGGCGTTCTTCACGCCACCCATTCTAGCAGCAGCCACACAAGCCATTTGCAAACCTAAACAAAGACCAAGGTATGGCTTGTCATTCTTAAGTGCATAAGTAGCTGCGGCAATCTTGCCTTCAGCGCCTCTCGCGCCAAACCCACCAGGCACTACCAAGCCATCAACTTTCTTGAATTCGCGAGTCGCATAGGTCTTGTCTTCGCCAGCTTTCTCAGCATTAATCCAGACAATCTCCATATTGACCTTATTCCATGCTGCCGCAGCCTTCAAAGCCTCCGTCACACAGATGTAAGTATCATCGTTCCCTACATATTTCGCCACGAGGCCAACCTTCACGGTCTTTGCATACTTAGTTGAACGACGCTTTGAGAAATCTTCCCACTTTGTCATATCTGGTTTCTTTGAATCGTCGAGGAACTCATTCAAAATCTCGAGCACGCCAGATTTCAAAACATTAAATGGTACATCATATACAGAATCAATGTCTGGCAAATTAAGCACCGCTTCAGGCGCAATACCAGCAAACGCCGCAATCTTCTCGCACATTTCCCTTGGCGCTGGCTTCTCCGTACGGCATACCACCACATCTGGAATGATGCCAAATCCACGCAAATCTTTCAAAGTATTCTGGGCAGGTTTTGTTTTCAATTCTTTTGATGTATTGAGCCATGGTACAAAAACGACATCAATATACAAACAATTTTGGCGACCAACTCTATTAGCAAATAATCTAATCGCTTCTAGGAAAGACAACCCCTCATAATCACCTACGGTGCCACCAATTTCCACGATGTGAATATCGGAATCTGCAGATGCTCTCTCAATCTTCTCCTGAACGAGATTGGTAAAGTGCGGAATCAACTGCACAGTCTTGCCATGAAAACCACCAGAGCGTTCTTTATCAATCAATTCTTTAAAGATTGAACCTGAAAGAGTAATTGAATATTTGGAAGTCTCAAAATCCAAAAACCTTTCATAATGGCCCAGGTCGAGATCTGTCTCTACACCATCGTGTGTCACAAAGCATTCACCGTGTTCAACCGGATTCAACAAACCTGCATCTACATTTAGATACGGGTCGCACTTCTGCATCGTCACTTTATATCCTTTAGCCTTCAATATAGCACCCATGCTAGCTGCCGTGATGCCTTTACCCACTCCTGAAAGCACGCCACCCGTAACAAAAATGTATTTTGTCGCCATTCTGTACCTCTCTTAATTTCTCTATTTATTATACCACAAAAAGCTAGCCAAAAAGTCTATAAAAACCTTTAAAATCTGAAATAAATGAACGGATTATAAGTTGATGCCAAAATGAATATTACGCTTAGTACAAACAGCAAAATCAAGATGATATAAGTCAGCGTCTTTCCCTCTTTCAACTTAAACGCCTTCACGCTAAATATCATACCAAGTACAAACACCACAATCGTTCTTATCTTGAAGATTTGTAGATGCGTCAACAAATCTATACTACCCAAACCATTCAATCCAATGAGAGATCTAAATGCCTCGCCAAGTTGAGACAAGTCAGTAAAGTAGAATATCACCCAGCCTATCAGGATAATCACCAGAGCATAAACATGCTTTAGCACCCCAGGCATTTTCTCAAGCACCTTCTTGAACACAAATTTCTCTAAGATTAAAATCACGCCGAAATATAGACCCCAAATCACAAAGTTCCAGCTTGCTCCATGCCACAAACCAGTGAGAGCCCACACAACCAAAATGTTGATAATATTTCTTGTTTTACTACACCTATTCCCGCCAAGTGGAATATACACATAGTCCCTAAAGAAACTTGAAAGCGAAATATGCCACCTACGCCAAAAATCAGTAATGCTAGTAGCTCTATACGGATGGTCAAAGTTCTCTAAGTAATGGAAACCAAGCATCCTACCTAAACCAATGGCCATATCGGAATAACCAGAGAAATCAAAGTAAATCTGCAACGCATATGCGAGAGCACCAATCAAAGCGCCTATAAAGCCAGCTTCAACCATCGCACTACCAAAAATCGCATCAGCCACATAGGCCATCTCGTTTGCGATAATCGCTTTCTTAGCTAGACCAATGATGAATCTTCCGATACCATCCGCAAAATCCTTAACATTCTCTTTCCTGTTATCGAGCTCCTCATTCACGGTGCTATAACGCACTATCGGACCAGCAATCAGCTGTGGGAACGCACTAATATAACACCCGAGGTTGATGATGCTCTTTTGCACCTTCACCTGTTTCCTATAGACATCAATCACGTACGTCAAAACCTGGAATGTATAAAAACTAATACCAATCGGCAAGGACAGCTTCAAGAACCCAATGCTGAGTCCTAATAGATTATTCACATTTCCAATAAAGAAATCTGCGTATTTAAACAACCCAAGTAGCCCCAGGTTGAAAATAATAATCAGCACGAAGATGAATTTACTATTTTTTCTAGCCACCATCCACCTTGTCATAAAATAGTTAAACAAGATCGATGCGAGCATCAATAAGATATAAATCGGCTCACCATATGTATAGAATGCTATCGAGAATAGCAGTAGCACCACATTCCTAACCTTCCTATTCTTTGGAATGAAATAGCACATCAAGAATATCGGCAGGAACATAAATAGGAAAATCAAACTTGAAAATACCATTACTTCACCATCCCCTCAAAATTATAGCCATTCTCATCAAACATCAAAGACATACCTTCATACAAGAACAACACATCTGTTATATTATTATCTTTTATGTATTGTTCCATATCAAATCCATCTCCATACCTCACGTTCACAACATATGTTTTGTCATACGCGCTGGCCACTAAGTAATCAATCTGCCAAGCATACGAATCGCACATCATCAACAAATTCCCCGCTCCGGGCTGATGATAATCATATACTACTTCTTCATATTGCCCATCAAAATACCCCACATAATAATCGTAAAAAATATTATTTCTCTCCGGCATTACGCGTGGTTTAAATTTCTTTTCCGGTTCAGCGCCGTTTACCGTCACATCATATTTTGGCCTCACATCCACATCCATAATATGGTCGTAGACGCTGGTATTCATTGCCGTTTTAGCCATCGAGCCATAATATTTCACATCGCTCACTTCCTTCGCTTCTAGACCCGCCATAGGCTGTTTCCCAAGCATTTCCATGATGCCATAATACCCTTCAAGCGCCCCTTTCATATTCCAGTGATGATCAGTCTTATAAAACTTCTCTTTATATTCCTCGATCGAGCCAATCTCCATCACTTTCAAATTAATCTTGTCGTTCAAATCCTTCTTAAAATCACTCACATAACCACTTAAATTATTTGGCTTCAAATTAGTCAGCTCATATCCAGTCAGCATGTAGATGTTTGCGTTAATTCCCTTTTCCGCCAAACCATTAAAGAACTTCACCTGCTTCTGATAGTTCTCCTTTAACTCATCTGAATTTTGCTTAGCTTCCAGATAATAAAATCCGTGCTTCGTGTTGTAGAATAAATACTCCCCGCCAACATTCATCCTCAGTGGCACATCCTCGTAAACAAGCTTGTTCAAATTAAAATTCACGCCCTCATACAAGCCGTTCAATTGCAAATACAACGGAAAATAATTATTGCTCTTATTTTCTAGCGTCATCTTTACGGAACCAAATTTATTATTAAGTTTATCTACAATGTTTCTCTCTTTTTCTGGCTCAAAAAACTTCCAGTTGTCCGTCATCACCAAATCAATCTTCCCAGTAGATATCAGCACCTGTTTCAGAGCATAAAAACCTAGCACTCCATAAATTAATGCTAGGAACACACCTATAAAAATCTTTTGTTTCCGCATAACAATTACTCTTATCTAAATTTTAGCACAGCCGAGAGTATTTTCATATATTCCAATTACCCCTATTTTATGTTATAATTAAGAGGACGGAAGTGTGTCCGAGTGGTTGAAGGAGCACGCCTGGAACGCGTGTATGCGGGAAACCGTATCGGAGGTTCGAATCCTCTCGCTTCCGCCAAATCAAAAAAGGCTCCCGAAGGAGCGCTTTTTTATATCTCAATATATTTTTCGAACCACTGTCCAAAGGCTTCTTGAGACTTATAATATTCTGTGTCCGAATCCTTATCGAACTTGAGGTAAGCCTTAATCTCACCCTTGTTAAACAGAATCACAGACGGGAAATATTTCACCGTATCCATAATCATAGTATTTCGCACAGTGTCCGAAGTCATATATAGAATTGCGATTTTCTTTTCGTTCTCATACCCAGACACATAGGTCTTAAATGCTGCCGTTTCCTCTGTACAGCGCGGCAACGAAACTAGCAATGCAAACGATTCCTTAGCTTCAAGTTTTGCCTTGAAATCTTCTTCTGAAATCTCCTTTAACACATCACTGCTATTGTAGTATTTCTCATCCAAACGGAATTTTTCAACCACTTCAGAAGCCGAGTCGTTGTTTGCCGTGATAACTTTCACCACGACAAACCCCACGACCACACCAATCACAATCGTGAATAATACTATCAGCGAAGCGATTAATTTTCGATTCTTCTTTGCCGTTTCCGACATCCTTAAGCCTTCTTATGAAGAGTATTAAAGTCGATACTGTGGTAATTAACTTTCCAAAAAGCATAGGTGTCTACACCATCAATTGTAGTCTTAATCTGGACTTTATGGTCGCCTTCATAATACCAGTAGCCACCAATGTCATAAATCTTGTCAGCGTCCCAACCTTGAGAGACAAGCAAAGCCTTGGTCATGCCAGCATAGCCACCGCCACCACACATGATGAAGATAACTTTATCTTTTGGGAACAAATCTTCGAGAATCTGCTTTGATTCAACGTAATTAGCAACATAGTTACCATTTTTATCAGTGCTGAACAAAGTTTTTCCAGTATAGCCTTTACCAACTGCTTCTGGGAGACCAGCAAGCGGTGCAAGATAAGGATAAGGAACAACTTCAAAACCTTCGATAATTCCAGACATATACGAATCACCACCAATTGCAGCATAGTTCCCTGGATCATCAAAGAGCCTTACATCACGATAAACAGAGTCGCTACGATTAAGATAATTATCAATCGTAGATTCATTGATATTTTTATCAATTCCAAGCTCGCCACGCATACCCTCAGAAATCTCTGGCTTAGGGAGTTCAGCAAGTTTTTCCTCTTTTGGTTGCTTTGTAGCTTGGCCAATCAAAACGCCAGCAACAAGAACAATTATTACGCCCACCACACCGATTACAGTCCTGACAACGGACGACTTATTTTCTTTCATATTCCTCCATTTTTATTAGACCCAATTATAACAAACAAAAACGCGCCTGTCTAGTTAGGCGCGCCCTGTTATTGTTGTAAATCTTTTTGGTCAAGATTCTCTGGATGTGGAATCTGGAATGCCGCTGGATCTGGTGGAAGACCTGTCGATGAAGCACCTGAAATAAAGATTGGGTTCGGCGTATGCTCTTCCTGTGGGTCAGCGAAAGACTTCGAAATCATTGGCGTATCCATATTTGTCACAAATGCCTTCTCTGGAGCTGCATCAGGCGCAATGAATTGCGGAGCTATTGGCGCAGCCTGAGCAGGTGCAGGTGGCATCGTTGGATTTGAAAAATCAATCTGTGGTGTCGGTGGCATACTGTTGAGATCTGGCATTGGCAATGGGTTATCTGAAACTGGTTTCAGATCAACCGTATCTGGAACAGGGGCTGGCCCAGGCACTTCCGAAGGTTCTGGTGCCATAGATGGCTCAGGAATCTCAAGTGGCTTTGGCACTTCTACCACCTCTGGCGCAGGAGCTACATATTGAATTTCTGGTACAGAATTATCCGGTGTAGTTGGGACTTCAGGAATCACTGGTACTTGTTCCGGCTCTGGAGCAGGCTCAGGAGCTGGCGCCACCGGTTCTGGCGCAATCATCGGTTGCTCTTCCACCTTTGGTGACTCCACAACTTCTGGCGCACTTGGCATCACCGGTGCAGCTGGTGCCTCCGCCATCACGGGTGCTTCTGGTACATTAAGCACTGGCGCAGGAATCAACGGATTATCTTCCACCTTTGGTGGTTCGATCACTTCCGAAGCCTTCAAATCTTCAACCGGCTTCTCTTCTGTAGGTTCATTAGCAGAACTTTCAGCAGGCTCTTCGACCGGCTTCTCTTCTGGTGTATCTTCCTTTACATCATCCTTGGCAGGCTCATCCGTACTAGGTTCTTCCTTAGCAGGCTCTTCCTTCTTCTCTTCTTCAGCCGGCTTCATAATATTCGATGAAATCAACTGCTGATCCGCACCGGCACCCATCAACTTCGATGCGAGAGACATAGTATCTGGCGTCGTGCGATTATTCGAAAACCTCTCAGTAGCAGCCACGATACCTGTAAGAAGCGCAGTTGCAATCTCTGCAGAATAATCCTTGAATCCCATCTTATCAGCAAGCACCATCACCATTTCACAGACTGACGAAGCTGCTGGATCCGCCCATTCGGTCTCTGCAAAGTGTCCAGGTACGGAAGTCGTAATATTCACCGCCGTTGCATCATGCATAATACGGCCATATTCTTCGAGCGCGCCATCAATCGTCTCACCAGAATCTACATTAAATGTAATCACGAGGTCAACATTATAATCGCCGCGTTCATATTCGAGATCTTTCTCAGAAATTACCGTCCTATAAGGCGTAATATAGACCTTCACATAATCACCTTCAATCTTATATCTCAGGTGGTCTGCCTTATTTTTATCAATCGCAATAATAAAGTCCTGGAGCGAATTCGTGTTCTTCTCAAAGGTATCATCAGGTTTCAAAAATTCCAATGTATTTGGCGTTTCACCAGAGTAAATCGCCGTAACATGCTTCCCCATTTGGTCCAAAATCATCGAAATCGCAATCGCCGCAGACATTTCATCTACGTTCGGATCACGCGACAACGCCACCAAAATATTCTCACTGGCATTTACCTTATCGGCAACCTTCGCTACCAAATCCGATAACTGCTCAGAAATAGATTTAGTCGGCTCTTCAGCCGGTTTCACATTTGGTTCTTGAACATCTTCAGTGTAATCTGTTTGCATGTTTGTTTAGACCTTTTCTACTTATACATTAGCACAATAGAAAATTTTTTGCAACACTTTTTACATATTTTCAAGACGAAGCAAAAATGTCTCAAGCACAGTCCAAGGTTTACTCGAATAATTGGTCGTCTTCAGCATAATATCTATCTTGGCAAGTTCCTTCAAAATCTTCTTGTTCTTCTCTGTCGGCTTTGCCACATAGTTCTTCTGTGCCTTAGACGCCCAAGCCCCCAGCATCATATACGGTTCCTCGCTAGTTTCATTTAGCCTCAACTTCTTCACCGCTCTAACGCCATTCGTCATCGCCTCGTCAAACACATTAAAGGCCAAGAATCTATCCACCTGCGCCTCAGGCACCTTAAACTCTTGCAATTTCACTCTTTCATCCTTCGCAAGTGTCTTCCCAAGCACCAAGCGCTTATCAAACTTATCACCAATAATCACAATATCGTGTTCAGTATCAAGAAACTGTGGCAAGCCTTTCTCAGCACCTTCCAAATTCGAAGCCAATTCACCAACAAGTGCCTTATTCGCAAAGAAATCCTGAATAAGTATTTTGCGTTTTTCTTGAAACAATGTCTGTCCAAGAAACATATCCGCGAGATCCGCCGGCTCCAAAGCCTCCGCATCAAAAACCTCGTAGCCCTTCCCTAAAATCGTCTTCGCCTCACCCGTCGCTCGTTTCCTGTCGTCTCCGTAGAATATATAAATCACTGAGTTCCTAATCCTTCTTATTTATGGCTTGAAGCGCCGTAATCGCTACCACCCCCACAATGTCATCCGCCGTGCATCCACGAGACAAATCATTCACTGGCTTCCCCAGACCCTGCACGATTGGTCCATATGCCTTTGCATTAGCCAGATATTGCACTAATTTATAGGCGATATTCCCTGCATCGAGATCTGGAAATACTAACACATTAGCCTTGCCAGCTACTTCAGACTTTATACCTTTTTTCTCGGCAACCTCTAGACTTAACGCTACATCCGCCTGCATCTCACCATCAATCAAACGCATAGGTGCTCTTTCTTTAGCTATCTTTACAGCTTCCACCACCTTATCAACATCCGGATGGCTTGCCGATCCAAAAGTCGAATGCGAAAGCATCGCCACTCGTGGTTCTCCCCCGACAATCAACTCATAACTATCCGCCGCATCCGCCGCAATTTTGCCAAGTTGCTCTGCCGTTGGATTCTGGTTCAACCCAGAATCCGCAAAAATAAACTTCCTGCCATCCGGCATTTCCATCAAGAAAAACGCAGACGCATAGCCATCCTTAAAATGATGCAAAGCCGGACGCAATGTATCCGCCGTAGAATGGCAAGCTCCGGAGACAATCCCATCCGCCTCCCCTCGAGACACCATCTCACAAGCTCGCTCCATTGCATCTTCACCGGCTAGTAGAATCGGCTCGGCAAATTCTTTGCATTTCTCCGCCGCTTCCACTACGCGTGGGTCCTCCCCTTCCGGCAAAACTATGCGCATCTTCTGCGTCTTAACTCTCTCAATAATTTCATCAATAATCATATATATATTATATACGCTACGGCACAATTTGCCTAACTATCGGTATGTTTTTCAGCAACTTCGTCGCTAGTACACACCACACAAATAGCCCAATTCCCACGCCAAAAATCACAAACACATTATCCATATTGATGTTCGCATAGTATTTGAAAATGTCCAACACAAACCAATGTATCAGATACACGCCAAAGGTAGCTGGCGCTATCGCATCAAATAATTTCATCCGAGTAAATTTTTTATCCAAATTCTTAAACGCCAAAAATATCGCAGCCGAATAGAGTACACACGGCAAATTTTGGTAGCCTTTAAATGTCCGCACAATCTCACCCGCATTATTGGATAACACAAAAGTTCCAATGATATGCGTCATCAGCCCTGCCACGCCCAAAGTATAAATCACCATCCTCCACTTCTTCGGAATTTCATATCTATCGATATAATACCCCATCAGCGCATATATAATATATCCACCCACCGGCCAGAGGAACAACTCACCGTTCCAAGTTGCATGCATCAAAGCAAACACAAATGGCAAAGCAATATTAATAATCAGCCCAATGATAATAGCATATCCAAAAACGCTCTTTCGTTTCCTTTCCGGAATCGCCGAGAAAATTGGCATCGCAAGGTATAGTGAAAAGATCATGATGAAGAACCAATAAATCGGCACAAACTTAGAATTAAAGATTCCCGAGAGCAAACTCCAAAATGTCATATCATTGTGGCAGAAATAGAGCGCCCCCACTAGGCTCCATACCACAAATGGGATCAACACTTTTCCAATTCGCTTTTTGAAGAATTCACTCGTTTTATAACGCTTCGAAAAATCCAGCAACTTCGCTCCCGATGCCATACAAAACACCGGCACCGCAAAGTAAAAGATGCATTCAATGATGTTCTCAATTGCCCAATCAGTTCCCTTCTTGTATGTCCAAAACGCGCCGTTGGCGTGCAACATCACCACCGCAAACGCGGATAGCACCGTTAATACTGTAATATAATTTTTCTTCTTACCTACCGCCATACATAAACTTTCTTTATTTTATCACCAAACATTTTCACATAGTCGTCACTTGTTCTAGATGTATCTGTGTACAATCTAGCAATTGAACCTGCCGCGATATCGGCCAATTGAATTAAATCATTTTTTCGTGAATCTACGAAACGAAATGAACAATTCATGATTTTTTGCTCCTTCAGTTGCCGTCTGAGATAGGTGCGAGACTGTTTAACGTATTTCGGCCCATAAGCTCCATCTATATATACATCAGGCTCGCTCATCTTCAATTTACTAAGTAGAAAACTTGTCAAAAATATGAATGGTTTTATACTGCTCAATTCACGCTTCTCTGCTAAATTTAGCCTCTCTTTGTCTAACACAGCAGCATAAATTTCAAAGTCAAAACAACTTACACCCTTTATAAACTGTTTTATGTATTTTTTACGATTCGTCTTATTAAATTTCAATTCGTCGCCGTCATTCCAGCCTAAATTCTTGCGAAATGAATAAATCGCATCAGATAATTCGTTTTTTATCTTTTCGTCACGTACAACAACAGCTACGGCAAATAAATACCTCGAACTCGTTTCCTTCAACCCAGAATCACCAGAATCATCTACATATATATAATCAGCCACCCTGTACCTCCTGTAAAAGTTTGTAAAAACGGGTCGGCACCTATCCCTTGCGGGCCGGCCACCATCCGGTGACTTTTCGGTGCCGATCTAACGTCTAAGCACATTATACCATACAGGACGCCTTTTTTCAACACACAAAAATTCTAATATGAGTTTAACCAATCTTATTCTCAATCACAGAACATCCTCTATCCTCAAGGTATTTTCTGAAATCCCTAAAATATTGTTCCCTCTTGGCACCATACTTAATATACGGTTCAGAGAAATTATATAATTGTTCCCCCATCCCAGTTAATTGGTATATGTTCAATTCCATCTTTTGTCCATTCTTATTCGTAATCCTAATTTTTCTATCCATATACTCTATGGTATTAGAATCTTCCAACGGGATACACCTCATATTATCTGCACTAATCAATCCTACATCTGATAACCTAAATATATCACACGGAGGTAATCCATATTTCATCAACCTCCCAGGAGCTAGTGCACTACCCATATGATAAAGCCCAATATTACTCGAAATACTTGCAAACCTAAAAAATGTATTAAGTTCATCCTTGTTAGTACTTTTTAGAAAATCCAACAACCTTCTATTTGAGCTCTTGCAATCCATCAACTTTCCGCACAATATATTTGCTAGAATATCTTTTATCATTTCGTCTGAAGTATCTCTTGCAGTATCACAAAATCTATACAACCAATCATCATCAATCTCATTGATTGTATCCTCTCTATGTGAATATTGTTTCAGCACCTGATTTGCTTTTGACAAAATATCATCGAAGTTAGCCTCACCCCTTAATAATTTCTTATATTCATAATCAAGAGATCTCCCCACTATCTTACGGGTTTTTACTCCGATTTTATTTTCGTTTCTAGCTATACCTCGCTTACGTATGTCATCTGGATTAAGTATTCTCTCTACCAAGCATACCAGTGGTCTTTCAAGGCCAATGGCATTCGCCTCCATCTTGATACCAGACATAGACACATCTGTGTTGATGTTAGCCGAATTCTCTATGTCTTTCCCCATAATAATTATCCTTTCATTTTATTTGATATTATACTCTTATTTTCCCCAGCGAACGATGACAACTTCAACCTATATCAATAAAATTCAATCACAATGCAACATTTAGATATACAAAAGCCTACATGCAAATCCTAGGTTTAGCAATCACCAACTAGATAATAGAAGCACTACATATGTCTTTCTACAATACGTTTTAAGCCACGCGTATCACTTATGCAATGGAAAGTCGGAGCTTTTCGTTTAAATAAGATAGTTACATAAAACTACGTAATAACCTAGCAAATTATAATAATACAATCGCGTAACAAGCAGTAAACATTACCATAAATAGCATATACGCACACGTCATGATACAATAAAAATATGCCAAGAAACCAAATCGCCCCCCCCCGCAACCCAAAATCCACAAAACGAATAATATGGATCGACTATGCAAAAATCATCGGGCTCTATCTTGTTATCTTTGCACATTGCTATAATTCTGAAGGCAAAGACGCTTCAAATATCATCCGTACTCTCATCTATGGTTTTCATATGCCTCTTTTCTTCATGATAAGTGGTATGCTTTGGAAAAAACGCGATAGTCTAAAAGAAGCTATCCAAAAGAATTTCTTATCTCTCTTTATCCCTTGGCTCATTTTCAACGTCATTATCGCCACTATTTTCGCGTTTACAAAACATAACGGAAACTTGCTCGAGAGCCTTCTTGTAATCCCGAAAAATGTTTACCATGGGCTAGATGGCCCAGCTCACTCTTCTTGGTTCATTCTAGTATTATTCGCCATACGTACATTATACGACATTGTGGCGCAGTATAAACTAGAAAAACTTGCAGTCATTGTAGCCCTCCTTGTTAGCACCGCAGATGCATTCTGTAATACTATCCTCGGAAAATACTTTATTCCCAGACGTTTCTTCATCGCATCAATCGTGATAGGCTTTACGTTTTTTGGTCTAGGCAAAATATTGTTCCACCTTTATAACAAAATCGAGACAAAACGTTTCATCCTCATACTATTGAGTATGGGCTGCATAATCATGTCTTGCTTGATTACTTCCATTAACGGGAAAATTTCGACATCAAGCGCCTACATGGGAAAATCTCCACTGCTATTCTATCTTAATGCTATTTTGGGGAGTAGCGGCATCATCTTTCTCTCGAAATTTTTCAATAATCCTAAGCTAAATCGAGCGGCGTCAACTATATCCAACGCATCTATAGCAATAGTCCTCGTACACCCATTTTTCGTAGAAATTGCAAAGTACGTCAAAAACGAATTCATCACATCAAAGATTCTCATGTTTATCCTCTACTTCTTTAGTTCTATTCTGATCTATATTGTGTGTGTTGGAGTATACCAAGTTACCTCCAAAAAAATCCCTTGGATTTGGGGTAAAATAAACAAGAATAAACCTAATTAATAACGTCTACTTCTTCAACCAACTTATACCCACCCTGTTCAACAATCTTCTTTACTAAATCCGTCGACGAAATTCCATCAGTATGCGGCAAGTATACAACATCCACCCCAATGTCATTCATTTCACGTTCCGTCTCACTCCACCTATCACTACCCTTCCAATCGCTTCCGATAAAAATAGCCTCAAAGCCAATCTGTGACTGCAATTCCTTTTTATTCAATGTATTTGCCAAAATAGCTTCATCTACCTCTTTAATACTTCGTACAATTTCTATACGGTCACTTTCGCAAATAACCGGAATCTTATGCTTGTACTCTTTTACTAAATCATCAGAATTTACGCCCACAACCAGATAATCACACTGCTCTTTCGCTCGCTTTATAATGTTCAAGTGTCCTATATGGAACATATCATAAACACCTTGAGTATAACCGATTCTATATTTCTTCATGTCTAAATTATACCACACCCAATGTATCTAATTCTTCATATATTTCGAAAGACCTTTTACTTCATCACGACAACATATTATACTAAATAATCCGTACCCCACCAATAAAACCACGGCATAAATCACCGCGTGCCATAGCCAATTCCAAATATTATATTCTATAGGCGGCACTAGTACTACGCATATCATAACAGCCATCAGAGTCGCTATACAAAACCCCAAAAGCCTAGCATAAAATTTCCATTGTACCCTTAACGGGATAATCTTTTTTGTATACCAAACATGGAATACCATTCTATAAGCCATCGCTACAATCGTGCCAATCATTACGCCATTCATCCCCAACCACTGCACCAGTACTAACGAAAGTACTATATTTAAAACTGCTTCTAGTATTGCTGGCTTCGTTATATCTCTATATCGATCCGCCACATACGACAAATGTAAATGCGCAAATTTAATCAAATAAAGGGCTTCTGACAATACTATCAAAACTCCAAAAAGTGGCTGATAATAATCAGCATCATTAATTCCATTGGTATAGATCATCACAAAGGGGGTAATCAAAAGCGCAGCTAACGTAAATATATAGAATACTAATATAAAAATCATATATTCAAAGATACCAAATTTTTTATCAAGAAGGTCGCTATCTCCACTCGCGTATATACGTCCTATGGAGGGGGCCATAGCAGATGCAATTGCCTGTATGAATCTTTTAAGACCAGTCGTCACCAGCGCATACACGGCATATACAGACACTACCCTCAAATCTGTAAAAATAGTTAGAATCGCCACATCAGTATTATTATGGATGAAAGCTGCAACATTTATCCCAAACCCATTCCATCTATTTTTTATTAAATTATTGTCAATTTTCGTTTTTCTATTTATATTGTAGTGTTTTCTAATGTACCAACTATATACAATTGGCTGAATTATATACAATGCACTTGCTACAATCTTAAACACATGCATATTTGGGAATATATTTACGATTGCAACTGCAGATATAACATTTAAAACCGTTATTATAACCTGGGTCAGCGAGACCACATAGGTTGCCCTGTCAGCCTTCAATAGCGTCTGGTAAGGAACAGAAAACATATATTGAAGCAGCATCATGAACGAAAGAATCATCGTCAAAGAAGCTACATATGCAAACGAAAAACCAGTATTCGACAGTAACGGATATATAATCGCCAATGCAACAGAATACACTATATGAATCGCACTAATCTTTCTAAAGAAATTAGTCGATGTTTTCATGATCGCACTAATCTTTTCATCATTTTTGTCATGTAACGGTTTATATAAGCTAGTCATAATTACACTAGAGAGACCGCCTTCAATAAGCGAAACATAGCTTAAGAATTGGGTCAATGATGACACTAAGCCATTAGCATCAGATCCAAAATATTCAAGTACAATCCTCTGAACAATAAAGCCACTGATTATTGTAGCGAGTTGCAACAACAAACTACTAACTACATTAAGTAGAGCTTTTTTCTTTAAAATTTTTTTTAATTTAGCTTTCATGGTAAGTCTTCACATACTCGATATATGGTTTATTTAAATCTAAAGTCGCACCCTCCTCAAAATGAGTTACTCTCGCTGACTTCGGTGGTAGTTTCATATAGTCACCAAAGTCCATCCTCAAGTACTCATCATACATTGTAGGAATCATCATAGTTGTATCCTCAAACTTTCGCTCCTCAGTGCTTTCAAAGAATTCACATGGAAAAATATTATGGTATGTTCTTCTTGGCGGTAAACGCCATGGTAAAATAATCTTTTTATTATTCGCTTTCCGGTTATAAATCACAAGGGTTCTTTCCCATCTGTTCAAATAATGATCGCTCTTGCAAATATATACGACCGGCAAAAATAAAATTTTCATCAACTTGTTCTTTAATTCCGATTCTCTAAAAGTATACTGGTTCCTCAGCATATCCATCTTCCTATAGAATCGTAATCTAATTTTTAATATTGAAATCTTCAATTTATTACTCGGACACATAGCAATAGGAAATACATCCATCCATACTCCACCAAAATATCTCGGTTTATCTGCATACTGTCCTTCTATATACGTAGTCCTCGAATCCCTAACTTTCATATACATCTGAGGATTTGTCTTTCTGCTTCTAGAATCAAGTAATTCATACCCTCTGCCTAGTTCTTTCAGTGCAATTTCTCTAAATTTCAGATAATCGTCAATGGGCATTGCTACATCTAAATCATCATCCCACGGAATGAAACCTCCATGGCGCACGGCACCTATAGTAGTCCCACTAAGTCCAAAATACTTCAAACCATGTTTATCACAAATCTTCTTATATTCTTTAAATATATCGAGGATTACTTTCTGAGTATCATTCATACCATATATTATACTACACAGGTTATATCAGCACTATTATGGCGTGCTATAGACCATCCTTATCAAGACATTTTTTACAATACATAATAAACTCATCATATGATTTAAACTTTCCCTTTTCATTCAAAAAAGTTTTTAGGGTTTCATCATAATTCCCATTAAGAGACCCAATCTCATTAAAAACTTCATCTTGTTTAACAGCATTCGTTCTATTTTCAAATAAAAACACAAATTCTCCAAGATATTTCTTCTCTGGCCAATGCCCATAAACCTTTTTATATTCAATTGTCGTAGCCACCGCTTCTTCTAATTGTTTCTTCTTTCTTTTTTCACGATATTCATCTATGCTGCAAATTACTTTTGCAGGATTTCCAGCAACCACAACATTATCTGGCACATTTTTATTAACCAGAGAATTGGCGCCAATAATGACATTATTGCCAATCGTTACTCCCTTTAAAATTGTTGAGTGTACACCTATAAAAACATTATTTCCAATTTTCACTTTTCCAGCAGATCCCAAGATTTCTCCATATTCAACTTTCAGCACCGACCAATCATATCCATGAGTTAAAATAGTAGTGCCAGCTGCTATTTTCACATGATGGCCTATTTCAACAAGCCACGGTCTCGAATCATCTATAATTGTTCTGCTAGGTATATAGACAACGGTATAGTCGCCAATCCTCATACCTTTTTTTCTCAAGAATTTTATATAAGCCTCACTATCAGCTTTATGCCTCATTATTAAACGTTTTAAAATTTTATTTAGTTTCATGGCCCTTTCTCCTTTTCTTATGTGAAATATCTCTATCATCACTTATCGCTAATGGTAAAATAAACATTAGCAGAAAGAGCGGGCTTGAATAGTAAGAATTTGAGAACATAAATAATATAAACGTGTACACAAGAAGAACTATATACATCTTTACTGATCTTTCACCCAAACCTTCATATATTCTTTCTGTAAAATGTACAATCATAATATAAAGCCACGCAATCATACCAATGAACCCAAACTCTATAAAATTCTTTAAGATATCGTTATGTAAGGCGACTGCTATATAATTTGGCGCTATTTCTGTATAAGGAGTATGATATAAAACATCATTAACCACATCTAAGCCCCATGGTAATTGGGTAATAGAGAACGAGGTTTGTCTTGTAAAATATTTCGCAAGTAGCCCTCTACCAGATGTACTAATACCAAGTGTCTTCATAAGATTAAAGAAAGTCCCATTATACAGCAAAAAAACAAATATCATAATCACAATACAAAAAAGCACGGAAAAAGCCATCAGCCTCTTCTTAGTTATTTTCATATTCCTAATAACACACCATACCAATACCGCAGCCGCAATAGCCCCAACCGCAACCCTCTTTTGTCCTATAATAAAAAGGGGAATTAATATAAAAATCGCTTTTGAAGTTTTAGCGGTCTTACTTTTAGTCATAAAATACAACAACAATGCACCTATACAATACGTTGCGCCATGCATTTCAAAAATACTTTCAGATGTTTCGCTAAAGGAAAAGAACGAGAATAAATCACTCAAAGCATAACCAAAGTCATTAGTTGCAAAACCATAAATAATAACTACAGCCTGGTTGATTAAATGGCCAATTAATATATATGTTACCACTTTTTCTTTTGTCAAATAATACATACATCCAAGAGCAACAACCGTGGCAATCATATTAACTATCACCATTACACTCTTAACCAAACTCCCAATACCATATCGTAATGATTGATCACTGTTGAATAAAAGGGCAATCGCTTCTACAGCTAAATAGAACACTAGCAGTGGAGTAAAACTTTTTAAAAATACTCGCTCTTTCTCGTTATTGTCCTTTCTGCTAAATATTGCTCTCAAAAGTATAAGTACAAAAAACATATAGTACAATACGTCGCAGACCGTACCAAACATTCCAGTGCCTACTATATCAGTCTCTCGTTTAAGCATGCTAAACAACGTGAAAGCAACAATAAACACTCCATCTGGGTTCCTAAACAACAAACCTGGCACACTCTTTGTCATAATAAGCCTAGCTCTCCACTCATAACAATACTACTATATTATAGCACTCTCAGGAGAAGCGTTCAATCTGTGTTACAGTAAATTTATATTGGCTAAAAAATACAATATATAACTACATCTATGTTTCATCAAAAAGACGAACAACCTCTGCTTTACCCCCATTTTAGACACGGGAAAATCACCTACTATTTCTTGGACTACTTGATCGCACAGAATGCTCTTCACTCTATTTACTGAATCCTGTATTTTTTTCTTTGAAACAGATCGTTTTTCCTGGGCTATACACATTCGTAAATATATTAAAAACATTTTATCTAATCGCAACTGTACATCATCAGTCATGCCGAAACTCTCAAAACGAGTTTTTAGTTCATCATATAGAATTAATACTTTCTCAAACCTATCTCTTCTGTATTGCGTTGTTAAAGAACCGTTATTATATCTATAATTGTAATAAATTTCCGGCAAAACAGCCGCTGAATATATATGTCCAGAGTAATCGATATTAAAAATGACATCCTCAGAAATCATAATTTGTTCAGATGGAAATCTTATGCCAAAGTCATCAATAATTTTCTTTCTAAAGAGAGCTCCACACACCGACATCGCTAAGCCATCTTGATCTGTTAAATTCGAGCCCAAGAATCTAGGTATCATATCTCGTATATTATCTTTGTCAAATAGTTCGCATTTATAGTCCGTTTCAAAAATAACTCTTCCATTATCTGCAACGCGCCTATGCCCCGTCTTCACGAAATCTAGTTTTTTCTCCTTCATCACAGCGTACAAATGTTCTAGGCAATCCTCATCTAAATAGTCATCGGAATCCAAGAACATAATCACATCACCAATTGCGACATCCAAACCAGTATTTCGTGCCATTCCTAAACCATGGTTATTCTTATGTATTACTTTGATATTCTCATATTTATCGCCATAAACATCACAAATCCTACTAGAACCATCTGTAGAGCCGTCATCTATTAAGATAATTTCTATCCTTTCATACGTCTGATTAAGAACACTATCAATACACTCTGTTAAATACTTTTTAACATTATATACTGGAATTATTACACTTATCAGCGTGTTAAAATCTTTCTTCTTCAAAACCATGTTACTTTTAGCTCAGTGTAAAATTGGCGCACCTTTTACGCGATAACTATATTTTTCAGTTCCTCTTTTTCGTATAAATTTCGCCGGAACGCCACCCCAAATCTCACCAGCTGGGATATCCTTAGTAACAACCGCCCCTGCCGCAACTACTGCACCATCACCTATGGTGACACCTTGCAATATCATAGCACCAGTACCTACCCAACAATGGTGACCAATCTTGATTGGTTTAAATGAAGCCGTAAATTTTGGATCATCCACATCATGACTACCAGTAATCAAGATTGAATGGCTACTGAGATTTGTATCATGACCTATTGTTATGCCGCCTCTTGCATCCAAATCCACAAACCACCCAACAGCCACGTTGTCATCTATTGTCAAACCTTTTGGGAACAAAATATCAGCACGTCTACATATGACACTGTGTTTACCAATCTTTGCGCCCAGTAATTTGTAGAAAAATTTCCTAAAATGCCTGCTAGGTATTTTATTCACAACAACATTGCCAAACAAAACTATGGCATAATACACTACCTTAATAGGCTTTGGCATCTTATTCTTCTTAGTGTTAGTCATTTACTTATTATTCCTTATTTATTATATTACGTCATCTTCTCATAAAAATCTACGTACATCTTTGAAAAAATATCAAACGCGAACTTCTCATCATATACTTTTTTGGCATTCTTACCATACAAAACACGTTTTTTCTTATCCTCTGCCAATTCCAAAATTGCCATAGCAATTTGATTAGCATCGCCAGATTCTACCAATAAGCCATTCTCCCCATCATCTATAATCTCCTTTGTCCCATCCACTGCTGTGCCTATTATCGTCTTACCTACCGAAAATGCTTCTATTGGCGTCAAGGGAAAACCTTCCCATAGCGAACTCAATACTACTACATCCAATTGAGCCATAACATTCTGCACATCATCACGATACCCCAAAAAGTAAAGTTGCTCTTTATCTAATAAATCTCTTGATTGTCTTATAAGTTTTTCCTTCTCCTCACCATCTCCCACTATGAAAAACTTTAGTCTATCATTCTTCTTCAATGCTTCTCTTGCCGCATTTATAAAATATTCCATGCCCTTCTGCTCAGTCAATCGCCCCACATTACCCACTGTCAAATATCCCATACTCCTCGCATTTCGTATTTCTGGAATTTCAACTATCCTAGTTCTCATCGGACGCACAGTATTATAAATAATCGATACCTGATCTGGGTCTATTCCAAAGTACGAAACCAAATTCTCCTTCACAGCCTTACCTACAGCTATAATCTCTGTATCCCTATAAGCAAACTTAGTCAGGCTCCTTTTATCATGAAATACATTGTGGGCCGTCGCAACTTTCCTAATTCTATCCTTCAAAGCAATTTGTGCATAGAAAGCCGCCATTCTATGATTAGAATGCACTACAGTTATATGTTCCTTTTCTACAATCCTTCTAAGCTCTCTTATTGTTCTCCATGCCACTCTCAAGCTCTTCTGTTCAATGTCGTCTATCTTATAGTGCTTTATACCCATCTCCGCCAAACGAGCCTCATTTACTCCTCCACACGAACAAACAACAATGCCATTTACCTTGCCTTTCAAAGCCTCACAGTATTGCAAAATTACATTCTCAGTCCCACCCATTTTCATGGTTCTAGTGAAAACTAGTATATTTTGCTTGGACAGTTTCATCTACTTATACTTTCGCATTATCCTAAAAATCGCCAAGTCATCCACAAAATAACGTTTGAACAACCTTCTTGGCTGTCTCGTGAATCTATAAAGCCACTCTAACCCCATATTGCTCATCCACTTCGGCGCACGCTTTACGTTTCCCGCCAAAAAATCTACAGTGGCTCCTGCACACACTGAAACAGTCGCAGTATATTTACTAATGTTCTCATAAATCCATTTTTCTTGCTTTGGGCAACCAAAGCAAGCAAACAATAAATCTGGTTTTACATCAGAAATCATCTTATTGATTTTCTTCAGTTCCTTTACATCTTTTTCAAATCCAAAAGGAGGTGCATATGTCCCCACAACTTTTATGCCATTAAAGTCTTTTTCTAAATTCTTTTTGGCATTATCCGCAACTCCGTCTTTGCCGCCTATAATAAAAATCTTATAGCCCTTCTTACTTGCCAACTCGCACAACTTAGGCACAAGATCTGACCCTGAAACTCTTTCCTTCAGAGGAATTCCTCTCCTTCTTGCTACCCAAACTAGTGGCTGTCCGTCCACCACCGTCAAATCAGCCTTATCAACAATCTCTTTTAATTCTTGGTCCTGATCAATCTTTATTATCACATCCGTATTCACGGCCACAACATAAGACTTTTTCTTCGCTTTTACCATGCCATCAACAGCACTAACCGTTTCCGTCATAGAAAGGTTGTCTATATATGTATTGAGAAAAGCTTGTTTAGGCATCATTTCCCCCGAAATACTTATCTTCTAACATTAAACTCAAGCAATGATAAATCGGTAGATGAAATTCTTGAACCTTATATGTTTCACTACTTGGAGCCTTTATACATACATCAGCGAGGGCCGAAAGTGCACTATCCCTCTCGCCAGTCAAACCTATCACCTTCATTCCTTTAGCTTTTGCTGTAACGGCCGCATACAAAACATTCTTGCTATTGCCAGATGTCGATATGGCAAGAAAGACATCACCTTTATTCCCAAATCCATTCACCTGCTGAGCAAAGCATAGCAATGGCTCACAATCATTCATAAAAGCAGTCGACAAAGCGGTATGTCCAACCAAAGAAATAGCAGGCAAGGCGCCCTGTAAGTTCTCAGCCAAAGTCTTACCCAACTCAGAATCCACAGAAATCAACGCATCTCGACTCTCCTGGGATAATTTCCTAGGTAACTTAAAGCCTTTCATAAGTTCACCAACGATATGTTCAGAGTCAGCCGCAGAGCCACCATTACCAGCAATCAAAAGCTTACCACCACCATCATAGCATGTCTCTAGCAACGTATACGCATCCATAATATCATCCTTGCAAACCTCAAGGGTAGGATAGCGTTCCAGCAATAAATCAATATGTTTTCCTAATCTGGCTTCACTCATCTAAACTTCCTCCTTATTACTTAATATTTTATTTATAATCTCTAACAATGACTCTTCTTTAATGTCTTCTCCGTATGACTTATCTAAAGCCACTAATCCGGTTTTACAACCAGCATTCTTTCCTGCTAAAACATCATTTTCCGAATCACCTATCATCCAAGAATTATTCAAGTCTATATTAAAGTTCTCTGCCGCCCGTAAGATTAATCCAGGCTTAGGCTTTCTGCAATCACATTCTATCTTCAATTCTGGGATCTCCCCGACAAAACCTTTATCCGGATGATGCGGACAATAATATATGCCATCAAGATATGCCCCCTCTTCCCCCAACAAAGTTTCTATTTTATTATGCATCATCCAAAGTTCTTCTTCAGTAACTTCTCCGCGCGCTATCACCGGCTGGTTCGTTATTACTATGGCAAGTCTTCCACTCTCATTAATTTTCTTAATAGCTTCCGCAACACCCGGTAAAATTTTTATATCATCCGCACTTCGAACAAAACCAATATGCTCATTAATAGTACCGTCTCTGTCTATAAAAATCGCTCTCTGTTTTCTAGCAAGATTCTTTGCTTCTACAATACCATCGTTATAGTCCTTCTCCACCTTATGATACCGCTCTGGAGTACCCATATCCATCACATATTCTGGACTATCATACGCCATCACCTCGCCCTTAACTACCATTGGCTTTAGTACTTGTCTATCCAAATCTATAGTAGGAGTGTCTATACCCAAATCAAGAACCTCTGGAGACAACACATGCAATCCAGCATTCACTCTATTCTTATAAAATTCAGGCCTGTCGTCTTCCTTTGCAAGCCATTGTTCTACTACCCCATCCTCATTTGTAACAATTAAGCCACTATCATATGGATGATTATTTGGATGGGTAAAAATTGTAACCGCTTTTCCATGGCTCTTATGAAATTCCACGAAACGTTTAAAGTCAATATCAAAAATTGCATCAGCATTTAACAATAGAAAATCTTCGGTTAACTTCTCCTTCATTTGAAATAAAGCACCCGCATTCCCAAGGGGCACTTCTTCAAAAAAGTATTCAATCTTTACATTAAATCTAGAGCCATCATCAAAATAATCCATAATTACACTGCCCAAATGGCTAACTGTAATTATAATATCGTCAAACCCTTGTTCTGCCAGTTGTTTAATTTCATGTTCCAAAACCGGCACTCCACCTATTGGTATCATAGGCTTAGGAATGTCCGAAGCTATGGACGCTATCCTCGTCCCTTTACCACCGGCCATGATAACGGTTTTCATGAGTCCCTCTTTACATCAAATTCATTAGTCTCAGGAGAAGCATGTATAATAGTTGCACCGTCATTCTCAAACTTAAACGGAATATACATTAAATCACTTAACGCCTTCTTAACTGCATCCTGTCTATCAGGCTGAACATAAAAGATTAAGAATCCTCCACCTCCAGCCCCTAATAACTTCCCTCCCAAAGCTCCTGCATTCATTCCTTTTTCATATAAGGCATCTATGCCAGAATTTGTTATTGCCTTTCCAGTCTTCCTCTTAAGATTCCACGACTCATGCAAAAGCTTTCCAAAGTTATCTAGATCTGAAGTCTCATCCATCAAAATATCTTCAGCTTCACTCACCATCTCCAACATGCGTTTTAATATAATATTTTTATCTTCAATGGAAGTCTCATTATTAATTTTCTGTATCTCAGACGAATTCCTAGTAAAACCTGTAAAGAACATTAATATATTATTATTAAGTTCATCTTTTCTATTAGGCGCCATTGTTACGGGCATTACCTCATAACCATCAGATGAAAAAACAATCTTATTAAACCCGCCAAAGGCAGCAGCTATCTGATCTTGCCAACCACCTGCCTCATCGCAAAGCGTGCGCTCCAAATAAATTGCCTCATCCGCGAGCATTTTCTTATCTGCTTCCTCATGCTTCATCGCATGAAAAGCCTGCAACATACCAACTGCAAACGAGCTACTAGTACCTAACCCTGATCTCGCAGGCAAATCCGCTTCATAAGTTAACCTGAGGTTATGCAAATCCATCATATTCATTGCGTTACGAATTAGCGGATGCTCAATTTCATCATTACTTTTTACCCTCTCCATCCTGGAGTATGCCAACTCTGTAGCGTAATCAAAAAATCTAGGCAAATGGCGAATCGTAACATAGCAATACTTATCAATAGTCGTAGACAAAACGGCTCCACCGTTTTTCTCAAAATAATCTTTCATATCAGTACCACCACCGAAGAAAGACATCCTAAATGGAGTTTTTGTAATTATCATTCTGCTCCCTTACTCTACCCCCTATTTTATGTATCTATTATAACATAATCGAAAGATAATGCCTAAAATTTACTCGGCCTACTTAGCATTTCTTCCCAAATTTTTCCATCAAATACTTGAACTCACTAGATCTACCAAACAACGCCAAATTAATCAGATTTGGCACCAATAGACAAATCCCAGCGTTAGCAAATAGTGTCGCCCAGCTCGAATCGAATTTCACTAGGTTTGTCAGACCAAACACAATTAGCAGTTCCACCAAGGCTATCAAGAAATACTTCCCCCATTCCAAAACATATTCAAACGCCTTACGCCCAAATAATTTCTTATATACAAATTTCGGATAGCTATAAAGATGCACCACTAGAGAGCTTACAAATGTACCTATGAACACACCTATTAGTCCCATCCACATACCTAGTACTATAGACACCACCAAATTCACCAGAGATTCAATAAACGGCACATGTTTATCTGGCTCAAAAATTCCTGCCGCCGTCTTAAATACCGTTGGCGTATTCCTAGTCACATTCGAATAAAACGCCACCGCGAGCATCGCCACCACCGGCATCGCTAATAAGTATTCATCCCCAAGCCAAATTGTCACAAATGGTTGCAACAATGTCAGCATACAAGTCGCCGCAAAACTCGTAACAAAGAACTCTAACATCATCGAAGCCTTAAACACTGAGTGAGTCTTCTCTTTACTCTCCTTCGCGAGCAAATTCCCCACGCTTGGAATCACTGCCCCAAACATTTGCCCCAGCAAAACCTGTACGGAATTTATTATCAAGAAATAGTTCGCATAGAGCCCCGTTGTCACCAGTCCAAACAAATTCGAAATGATGATATTATCCGTTCCAAATACCAGGAAGCTCGAAATTTTATGCAAGAAAAGTGCCTTCACCTTAGTGGTGATTACCTTTTTCTCGTTCTTTGCGAGCTCATCAACTTCTTCTTCCTCTACCCACTTATAGTCTTTCCTATATGTCACAGAAATCATTGCATTCTCAAACAATCTAGACACCAATTTCACAATCAAGAACACCGTGAATGATTTTGTCGCAAAGAGCAAACCAATCTGGAACGCGTTCATCACCACAGCATAAATAATCTGGATGATATTAAGCGTATATTCTCTCTGGTGTGCCGAAATTAAAGATCTCTTATACGCCACCACATACGAAATCACCACATCTGCCAGGAACAATATATAATATAGTTCCATCCCATCTACATGCTCACCAGCTATGAGAGTCAGGAACGGTACCACCGCTAGACCAGCCACTATCATCACGGCCATAATTCCCGCGTAAGCCTTCTTATAGAACTTCAGCAGTTTTCTAATCTTTTGCTTATCGCCTCTAGCCACAGGACCATAAAGTTGCGAAATAATCGCAGTCCCGATTCCTAGTTCAGAAATCGCCAGCATCGAAACAATATTACCAAAGAGACCATTTAAGCCAACTATTGTCGCGCCCAGGAACATCACGAAAATCTTGCGATTCACAAACCCTAGCGCAATCTTAATCACATTAGACAGGATAGCCGTCACGGCACCCTTCTTAGAATATTCCGAACGATTTTTCTCTTTATTTTTCATTTTCCATCCTCTCAATAATCTCTTCCCTAGCATGAGCATATCTCTCAAACTCAGCATCTAGTTCACCCACATCCACTGCTTGGATTCCAGCATTTGTCAGCTCAGATACTAAGATAGATGCCGTTGGGCCTAAGGTCAGCAGCACAATGTCATACTTATGCACCTTCATTTTTCGCATAATATCTTTATAGATATCATCTATCTTGGCAAACGCATTCTTTTCCGGATATTCAATTCTATCTACATTCTTTGCATTATGCAGCAAATCATTTTCAACCCCAATTTTTGATGTCTCACCTTCTACCACCAATACATTTTTCTCATCCCAAATTCTCTTGAGATTCTTAAACCTATCTCCTGCCTGCCATTGATCCATATATCCTTTACATGGGCTCATCACCCCAGCATTTCCATATCTATAATCAAGGTTAACTAATCTTCTTATCTGCACCCAATATTTGTTTACAAATTTCACCCAAGCCATCTTCGAGTCCAGTGTTTGATTTTCGTGGTTGAACATATTTGCCGGTATACATACAAGCAAATTCTTATTCATATTACTAAACGCCTTGGTTAGCCTCTCGCTTAATTCCAAACTATTTCGTTGGAATGCCGGCGCTTCATCATCCATAAAAATCCACTTAAATTCCCCCTCGCCAAACCTAGCCAAAGATTTATGTTTCACTACTATATCATTTATCGTGTCTTCATCAGACATAATTTCTAGCCCTGGATTCCATGGCATCCTCGCGCGTTCAAAAGTATAGATTAGCGGCTTAAAAAATCTCGAGATTTTATTTTTCATTGATTCAACCCCTTCAGCCTCTTCTTTTCCTTTACCCTATATATTACCGCCAAAGTTCCTAATCTCTTATGCCCCAGCAACCAAAAACTTAAATTAAGCGCGCTCGAAAAACCACATTTTCTATAGTCAAATTTCTCCTGCTTGTATAACTCATAAATTTTCTGGAGCTCTTTCTTTTCTTGTTCTTTATTTGTGCACCTCACGGCATTAGAAATTAAAGCCGTATATCGCCTTAACCTATTCCTCACATATCGCATGAGATTTCGCTCATACATCCCCTCTTGCTGCAAAAGCTCAGTCAAAATATCATGATACTCAATCTGTTGCCCCAACAAATCCTTCTTGTATTTATTCAAAGACGAATCCGCTCTTCGCACATAATGATACAATGGCTTCGGCAGAAGATATAAACTCGAAATACGATTTAGTAGCCTCAACATAAATAGAAAATCTTCTGCAATCGCTACGCGCTTATCGAAGACCAACTGGCTTTTCTGTATCACATCTCTGCGCACCAAAATCCTCCAAACAGAAGCGAATGTACCCTCGCCTTCATTCTCTGGATAAATTAAATATGGAATCAACTCACCTTTAATGAATCTCTCATTTTTTAGCCCAGCCCATTTCATCTTGTGCTCTACGCTCCTACCAGGAAATTCCTCGTAGTAGCTACACATCACCGCATCCGCATGCTGCTCTTCAGCTGTCTTCATTAGTGCTTCTAGATAATTCGGCTCTAGGTAATCATCCACATCCATAAATGCTAAATATTTTCCATTCGCCTGCGTGATGCCTTTATTTCTCGCCTCGCTCACCCCAGCATTTCTCTGCAATATCAACTGCACATTTTCATCACTAAAGCCGCTGAATCCACCCATTCCTTTAATGCCAGTCGCTTCAGCTAGCCCCTTAATCTTCTTTACAGTTTCATCCGTGGAGCCATCATCCACGAAAATCACCTCAAAATCTTTGAAGCTCTGCTTCATCAATTCTGCATAGCACTTTTCTACATATTTTTCAGCATTATATATCGGCACAATCACCGAGATCATAGGTCTTTTCATTTCATCACCCTCCTGCTATAAATTACAGACGGTATATAATATATGACGCTTAAGAATTTGGATGGCGTCCTCTCCATCACTTTCTTACCACACTTAATATTCACGGCATTATTCTGAATCACGCATTTTGCGCGTTCTTCTACCCTATCAGCTAGCTTATATTTTTTCAGATATTTATATCTACTATCAAAGTATGTCATAGAGTTTTCATAATTCTCGCACCATAATTCATAGACATGGCTTGTCATACCATCATCCAAATACTCACCCGTCACTACAGCGTTATTGAAGAATCTAAACTTTCCATACTGAGCCACCTGATTATATACCACATCCTCAGACATAAATGTCTCTTTCTTGTTTTCTGGGAACAGGCACTTTCTGAATACTTCCGTCTTTCCGGCAATCGTTGTTTCTACCACATGCCCAGCATTTAGTTTCATTTCCTGGATATCAGTTTCAAAACTATACTCCACCACATCTATAGCTTTCTTGTATGGAAATACTGCACCCACCTGATCTTTCCTCACTCGCCTTAACCCCTCGACTATCAATTCCACAGAATTAACATCAATTAGATAATCATCGCTATCAATGCACACAAAATAGTTCGTCTCAGTTTCCTTCATCGCCCTATTATGTGCAATGTACTTTCCTTGATTTTCCTGCTTTATATATTTAATTTTAATCTTCTTTTCTTTCTGCCATTTCTTCACTAGCTTCCCCGTTTCATCCGTAGAACCATCATCTATCACTAGCCAAGTGAAGCCCTTATTTATTTGCTCGCATAGCGACTCATATAATCTCTCCAGTAATTTCGCCCTATTATACGTTGGGGTAAAAATCGTCAAATCCACTTTCGTATCATTGACTTCATGCTTTACAGTCTTTCCAGCTTTTAAGGCCTTCTTTTCCTTTTTCTCAAGCTTCCTAGCTTGCTTCTCACGTTTCAATCTTCGTCCCTCAGCCTTCCATTCATCGTCAAAGATTCGATCTGCAAACCACAACGTGCAGAATCCCATCGCTGCATTCGCCAAGATATTCTCAAAGAATGCCATAAAGCACATGAACAAAATCATGAGCAGCTCCTTATCCTTTCTACCATTCCTATAATATCTTTGCGAAACAGATATCATCATATACGAATACCACAAGAAATATAAGAACCCACAGCAGTAGCCCAAATAAAAGTAACTATTATCTATCATTATATCTACTCGTTTAACCTCAGTAGGGCTAATCCTTCTCCGAATTGTATACGCCTTCTTACCAAACCACTGTATCTTACGATATCTCAATAGCGTATTCTCATAAAATAACCTACCCGTCATGTGCGCATTTAAGACTTTCGTGAATTCAAAATGAGGCCACATAAGTGGCAAAACAATCGAGCCGATAACCAGCATAACATAAATCTTGCTTGCCACAAACGACATGACTTTTTGAGTCCATTTTATTCGTTCAATCATAAACACTGTCACAATAAATAAATTTATTGTCCAAAACGATGTTCTTGAAAATGTAGCTTGATATAACAAGAAATTAGAAATAAAAATAATCAATAAATCTAGAATCTTTCTATTTCGATGATAACAATAGTAATACAAAAATGCTATAATTGCTAAGTTCACATGGGCTATATTAGGATGCCCAAAACCAACCGTATATCTAATTTGCTCCCCCATGGACTGTCGTTCATAAACCTCAGCAACATTCTCAATGATACCCATTCCCATTAGTAATAACACCAAAACATACGCGAACACTTTAGTCCAAAAGAAAATCTTAATTACAACCTTTTTGTCCACATCCTTCAAGCAACAAATTGAAATCGTAAGAAAAAGTGCAGTTGTAGCTTCTCCTGTAATTAAGGTAATTAGACTTGCCACCAATGGAATCAAACAAAACAACGCCTCTTTTAATCGATATCTATCATGCAAAACCTTATAGCACAACAAAAGACACCCAACACCATAAAATACCAAGTAAATTTTATTATCACCAGTAGCTCCTATACCTTTAAAGAAGCTAATGATTGCAAAATAAATATACACCGCAAGCTGGCTTCTGCCTTGTTTATTCTTCAACATAGAAATCGCAGTCTTTATTGTTTTTTTCAATGGTATCAACCTGTATCCAATCCACCTCGAAATCTTATTTCCACCCTTCCATGTCGAATCGAAATGATGAATAGAATAAGTATTCTCTGTCATCTTCAACTCACTTGTTCCCACTTTCAATGGGCAGAAGTAATCTGTCGGCAAAATCCTCATACCCGCAACTTCCTGGACCTTATCTTCAGCAGTCATCCCCTCTTTTTTCAAAAGATCCGAAGAAATCCTAGTGCAAAGCTCCTTCTGAAACTTTCCATTCTTAAAGAAATTCTTCTTCTCGTAATATTCTTTGTTCTTCTTTATGAATGAATGTTTCTTCACTGCACCAAAACCCTGCCCTGTATTCACAAGCCCAGGATCTTCTAAGCCTATATACCCAGTACAATCCAACAAATCATCGAGCCCCTTAATCAATTCCACATCCGTATCAAGATAAATTCCCCCCTCATTATAAATGACATCGAGTCTCACATAATCCGAAAGAAATGCAAACTTCCCCGCCCCATACGTCCCTTTCGTATATTTATTCTTGTTTACATCGTAATTCTGCTCGTTCCACTCTATGATTTCATAGTCCGGACAGAATTTCTTCCAGCTCCTAATACACTTCTGAACTGACTTGGGCTTATCTTTCCCGCCAAACCAACAATAATGAATTCTTTTTGGGATCATTCAAACAAACTCCCAATTTCTCTCTCAAGCTTCTTGCAAAATTGCTTGTTATTGAACTCCACTTGGCTCGACATATCTTTTGTTATTTTTGAATAATTCTCAATCTTCTCGCCCAAAGTCGACACATCCTCAACCACCAGGATATCCTTTCGACGCTGTTCAAATAATCTACAAAACCTCATCTGGTGATCATTTACATGCTCTCCATATCTCCTCTGTCTTGGTACCACAATCGGAACCTTTCCGTATTTAAGAGCTGTAATAAACGACGAAGGTCCACCATGCGTGATAATAATATCCGCATCTCTGTAATATCTATTCATTTCCTTATTTGAAATCATCTTGCGGTATTTACAATGCTTCGGTTTATACGTTGAAAACCCAATCTGAATAAACACATCGGCATTCAGCCCTTCTCCTGCAAGTCTATCTACCTCTTCTACCAGACGATTAAACTGTTGCTCGTGGGTCCCTACTGTCACAAAAATCATTTTTCTTTTTGACGACATCAGAATATACTCCCTAAATTAATCGCCTTCTTATAAACCTTTTTCATCTCATCCCATTGCACAATAAATTTATCAGACATTCTATACACGAATCTACCAGTAAGTGTAGGCTTATCTACTCTATCAAGCACTTCTATGTAAATCGTCTTGGCACCATATTTCCTACCCACATAAAAGAACGGCACCGCAGCTGCTGCACCAGTTGAAATAATAATATCAGGCTTCTCCTTAGCTAAGACTTTCTTCGCAAGCTTCGTGTTCTTACGTAAAGCTTTGAGGCTTCTATTCGATGGAAAATGGCAATGGTAAACCTTCTCGCCCTCCAGCAAACTATTTGCATCTTCCTTATCAAAAGTCACCCAGAATCTGTCTGTTTTTCCCCATAATGGCTTCAAGGCATAGAGATGGGCAAGATGACCTCCACTAGAGCCAACCAAACAAATCTTTTTGCCTTCCAAACCCTTTGAACTCATACATATATTATACTCCATTTCCCTCAAAATATGCTATAATAGATACATTATTAGTGGAGATAATATGGCAAAAACGAAAATGGTGGACCCGATGATTGTGTCGGCCAAAAAAGCTCAAGTTGATAACAAAGTTATGGATCGTAAGCACACGATTAATCTCGATGAGGACGAGGATGTTCGTGTTAATTACGACGGCATGGATGACATCGAAGAAATCGATAGCATTCTTGATTCCGAAGAAATCGATGAAATCCCTGAGAAACCTGTCTCCAGAACCAGAAAATCCACTGATACTTCAGATTGTCCAACTAAAATTTCAAAGAAGGAGTTTAAAGATTTGCCTCGCAAAGAACGTAAAGAACGCATCAAAAATGCTCGTCTCGACGCTGCCTATGATGACAACGGAAAATTAAAGAAAGGCTACAAGAAAAATGGTAAGAGAAAGATGAAAGTCTGGAAAAAAGTTCTCATCTGTCTCCTTATTATTCTCCTCGGTGTTGGTGGCTACGCAGCTTGGTATGCCCTCACCGTCCTTGGCAAAACCACCAAGATCTTCAGCGGTAACATCACCGATATCTTCACTCCTGTTCGTCTCGCTACCGATGAGCACGGTCTCACCAATCTCCTCGTTTTCGGTACCTCCGAAGATGAAGAAGGCCACGGTGGCGCCCTCCTCACGGACTCCATCCTCGTAGTCTCACTCAACCAAGACAAGAAAATCGCTAAGACATTTTCCATTCCTCGCGATCTTTGGGTTAATTATTCCCTCGATGGCGAAGACCCAATGTCTTGCTGGACCGGTTATCGTGGCAAAATCAATGCCACCTATATGTGCGCATTGAATGCTAACGACCAAAACACCGATAAAGCCGCTCGTTACTTCGCTCGCAAGGTCTCCGAAATCACCGGTGTCGACATTCATTACTACATCGCTATCGACTGGACAGTCGTCGTCACCACAGTAGACGCCCTCGGTGGCGTTGACGTAGATATCCATGCTGTCGGCGATAACGGTATCTCCGATGTCTGTCAGCAACTCCGCATCACCAACGACCAGCTCAAGAACTACCACGCTGATGGTAAAACCGCTCTTAAGATTGCTCGTGCTCGTGGCGCTTGCTACGCTTACGGTGGCGAAGAAATCCAGGTCAACTTCGGTCTTCCTAACTCCAACTTCGACCGTGAGATCAACCAGCAGCGCATCATCAATGCTATGAAAGACAAGGCTTTGAATATCGGTATCCTTGCCGACCCTACCAAGGTCATTACCATCATCGATTCCCTCGGTGAAAATGTCAAAACCAATATCACTATGAGCGAGCTCCGTTCCGGTCTCGACATCGCCCTCGGTATGAAAGGCGAAATCGAATCCATCGAGACTCAGAAGCTCTTCTCTACCGGCAACATCAACGGCCAAAGTTCCGTCATTCCAAAGGGTGCCGCTCTCGATTCCAACTCGCCTTCAGTCTATAACTACACATACATGCAGTCATATTTCGAGGAAGAACTCGAAAGCCTCTATCTCGACAAAAAAGAAGTGGTGGTAGAGGGTGAGACTGAAGATGACAAGTGATGAAAACACTTTAATCCGCTTAGATTCTGTAACTCGCAGCTACGGCTATGGCGAGGCAGAATCTTTTGCGCTCAAAGATTTTTCACTTGAAGTTCGCCGTGGCGAGTTCATTATGATTATGGGCCCATCCGGCTGCGGCAAAACCACTCTCCTAAATGTCATCGGCCTCCTCGATCGCCCAACTTCCGGCCGCTATTATCTAAACGGCACCCCTATCGAGAAATACAGCTCACGCAAAAAAGCCGCTCTCCGCTCTCGCAAAATCGGATACATTTTCCAAAACTTCAACCTTATCAATAATCTCCCTGTCATCGAAAATGTCGCCCTTCCTTTGATTTATTCTGGCATGGGCAAAACTCGCCGTTTGAAACGCGCTTCCGAAATGCTCGCCACTTTCCATCTGGAAGAACGCGAATATTTCCTTCCCTATCAACTTTCTGGCGGCCAGCAACAACGCGTCTGTATCGCCCGTTCCCTCGTCAATCATCCTGAAATTATTCTTGCCGATGAGCCAACCGGCAACCTCGATTCTCGCTCTAGCCATATCGTGATGGAAGAGCTCCGCCAAATTCATTCAGAAGGCAATACTATTATTATGGTGACCCACAACCCACAGCTCACCACTTATGCCACTCGTGTCATTCATATGCTCGATGGCCAGATTGATGTAGATATCAAGACGGTCTCCGACGAAGACCTCCCACAATTCGAACCCGAAGAGCCCCCTAAGGCAGAGGTTTCTGAGGAGCCGAAATCGGAAAGCAATACTTCCGAGGAAACTTTGCGAAGGACGGCGAGCAACGTAAGCGAGGAGCCCCGCGACGGCGGGCGCGACGAAGCTGGTTCCGAGGAGGTTGTTGCTTCCGATTTCGTTCCTACCCCAAAACCAGCTCCTCTGGGCGAAATCTCCACAGAGCCCGTCATCCATCGCGCTCGTGACCTATCCTTCCCTGTTGTCGGTTCCGAATTCGTAGATCGTTCTGTCAAGCCAGCCATTCATCCTGTCGAAGACCCAAAGAAAAATCGCAAACGAAAGGTAAAGAAAAATGTCTCTTAGTCTCAAAACCCATTTCAATCTTGCTCGCACTGCCTTGAAGCGTCGTAAAGGTCGCACTTTCTTGACCTGTCTTGGCATCGCTATCGGCGTTGGCAGTATTATCGTCATTCTTAGTCTCATGAGTAGCGTAACAAATCTTATTGCAGACCAGCTCAAGGCTGCCGGTGAGAATTTAGTCCTAGTTCGCCCAAGCACTACAGAAACTCAGCTCGATAGCATTCTTAGCGAGCTAACCAGCACTAATAAATATAGTAAGTCCAGCCTCACCTCTGGCGATGTCGACTTCCTCAGAAATCTAGACCCAGATATCACCGCCGTATCTCCACTCGCCATTAATTCCAACACTCTCACCTCATCCGAACGCACCGTCGATTCCGCCACCGTAGTCGGGACTTCCAAAGAACTACAATCCATCCTCAATCTCCATCTCGCCAGCGGCAATTTCCTCAATGATATTTCTGTCAGGTCTGCTGTAGTCGGTCACGACCTCGCTCTTCTCCTCTTCGGCTCCACCGAACCCATCGGCAAAACCTTCACGCTCCTTGGTGAAACTTTCATCGTCACCGGCGTCCTCGACGAAATCAACGACCCAGTCAATTTCAACAATGTCGATTTCGATTCCGCCATGCTCATCGACATCACTAATCTGATGGCCTTAGACGGCAACATCCAAATCCAACAAATCAATGTCCAGGTCACCTCTACAGACATCCTGGAATCTATCTCTGAAACTATCCGTGTGAGTCTCAAAGATTTCAAATCTGGGGACACCAATTTCTCAGTCGCATACGGTGAAGACATCACCCATCCAGCCGGTTCCCTTCTCACTATCGTCACCGGCATCCTCACCACCGTCGCTAGTATTTCCCTCGTCGTTGGCGGTATTGGCGTTATGAATATTATGCTCGTTGCAGTTTCTGAACGCACTCACGAAGTCGGCATCCGCAAAGCTATCGGCGCTACTAATCTCAACATTTTCCTTCAATTCTTCTTCGAGTCTCTTATTCTCTGCTTCATCGGCGGCGTTGCCGGCATCATCTTGGGCTACATCCTCAGTTTCCTAATTTCCGTCATCACCCCGTTCAATCCATATTTCAGTTTCGAAATCTGTGGTCTCGCCCTCGCCACATCTATCATAGTCGGTACATTATTTGGTCTCTACCCAGCCATCAAGGCGGCCCACAAAGATCCTATCGATTCCCTCAAAAATTACTCATAAATACCAAACCAGTAAAATACCTCCTAGTTCAGGAGGTATTTTACTATAGAGTTTTATCGGAGTTACAACAGATTATCTACTCCAATTACTGCTTTACGCAGTTTGCGCCTCGCCTTGGGCTGCTGCCGCCGCCTCTGCCGCTTCACGTCGCGCTCTTCTTTCGGCCTCTGCCATTCTTTCTGCGAAATCTTGTTCGTAGTAATCAAGAAGCTGGTCGATATAAGGCACGCCCTTCAAGCTTCCGTCTGCCTGGCGTCTACCTGGCCTAATCGAGAACTGTGTGCCAGGAACATCAGCACGAGTCGCTGGAACTTCAGAGAATTCCTGTGCCCTCGCCTGCCTGTAGGCATCCTGTTCTTCTTCGGTCATTGCTGGCTCGCCAGTATTCGCACGGCGATCCATTTCAAGTCTCAATCTCTCATCAGCTTCGCGCCTAATCATTTCTCTACGATTATTGCGTAACTTCGTTGAAATCTCAGCCACCAATCTCTGGAAATCATCCTGAGATACGCGACCTTCTTGACGATACTGATAAAGCTGACGCATCTGGCGTTCCAAAACATGCTTGTTAGCACCACCAATTAGATGGATGTTGCCATTAAACATGCCGCTCTCCAAATTCTTCTCCCAGCTTGCATCGTTTTCAGCTTCTTCATTGAAGTCTTCAGCGATATCTTCATAGCTAAGCTGTTCCGCTGATGGTGCAGCTTCTGGGGTTTCATGAAGTGGTAATCCAAGCGGAGTTGGAGCAGTCTCAATTTGCGGAATGTCCGCTTCTGGATTCTGTTCAATCGCAGGGATTTCAGCCACAGGAGCTTCAGTTGGAGCGCCAGCCGTAGCAACTTCAGTTGAACCAGGAACGACTACCTGAGGTGGTTGGAAAATTGGTGCAGGTTCATTACCAGTTTCTCCAGTATCAGTTGGTTGCTCAGGACTTGGAGCCGGAGCTGGTTCTGGTGATGGAGCAGGCGCAGGTTCAGGAGATGGTTCCGGAGCTGGTTCTGGAGCCGGAGCTTCGCCACCACCATTGCCGGTTGGCTCTTCTGGAGTAGGGATCGGTGCTGGAGCCGGAGCTTCGCCGCCACCATTACCAGTCGGAGCTGGAGTCGGTGCAGGCGTACCAGAAACCACACGACCTTTACCAATTGTCATACCTTTACGGCCAACAAGTGGAATACCCATCAACGTCATCATATTATGTGCTGCTTCTTCATTTGGTACAGTTGCCGTCACGGAGAACAATTGTTCAACTGTATCCGGCAACTTAGTCGTTACAGCTTCAGTAAACATAGTATCTGCCGCTGCACCATGACCAACAGATGTTGCAAGTGTCATTGCCTGGAGCACACCATTACTATCAACACCCTGATCAATGAAGACTTCCATTGTCGAGTAATCGCCATTCGCAAGCATTTCACGAATCATTGGGTTATCAGAAATTGCCGAAAGTCCACCATTTGCATTTGGCACTGCATCAATAATAATTGGGTGACCTTGTGCTTCCTTCGTAAGTGAAAGTGCAATCTTGATTCTACCATCGTTCACTGCACCAGCCACATCTACTACTTCGCCAGCTTGAGTTGTTGAAACTGGACCAAGATTCATCGAAATCTCGCCATTATTGCTAATCCTCGCCGCAAGTTCGTTACCATCAGAAACCTGTGTACCATTATTCGCCCAGTGGCGAGAGAACCTCGTACCATTTTCCTTGATATAATCAGCCAAGCCTACCTGTCTCTCTTCTGTAATCGTCTCACCCGGAATAGTTCTCGAGCCAGCTTCAGTCACGGTATAAGTAGGGTCGTTGCTAAATTGTTCAATCTGGTCAGCCGTAAACTGGCTACCAAGCACTGTTACGGATGGTTCTTCTGGACCGCTAATCACTCTCTTAATCCATGAGCTAGCTTCCATAATTGAAGTTGTGGACTGGCCCTCCTGTAGCTGTTCGCCACGAAGGCTATCTACAACACCATATCTATTATCACCAACGCCTGGCAATGCTGCCATTACTTCCTGTGAAATCACTGCTGTTGCAAGTGAGGTAACACCGGCAATCGCACCCTTCTTGAGAGCCCTAGATCTACGTAGGCCCTTGCGTAGCTTGTCTTTCGCATCAATATCTGCTTGGAACTCTGCCGTGGCTTCCATAGCCGCAGCCTCATAGCCAGACATATCGACACCAGATTTCTTAAGCGCAGCCTTGAGCTGTGCTCTCTTGAAGTCGAGGTCTTCCCTCTCACTTTCGATCGTATCAATGTCGCCACTCGAGAATGAGATAAGGTCGATGCCTTTCGAATCGCTCATACGAATCGCCGCATCAACTTGTGCAAGATCCGCAATCAATTCGTCAACCTTATAACCTTCTCTGAGGTTTCCATTATCATCTAAGTAATTACCGAGCTTAGCCGAATATTCTGTAGCGGATGTCGTTTCATACATCACCTGGCGAAGTCTTTCGTCATACTTCGTATCACCAGTGGTTTCACCAGTAGCCGCAAGTCTTGCAGCGTCAACGATTTCACCTGCCACGTTAGCACTTTCTGCTGCGCCAGCCCAGATACTTGCTGAAATAGCACCACCTACGCCTGGAGCAATCGCACGAGCAACCGTACTAGTTGTGGTCTTAGCGATCATCACGCCTACGCCCACGCCAATTGCGATAGCACCAGCAGGTACCAACCCACGACCGCGTGTAGCCAAGGCGTTAGTAACCCTCTCCACGCCTTTCTGATGGCGCTCGGTCCTGATGTCGCGATTTGCCACGCCATTAATGTAGGCAAAACCAGCCATCACCTTATCCATATCGCCACTATGTTCATAGTAAATTCTTGCGTTCTCAGCCACCTTCTCGTAGTTATCGATGCTGAGCGCCTGTTCAGACATACCAGCCGCCTCGAGTTGCCTACGGACATCCTTCATATTTTCACGGAAGTCATCCATATCACCAGATACAGCATAGCTTTCAATTGCACTATGAAGTTGGGCAAATGCCTTACCTTGTGCAGACTCAGTGTCCACATCCTCAGTCTTCATTTCGCCATTTTCATAGGTCTTCTTTACGAGCTTCTTGTTACCATTTTCATCATAAACATAGCTGTAGGTTTCCTTCATTTCACCTTCGTGAAGCATCGCCTCTTCATAACCATAGACATCAGCTTTCACAAAACGAGCAAAACCTGCATCGCTCACATTCAAGACATTATCCGGCACGAGTTCATCAACTTTAGCCTGAATATCAACTAATTGATCTTCGGTCAAACCATCACGATTCTTGCCATATTTAAACTCAATCAATTGCTTTGCCTGGGTTGTATATTTCTGCATACGATACTGATGCATAAAGGTATCAGAAATGCCCCAAAGCAATTTACCAAGTTTGCCTTTCTTATCGCGTTCGCCTTCAAACATCTTGATAGCCACGCGAGCTGCAATGGAATCCATTTCCTTCTCGACACCAAGAGCACCCGCGATCATTTTCTCAGGGTCAATCTCGAACTCTTTTTCTTTCTCTTCGTCTTCCTTGTCTTCTGGTTCAGTCTCAGCAGCACCAGCTTTGCTTGGATCACCCTCAGGTTCCTCACCCGTACCCTCAGGCTCACCTTCAGCATCAGCAGGCTCCTCGGCCTTGGTTTCTGGAGTTCCAAGTGGAACTACCTCACCTAAGTATCGTTCAAAATCTTGACCTTCCGGTTCATCAAAACCGCGTTCCCTTGCATCATCAATTTGTTCATCCGTATAACCGCGTGCGCGCATGAACTCTTCGAGTGTCATTTTCGCAGCTGGCTTTTCGTCTTCAAAATTGAGTTCCCTTGGGCCACCATCCGGCACAACTTGCATCAAGAATTGCGCATACTCATCACCTTCCGGTTCATTCATGCCTTCAGAAATTGCATATTCAATCTGCTCATCAGAATAGCCTCTGCTTGCCATATCTTTCCAGATAGCACGCATCGATTCGCTGATGTTGGAGTAATCCTTCACAGGCTCTTCTGGATTCTCACCAGTAGTCTCAGCTATCCCAGCCTCATCGTCCTCTGGCTTCTGTTCAATCCCAAGAGGCTCCGTTGCCTCAATTGCTTCAGCAGGTTCAGGCTTATAAGTAGTAGGCGGCACCTCTGCTGATTCACCTTCATAGAAAATGTCAGCAGGCTCCGGCTTATAAGTCGGGCCAATATTTCGCCAAGTCGAGGTCTCAATCACATTTCCATCTGCATCTAGCACTTCTGCCACGCCACCATCAAACGGCGCAACTTCCGTGCTAGTCTCTTCTACTGGACCAGGTAATTCTGGCACAGCAGGAGCCTGAACTCCAGCCTGTTCAATAACTGCTGGAGGTAGGAATTCATTTTCACTAGCAACAGCTGGAAGATCAGAAACAATACCAATCTCAGCAAGCTGAGTTGATGTTGCCGTATCCATCCCACTTTCAATCGGACTAGTAAATGCTTCAAAAACTTTTTCTTTACCAAATTTTTCAATCAATCTGTTTATTTCTTCGCGCAGCTGGTCATTTTCTGCGATCTTAGTATCTTGCTCGGCAGTTACCTGTTCGAGCTCTTCGTTGTTTGTGCTCCCACTTGGTGGCATCTCTCCATTCGCCATTGTCTACCTCCTATTTCTCGCTCCCACCTAAGTAAAGCATCCTAAACTGTAACATTGTCGTCATTGCAATTGCGTTCAAATCTACGCCAGCATCTTCCATGAATTTGGTAATTTCTTCCTCTGGCATATCCGGGTTAGTTTCAAGCTTATCTGCAAGCTCTACTGCCTTATCCTCAGATAGTGAATCAATCGCAGCATGGTCGATTTGATCCATCAACCTCTGTGTCATGTCTTGCTTCATTGCCTGACGAACATCATCGTCAAGATTCTGATAGCCTTTTTCATTAATAATTGAGTCGATAAATTCATCGACAGTTGCATTTGCCGCAGCATTAGCATTATTATCTATGGCTGTACCACCATTATTATCCATATATGACCTCTCTTTATATAATTAAATCCATTATACCATAAACATTATGAAAATTGCTATAGCTAATACTAGTTTTTGTCTTCCCTTGGTTTTTCACCAGATTATGGTATAATATATACATGCGTATTTTGGGCATCGAAACTTCTTGCGACGAAACCGCCGCGAGCGTAGTTGAAGACGGCAAAAAAATTTTGTCGAATGTTGTCGTGTCCCAAATCGATATCTTCGCCGAATACGGCGGCGTCATTCCAGAGGTCGCATCCCGCTCTCACCTTGAAGTTATCCAACCTGTCATTAAGAAAGCCCTGCTCGATTTTATCGACGGCCTCATCGCTTCCCGCACTCCTTTGAAACTCAATTCCAATGCCCGCGTTGCCTATGATTATCGTTCCTCCACCGAGCCTTATATATACCTCAGTGAACTTCCAGATAAAGATCGCCTAGACATTGCCTGGGACAATATCGACGCCATTGCCGTCACCCACACACCAGGCCTCCTCGGCTCTCTCTTAATCGGCACCCTCACCGCCCGCACCCTCGCCATCCTTCACGACAAACCTCTCTATGCTACTCACCATCTCAAGTCTCACATCTATGCCAACTGGCTCGATACCGGCGACATCAAGGAACACTACCTCAAATACAA
>JAUNNB010000009.1 GCA_030531645.1 Candidatus Saccharimonadota bacterium | reverse complement strand
TCGTTTCCAGTTGGCTCATTGCCGGTTGGTTCAGAACCAGTGCCTTCGCTACCGGACTTATCACCGTTCTCGACAATCACCATCTGGCCACCACAGGCAGCACGCTCACCCACAACAGTATATTTCTTCATGGCTGCTTGAGCTTCTTCGCTATCAAGCTCAGCATCTGGTGAAACCAAACCATGAGCCTTCAAGATATTAAGCTTAATTTCGCCCTCATCGAGAATATTATTACCCTCATCATCGAGATATTGCATCACTTCGAAATCATACGATTTACTTGCGTCCATTTGGACAACCGTACTCATTCGTTCTTCACCATTCTCGGTAATCTTCAATGCATATTTAGTAATGTATGAATGATTTGCCTTGAATGTAGTTGAAGAAACCGTAGTACCCTCAATCATTTCAGCATAGCCATCCAACACATCATTCAAAATTCTCTGGCGTGCATCACCTGGCATCCTAGATATTACATCAATCGCCTCATTAATAGTGTTCGGTGAAATCTTGCTAATACCAAGCTCGTTCAACATACCTAGCTGGCCCATCATTTCAGCAAGTGAAACATCCTGCTGAGCCAAACGTTCTGCACGATTGCCCACATATTCACGGCAACCGCCAAGATTATCGCCACTAAGCTGAGATGGTGCCAAGTGCGTACCAAATGAGTGTTCACCTTCCTTCTTTGAAGCATCATCGAACCTACCATCCTTGTCTACTTCCGTATCAAAGATCTGGTGATTACCAAACTCAATGCTATCGCGCTGAGCGATATTTTCGGTAATCTGCTCTTTCTCACCGTCTGCATTTTCGACATAATAATTTGCGTCAATGCGCATGACATCTTTTTCAGAGTCATCCACATCTTGTTCAGCAGTATCATCCTGTTCCTCAGTTACTGGAATTGGGTCAACATTTTGAGTCTTCAGATGATCATAAATACCCATCCCAGCTTTGAGCAACATAAACGCTGCAGTTGCGCCAACTACTATGCGTTGCCAAGTCTTAAGCTGGCTCTTTGCCTGTTTGTTTGCTTCAACACGAGGTATATTATTCGGATTCTTTTCAAGATTTTCACGGAAGATTTCTCTAACGCGTTCTTGTTCTGGAGATAGCTTAATTCCAGTATCAACAATCGCTTCACCATCGGCTTCAGCTGCTTGTTCAACCGGCGCTTCTGCAGTATCATTTTCGATACCACTTTCGCTTGCTTGGTTCTGTTCGTAAACGCCATCTAATACTTCGGAAGCCGCCACGGCAGCACCATACATCTGCTGATCCCTTTCTTCTTTCTTGCCATCAAGATATTCTGAACTCAAACCATTCTGCTGGACATCTTCCATCCTGAGACGAGCTTGCCTGAGTGTTGCTTCTGCTTCATATAGCGCAGTCTCTTCTTCTTGGGTAAGTTTCTCACCTTCAGACATTCTATCCCACAAAGAATTACGCACTGCCATTGCATCTGCATAGGCATCTTCAAACTCAATGTTCTTTTCTTTGAGCCTATCCATATTAGCCTGGAAAGCCTCACGCTTTTCAGCCTGTGCCTTCTCTTCTTCTGTCATAGGCTTAGTTCCATCAAGGAAGTCTACACCTTTCATAGCATCTTCCCAATTGATGCCGCCATCTGCTGGAGCTGTTTCTGTATTATTAGAAGTTGTGTCTCCAGCACCAGTTTCAGCCGCAATCTTATCGGCCATTTCTTTATTCTTCTCTTCATCAGCTCTCTGCTTCAAATCAGCTTTGAGAGCATCAAGGGCTATCTGATCACGAGTGTCCTGCGACAAATTATCCCAGGCACTAGTATTTCCATTATTATTGCCCCCACCTAATTTCTCACCGGACATTATGCTTCCTCCTTCTGTTGTGCTAAGAATTTCTCACGAAACTCTACCATTGCCTCTTCTGTAATTTTCGAAACATCCACACCGGCTTCTGCAATTATTGCATTTACATCTGCACCTTCTTCGCTTACTTTTGCCGCCACGCTTTCCGGCAAACTCAAAACGATTTTTGCTAGAACAAAGTCATTTAATTCATTATATAATTTCGCACGAATCTCATCATTTGCTTCGACTCCTGCATCTTCAATCATTTTCTCAACGAAAAGTAGAGTTAGCTCTTCGCCACTCATTTCCTTCAAGATTTCTTCCGGAATCTCATCCGACTCCGTCAAATTGGCAAACTTCGGATCTTCTAGAAGCTCCTCTATTCGCTTAAAGTTTGTATTTGTGTCTTGCATGGCGTGGAACCTTTCGTTTATGTTTGATTTTTTATATTATGACCTAGTTGTGCCCTCAGTATAACGCTTGTGTTTTATGTTGTCAAGCACTTTTTTATAAAAAAGTCCCTTTTCTCAAGGGACTTTTTGGATTAATAGAGATAACTATTATTTATGTGCCTTGCGGCGAGCTATCCTACTTATTGCCGTCTCACTCATTTCACCTGTAAATGAGTAAGATTCTTCGTTCTCGTAGAACTCGAACAGCATATTTCCTCCTGTTTATGTTTAGTATATTTGTTTTTGGTTATTTGAATAAATTTTTTATTCAGTCTGCGCTCATGGTATTTATGCTTGAATACTCATTCTTGAGATCCTGCATAAATCCCTCTATTTCGAGCAGAATGACTAAAATTTACCTCTGTTATCTGCTTTTGAATAATTTTATTGTTCACTTTTAATGATACTCATCAGTTCCTAAAAGTGATTATTCTTACATTGGATCTATCCTTTCTTTTTGTTCTATATATTATTTATATATATTCGGCTATTTCCTCTTTATATATTTATATATAATATATAGTTTTTTAATGGTTTTTATTTGTGTCTATCTTATAATCTATTATCCTTTTTATGTTTAATTGATTATAATTCTATACTAGCACACTTTGGCATTTTTGTCAATAGCATTTATGCTTATTTTTTATTACTTTGTCAAATTAACAGGGGTGATTTTATGCTTTTTCAAGCGAGATCGTAATATTCTCACCCTCTACTTTAACTATTTCATCATATGAATAGTTGTCATTTGAAATAGTAGTAGCTAATGTTTCTGTCTTTACTAAGTCTATGTATTTAGCATCAATTTCTTTTGATACTGAAAGCTTAATTCTATCATCTACATTGAGACCAGCTTTCTTGCGTGCAGACTGTACGAAACGAATTAATTCCCTGACATACCCCTCTTCCTTGAGTTCTGGGGTCAAAGTCTTATCTAGCTTAGTCTCTTTGCCATTCTTTACTTCTTTGACATTGACTTCTTCTGCAATAATCTTCTCCAGATATTCTGGGAGCTTATCGCCACCATAAGTAAACTTGCCAAGTGGCTGACGGACCTTAATCTGGTCTTCAGTCTCAGACTTATTCATTCTCTGTGCCAAACCTTCAGTGATAATCTCACGAGCGCGGGCCATTTCAGAAATAACTTCTTCATCAATCTTTCCAGTTTCCGGCCAATCAAGTAGGTGTACAGATTCACCAGTGCCAGTCATCTGCTGGTAGAGTTCTTCGGCTAGGAACGGCACAAACGGCGCCAAGACCTTAGAAAGATACACTAACACATAATACAAGGTCGAATAGGCCTCAAGTTTGTCTGCATCGTCCTCAGACTTCCAGAAACGCCTACGGCTCCTACGCACAAACCAGTTCGAAAGATCATCAATAAACGGCAATACGCCCGCCACAGCAGCCGGAATGTTATATTCGCGCATTCCTGCATCAACTTCATTGCGAAGTTGCCATACACGAGAAATAATCCATTTGTCGAGCGGATTCTTGAATTCCTCAGGTGCTATAGCATCTTTTGAATCAAACTTATCGACTTCCGCATACATCGTGAAGAAATCAAACACATTCCAAACCATCGAAAGTTTGCGTGCTATATCTGATACATCCTTATCAAGCAGCGCAAAGTCCTCTCCGGCAAGCACCGGTGATGAAAGTAGCAAGAATCTCAAAGAGTCAGCCGAGAACTTATCCATCAATTCATTCGGATCAGTATAGTTCCCGAGCGACTTACTCATCTTCCTACCATCGTTACCTGCAAGAGTACCGGTAGTAATAACATTCTTATATGCATTCTTTCCAAAGAGTGCAGTGTTCACAGTATGGACATAATAGAACCAAGCTCTCACCTGACCCACATATTCCACGATGAAATCTGCTGGATAATTCTTCTCAAATTTCTCTTTATTTTCAAATGGGTAGTGGAGCTGAGCAAACGGCATCGAACCAGATTCAAACCAACAGTCCAAAACCTTCTCAATGCGCTTAAAATGCTCACCATCGATGTCAAACTCAATCTCATCCACCCAAGGCCTGTGATAGTCCTCTAAACGCACACCAGAAAGCTCATAGAGCTCATCGTAGCTTCCTACTACCTTCACTGTGCCTTTATCGCCCTTCCAAACTGGCATAACCGTAGCCCAGAAACGATCACGACTCAAGTTCCAATCTGGTGCCTGCTCGATATTCTTCTCAAAACGACCATGCTTCAAATATTCTGGGAACCAGTTGATATTCTCGTTCTGCTCAATCATCAAGTCTTTAGAGCCCTGAACGTCAAAGAACCAGCTTGGGAACGCACGATACATAATGCGCTGCTTCGAACGAGGGTTAAATGGATACTCATGTTTGACGTATTCAATCTTATAAACATCACCACGCTCTTCGAGAATCTTGGCAATAAACTTATTGCCCGCCCAGCATTCAATGCCATTCTCATCTGTATCACGCACGCCCATCTCGTGGAGTTGCTCAGCCATTTCAGGAAGATAATAGCCATTTTCATCCATCACATCAACGAAGCCAACATCGCTTTTAAGCGAAAGCTCGTAGTCATCTTCACCATAAGCTGGCGCAATGTGAACGATACCAGTACCATCTTCATCGGAGACAAAATCACCGGCCACAACCTTATGGGTATTCTTGCCCATCTGGACATCTGGCATTACCGTAACATCAACTAATGATTCATAGCATAGACCGACTAGCTCTTTCCCCTTAAATTCACGAACAATCTTGTATTTCTCACCGGCCATCACAGCTTCAAGGCGACTTTTAGCGAGAATATAGTTCTTCTTATCAAGCACATCCATTCCCGGCTCATCCTCAATCTCAATCTCTACATAGTCCATCTTTGGATTTACGGCGAGAGCCATATTTGCTGGCAAAGTCCAAGGGGTAGTAGTCCAAGCCAAAAGAAAGGCATTTCCAGGAAGAATGCTGAAATTCACATATGCCGATGGGTCAGTCACTGTCTGATATGCATCATTATCCATCGTCACCTCTGCCTTAGAGACTGGGGTGGCAAACTTCGTATCATACATCAAAACCTTGCGGCCTTCATAAATCTTTCCCTTTTCATAGAGAGTCTTGAATGCCCACCAAACAGATTCCATGAACTCTTTATCCATCGTGCGGTAAGCACCCTTAAAATTCACCCAACGGCCAATTCGAGCAATCGTGCTTTCCCAGGTCTCGGAATTTGCTACCATCGACTCACGAGCCTTTGTGATGTAAGTTTCTAGAGGCCACTTCGTGCCAATTTCTCTACGATCTGTAATACCAAGCTGTTTTTCGACGAAATTCTCTGCCGGAAGACCATGGCAATCCCAACCCCATCTGCGTTCTACTCTATAGCCATTCATAGTCCAGAAACGAGGAACGGCATCTTTTACAATTGAGCTAAGGAGAGTTCCGTGATGAGGATTACCTGTAATGAAAGGAGGGCCATCATAAAAAACATACCCGTTGTCCTCTGGACGCTCAGAAATAGACTTCTCAAAAGTCCCATCTTTTTCCCAGAATTCAAGGATTGCCTTCTCATATTCGGCGGCTCTGCGCCTAGACCCAGCTTTATATTTCATCAAAAAACTCCCATTCTTTTTCTGTATTATACCACACTTCCCTGTAAAAAACTATTTTTTATAGCCGTTTAGGAAGCTTTTTGCATCCATTTTTTTCTTGTTTGCCGGCTGCAACTCATCAATACAAATGTATGTATTATCCATACATTTAAGAGATAAAATCTCTTCATTTTTTGAAACATGCGCTTTATGGATGATACAATCTACGCCAAAAAATGTATATCTAGACTTCGGAAAACGCTCAAAAGCACGAATTTCGTTCAAAACCTGCTCCGCAGTCTTCTCAGAGGGTTTTATTTCCGACATATTAGTTTCTAATTTCTTCGAAAAAGTAGGTTTTTTAGATGGATCCTGCTCTCTAGGTTTTCCTAGGTTTTCGAGGTTTTCTGCAATCCATTCAGTACCCGTAACAGAGAGAGCTAGATAAATATCAGCCTTTGATGGTAGTGATTTTTGAGTATTTTTTACATCAGTGCCATCTGTATTTTTTACAACACCAGGTTCTTGGTTGCTTAAAATCCACTCGGTTTTCTCAATAATTTCAGCATTCGTCAAGGTCTTTTGGAAATAAATTGGACCAGCATCCATTTCTTTCACTAATTTCATCACAGAAACTGAAAATTCATTATCTCCGCGCAAAATCGCAGTTTCAATCGGCGATGGACCACGCAAATCAGGCAATTTTGATGGATGAATGTTCAAAATTCCCTCCGGTTCGAATAAATCCAAGACATCCGACTTAATCATCACGCCAAAACTTGCCAAAACACCATGAGCTTCTGGCATTTCCGCCTTAGCGCGCTTTACTTCCTCTAAATCTTCCTTTGTGCGAGCATGAAAAACTATATCAAACCCATAGCGAATCAATGTCAGTTTAGCACAATCCGCTAGAGGCCCATTGCCAAAAAAGATAATCTTTGGGCTAATTTTCGAGCTAACATTGTTAGTCTTCATCTGGGAAAAGATCCTTGTTATCCTTTATCTTTGCATAATCAAGCGGCACAATATCACCTTCATCGTTCAATTCATAGAACGCATCTTCTTGACCCTTAATATGGTCAATGAAGAGGATACCCTCAAGGTGGTCAATCTCGTGAAGCAAAGTACGCGCAAGCTGGCCTTCAGCCCTAATTCTAACCTCTGTTCCATCCTCAAGTTTAGCCTTAATACGAGCCTTACTTGGACGCTTCACCATACCGTAAATAAACGGAACCGAAAGACACCCCTCGTAGTCGGCTATCTCCTTCCCCTCAGTCTTAATCACCTCTGGGTCTATCAAAGCCGTAAAGGAAGCATTCTCCTTATTTTCAGTATCATCACGGATGATAATAATCCTCTGATTTATGCCCAACTGAGGAGCAGCCATCGCTGCTGATAGCTCATACGGATGCTTCTTCTCCCATTCAAGGCTTGCATCGACCATATCTTTAATAATCTGCTGGGTTTCTGGAGTGATATGATTGACCTTTTTTGATTTCTCACGAAGCCTTGGGTCAGGAGTAGTAATAATTTTCTTCATGTATATATTATACCATAAAACGCATCATTTTTACAGATGTAGCAACAAAAAATCACCCCTCCAAGTTATACTAATTGCTCTTTTGATGCAATGATTTCTTGCTGAAGCTGTTTTGCTACATTAAGCGTAATTTCAGCATAATCAGGACGGTTTTTCTGAACCCATTTTACAGAAAGATACTCACCAACGATATTAATATCACCTTCAGACACATTGTGTTTCTCTAGAATCTTCTGGAAAATCGTATCCTGCTTATAATCACCAAGCTGGGACAACATATTGCCCATCACGGTCTGATCATGACTCATAATCCCATCAAATTCCCTAAGCTGTTCAATGGTAAGACCTTCACTCATCTTTTCACCCACACGCCTCTCGAGCTCTTCCTGAGCGTTCTGAATCAACATAGCCTTACGGTCCTCAGGCATATTCCCTAAACCGGCATCGTCCAAGAATTTCTTATCTATTCTAAGCATAACTACTTTAATTTTAGCATACTTTTCAAAAAATCAACAACTTTAAGCGTTTTTCATCTCGAGCCCAAGCAAATCATTCATCTCTTTAGCGTATTCCAGAGGCAATTCACGCACCACATCCCTCATGAATCCTCTCACCAAGAGCCTTGTAGCCTCTTCCTCAGACATCCCCCTAGATCTCAGATATAACACCGCCTCACTCGATACCTTACCCACCGACGCCTCATGCACCACGTCAGCCTCGCTTGTTCCCACCTTAACCTCCGGTATTGCCTCAGCCTGAGACTCATTATCCATAATCAAAGCCTTACAATTCGTGTAGCTCTTAGACCCCACCGCCTCCGGTTTAATTTCTACCAACGTATGCGTCACAGTACGCCCACAATCCTTAGAAATAGACTTTGAATTTATTGTCGAATAAGTTTCAGGAGCTTGATGAACAATTCTCACACCCGTATCCAAAATCTGCCCAGACGGCTTTGAACAATTTTCTTCACCCAGCCCACCAGCCAAAGATACACCGGTATATTCCGCCTTTGCACCTCTGCCAGCTAACTCAATAGTTGGCTTCAAAACAGAGGTCCTTGACCCAAACACCCCTGATACCCACTGCAACTCACCCCCTGTAAGCACTTTCGCACGCTTCATTGTGAGGTTGTATAAATTTTTTGACCAATTCACTACTGCCGAAAATTTCAACCTTGCATTTTTTTGTACAAACATTTCAACGCAACCAACATGCAAGTTCGCTACGTTATATTTTGGCGCCGAACAACCTTCAATAAAGTGCACATCGGCCCCCTCATCCACAATCACTATCGTATGCTCAAATTGCCCAGCCCCAGGCGCATTCAAACGATAGTACGAATTAAGCGGAATCGAAACCGTCATTCCCTTCGGCACATAGATAAAGGAGCCACCAGAATGAAGCGCTAAATGCATAGCCGCCAATTTATTTCCATCTGGCTTCACCAATTTCATAAAGTGTTTGCGCACTATCTCCTCTGTTTCAGAATCACGCACCGCCTCATCCATCGGCATATACACCACTCCTAGCTTAGTCAGCTCCTCCCTAATATTGTGGTACACCATCTCTGAATCATATTGCGCCCCCACCCCCGCTAAACCCGCTCTTTCCGCCTCAGGAATTCCCAATTCTTTAAAAGTCTCTCTTATCTCTTTAGGAACATCTTTCCAATTCTTCACCGTATCCTGTTTTGGCTTCACATACATCTCTAGATTATCTAAGTCCACCCCTGTTTCACCAAAAATCTCATACGGAATCTCCGGCATTGGCAACTTATTAAAAAGCCTCATTCCCTTAAATCTCAGCTCTAGCATCCACTCCGGCTCTTGCTTTATTGCAGAGATCTCTCTCACTAAATCCTCCGAAATCATAGCAATACCTCCTTTGTCATACCACTATAACCGTGCTGACGCACGTCTGCGATAAGTCCAGCTCCACCCCGCTCCAATACCTTGCCTTGATCTAAAAGCACGCTAGAGGCCGCTCCTAGGCCGTCTAGGACCCCAAATCCATGGGTAATAATCAAATACGTAGCCCCTGTTTCCTTCTGGTATGCCCTGAGAGCCTGCGAAACCTTCTTTACGGCATCTTTATCTAGTCCAGAGTCTATCTCATCTAGAATCGCTACCTGTGGCCTCAGAACTAGCATCTGTAAAATCTCATTTTTCTTCTTTTCACCCCCAGACATCTGCACATTCAGCTCTTTTTCTGCAAACCACCTATCTAACCCCAGCTTCTTCGCCTCTATAAAAATCTTCTCTCTAACCTCATCCAGGCTCAAGTCCTCCCCTTTAGCCCTTAAAGCCTCTGCCAGCATTTGCACCGTTGTCACTCCCGAAATCTCCGGTAAATTCTGCATAGATACAAAAATACCCAATTTCGCCCTCTCCTCTGGAGACAACTTCAATAAATTTTTCCTGCCTAGTAGAACCTCCCCCTCACATTTCAAACTATCATCACCTAAAATCGCCTTCACAATGGTCGACTTTCCCGACCCATTCGGCCCCATCAACACCGTAGTTTTGCCCTCAGACAATTCAAAACTGATATGCTTCAAGATTTTTTTGGACCCAACACTTACTGATAAATCTCTTATTTTCAGCATTTTATTCCTTTCTTCTGTCCCAGGCTAAAAGCCCACAAGACACACTCTAAATAAACCATCCCCAGCGGGGTCCACACTTTAGAGAGCTTATTTACCTCCTGCTCTCCTATTAGTTCTAGTCTACCATTTTTAGGGGCGAAGAAAAACCCTTGATATTTCATCAAGATTGCGATATAATAAAAAAGTTATTCCCCGGTAGCTCAATGGTAGAGCGTTCGGCTGTTAACCGAAATGTTACTGGTTCGAATCCAGTCCGGGGAGCCAATCAACGACCCAGTAGGTCGATTTTTTATTTAATTGATATAATAGAATTATGGACTACGATGAATACGACGAAGACTTTGATAACTTCGATGAAGATTTAGAAGATGACACCGAAGATGAGGTCAGCGACTATGATATAGAATCCGCAGGCTCTATGGATGGTGAATTTGACGGCGAATATGATATGCCATCCTACAGCCAATACGGCGCTTCAATTAACCTCGACGACCTAACCGATGAGCAGCGCGATATTTATGACAACGCTTATCACTCTGGCCATGATGCAGCAGAGTCACAAAAAGAAAATTAATTATTTAACTCCCTGTTCAATTTTTTTAGCCAGATCCCTAATCTGAACCAATGTAGCATCAGAAGTCAAAACTGCAATTGCATAATGTTGCCCGGAAGGAAACTCCAGAATCGCCACATCATGATACAGCTCCCAGCTTTCTCCATCCTTCGACAACCACCCCACCTTGTCATACACCTTCACACCACTCGAAAATCCAGACGGTAAACCCGCTCTCCAATTACAAATTTTCTCTTCGCCACAAAGCCCTTCCGACTTCGGCTGATTAAGCATCGAATCCTGAATCTCCGCCCAAGTTTTAGTTGACAAACCCTCGTGCTTATACATCACCTTCAAAAGCGCCACCATATCCCCCGCCGTCGTCCTAATATTATATAAATCCGTTGATTCCATCCCCCACTTCGTCAAAAATTCACTCAATTTTTCCGCACCAATATATCTTCTAAGCGCCTCGCCACAAGCTGAATTCGACGACCTCACTGCCGCATCCAAACACTCATTAATCGTGCGCCCGCCGGTCAAATACATATCGCCTTTTATCTCACCTTTTTCTCGCATCAAATATCCAGCATACGCCACCACCAACTTATACAACGATGCTGAATCAAACGATGTATCCGCATTAACCTTGCCCACATAAACATCATTATCGAGATCGTACATCATCACTGCAACTTTCGCGCCCTTAAGCGACCATACCCATGAATTAATCACGTTCTGAAAATCAGTCACCTTTGGTTCTTCCGGCTCTGGCTCAGACTCTGGTTCAGGTTCCAGCTCTGGTTCTTCTACCTCTGCCACTAATTCCGGCTCTTCCTTCTCATCCTCAGTTCCACCGCTATAGCTCGCTAGTCCCACCCCCAGTAGCATCATCGTAGCAACGATAAAGACCACCATTATCCCGGCCAACGACAACAAAAGGTTTCGTTTAAAATTTTGCATTACCTTTATTATATCATTTTTATTTTTCTTGTAATTTTCGAAATTCTTATGGTATAATGATTTCTGAATATGGAGGTAAATTAAGGTGGGACGCTTTTGGCATAAAATTGTATCTGTTATATATATTATATTGGCTCTTTTGATGCCAATTAGTTTTATTTCAACTAATACATTTGCCGCTTCAACCGACAATATATCCTTTACTTCCGTTAGTGCCAACAACGGTCTTTCCCTCGCCCTTACCAAAACCGGCGAAGTCTACCAATGGGGCAGCCCACTCGGTGTCAATCTTGGCGCCAGCGATCCAAGCTCCGTTATTTTCGAGCCAACCCTCGTCGAAGGCCTCCCAAAAATCACCAAAATCGCTTCCTCTGGCTCCGGCTCTTTCGCCCTCTCAGAAAACGGCGAAGTTTACGCTTGGGGTCTTAACTGGTTAGGCAATCTCGGGCTTAGCGACGTCGCCAACACCCCTGGTATCTCTATGAATACCAACGAAGCCACCAATATCGTCTCAGAGCCAATGAAAATTACCTCATTGAAAGACATCACCAACATCTGGCCAGGCGCAAGCTATACTTATGCAATGGACAAAAGTGGAGACATCTATGTTTGGGGTTATGATCGTGGTCGCTATATCGATTTGAAACACGGTCTTGATGGCTCAGACGAAAAGAGCAATCACATCTATTCCACTCCTTACAAAATTCTCCACGCTCCAGATACTATAGAAATCGCTGTCGGCTACACTAATGCCTTCGCCGTCGTCAAAGATGGTAGCGTCTACGCTTGGGGCTTGAACGGGCACGGCTCTCTTGGTGTCGGCAAAACTTCTGAGGAACTCCTTTACTCTGCAGACCCAATCAAGATTGAAGGCCTCTCTGACATCGTCTCTATTTCTGCTGGTATGGACCAAGCTCTTGCCACCGATAAAAACGGCAACGTCTACGCTTGGGGCTCCCAATACGGTCTCCTCCCATATGAGGTCAACGCCGACGTCACCTCACCTGTGAAAGTCGAAGGATTATCCAATATCGTAAAAACCGCCTCCTATAGCTCTCAACTCGCTCTCGATGCTAGCGGCAACGCTTTCATTTGGGGCTACGGCGGTAATCACGGCAAAACTGCAAGTATCGAAAACGGTTACTTCACCAAACTTACTCCTGTTCCTGGTCTAGATGGCGTCGTCACTGACATCGCTAATACAGGCAGCTCTTCTATCTTCCTTACCGACTACGGTTCCATCTTCGAATGGGGTGTGTTCTTCAGTGAAAATGCCGGCACGGGTCTCAACGGAGAATCCGACGAGCCTTCCGAGGATGAAGATGAGGATGAAGATGAATACGAAGAAGACGAAGACCTAGATTCCGTTTCCGACGCAGAAAAATTCGCAGCCGAAAATATGGTTATGACCGATGAGCCAGTCGAAATCTTTGGCAATTCAACTGTCACCGTTACCGCTCCAGCTCCTAAATCTGCCGGACCAAATGTCGGCCTTATCATTCTAATTATCGTTCTTGTTCTCTTGATTATTGGTGGTGTTGCCTTCTTTATCTTCATTAAAAAAACTGGCAAAAACCCTCTCGCAGATTTGTTCAAAAAGAAAGCTCCAAAAACTGTCGACCCAGTTGCTCTCGAGCAAGTGAAGGCCGATCCTACTTTGGGCGCCCCTATTAATGTCCCAGAAGTTCCTACTCCATCTGTCCCAACCCCTCCAATTCCTCCAATCGCCCCAATCTCCACCACCGAAACCCCAGCAGAAACCCCTGCGGAAACCCCTGCGGAATTGGAAGGCAGTGCCTCTGAGGTAACTTTGGGGCTTACGAACCCCAACGTAGACAAGTCCGCCCATAACGACGGGTCGGACACAGTCGGTACCGAAGAGGCAGCTGCCTCCAATCCCGCCTCAACTTTTCCTGTTGTTTCCGCCCAACCTCTCCCTGCAGCTCCCGCTCCTAAACCAGTCCCAACCGTCCTCTCACACCCAGAAAAACCAGAAACTCCAGTCATCCCAGCCCAGCCAGTTCCTACCGTCCAATCTCTCCCAGGCTTCTCTACAAAAACTAAAGTTGATTAATTTCCTCCTAGAATAAACACAAACATTTTGTTGACAATTTTTTCATGTCTTGATACACTAAAATTAATTAATAAAAGGAGTTACACCAATGCTAAACGCATTAAAGTCGCTTGCGACATCTATCAACTTCACCACTTCTACTGGTGATTCAGGCTCAATCAGCATCACTGATGGCGAAGCTGCAGGTATTCTCGGTCTCGGCTTTGGCTTCATGCTTGTCATGATCATCGGCGCTCTTCTCCTCACTATGGTTCTCCAGTGGGGTGTCTACAAGAAAGGTGGCTACCCTGGTTGGGCAGGCATCGTTCCTTTCTACAATTCATACTGTCTTTGTAAAATGGCTGGTGTAGATATCGTTATCTTCGTTATCGGCATCTTCATCCCATTGGTTCACATCTACACTTACATTGAACTCGCAAAGAAGTTCGGTAAAGATGCACTCTGGGGTGTCGGTTTGTTCCTACTTGGCTTCATCTTCTTCCCTATCTTGGGTTATGGCGATGCCAAGTTCAATGGTCCTAAAGGCCCATACGCCGATAAAAAATAATTAACCGAGATTAATTAGCTACCACCGCCCAGGTGGTAGCTTTTTATTTCAACAAATCACAGATCGGGCAATAATATTCCTGCGTCTTTTTATCCTGCAAACGCGTCAAGCCACATTTCTTACATTTAGACTTGATATGTAGCCAATCTCTATACGTGTCTAGGTTGGCCTCAGCAAAGTCCTCGTCATATTCTACGCCGTATTTTTCTGTCCATTCCGGGTGATCAGCACATAGCCTTTTTGCCTCCTGCCAGGCCCTAGATTCGATTTTAATTCTCGACACGTGTGTTGAGGCGTTATATAGCCCAGAAAGCGCGTGACCGAGCTCATGAAGCGTCAGAAGGCCAAAATACGGCTGGGGTGGACCCAAAATTACCGTTTTTGGCGGACGAAAGCTAAAGCGTTTTCCTTCTTTAAAAACTAGCTGAGGAAATTCCTCAGCTAACTCATTTGCAAAAGCCTTCTCTTTCATTCGCTCATCTCCTTACCGCACATATAGCATCCATAAATCACTGACTCTAATGGATACTTTGCGGCCACTATTTTTGGCAAGTTCGATGAATCCGTATTAAGCGACACGGCCAGTATTGGAAGCAGGTACTTCCTAAAGTTCCTTAGCTGAAAGCCCAAGGCGCCCCCTACCACAATCGTATCTGGCTTCATGGCCTTTATAATATCCGCTAGGCCAGTCGAAACCCTTACCGCAATGTCTTGATATGCCTCCATCCCCTTAAGATCTGTCGCCCTTAGTCCGTATGCTTCCTTCAATGCATTGGCTGAAGCAATATCTTCATACTCAATTTTCTTACCTTGCCAAGTATAAAGATGGTGACCTGGCTCAAATGGATCCGATTTCTTGAAATTTAACTTACCATCATCACAAATTCCCCCTCCAATACCAGTACTAAATGTCAAATAAACCGATCTGCCCTTCATTTTTCGGCATTCATATATAGTAGCTAGGTTTGCATCGTTCATAATCCTTATCGGACAGCATGTTATCGCACCACAAAGTATACTGGCTTTTGGAGTCGATTTTGGCAATTTACACCTGTTTTCTTTGAACAATTTTTTTATACAATCTTCAACTTTTGCCGTAAATTCAAATCCATCCCATTTGAGGTTTCCATAGGCTAATGGACGCCCAAAAGTGGTCGCTAAAGTCGGTTCATTCACATTATATGCACTATCTACAGTCGCTGCAATCGCCACAACCGCCGCTGAAATCGTATATACACGAGCCCCAGGCATCATTTCCCTTAAATTTTTCATCAAAATCTTGATAAACTTCTCTGGATTTTGATCCGTTGAGAATTTTAGGCGTTTCATCACCCTTCCGCCATCAGAAAACAGCGCAAGAAGTGTTTTTGTACCTCCAATATCGATTGCTAGAATCATATTTTAATTATAGCACACTATCGATTATCGCCGGAACCGTGCAATACACCCCTGGCCATCCTCGATTCCATCTTTATAATATTCTTTTCCATCACTCTAGAGAAAGGTACCTCTAGATATCTAGCAATTGTAGCTGTATACCAGAGTACATCACCCAATTCTTTGACGATTTCTTCCCTATCTTCATTAGTAATCTTGCCATTTTTATCTCTAAGAACCTTCTTTATCTTATCTACAGTCTCACCAGCTTCACCAGCAAGCCCCAAAGCCTTCTCCATAAATGCTGGATCACTTACGTTTTTGCTTTTTTGCCAACTCTTATAATCGGCTGTATCGGACCTTTTTATTACTGTTTGATATTCATCAAATCCCATATCTACCTTCTCTCTCACCCTGTATTACCTCTGTTATTTACCCAATTATATCATACGGTGATATAATATTTCAACCTGTGTTCGGTTTCCATTCCGAACACATCAAACGGCCTTTTCCCCATTAGTGGAAAAATAGCACTTGCATTTTAATAACTTTTATGCTATAATGTATGTATCAGCTCTATTAGAGCCGTTATTTTTAACATAATTGGTGGGCAGAAAAGGATTCACATGGCTGGAACTAAAGCTGGTGGCCTCAAAGCTGCCGCAACTAACAAAACTCGCTACGGTGCTGAATTTTACGCCCGTATCGGTCAAAAAGGTGGTCAGCTCGGTCACACTGGTGGCTTCGCTGCTAACCCTGCTCTCGCCCGCATCGCAGGCGCAAAGGGTGGCCGTCTTTCAAAACGCGGTCCTGCAAAAAACAAGAAAACCGCTTAATTTAACAAAAATACCCCTGTTAAAGGGGTATTTTTTAATATTCAGATCATGGTGGAGTAACAGGGATTCAAACCCTGGACCTCTGCCTTGCAAAGGCAGCGCTCTAATCAGCTGAGCTATTACCCCATATATTATTAACGTGGTGGGGATATGTGGACTTGAACCACAGACCTCGTCATTATCAGTGACGCGCTCTAACCAGCTGAGCTATATCCCCGTGCATCTTATTTTACCTCATTTCAGAGAAAAAATCAAGGTGTATCTTCCAAAAAATGCTTATTCATAGTATAATTTATATATATGGATTGGAATTTTAGTGTAGTTTGGTTATTCCTTGGTATTTTAGTCATCGCGGCCGGCGGCGCAATGGTGCTTTTTTATCAGCCTATTTGCAACAATATGCTCGATGGTGTTTCATCATATGAAAAATGCAAGAAGTGGGGTTTGATCGTTATGGGCATCGGAGTCCTCATCGCTATGAACCTTCACACCCTCTTACTCTCACTTTTTGTAAAAGTTGTCTTCCAAAAATAGCTTACCAAGCTTCGATTTTACCCCTGTTATGGGGTATTTTTATTCCCTATTCCCCTCATGCCAAAAATAAGCATAGAAAAATTGCTAGTATATTTTTTATACTAGCACTACTTTTCTTGCCTACACTATATTTTTACGCCTGCCCTATTTTATATTTGCATATTCAATTTTATATATACTATTACTCTTTAGACTTTGCGTCCTGTTCCGCTCGAAATGCTTTGCCCCACTTCGTTAAAGCCCTAATAACAGGTTTCAGCGTCTGCCCCACCTCTGTTAATTCATACTCTACCTTCGGTGGAACTTCGGCATAAACAGTCCTAAGAACTATCCCTGCGTCTTCTAATTCTCTCAAGGCATCAGTCAAAGCTTTCTGGCTCGCCCCAAGATCTCTCTTGAGCTCATTAAATCTCCAAGCCCTTTCGAGCAAATTACGTGCTATCAAGATTTTCCATTTCCCACCCAAAACCTTCATTGCCACCTCTGTCGCATCGATTGGAAGTTCCAATTTCGCAATATCGCGAATTGGCTCTTCAATAAATCCCATCTCGTCTAAACTGTCTTCTAAGTCTACTTTTTCATCATACATAACATTATTATACTGTCTCACCCCTAAAAAACGCAAGCATAAGCGGTGTCAGAATTTTCTGTAGATTGCCCCGTTTTGCATCTTCACCCCCTTTAGCTTTGCCAATTCACTAACCGTGACAAACTCAAACCCTTTAGCCCTCAATTCATCAATCACCCCTGGGACTGCGTCCACCGTCGTCTCATAAAGATCATGCATCAAGATAATCCCACCATCCGATGCCGCCCACACCGCATTGCTCTTCACAGTCTTCGCATTTCTATCTCGCCAATCTTTCGTATCAACCGACCACAAAATCATCGGCGCGCCCACATTATCCGCCACCGTATTATTAACATTTCCCCCAGGCGGACGCATTACGCTGAATTTATCACTTCCGGTCGCATTTTTAAGAGCAATCTTAAAATTCTTCATTTCCTGCTGGATGTCCCATGCCCCCAGCGTCGACAGATTTAAATGGTTCGCTGTATGGCTTCCAATTTCATGCCCCTCCGCTATTTCACGCTTCACCAAATCCGGAGCATGGTCAATCATATATCCCACCACAAAGAAGGTGGCCTTTACCTTTTTCTCCTTCAAAATATCAAGCAACCTCGCAGTTGTCACAGTCGAAGGTCCATCATCAAAAGTCAGCGCAACATATTTCTTCGCGCTATTCTGTTGAGGTGCCACTTCCGTTTTAAACTCTTCCTTCTTAGTCTCCTCCTTTTCCGGAGCCTTTTCTTTCTCAGTCTTTTTCTCTTCTACCTCTGTTTTTTCAGCCTCTTCAGCCTTATCCGCTTCTTCCTTTTGATGCACCTCAATAGACTCACTCACTGTCACACTATTTGCCGAGCTATTATTTCTAGTCACCAAAACCGAAGCCGATGTAATCGCCCCCACCACCAACATAGACATAAAGAACAAAAGTGAAATTCTTATCCTACGACGCCTTCTGAATTTCTTTCTTCGTTCTACAACGTCCATTTTATCTCCTTATCAACCTCTGTCTTGCCCACTCATACATCGCGATTCCACTCGCCACCCCCACATTCACACTCCTAGTAGAACCAAAACTTTCAATATATCGCACATCCTCCGCCCCGTTTAGCAACTCTTCCGAAATCCCATCCCCCTCACTACCAAACACCAATGTAGTCTTATCCAAAAACTCTTTTTCACCTAGCGGCAACGCTCTCGGCGTATTATTCTCTATCGCTACTACCTCTCTTCCTCGCTCTTTTTGATCTGCTAAAAATTCGCTAACGGTAGACCAATGACAAATTTCCAAATACTTATCCGTGCACATCGCACCTCTGCGATTATATTTCTTTTTCCCTATAATATGAACTTTCGAAACATTAAACGAGTTCGCATTTCTCACCACGGTCCCAATATTAAAGTCGTGTTCAACATTTTCAATCGCAACTTCAATCTCAGACCGCCTAGCGGCCAACTTCTCTATGATTTCCTCGTTCGGAAGCCCCTTAAACTCATCTGTCAGATTTCGTGTATCTTCCATACCTCAATTATACTCCTTATTACAGATAAGAAAAACCCTCGCGAACTTGCGAGGGGATTTCTAGCATATCAGCGTAATCACATTCTCTCCTTTGACCACTTTCTGCTCAAAGACAAAATCATCGTCGTATGTTATCTTTATCATCCCCCTGCTCCCCTTAACGCCATTGCCTTTGAAAGTTTCAACCTTCGCGTTCATAAATGTGAACGGTATCTCACCCAGTGATTTCCATTCCTTGGGTTTTGCTTCGGCCTTCAGGTCGTTCTTCTCTGATTCGCTCTTCAGCTCATTCAATAATTTCTCTGAACCCTTCAGCTCGCTCTCCGACATTTCTGTCTTCGTAGTCTGCTCAGCCTGAACCGTCGACTTTCCGGTCTTCTTTATGTAGACCGCTCCATCTTCTTCCGACTGCGTTTCACTTTCACGCATCTTCAAAGCATGTAGCTGAGCCTTCGATATAGCCTTATCAAGCGTACCAAATTTTACTGCATAGATATTATTGGGCAGACCATCCGGCGCATCGTCCGGCAGAATCTCTGCGATGTTTCTCACATCATCAAAACTCGGCCATTTTCCCAATTTCTCATGCATCTTAATTAACAACTCCAACAATTCTGTATCAGTTTTACCATAAAATGACATAACCACCACCTCCTCCCGGGAATCATTTTATCTATTTCTATTATACCACATTTTCTAAATTACACAAATATGTGGCCCGTTTTTGAGGCCCTACCTCTGTTAAAATTGAATAAAATATTTGTTCAAAATCGCCATTTCCCCATGCCAAAGCCCCTCACATCAGCAAGGGGCTAAACATCATCCTAACATAGGATTTTTACAGAGCAGGTGTCGTCATCATAGGTCGTTTTCTCAAAAGAAACCTCGTTTGCATTGAAAATTATCTCCAATTGCTCACGGCCAGCCGCATCAACCTTAGCACGGATCGTAAATGCCTTTGTCTTTATCTTTGTCTCAGACACTTCCATGAAGTTCGGGATTGCATCCTTCTTAAGGAAGCCTTCACCGTAATTCTTATCAAACGACTTAATCTTCGGCATCTTCAAGATATCAGAACCGGCACTGGACTCACATGCACGCTGCGTCCATTCTCCATCCCTCTTGGCATCAACAATTTCCATCTGGGTCACAATCTCAGAAATCTGTTCCTTGGTTACTTCTCTAGGTACCAAAGAGGTATGACCTGTCTTCTTAGATGCCTTCGGCTTCTTCTCCTTCTTGGGCTTCGGGGTTTTCTCAACCTTACCTTCCGGCCTGACTCTCGGCTTAACAGTGTTAGTGTGACCATCAAATACCCATCCGGTCTCCTCTAATATTGCCTTCCTGATTCCAGCGGTGGAACCACCACCCACTAAGTCGATATAAAGCTGTTTGTCATAGTTGAGCAACGCCAAATCATTGTCCGCACCGGTAAACCGGATGAATCTCTGGCGCGCCCCCGTGACCGTAATCAACTCCTGCAAGAGTTCCTCTCTAGTTACAGTTTCTTTAGCACTATCCATACCAATACCCTCCTTAATCTCGGTATCCTGCTCATCCGCAGGCTCAATACTCTGTTCACTAACTTCTTCCGGCGCAGCCTCCTGCTCATACCATTTCTTAGAACCTTCATCCATAGGCTTTGCCCCCTTTCCCTCATTTTCGGTTCCTTGTTTTGGTTCGACATTGGCCTTTTTGCCACCCATCATCTTATTCGACAATTCTCGTGTCTTCTTCGATGCTTCAGCTCGTCTGCGCGCTTTCTCTTGCTCTTTTTGCTTCTGTTCTTCGAAAAACCTCTTTGTATTCAGGTATCGTTCAACAGCTTTTCGCTGTTCTTCTTGCACCTTCGGGTCAATCGGCGCAAATCGCTTCTTTATTGCCACCCCTTCTTGTTTCGGGTCGGCAAAATGAAGATCTTTCTTTACTTGCTCGATTGCTTCGCTAAAAGAAGTAAAATAATACGCATATTCGTTCGGATGAGGCAAATGCTCATCGTTCACGACTTCGTCAAACGTCGGCGGACGGCCAAGTTTCTTAGCTTTCTCTAGGAGTTGTGCATAGATTTTTCTTCCATGTTCACCAATGAACATCGACCTCACCTCCTCTCTTAGGTTCTCTAACTCCCACTCTTGTCAGCTCCTTCTATTTTACCCCACAAAAACCCTCATCGCAAACATAAGCAAAACTATAAAAACCCTAACCTAGTTTTCTAAAACCCTATTTTTAGGTTTCTTTTTCAGAAACCCTAGTTTTCGCCCATTTTTCCGAGTATTTTTTACAACAGGCCTTCAGCGGCATACCATGTATGTGAAACACATACATTTGTATGATTGCCACCTCTATTATTTGTTCATTCTCTTGTATTTTTCAACACAAGCCGGACAAAGCGCTCTATACTGAATGTCCGTTTTTCCATCATCAATCAACACATCCGGGCCTTCAAAAGTTATTTTCCCATCCAAAAACCTCGTATTCATAGTGGCTTTCCTGCCACACTCACAGATAGTCTTTAATTCTTCTATATCATGCGCAATCTGTAATAACCTAGTGGCGCCTTCAAAACCACTGTCATTCTGACGGAAATTCACCCTTAAACCATACGCCATCACAGGTATATTCAGTTCTATCGTCACTCTCATCAACTGATCCACTTGGTCTGCCGTCAAGAACTGTGCCTCATCTACCAAAATACACTTTACATCCGAATATTCCCTAAAAATCTTCTTGAAAAGATCCTCTTTTTTATCGAATACAAACTGTACTTCCCTTTCCGGGCCAATCCTAGTTAGCAATTTCGTACCATTCTTCGTATCTGTTGCAGGTTTTATTACGCATACTTCGTGGCCACGCTCTTCGTAATTGAACGCCACCTGCATCAACTGCATCGTTTTTCCGCACCCCATTGCCCCATATCTAAAATACAATTTTGCCATATTACTTCTTTCTAGCTATTTTGATTAATGAAGCCACTGCAATAATAGCCCACGCAATCTGCAGCGCAAAAGAAAACCACGCATTCTTCGGGAAAAGTCCTATAGCCATCAAAGTTGCTGCCGCCAAATTCATTATTTGATACAATTTCCCATTTTTTATCTTTCCAAGGGATAAAAGCATATATGCTAGCAATACTAGCACCATTCCTACCCAACCTAATACATCCCAAATAATAGTTTCCATTATTTACCTCTCCTTTCCTCCATTATAACAAAAAATCGCCCCTAAGGGCGATTTCCTTTAACAACTCAGTTGTGCAATCTATCTCATCTGTCATAATTGTTAGCTTACGTTGCAGCTCTAAAGAGCAAATGTTATGTCTTAAGCTTCTAAACATAACTGCAACCGACCTAGCTACAGATCTCATTACTGAAATCTGCGCATCAAATCCTTCTCTAGAAAGGAGGTAATCCATCGACACGTTCTCGTACCGATGCCTTGTTACGACTT
>JAUNNB010000003.1 GCA_030531645.1 Candidatus Saccharimonadota bacterium | reverse complement strand
AGCCAAAGGAAGAAGAGCAAAAAGAAGAAAAAACCCAAGAAGGCCTTGGTAATATTTTGGAGCGTGAAGGTCCAGATACCAAGCAAATCCTTATTTATGTTTTTGCCGGTATAGCAGCTGTCACATCTATCGCCTTAGCTATAGTTATTATGAAACTTGTCAAATGTCAAAAATCTCAGAAGCCTAGCACCAATGTGACTTCTGACCATAACGACGACGAGTCTATCGATTCTATCGAAGAAGAAAACCATACTGATCCTTACGCTGACGACAAGCGCCCACTTGGCTCTCCAGACAAAAAGTCTGAGCACTAGTCTACCAAATTTGATATAATAATTATATGAAGATTTTAGCAACGGGAGGCACCGGTTACATCGGTTCCCATACCGTCGTGGAGTTAATCGCCTCTGGTCACGAGGTCGAAATCCTCGATAATTTATCAAATTCTAAGGAATCGGTTTTAGACCGCATCAACGAAATTGCTGGTGTTCGTCCTAAGTTTTTCAACGCCGATATTTGTGACTTCAACGCCCTTTCTAAGATTATGCGAGAAGGGAATTATGACGCAGTGATTCACTTTGCCGGTCTTAAGGCTGTCGGTGAATCCGTTGAGAAACCTCTCGAGTATTTCGAGACCAACGTGGGTGGCTCTGTAAATGTTTTGAAAGCTATGCGTGAGGCTGGCATCAATAAGATTATCTTCTCATCTAGCGCTACGGTTTATGGCGACCAAGGTCTCGGGTTCTACGATGAGGAGGCTCAGACTGGTATTAAAATCGCCTGCCCATATGGTGAAACTAAGTATATGATTGAGCGCATTCTTATGGCCGAAGCTGTGGCTCGCCCAGAATTTGAATGCACAATCCTTCGTTACTTTAACCCTATCGGTGCGCATCCTTCCGGCTTACTCGGTGAAGATCCAAATGGCATCCCGAACAATCTTATGCCTGTTATTATGCGTGTTTCAACCGGTGATATTCCAGAACTACAAATCTATGGCGATGATTATGATACGGAAGACGGCACTTGTATTCGCGATTATATCCACGTGGTAGATTTAGCAAAAGGCCATGTTTCTGCTTTGGATAAAATGAAGACCGGCGCAGAAGTTTACAACCTCGGCACCAATAAGGGGACTAGTGTTCTTGAGATGATTAAAGCCTTCGAAGACGCTAGCGGAAAGAAGCTCCCTACAAAAGTAGTAGCTCGCCGTGCAGGTGATGTTCCAGTTCATTGTGCCATTGCAGACAAAGCAAATCGTGAACTTGGCTGGAAGGCCGAGTTGGATGTTGCTGATGCTTGTCGCGATACATTAAACTACTTAGCTCACGAGGCAAGGGGCTGATGCCGGTTGCGAGCGGCAAAAAAGTATCCGTGATTATCCCAGTTTTTAATACTGGGGAGCTCGCTATTAAACTCATTCTAAAAATCATCAAATCGGATTATAAAAATCTCGAATTCATTCTCATTGATGATGGTTCTACGGACGATAGCTTAAGCCTGCTCAAAGAATTCAAGCGCCAATATGATTTAACCGCCAAGAAAATTAAGGCTGCGCCAAAGCTAATTATTTTACATCAAGACAACGCAGGCGCATCCGCCGCACGCAATGCTGGGCTTGCCAAAGCTTCCGGTGATTATGTTTGCTTCATAGATTCAGATGATTCCGTGGAGAAGAATTATATTCGCTCGCTCGTTGAAAAACTCGAGCAATATGATAGCTATAATTCTACAGAGCTTCGCATCGCTCTTGCGACGTCCGCAGTACGTTATCAACGAAAAAAGAGCGTTCGTGAACTATATATAAAAGAGCCAGAACCAGCCAATCCGGATGAGGATTTTACAGAATATATTTTACGCTTGCTTGCTAGTGACGGCAGACTCCATGCAGTTAATACAAAAATTTTTAGGCGTAATATTATCGAACATTTTAGTATTCAGTTTGACGAAAAAATTAATTTTGCCGAGGATCTCAAGTTCGTCCTTGAATATTTGAAGGCTGCTCACCGAGTCCAATATTCTCGCCTCGCCTTTGTCACAGAGCCGCTTTATATCTATAATTACGGTACTGATACTAGCGTGGTTTCATTAAGTTCATTGAGCTGGGGCAACTGGCAAAAGAGCTTCGACCATCTTTGTAAGTGGGCAGGAAAGAAACCATCCAAAAAATCCAATAAGCTAATTCATAAGATTCGTTTCCATTGGAAGATTTCACATGCGTTTGCAGTTGCTCGTAGCAATCAATCTCTCGGTCATAAATTCCAGCATGCCTCGCCTCTTCTGGTTCTCCCGTCGTTAATTATTGTGAAATTCCGAAAATGAAATTAAGTATATTAGTTCCAATTTATAATGTAGCTGAATATCTTCCACTTTGTCTCGATAGCATCTTGAATCAAAGCTATAAAAATTTTGAAGTCATTTTGATTAATGACGGCTCGTCCGATGATTCCAAAAAAATCTGCGAAGAATACGCGAAAAAAGATAAGAGATTTCAGCTTATCAATCAGAAGAATTCCGGCTACGGTGCCAGTCTAAACAGAGCCATCAAAAAGGCAAAAGGTGACTACGTGGCTATCGTCGAATCAGACGATTTTATTCATCGCGATATGATGAAAATACTAATAAGGATGCTCGAGAAAACGAACGCTGATCTCGTAAAATGCAGCTTCACAAACTTTTATGGTCGTTCTTGGAAAACGCACGAAGAAAAACTCTTCGATGGTCTCCCAAAAGAATTCATACCGAAAGATAATCATAAAATTTTTTATGTTAATCCATCCATTTGGTCCTGTGTTTACAGAAAATCTTTTCTTCAAAAAAATAACATCAAGTTTCTTGAAACTCCAGGTGCCAGCTTCCAAGACACTAGCTTTCAATTCAAAACCTTTGCTTATGCAAAGAAGATTGCTATCATAGAAAAACCACTTTATTACTACCGCCAAGACAATATTAATTCGTCCATATTCAATGCTAAAAAAGGTGAGTTTATGCGAACTGAGTTTGAGGAGATTAATAAGACCTTTTCGGACGAAGAACTCACAAATCTTTCTAATGCTCTTCGTTTCCGAGCGTATACTTGGAATTTGAACCGAGTTGGTTTTAGCGATGCTCTGCGTTTCACGCAAACCATCATCGAGGACCGTAAAACTCTAAATTTCAACGCCAAATTTTACTTAAAAGAAAAAATACCACGCGCGCATGAATTTAAGTTTGCCACTAATCACCCAAAAATATATTTAATCTTGCGTCCATTCTTTAGAATTTATTATCGCCTTCGTCGCATTGCGTAATCTGATAATCTATTTACTTTTACATCTCTATCTGTTATAATCAAAGTAATGGAATTAGAGAAATACGATTTTCTAATTGTCGGCGCCGGCATCTTCGGCGCAACGGTCGCAGAGCGACTAGCTAGTGAGGGTAAAAAAGTTTTAGTAATTGACCGCCGCGACCATATCGCTGGCAATATTTTTAGTTACACAGATTCAGCTACGGGTATTGAAATTCATAAATATGGTTCCCATATTTTTCATACCGAGAATGAAGAAGTCTGGAATTATATTACGAGATTTACTGAATTTAATGGCTATGTTCATACGGTGCCAACTCGCCATAATGGTGAATTCTTCCCAATGCCGGTTAATCTAGATACTATAAATAAACTTTACGAGAAAGATATGACAGCGGAGGAAGCCGAGGCATTCGTAAACGCCGAAGCTGAAAAAGCCGTTGCTGAAATATGTGCGCACAAAGGAATAGAAATTGCAGACTTTAATCCAGACAATTTTTCAGAACAAGGCCGCTCGTTAGTTGGTGATAAACTTTACGAAGCATTTCTAAAGAATTATACCGAGAAGCAATGGAACACTAATGCCGAAAATATTTCAGCCGATATTCTGAAACGCATTCCAGTACGTTTTTCAAAAGACAATCGCTATTTCATGAATGCCAAGTATCAGGGAATACCAAAAGATGGCTATACGAAGATTGTTGAAAAAATGCTAGCCAACGATAATATAGACATCAAACTAGAAACAGATTTTAATAGCCTTAAATATGATATCCCGGCACATATCACGGTAGTCTATTGTGGGCAGATTGATCAATTGCTTGATTATGAGTTTGGGGTCTTACCATATCGTAGTCTAAGATTTGAATCTGAGATGATAGATGAGAATGATGATTCGGAAATATCAAAAGATTCAAAATATGGTTACGCCGTTATTAATGAAGCAGATGCTGAGGTAGCATATACTCGTACGCATTTCTATAAATACTATCAGATTCATCAACCGGAAGTTATTAACCAGTCAATGTCGTTCATTTGTCGTGAATACCCAAACGATTATACTAAAGGTGAAGAAGCTTATTATCCAGTAAATAATCCACAATCTCAGGAATTGTATCAGCGATACGTGGATCGCCTGAAGGAAATACATCCTAATATTATTCTGGGAGGTAGACTTGGAGCCTATCAGTATTGGGACATGGATGTAGCAGTTGGATATGCTCTCAAACTTGCATCTCAACTTTTGAGTTAATATTAAGAAAGGAGTGTGAAATGCCTCTAAAAAAGCCAGACTCAATCAAATCGGACAAGCCAGAAGAGCTAGTCTCCATTATTGTTCCGATTTATAATGTAGAAGCATATTTATTGCGATGCCTCAAATCTCTTGCCGCGCAAACATACAAGACGATTGAGGTGATTTTAATTGACGACGCATCGACCGACAAATCTGGTGCCATTTGTGACGATTTTGTTTCAAAAGATGATCGTTTCCAAGTCATGCATTCGCGTGAGAATCTTGGCCCAGCCCGCACTCGTAACGTTGCCATTCATCGTGCACACGGTAAGTATTTTGTCTTCGTCGATGGCGATGACTACGTCAAGCCAACCTTTGTCGAAAAGCTCCACAAAGCTATCAACGACAGTAAAGCCGACATTTCAGTTTGTGGCTATGTCTCAGATAAATTAAAGCATGCTGCACCAGAGGGAATTATGTCCGGTTTCGATGCTTGTATTCGTCTTCTAACTCAGCAACACAATAGCGATGTTGTAATTTGGAATAAGATGTATCGTGCTGAATTATTCAAGGACATTAGCTTCATTGATGCAAAAACCTATGAAGCAAACCTTACGACATATCGTTACTACGCAGCCGCGAAGAAGATTGCATTTATCAATAATGCATTATACTTCTACACAGTTCGTAAGGATTCGTTGACTGCCCAAACAACCACATACGAACTACTTTCTGCTCGTCTTAAAGCGGCTCGTGAAGCCCAGAAATACTTCACCCGCAAAGATTTTAATCGCAACCTACGCGATGCAGCTTGTTTTTCGGAAGTGCTTGCCGAATTTGGCTTCATCGACAAGTCACTCTCTGGAGAGATCGCGTCTAAATACTATGCGGTGCACCGCAGTCGTGCCTTAAAGCATGCTAGACATCTCTACAAAAATCGCTATGTTACCACGCGCGTCAAGTTCTATTTTACGATGCTTCGCCTATTTGGCGGTTTTCCATACAAATTCTTCCGTAATTATCTAAGCTAAAAGAGCCCTAGATATTGCTCTGCAATTTTCTTCGGTTTGCCGTCTGCAATAATTTTTCCATTTTCCAGCAAAATAGCACGCGAACAAAACTTCTTCACATTTTCCATATCGTGGGTCACTAAGATGATGGTTTGGTTCTTATTTTTTTTCATTTGTTTGAAGTAATCATTGCACTTTTCTTGGAATGCCGCATCCCCCACAGCTAGGACTTCATCCAAAATTAGAATGTCGCCCTTCGCGCGTATTGCAATCGAAAAAGCTAGGCGAACTTGCATGCCACTTGAATAATTTTTCAGCTTTTGATGCACAAATGGTCTTAGCTCAGCGAAGTCAATAATTTCATCAAACATAGCGTCCATTTCTTTATTCGAGAATCCTAGCATGGCGCCATTAAGATAAATATTTTCCTTACCAGTTAATTCTGGATTAAATCCAACCCCTAGCTCGATAAATGGCACTAGGGAACCATTAACTTTGATTTTGCCAGAATCAGCCGTGTAAATCCCAGACAATAATTTAAGCAACGTCGATTTACCGGATCCATTACGGCCTACGATACCCAAGAATTCGCCCTTTTCAATTTTGAATGATATATCCTTCAAAACTTCCTGTTTTTCGTAGCCCTTAATGCCTTTAAGACGATTAAAAATTGCTTGTTTTAGCCCCCAGCTACGTTCAGTCGGAAGTTTAAATGATTTTGAAAGACGAGTTACTGTAATCGCATATTTGCTCATTATAATTCCTCCGCAAAATAACGCGATTTATGTTTGAATACCAATAGACCAATCATAAAAACTACAACAACAAGTGCAACTGGCACTAGTCCAGCCACACCTAAAAGTTCCCAGGACGTAGTTGAAGCGTCTGTAATTAAGACCTCTCGCACATCCTGTAAAATCTGCGCAATTGGATTTACCATCAAGACTTTTGCGGCTACCATTGATGTTGATGTCACCATTGAAAGTGGATAGATGATTGGAACTGCATAAAATAGTGCCTGTGTTAAAACTTCCCAAATCGATGAGATATCGCGATAACGCACATTGATGGAGCCTAGTAGAAACGCTATGCCCAACGCCAAGAAATAAAGTTCCGCGACAAGTGGCAAAACGAGTAGCCAAAGCAAGCTAACTGAACATCCAGAAATAAGTGCAAAAATTACAACAACGATTAAATTTATCGAAAGATTAATGAGTGCAGTCGACGTGGCTGAAACTACAACAATCCACTTGGGGAAGGACAACTTTCTGAGTAGATCTCCACGTTGAATCAAAGACTGAATGCCCTGATTCGTGCATTCTGTAAAGAAATTCCAAAGCACGGTTCCGACTAATAAATAAACGGGGTAGTGCGGGATGTCAGACCCAAACCTCAAAAAGACGGAGAAAACTAAATATAAAATCCCGAACATTAAAAGTGGCCGAATAATCGCCCACATATACCCTAATACTGAACCCTGATATCGCAGCTTGAAGTCTGTCTTCACGAGCTCCAGTAGTAAAATTCCGTCTCTCCGTGTCATATCTATATTATAGCATAGAGGAAAAAATCTGAGACTTATCGCGCACCCCTGTTAAACATTGACTTTTTAGCCAAAATATGCTATAATGAAAATAGTTGTACAAAAAATAAATTGAAGGGAGGGCTTAGATATGTCTAAAACCTTAAGTTTGTACAAAGTTCTACTCATCGAGTTACTAGAGAAATCCATACGTTATGATAAGGCAGCGGTAGATACGCTGGAATGTACCAGGTTGTTACGCGCATACAGTCAGTATATCGATTCTGACAAGAATCCACCGGAGTATCCGCCGGCTGCACGCGATTTGTTCTGTCTTCAGGAGCCGGATCTCAAGGAATGTCTGTTCCGTGCAGAAACCATTTTGAGAGATAGCTATGGCTACGGAATCGGATTTCAGAGTCTAATCAAGTCATTGCGTAGACTGGAACGCGAAACCAAGGAAGCACAGTTTGCTTTAGACGATATCAAAGAGCGTTTTAGGAAATTCTTGTATGACAACTCTTCTGACAAATTAGGAGATTTTATGGTTTCCGCATATCACGTTGATTGTGAAGCTACTGTCAATGAGATTGTCGACAAACTGACGCAACCAAATTTCTACAAGAAAAATGAATCTTGGTATGAAGCAGTGGAGCGCAGGAAATATTTTCTGAACGTCTTGGAATCGATTGGGCCCGGTCAAAGACCGCCCACTCTTATGGAACTCGAAAGTGGCTTTAATGCCAGGTACCACTCAATTTTGAGAGATTGCGCTTTGAAAGGCGTATTTAAGGAAGACGAGTCCGCTTAGCGGGCTCTTTTCTTTAAGATATGATATAATTATACCGTAAATGAAACGTGACCCAGGAGGTATTTTCAGGGTGGCACTAATGGTGGGCGACACAATGATTGTGGTCGCCTCTTTCATACTTGCGCTAATTTTTCGTCTCACCGTCGACTCACGTCCATACTACTTCCATCCGAATCTATTTGAATTCGCTGCAGCTATCATTGTCACGATTCCTATTTGGATTTTTATTTTCGTTAGCTTGCGTCTTTATGATGTTGTGCGTCTCTCAAAACTTTCCGAGTTCTTCCGTCTCATTATCGCGTCAATTTTGGGTACGATCTTTATTATTGCTATCGATTTCTTCCTCGAGTTCGGAATGTTCCCATCACGCTCCGTAGCGATTTACGCTACGATTATTTGCTTTGTCTTATTGAACTTGGAACGTTCCACCTTTCGTCTTATTGAAAAGATTGTCCATTCAAAAAATCGTGCCATCACTCGCGTTCTCGTGGTTGGAGGGAACGATACTGTTACGCGTATTTTGAGTGAGCTTGCAAATAAGCCAGCTTTTAAAGTTGTTTCCATTGTTGCACCAGCTAAATATATTCCAGAAACCTATAAAAAATATCGTGTTTCATCCATCAAATCTGCTACAAAAACTAACCCAGATATTATTTATCATACGGATAGTGATCGCATCGAATATCTCTTCAAACAATGTGTCGAACATCACTGGCTTTATCGTTTTGTGCCTCCCGAGACCTCACTTTCCCAGCATCTTGGCAGGCTTATGTTTCTTGGGACTGTTCCAACGGTCTCCGTCAATGTCACTCCACTTCTAGGTATGCACCGCGTCTTGAAACGTCTATTTGATATTGTTTTTGGAATGATTCTTTTGATTCTCGCGCTTATTCCTATGGCACTAATTTGGACTATTCTAAAAATCTCAGATTGCCATACTAAACCCATATATCGCCAAACACGTCTTTCTGCATTCAACAAAGAAATCATCATCTACAAGTTTCGCAGTATGAAACCGGAATACTGCGGCCTTTCACCTGAGCGTGCCTTCAAGAAGCTTGAGAAAAAGGGCATTATCTTCTCGGCTGAAGAAACCGCCAAAGCATACCGTGATAATGGAGATTTCCTAAATGACGACCCTCGCATTACTAAAATCGGCAGCTTCCTCCGAAAAACTTCTCTTGATGAACTTCCTCAGTTAATTAATGTTATCAAAGGCGATATTTCACTAGTGGGGCCACGCGCCCTTGTACCAGGTGAGCTTCGTCATTATGGCGACCGTTCATTATTGTTGTCCGTGAAAGCTGGTCTGACTGGCCTTGCTCAAGTCTCAGGACGCAGGGAATTAAGCTTCTCAGAACGTCGCGCTCTAGACCTATACTATATTCAAAACTGGTCGTTGGCACTCGATTTTGAAATACTATTCCGCACCATCATTGCCGTAATTCGAAGGAAGGGAGCTGGATAATGGATAAACCGGAAACTAGTTTAAATATTGCTCTTGCCTGTGACTGGTTAACTGAAACTGGCGGTGCTGAGCAAGTAATTAAAGTGCTCCACGACCTTTTCCCGGACGCGCCAATTTACACATCTCAGTATCGTCATAAGGTCGATGATTTTTATGGCTCGTTTTTGGACGTCCGCACAGGATATCTCAATTTACTGCCTTCACACCTTCGCCGATTCATAGCACCACTTCGTCAGGGTTATTTCAAGCATCTCAACCTAGATAATTATGATCTAGTTATTTCGGTTACAGGCTGCGACGCTAAGTATATAAAAGGGAAGAACCATATCTGCTATTGTCATGTTCCTACTCAGTATTACTGGTGTAAGTATAATGATTATCTAAAAAACCCTGGATTTGGGCCTCTGAATGCTCTCGCCAGATTCTCGCTCAAGATGCTTACTCCTAGGCTTCGTAAAAATGATTTAGCTGCGGCAAAATGCCCAACAAAGTATTTAACTATTAGTAGCTACTCCAAAAAACAGATTAAGAAATACTACAAAAGGGAATCACAAATTCTTCCGCCCCCGGTAGCCGTTAGGTATTTTTCACAGCCTGTGGAAAACGATATAATCAAAGCAGGGAAATGTCAAATAGAAAAGTCAAGTAATAAATACAATAAAAATGGAAAAAAGCAAATACCTAAAACCGAACAAAAAAGTTATACACTTTCCACTATTGTGGAAAAGTCTCCAGAAAGTGTTCGGTTTTTATGGAATAACAGAGGTAAATACTACCTAAACTACTCTAGGCAGGTGAATTGGAAGAATTTAGACACACTCATTACCGCCACGGTTGAGCTTGGACTCCCACTGGTTTTAGTAGGCGATGGCCCAGAACATGAAAATCTCGTCAAACTCGCGAAGAAACTTGAAAAAGAACGTCGGGAAAAAGAGCTATTCAGTAATTCCCCTCGCCCAAATAATTCCCCGCGCGACCTCGTTCTTTTCCTGCCAACTTTGCCACGAGAAGATCTAAAAAATCTTCTTAAATACGCCAGGGCCTTTGTCTTTCCCTCTGAAGAGCCCTTTGGAATCGCTCCTGTAGAGGCTCTAGCGTCAGGATGCCCTGTTGTGGCCCTAAAGGCCGGAGGAGCTCTAGATTACATTAAGAGTGGCAAAAACGGCTTATTCTATGTTAAAAATACTGCAGGTTCCCTGAAATATGCCCTCAAACACTTCGAAAAACACCCTATTAAGGATAAACGCAAAATCAAGCCTTCCGCCAAACGCTTTTCGGAAGAAAACTTTATTAAAGGTATCAGAAATACAATAAAAGGTATAAGTGCCTAAGCACGACTTGTCTTTATTCCCAGTTCCTAATTTCATCTCTGAGCCAACCGTCCGCTGGTCCAGCAGTCATTAGTAAAATTAAATAGCCTTCGTCACGTAATACGCAGAGTCTTTCCCCCAAGACATCCCCTGCTTCAGCCGGTTCTGCCTCGAACCCGCCTTCTAGGTCCTGTATAAATTCGGCAGGTGTTATTACGGATAAGCTCTCATCTTCCCTCGTGAGATAGGTAGGTAGCCAAAAAAGTCTATTTACGCCTTCAAAAGCGTTCTTATAGCCTTCACGAACCTCGTGCTGACGTGTGTTCTGGTGTGGCTCATAAACAGCCACAACACCCTTAAGCCCACGTTTAGCGGCTTCTTCCTCCGCCAAGTTAATAGTAGCAGCAATTTCCTCTGGGTGGTGTGCGTAATCGGTATAAACGCCCGGAATCAATCTCTCAAAGCGTCTGCCTACTCCTGGAAAAGCATTCAAAATCTGAACCGCCAAATCTCTTGGGAATTCTCCCTCCTCTTTTGAAAGTTCCCACATCTTCTCTAATGCCCTCAGTGCCAAGCCAGCATCTATTTTTCTGGCTCTACCTACCAGTTCAATCCCCTCATCTATACCGTTCGGCTCTAGTATCACCTTACTCTGTGATTTGAACTGTTCGAAAGCCTGGTTATAGTCGTTCTCTGTTGGATAAATATCTGGGTGATCGTAAGATATGGTCGGTATCACCGCTATTTCTGGGTTAAAAGCTAAGAAGTTTCGGTCATATTCGTCGGCTTCTAGGACCAAGAACTGGTCCCCTTTGCTATAATCTGCAGTTGGTGCAAATCCCAAAGTTGTTCCCACCAGATAAGCCACAGGCATCTTCAACGCAATTGCTGTCCAGACAATCATTGCTGTCGTAGTGGTCTTCCCGTGCGTCCCTGCCACACCAACTAGCCAGAGGTTCTCCTCTTTACAGATATAATTGAGGAACTCATCCCTCTTGGATATTTTAATTCCGAGCTGCTTGGCTTTCAAAATTTCTGGATGATTCTCGGGCAAGGCTGAAGTATGCACAAACCAGTCCACCCCTGTTTCCCTGAAAGTACGTTCTAAAAACGACCCGTCTTGATTCCCTATTTCAACATCTATTCCGGCTTTATCAAGTTCAGGCAAAATCATACCACTGTTTTTGTCACTTCCGTATACTCCATGACCGGCTGCTTTTGCCAGCAATGCCAATGGTCCTACCCCTGTTCCTGCTATGCCTGAGATATAGATTTTCATAGAACCATTATAGCATACTCCCCTATAATCCATTAAATTACCCCTTGACGTAATTTCTTAGGTGATATAAGATAAACTTATAACAACTTTTAAGGAGGAACAATGGCTTACAGTCACACTAACTCAAAGGGCATCACCTACTATCTACACAAATCTGAGGTTACCCTTCGCGGTGGCAAACCACAGACAATCTATTTCTTCACTAAGAACGAAGAAGGTGGTAAGGGCACCCCTTGCGATTTGCCTGCTGATCGTGAAGTCAACGAGAACCCACGCAACGGTTTCTTGACTCTTAGCAAGAAAAAATAATTGCTTATAAAAAATAAATAAGTGCCTTTAAGAGGCACTTATTTTTATACTCCGAATAGATATTTCATCCACTGTTGGAAGTTAGACATTTCCTGCGTCTTCCCAACAACGATTGGGTCGCTGTATTTCGTCTTTGCTTTAATAGTATTCTCGGGTAGGTAGACCATTGTTTCCCCATCTAGCTTCTTGTTCAATAATCTTCTTGCTGTCAGCTCTTGGTATTCTTCAGATTCATAGTAGTCGTTCTCAAGCTCTAATGCCTCAATTTCAAGGGTGAGATACTCTTTTTTTAGCTCCGCTTCTGCAATCTCCTGTTGCAATGCCCAGTTCTTTGAGAGTGATGAGATTGTCCCAATTAACCAAGCAATCATAAGAGTAGGAATCAGTAGAATCAAAATATTTTGCATAGAGAAAACTCCGCCACGCACTTTCATCCCCAAGCGCCTAGCCTTCAGCTTTACTCTGTCGGTTTTTGATCTGGACTCCACCATTATGCTTATATTTTAACACAAAACCTAGTTTACAGTAATGAGGGGGGATCTATAGTAAAACGGACATTCGAAAAATCTGATAATTCCCGAATGGCTTTGAGCAATTTTGCACGAGATGGGGAACGAACAATTAGCTGCCAACTATACCCGCTAGGCGTGCGTTCGTGAAACGACGGGGTTGGTTGAGAAACGAATACCCCATCCTTCCCCCTTAAGTCTCTGTATACCTGTTTAATTTTTGTGAGTGTAGTCTTTTCAGTTTTATATACAACCGAAATCTTCGCTAGATACATGAAAGGCGGCATATGTGATTTCCTGCGCTTATCTAGCAAATATTTAGCAAATTGGTCATAGTCTGCATCCAATGCGGCTTGGATTACCGGATGGTCTGGCTGATAGGTTTGTATTATCGCATCGGCTACCTCAAGATGTCCTCGCCCTACTCTACCAAGCACCTGGGTTAATAGATGGAAAGTTCGCTCCTCTGAAGCGTAGTCAGGTAAACTCAAACCCGCATCCGCTTGCACTACTCCCACAGTAGCTAGCTTTGGAAAATCAAAACCCCTTGCCACCGTTTGTGTACCGATGATAATATCTATTTCCCCTTTTTTCACCTTTTCATATTGCGCTTCCAAAGATGAAGTTTTGTCATTATCCGTGTCAAATCTTGCAACTCTAGCCTTTGGAAAAAGTTTTTTAATTTCAGATTCAATCAACTTTGTCCCGAAGCCTTTATAAATAATATTGGCACTTTTACATTCCGGGCATCCCACTGGGATTTTCTCTTGGCGCCCACAAGTATGACAGACTAGCTTATATTTATCAGCATGTAAGGTCAGTGGCAAAAAACAATCTGGACACAGCGCCTGCCATCCACATTGCTCGCACATTGTCACATTTGCGGAGCCTCGTCTATTATGAAATATCAATGTCTGCTGTTTAGCTTCTAGATTTTCCGTGATTTTAGCTAACAATACGTCTGAGAAATAACGATTTTTATTAAAATTGGCTCTATCCTTAAAATCTATGACAGTTACGTCAGGGCCCTTTGCCGTTTCCTTTGCTTTTTCAGTCAGTTGCACGTACGAGTTATGCTTTTTCGCTACATAATAATCAGTCACAAGCGGAGTCGCCGTTCCGTAAATGCACGGTATATCTAGCTCTTTTGCCATGAAGCTAGCTAGCCTCAAGGCTGAATATTTTGGTGGAGATTCCTGAAAGTAAGTTGACTCGTGTGCCTCATCCACGATGATAAGTCCCAAATCTTTTAGCGGGGCAAACAATGCAGATCGCGGTCCAACTACCACTTTTGGCTCTTCAGCTTCAAGGAGCCCCTGCCAAATCAAATGCCTCTCAGCTTCAGTCTGCTTTGAATGAATGAGTTGCACTTGGCTTCCAAAGAACTTTTGAAAGATTTGTACAAGTTGCGAAGTTAAGGCAATTTCAGGAACAAGTAAAATCACAGACTTCCCAGCTTTAACGATATCTATCGCCATCGTCAAATAAATATTTGTCTTGCCAGATCCAGTTACGCCATGCAGCATTCGTGTATTACATTTTTGCGATAACAATTCTTTTAATGCCTTTTTCTGCGCAGCATTAAGTGGGATTTTTTCTTGTTGCACCAAAGGATTCTGGCTGGGTGCTTTAGCTAACCTTCGTTTTTTCTCTACACCATTTGGCAGGACCAAACTTACCACCTGTGGCAAAGGTGTCAGATAATATTGATTAATCCAAAGCACCGATTCTACGATTTGCTTTGGCAGAGTTTGGTCATAGAGTACCTTGGTGATCCCCTTAGCTTCAAAAGATGGTTTGGAAACTTTCCTATAGACTATCCCAGCAACTATAGAACGACCCAAGGGAACGAGTACTACTTGGCCAGATGATAAACTTGCATCGCTCGCATACGTCAAAATTCCATCGTCGACGTTCGCCGATTTTCGGAAAATTTTTGAAACGAGCACCTCGTAAAACATTTACCTCCCAGCGCCCACCTTATTTTTTATTCTTGTGATTCTTCTTCGCTACTGCTATACATACTCTTATTGCCAGTTAGCTTATCTGTGGCTTTCTTTGCCTCGCCAGTTTCAAACTGTTCGCATTGAGATGTGCCAGCTAGGCGTGAATCCTCATAGTATTCTTTACAGTCTTGGTCAGTACGCTTCGACAAAATCATGTATACTGCTGGTACGCTTACTCCCGCATCAACCAATTCTTTTGCGCGATTGTAAGCCTTCTCAGCCCAATCAACCTTAATATTATTTACAGCATATCTTGCGTAATCATAGCCAATCGCATCGCCATTCTCGTCGGTCATCTTTTCGTACATTCTCTGCATACTTAGGTTAGTTGTTTTAGCATACTTCTGGGCGACCGCAATAGCATCCGTGTATTCCTTAGCAGTGTAATCAGGCTCTTCGTATTCCCCGCTGTCCATCTCATGCATGCTATCGTCAACTGTTGGACCATCACCAGAATTTGAATTCTTGTTTACGAGAATTAATATTACAACAATAATTACCGCAATTACGGCTATCAATGCAATAATAAAACCGAGCTTTTTTAGCCCACTCTTTTTCTTTCGATTTTTTGCCACCGCCATATCTATGTTATCCATCATACCTCCTGTAAAACTTCAATAAATGGTGGGGGCGGTTGGGTTCGAACCAACGACCAAGCGGTTATGAGCCGCCTGCTCTAACCCCTGAGCTACGCCCCCTCCACGTAGTTAATTATATCATTTTATAACCCGTAGAGCAATTTGCAAAATAATCCACCAAATTGCGCGCACGAGAATAACGATAAACAATACGACACATATTACTATTAGCCACCCAGCTAGATTTGGGTACCAGACTGGCGAAAGGAAATCATAGCGGAATAATGCCGTATCAGGAATATCAGCCACAATTGATGTAGTTAACTCGTCCTGAGCAGGGAAACTATAAATTACATCATAGTAACAGTTTATATATTCGGGCGTATCCCAATCCCAGCCATACTGATGTGCTTTTGGTTGGCATACTTCCATGGCCTTTGCAAACACGTTTCCGTTTGGATTGTCATCAGACATCTCCGAGGCCTTTTTCTCGGCTTCTGCGAGTGCAATGGCTGCTTTGTAATTATATTGGTTTTCTAGATAGAAAGAGCCGGTTCCGAAGTGTAATTCCTGAACCCCGTTATCTTCAATGAAATTCACTACTATGTGATGGCTGACAAAATTCTTGAGATTGTATAATGCAGTTGCCAGACGCTCGTCTAATTCTGTCTTGTCTACTGGTTCAGCCGTGTCACTCTCGCCAATTACGGCGTCCGCTAGATGAACTTCAGTAAGTAATTCAGTCATCCTTATATGGTCAAACCTTAGTAGGGTTGCACTGAGAAAAGCTAAGGGAATCAAAACTAAGACCAAGTGCCAGTTACGGATAGCTCCAAAAAATCCACGCACTCGCTCACGTTTGGTTTTCTTTGCTGAAATACCACCCATATATAATATATATTATATCATTATTTCATCTGATAGAATGTAAATTCTAGAGTCTTGAAGTTCTCTGGGTAATCCGCTTCCTTTTCGAGCGTAAATTTACCACGGTCTTCTGCGTTGATTTCAAATGCTAGTGATTTCTCATATTGCTGCGCCACCTTTTCGCAATTCTCACCAGAACTTGGCAATACCAAATAGATATGATCATATTGATCTGCAATCTCACTATAGATTTCTAGCGTTCTGTCGTCTGGTGCAAATAGATACATATAATCATAATATGGCGTCTCAACGGAAGGTTGCGCCCATAACTTCTTCCCCTTTTCTTTATTCAAAGCATTGTAGATTTGAACATCCTGAATCCTTGCAGGAAGCAATGCAGTCTGTGTTTCAAGCTCTGCGGAAATAAAGGCTACCTTTTGGTCACCAACCAATTCTTTCATAAAGTTTGTGAGGTTATTAACACCACTAGTTTGTTGGTTAATATTATCAATGTAAGACGTAATTGCTTTTGGTGCCGAAGCTATGAATGGTAGTGCTAGAATTATATAGAATACCACATTCAGCCACTTACGCTTTGTAAATTCCGATTCACTAGCAATAAGTGCAAAAAGCGCCAACACTGACATCACTAAAACTCCGCGTTGGAATACATAATGTTCACCATTATAAACAAAGAGCAAGAATGCTGAGACCACGATAATGGAGCCGGTCAACATCAACAATTCGTTTGGCTTTGCAAAGATGGTGGCAGCTAGTATCAAACCAGCTGCGACACAAATTGGCCAAATTGCATTGATGCCAAACATTGCCTCACTCAGGGAACCAAGTAATCTGGAGATTTTATCAGATAAATCATATCCCTCGACCGATATTGCGGTGAGGCCATTCGCTGAGACTAAACCAATAACTAGCAATACGATTCCGATAGCAACTGGAATCCCAAATTTTACAATCACCTGCCCAGCCTCCACATCATAACGATGCTGGATTAATGTCACTACGAATTCGATAGCTAGTATAATTCCTACGAAAGCTAGGACAAAATGCGTGGACATCAAGAATAGAACAGAAAGACCATATTGAAGCGGTTTTTCTAGACGCTTCGAATAGAACATTGCTACGAGAACCATAGCTAACGGAATTAACGAGTAGTTAGATGCGATTACAGGGCTATAGTAGATAAAGATTGCTGAAAGTACAACCGCAACCTTTACTATGATATTTGCACGCACATTTTTACAGAGCAAGAATATCGCTAGTGCTGTAAAAACTAACGCCAGAATATTTGCCGTAATCATCGGGAACCCCATCCATGCAAGAGGTGCCAGAATGGCTTTCCAAACCCCCATTTGTGGTTCCGTATGGTCAATTACGGTAGAATAATCTATTGCAACCCCCTTAGCGCTCGCCCAAGTCGCATACTCTCCAGTAGTCGGCTCATGCATAATTAATGCTGGAATTTGCGATGCAGCAAATAGTACTGCTATGATTACCGATATAATAGTTCTATTTTTCTCTGCCCACACCAAAAACTTGTTTTTCGAAGACTTCCTCTTCATTTAACCTCCACACTTAATTATTAAAATGTCGACAGATTGAGATTCTCGACGTAGTTGTCACAACCATCCTTAGCCATGCCACCGAAGTCGGTCCACCAACAGTTCTTTGATACACGGAAGGACTTCTCAATTGCGTCTGCATCCTCAGACATCTGGATCTCGTATTGTGGGTAAGGGAAATAAGTATCCACTAACTCAAGGCGCACCTCGATGCGGCGATAAAGATCATTTGCACGACCAGTAGAGTCGACGCGAGCCTGGACACCTACGAGTGAAATTGGACTTGAGTTCCTAAATGCACGCACACTGATGTCAGTGTCAGGTTTCGTGTAAGGCAAAGATACGAGCAAGAAGAATGAACCGACGTTACGGTTGCCACCGTTGAATGGCTTAGGAATACCAACGCGAGCACGGCAATAGAAGCCATCATAATCTGAAACCTTGCTTGCGCTACAAGATACATTGTAGACACCTGGGTTATCGGAACCATTAGATTTTGCATAAACAGAGCCGTTAGCGGTAGATGACAACACGGAAGCTGAGATAGTTGTTGGGCTAGCATCAGCACGATTAATCGGCTTGAAGTAGAGCTGTCCACGATTGGACTTGTCGCTACTGTTTGCCATTGTGAGTTCGGAAAGTGCGAAAGATTCATCGGTCTGGATTAAGCCAACACCAAGAACTGGTGGGGCAAGATATTTGCTGTTGCAACCAGTGATAGAATAAAGTGATTCATTGTTGCAGTAATTAGAATAGCCAGCGGCCTCTTTGTTAGCAGGAGAGAACCAAGAAACTTCAATTGTATCAATCGAGTTGATATCGCCTGAAGCTGGGCGGATTGGAATAATGCGAAAACTATTGGAGCTATCGAGAGTTGTGCGATAATCATCAAGCTCCTCTTCTACGGTTACACAGGTATATGCTTGCAACATACTGAGAGCGTTCTCATCGTCAGAGCCGCTTTTAGTAGCTTGAAGATTCACGCCGCCATTTTTGACTTCGCGACCCAATGCGTTGGCGATGGTATCACAATCTTTGTCACGAATACCTTGCTGCATTTTCGGAACAATCCTCTTACAAGCTTCACTTGAAGTAGCACCACCGGCTGAAAGACAATCATGATACTGCAAAAGCGCAATCTTAGCGTCCTCAATACCAGCCTGTGCGGAGTCATAAGCGGATTGGGATAAATCGTTATTTGACGACTGGGAGGCTTCAGAGGTTGTAAGCCTGAGGAAGCTTGCCGTGACCACGCCCAAGATGAGGATAATAATCACTGTCACGAAGATGGACGTGATACCTCGCTTAGTTTTGATACTATTTTCTTTTCGCATAATTACCTTTCCTGCCCTGTCGCACGCATGGCAAAATTATATTTATTTAGTGAACAATAATTGAAATCTGTCCCCCATCCGTCTGGGGCGTCCTTACAATACTCTCCATTTCCTTTTATATTAACAGAGCCTTGCATGGTTGCCAATATAAAAGTACCAGAGAAATATGTTTGCTGGGTTAATGTCTGTTGAGCAGGTTTGAAGATCGACAAATCATACAGAACGAGGTTGTTTTCGCTGCCATCTAGAAGCTCGGTTACTTCAGCGGTTGTGTCATCGTAATTATAAGTATATGGCATAGCTACGGTTGGATTGGAAATCTGATATGAACCGGTATTCATACCGTCCTTACAAATCTTTTTCTCTGTGTCCATCACCTTTAGTAGTCTAAAGTCGGAGTATTCCTGAGTCTTGATTTGCAATTTTGCAGACAAGTCTTTGCCCTCGGAAGGTTTATAATCCGTAGGATTCAAAGCATAGCCCGTGTTCCAAACATATGAATAATATCCGGTGCAGAAAACGCCATGTACTGGGACGGTAGTTCTAACGCCTTTAATATCAACATCGCCCTTGCGTTCTTGATAAATGAACTTACGGGCATGATCCTTATCACGGCATTCAACTACCTCGGAATTCGAAGTATATTTACAGCTTGATGTTGCAAGTGGTGAGCTCGATAAAGCAATTGAACGAGAAAATTCGTCTATCAACTCGCGGCCTGTTGAAGAAATATCCTTAATAGCAATACCTTTTGTGAATAGTTCATTAACATGGAAAATAAGATATGCGATAGCAAGTAACAAGAACGAAATAAATACAATGGAGAATGCCATCTCTACCAACGTAAAACCTTTTTTAGTAGAATTATTTTTGCGTATCATCTTGTACCCTCGATATATTCTGGATTATAAAGTCGAATCACTGTCGAGATAGTGGTTGGACTGTCTGCGCCAGATCCAAACCAACAGGTGCGCACGTTGAAATCAAAGAATTCAGGTGTAATTTTAGAGATAGTATCAGCACCAGTGTATTCAGTAATGCCGGTTACCCTACCAACATCTCTACTCGCAATTACCCAAATACCTTCCGCGTAATTTACGGTTTCATATTCAGCCGCTTCAGACATTTCTTCTGAGCTATTCGCCGAATTATTACCATTGGTAGTGTAAATAATGCGTGGGTATAATTGAGTCTGGGTAAATTTCTGTGGAGACGAACCCGAGCCTGACGCCTTCACAATCGTTACGGCTGGATTCTTTGGATTGATATTTCTCGTATTGATAATGAACGCATTATCGTCAAAGAGGCTATGAACGTCACCGTTATTAGACTTATCATTGATTTTAAACTTGTCGTAATAATTATCGCAAGTTAATTTTGGATCAGGGAAGGCTGAAATGGTTAGCGGATTGTTTGCTAGGCCAGACCCAGCGGCTGCCCCATTTACATCACGGGATAATGCCAGCCATAAGTCGCGGTATTCCTGCTGCGTCTTCACTAACTCACGTTCAGACAGATAGGAGTTATGGATAAAGCGAATAGCTTCCGCTTGTGCATCGATTTCGTTCCTAGCCATCTCAAGCTCTAAAGTATTCTGAACCAAATTCAAGCTTTCACTCATGGAGTTAAGTGTTACAACTGCAATAAAACCAAAGATGGCAAGGGAAAGTGCCACTTCAACTATGGTATCGCCTTTTTTAGTTCTCATGGACACATCTCCTTACTTAAATCATCATCGGCTACTTCTATTGCAGAAGAGTTATTGCCTGTTGGATCAATCTGGATAGCACGTCGAATCGAGCCGGTATCGTCTGAATTTACGCATAGATAAAGTGGTTTATCAGTTGGGTTATCAAACTTCCCGTTCTTTAAGAAACCATGTAGGAACATATTCTGGTATGAAGAACTCCATGTCGGGCTAGTGCAGCTAGTTACCTGTGAAGTTCCTGCCAGCGTCTCCTGGACGTTGATTGTTTCACCCTCCATATAGAAAGTCTCCATAGTACCTGAAACTGGTGAACGCACTATCAAGACTGCAGCTTTCTTTACGTTGCCGCTATAGTCTTCGATTGTGCCTTCCCACTGTGGAGCATAGGATTCAGAGTTACCCGCCGTGTCCAATCCACAATAAGCACTATTAGGCATCTTGCGTAGGCCAACCACATCAGCTTTAGTTGCAATCAGAGAATTGCGTGATCCAACATCAATCATTGTTTCGTGCTGTTTACCGTTATAGATTGTTCCAATCACATCGTATGAATGAATTGTCTTTTCGTTATATTCACCAAATGTCAGCAACTTGCCGTATAAAGCGCAATCGGTTCTCCCTGGATAGTTTACATCTGTTGAGTCAGAACCAATATTGTTGTTGATCAACACACCACCGTTCCACATTGAGGCAATCGAGCAGAACGATGTCATATTTTCGGCCTGGAGTCTCACATTTTGCACGTTTGCCACCTCAGAATATGTCCTGCGAAGGAACTCTGCAAAATCATTCACAGTATCTTTATAGCGTTGAGAGTGGACATTGTTTACAATACTTCCAATCACGCCGCTAAAGATTGCAACCATGATAACGAGGAAGAGGATTACCTCGATTAATGTGAAACCTTTCTTGGCCTTAGGCATTTTAGTACCTCGGAGCCAGTTCACGGCTATATGTCACGACTGCTTCACTGTAACGCTGTGCCTGATTGTAGGCCCAGAGATATGCATCTGCACGGAGGTTAAAGATTTCACCTGGAGTAATCGAACCATCGTTAGTTAGATTCTGGTTGAGCACGCTACCACCCTCATATGATCCGCCGCCAGGGAGGGAACCAGCAGTACGCTTGAGTAGTAAAGTCTTTGCGTAAAGTGGACCGTTCACTACGAGTGTTTGGTTACACTGTTCTGAGCTTGGCTTATCGATATTACAGGTCTTGATGGTACCAGCGGAAGTGCCAGTTGAACCATCACCAGTCGTAATCATCCATGCGTCAATACGAGTGACATTATCGTTAATCGTAATATTCTTCGCGAAGATTAGAATCTGTGGTAGAGCTGCGATGCTGTTAGCACGAGTATCGCTGTAGCTATTTAACACAGTGCTATTGCTATAACATTGGGCGGAACCATAACAGATGTTGCCGTTAATCGTAAGATTTCCGTTCACCTGGATGACGAGAGTGTTATCACCATAAGTACCATCAGCGCGCTTCGCGATAGTATTGCGCATAATATTGCCGAGGGTAGCGTTGCCGCTATAGTACCAATATTCCAAGCCATCACCGTTCACATTTGTATTCTTGTGGGTACTTGTATTTGAATCAAGATTCATATAGCGAGCTTTGAGACGTGTAATAATTGAATCGGTGAGTCTAATACCACCAGCGTTACCATAAGATCCGGAGTTAGCAACGGTAAGCTTAGATATCGTACTCATATTTGCATTGGATGAGTTACCACCCTTCAGCGCGAAGTTGTAAGAGTTAGTCACATTATTGCCATTGTAGCCAAATGCTGCAGCTGAAGCCATACCACTAACGTCATTCTTGGAGAGAATGAGTTGTCCATCCCAAGAACCAAATGTATTGGATTTACTTGCAATATAGGAAGTACAATCCGAAAGTGAAGGATGGAGCCCTGTGCACTGTGGTTCTGTTGAACCATCTAGCTTCGCGCCCACAATCTTCTTTGATACAGAAGTCGTTATGCTATTTGGCGAATAGATACCACCATTCCAGACCTGGAAGTTTGGCTTCTTTGAAATAGTACGGCATTGTGGGCTTGTAATATTCCAAGTGTTACCACCTTGCATACCGATACCTTTGAGTAATGCGGCAGTTGCACTTTGCCAGTTCAAGCTATCTGCTGGATAGATACCGATTGCTACGCAGTATTTCTTACCAACATCAGTATCTGGGATGGTACGAACGGCCGAACCTGTGTAACGTTCACCAGCGTAGTCGCCAGTTAGGTTGAGTGAACCGTTGTGCTTGTACATGTAGCGGCATGAATCACCCTCACTAAATCCGAAGTATTCACAGACGCTAGACACGCCACTTGCGTTACGATTACCATCACGCACGGTAGTAGCATTTTCATCGAGGATGAATTCCACCACTTGGACCTTCGTTGAAGATGGAGTAATCGTGGCATAGCCAAAGGTTGAGGTGTATTTGTTTGCCTTTGGATTGATTGAGAATGCCCAGTTAGTCTTCACGCCAGTACCACCATAGACGACCTTACTCTGAATAGTTTCTGCGCTTGCCGAAGTTGAGAAGTTGTAAGGAATATAGAGGGTCGCCGAGTCAGTTTCATATTCTTTGCCTTGGTATGCAGTTTGGTCATACCAATAAAGTGGTGTATACCAAGGGTCAGCATCAATAATATATTGGTCAACACAACAGCTACCATGGCTACCATCCCATTCGGCGGTCGTTGCATAGATTGGATACGTACCAGTAACGTTACCATGGCCATCTGTAGTTTGGCCATATTGACCAGTAAAGTAAGTACAACAACCAGCATAGTTACAGCTAGGAATTGAACAGCCGGCCTTATGCCAACCCCAAGGTCCAGCTGCGGCTTTTACGTCTTCATATTCGCCGTAATTATAAGCGTGTGGATTATCCTTGGTGTTTGTGAAACGGTTCCAAGAAGTAGATCTACGAGTATTCTCTACGATATCATACCTACCGCATTCGCTACCGGTATAACGGCAAGCGCCAGAGATATTATCATTACCTTTAAGTTGTTCGAAGCCTACGATGTTATTCCAGAAAATCCTCTGGGTGATTGTTTTGCCAATCATATTATTATCAGGATATATTCTCGTAGGAGCCTCCTGTTTTGGACAGTCAGAAATCTTATCCTTACTAGCATAACCAGATACCTGATATCCTGGGTTGGCAAATGTATTCTTATTATTTATGGTATATTCAAGGTCACATTTATATTCGGTACCAGCAGCTTCAGAAGGAGAGAAGATTTGGAAGCCCCAACTATGCCTATCTTTGCTAGGCAAATCAGTTAGAACCTGATCGAAGCCCTTCTGGGCGTTCTGGTTAGCTGAATACCAAGTCGGAGGTGTAGACTCCACGCCATAGTGTGGAGCATTGGTATCAAAGAGGAATTTACTGATTCCGCCGGTACCAGGCTGAGCAGAAAGGGCAAAGTGAACATTCACTGCACCAGCATTGTGCTGGCCGAAGGCTTTTGCGGAACCACCACCCCAAATACCAATACCATCATCATTATCTCGGTTTTCATACAATGATGTTATTCCTGTCCCCGAGACCTTCATGGCCGCAGAACATAACCTCTCCCTAAACTGGATACTATCGCCCTGCTTAGCAAACGTGTAATTGTCAAGCCAACCGTTGCTGAGGCGTCCACCACCTTCGTTTGAGGAGTATCTATTCATAGTGTCAGTAGCAGTGAGGTTCTTTACATAGGCATCACCCCAAGTGTTACCATAGTTTGGTGTACCATTGTCAAGACCTACGATATCAGAACAATCAAATGGATCGTTAGTATGTGGTGGAGGAGTTTCACCCCAAGCACAGAACCAAGAAAGGTTATCCCATGAATAAGCAGAACCAAGTTTGCCGGATTGTTTTGCGGCCTCGTATGCTTCTTTTGCCTCGCTTTCGTCAACTTCATAAGAACCATCAGACCAGCTGTAGCCGAAATTCTGGTAGTTACCGTTGTAATTTCTTGTACTTTCTGGACCAGCTAGATATGGATAAGGAGCATCTGCGACGCCCTTTGATTTATCACCTACCCTATAGAGGTTGCGAGCAAAGAGATAAACACCGTTTGCACCCTCACAACCACTTACCTGTGCCGGTACACCAGGTGCTGTAAGCTTCACCAGGATGGCAGGAAGACTGCTATAGGCAAACGTTCCGCCATGTGCAGAAATCGGAATGAAAATCCATGAGAAGCCAGAAACCGCCTTGGAATCTGTATAACAAATACGTCCAGGAGTACCGCTACATGTGGTGTACTTCACGTCTGTATCAGAATCACAACCAGATCCAGTACAGTCTGGGTCGTAGTTACTGTGTTCGCCAGCACCAAATACACCGGTATTCTTCATAATGGAGAAAGTACAAACGGAGCCAACCAATAATGCAATACCAACGAAAATGCTAGCTATAGCCACAGTTTTTCGTTCAAAGTAATTACGCTTCCTTCTCGGAGCTTTGTCTAATGTGATTTTGCGCCTAAATAAATTTTTCATAAATTAGCTCCATGAACTCTCAGGAAGAGCATCAATCTTTTCCTGCATTACTTTTACTTCGCTATCGTTGCCATTTGCACGATGATAAGCCATCATAGCATAATAGAAACAATACTTTACACTGTTAGGCATTGTTCCTTCTTTTTCTACGAGAGTCTTTAATATATTCCAACCACCTTCAGTATCATTGAAATTAATATATACTTTTGCTTTTTCGGTCGAGATGATGTCTAAGAGATTTTGGTCTGAGAAATTGTTGTCGCTAATAATCTGATCGATATTGGCCATAGTTTTGCGGATTTTTTCTTCGTCTTGGTCCTCGTCAAGAACTCCATCGTACATATTATTGTCTTGGAGTAAGACCTTTCGAACGTATAAATATGCTAGATTACCAGTGGCTTCGTTTAAATCGATACTGCTATCAATCTTCACTTCCTCGCCCGGTTCTATATAATAACCGTCCTCAGTCTTGATGATACCTTCTCGGTTTTCATCAGAATCGGAAGTTTCATTATTTCTTGTTGCTATGAATACGCAAAGCAACACTACAAATGTTATTACTAATACTGCAACACCCGCAATTGCAAGAATCACAACTTTGTCAATTTTTGGTTTTCGTTCATTACTTTTGTCGACATTAGAAACATCGACCTTATTACTTTTCTTTAGACCCATCGTAAGGCAATTATATCATGGATTCTAAAAAACCAATAGCGTTTTAGGAAATTTTGCAAAAATAAAATGGCTAGCTCATCTGAGCTAGCCATCAAGGGAATTAATTACAACGGAAGATCATTACATTTGAAAGTTTTGACAAAGTTCCTATTGCAGTTCCAGGATGCTGAGCCACCCACACAACAATTCCGTCATAGCCAGAAGGAACCTTAACGGTGATGTAAATATTATCATTAACAGCTGTTCCTGAGCCATCAAGCTCCTGGGCTCCTCCATCACTCACACTGCATTTGTCATAGACTTTTCCATTGTATGTGAGAGAAAAAGTCCCATGCCTACCGTCAAGAAAATCTTCGTTTATAGTCCCTTCCTCATACAGATAATAGTCTGTAACACTAAACAGTGTTCTAATGCCATAAGCAACGGCGTTTTGGTCGGGGTATGTCTCGAAAATCGTCACAGTGATTTCATCGTATCCATTGCCAAGAGATCTTCTGGAGTATCCTGTAAAAGTCACAGTCCCGCTTGCAGTTCTACTGCTATCATTTTTGCAGATCGTGGTAATAGGATACGGGGTATTTAGTGTAACATTTGGCGAAAATCCATATCCGCTAATTCCAGGAGCATTTGTCTCTACTCCAGTGGCAGCTGTCGGCGGCGTACTTGTCTCCGTGTTTGCCGGCTGATCGGCTGGTTTCTCAGTAGTAGACGGTGCTGTTTCTGTCGGCTGCTGAGCCACCTGTGTCGGCTTCTCATCAGTCAAATTCAAAGCCGATGCAAATTTACCATCACGAGTTACATTGTATTGCGTAGCAATTACGCCGGAAACTCCAACTTCTTCCAGAGTGCTCTTGTATGCTGCAATCGAAGCCATTGCTTCATCTTTTGTTACTTCTGCATCCGGGCACAAATCTGTATCCGAAACAGCTTCCGGGTTCACATTTGCAGCATTCGATGCTGGAGTTATGACTCCACACTGCATCAAATAGGCGATGTTGCGATGATAAAAGTCAGTTCCATACTCTACGTCAGTTACGGGTTCCGAACTCTGGCAAACATCCGTAAACGGGAATGCTCGATTTGCCATGTCTTCGATTAAAACACTTGCGAGAAACATTCGGGTCACCGGTGCATCTGCATCGTAAGTATAGGTGCCATCTGCATTTTCGTCGGCACCAGCCGCATGTATTGCATAGCCATACCAAAGTGCGAGAGGTGTTCCTTCCTCGATATCAGTAAACTTATATCTAGGGAAGTCTTCGTACTCCATGAATGGCGCAATATCAACGACAGGCTCACCTGCGTACTCAAACAGAGCTTCGATAATCTCTCCTCTTGTAGCAGATGGCTCGGTCGGTTCCTTCACGGCTTCAACTTTGACTTCCGGTTCCTCTGTAGGCTCCGGAGTTTCGGGCTGCTGTGTAGTCTCGACTTCGATTACGGGTTGCTGAGATTCTGTTGTGGCAGTTGTTTGCTCCGAGCTTCCGCAGGCCGTAAAAGTAAAGGCCAGTATCAACGTCAGGAGCATCGCCAAGGGCTTACGAGTTCTTGGGAATAATACTCTTTCCATCATAAATCCTCCTTTTCTAAAGATCCAGATTAACTACAGTGCTAGTGTGCTCCCACCTAACACAAACAACATGATAATTTTTCTCAGCCTCTATTATACCATTTTCTACCCCTATTTCCAAACATAAGAGGTTTATCAAAACACGTATGATATAATAAATATATAAGCTAAATAAAAGTCGTTGTCGACAGATAAGGAAAATAATGGGTTTTATCAAAGCATTTTCTGGCGCACTCGGTGGCACATTCGCTGATCAGTGGAAGGATTTTTATGCTCCTCGTCCAGATGTTCCAGGCACTGCAGCCATTTTTCAAGCTGTTCCATCCGGTGAAAACGCTGGCCGTGGTGAAAACACAAAGGGTTCAGAGAATATCATTAGTGATGGTTCAAAGATTATTGTTCCAGAAGGAACTGCTCTTATCACAGTTCAGGATGGTCAGATTACCGGTATCGTTTCCGAACCAGGTGGTTTCGAATTTCGTTCTAACGACCCAAATTCACAATCCATCTTTGCTGGTGATGGTGTAGTTGGTCCTGTCATTAAACAAACTTGGGAACGTATTAAATTTGGTGGTCAGCCAGGTTCTCAGCAACTCGCTTTCTATGTCAATCTCAAGGAAATCCCAAACAACAAGTTCGGCACTCAGTCTGAAATCTACTGGGATGATGCTTACTTTGGCACTCAGGTTGGCGCTATCACTCGTGGTACCTACACCTTGAAGATTGTCGATCCACTTCTCTTCATCAAGAACTTTGTTCCAGCTAAGTATATTTCTGCTGATGCTCCAATCTTCGACTTCGCAGATATGGACAACGACGCTGCAACCCAGCTCTTCAATGAAGTTGTTGGCTCACTTGGCTCAGCTTTGTCTAACTATACCAACGATCCTTCTAAGGGCAATCGTATGGCCAAGATTCAGGGCGACCAAGTTGGTTTTGCTCAATCTCTCTCAGCTGCTGTTGAAGCAGGTTATCAATGGAAATCTGATCGCGGTCTCGAAATTGTTAAAACCGCAATCCTTTCTATCGAGTATGATGCCGATACCAAGGAACTCATGAAAGACGTCAAGAAAGCTGACGCTCTCTCAGGCGCTCGTGGCAACGCCTTTATGCAACAAGCTGCTGCCCGTGGTATGCAAGCTGCCGGTGAAAATGGTGGTGGTGCTGGCATGGCCTTCATGGGCATGGGCATGAACGCTGCTGGTGGCATGATGGGCACTATGCAACAGCCAAACACTCCACCTAGCTACCAGCCAGGTTTTGGTGCCGCTCCAGAAGCTCCAGCCGCTCCTGAAACACCTGCTGAACCAGAAACTCCAGCAGAACAATAAGGCTACTAATGGCACGCAAAGTTGTTCAAACCGATACAGACAACAAGGATGGGCAAGTCAAATGCCCATCCTGTGGTGCCACTGATATCTCAACTAATTTAAAAACCGGCAAACTTCGCTGTAATTTTTGTCGTTTCGAATTTAATCTCGACAAAGTTAAGGGAATGGTCGAGAATCTCGAAGAGCTTAAAGGTGAAGTTATTGGTTCTGGTGCAAGCGATATCTCAAAGTCCGCAGATTCCAAACTAATGGTGACTTTGAAATGCGAATCTTGCGGCGCAGAAGTTGTCATCGAAGCAGATGAAACCACGCAAGCTCGCTGCCACTGGTGCCGTAATACATTGAGTATTAATAACCAGCTTCCTAACGGCGCTATTCCAGATGTTGTCTTACCGTTTGGCGTTACTAAAGCTGACGCCGAGGCGGAAATTAGGAAATTTGTCGAAAAACGAAAATTCTTTGCGCATCCAAAGTTTAAAGCCGAATTTACCACCGAGAATATTTGCGGCGTCTACTTCCCGTATATGTTGATTGATGTTAACGGGCACGCTAGTTTCTCTGGCACTGGCGAACATCAAACCCGTAGTTATACGGTTGGATCAGGGAATAATAAGAAACATTATTACGACGCAGACGCTTATCACGTCGAGCGCGATTTCGATATTCTAATTCATGGACTTTCCCTTGAATCAAGTGCCGATAAATTACACAATAGCAAAGATTCTACTAATAACGTCATCAATGCAATTATGCCTTTTGATACAGAAAACTGTGTTTGCTTTAATGCAAACTATCTACGCGGTTTCACCTCCGAAAAACGCGATACTAATATCGACGATTTGAAAGAAATCGCTAGGAACGAAGCTACTGATGTTGCACGCTTTGCCGCCAATGAATCACTCGCTCATTATGATCGCGGCGTGGCATGGAACACTCAGAAATTCGAGGCTCATGGTCAGCAGTGGCAATCTGCCTATCTTCCAGTTTGGCTTTATAGCTACCAGCAGAAAAAAGGAGAAGAATCCTTACTCCACTATGTTGCCGTAAACGCTCGCACTAAGGAAGTAATGGGTTCAGTCCCGATTCATCAGCCGAAGCTACTGCTTATATCGGCACTCATTGAGATTCTAGGTGCTCTCGCCATCTTCGGTTTCCGACCTTCTAAGAGCTCTGAGGGAACACTGGTGTTCTTGCTTGTCGGCCCACTTTTCTACTTCATTATGTATCTGCGCTATCGCAATATTAATGCCCGTCATTGTCATGAGACTGAAACTAAGAAAGAAGTTAAAAATCTGAAAAAAGTTGATAAGTTTATTGAAAAACGCAAAAAACTCCGCTCACCAGTTGTTAGCGGATATAACAATACAGCCGTCTCAAGTCGCTCTAATGATGCTATTTCAAAGCTAACGACCAATTTCATGAATGGACAAGTTTTTAACCAAATCGATAAATTTAATAATAAAGGAGGTAATATTTAATGGAACCAACCACTCCAACCCCAGAAGCTCCAGCAGCTTCAGCACCTAACCCGGCACCTAGTGCCCCAACACCGCAACCAACAGTAGCCAATAGTGCATCTGCTGACGTTGATAATACTACGCTTAACTTTTTCTCATTTATCATCTCAGTTCTAATTCATCCAATTAAGACTTTTAGATTAGAGCGCAAAAAACTCGGTAGCACCAAAAATTCATTAATCCTTGGTGTCATAGTAGTAGCAGCTATGACCATTCTTAGTCTCGTTAACTCTATTGCCAATGCCATCGTCGTTAAAGGATATGAATACGATGACAATTATAAAAAGCATGAAACAACTAAGGTTGTGTGGGAAAACCTCGACGACAAACGCTTTAATTGGGTGAACCATACAATCATTCCACTTATTCGCTATGCTGCGATTGTCGCTGCCGTTGCACTTGGCTTCTTTATCGTAGGTAAGATTCTTAAGAAAGATATTTCGTATCAATTAGCGCTTAGCGTAACCGCTTCCGCCGCGATACCATATATTCTCGGATATTTCATTATCGCGCCACTTCTAGGCATCTTCTGGTCAACCGGCGCCTACTTCGCTCGTTTAGCTGGCGAATATCTCATGTATATCGTATTCATTCAGATTATGACCGAAGTCTTTGGTTTCGAAGGAGATGCAAAAGTTTTCGCCTTCTTCTTCACACTCATGGCACTTCTTATTATTAACTATACTGCTGAGTATATTTATGTTAAGAGCCAAACTAGCGGTGGTAGCTATGGTGACTACGATTCCTATAGTCTTGATGATCTTATGAAATATATGAATTATTAATTTCAAAAAGCACATAAATAAGACCCCCTTTACTAGGGGGTCTTATTTTAGTTTTCGCGATTTTCGCGTTTTCGCTTAATTGGATCAAGTTGGCGCTTCCTGAGACGCAAATTTTTTGGCGTAACTTCTAGGAGCTCATCTTCGAGCAAGAAGTCCAAACACTGTTCTAGGCTGAGCTGAGTATATGGCGTGAGTTGGATTGCACCATCAGAAGCATGGGTACGCATATTTGTAAGCTGTTTTTCGCGGCAGATATTGATATCGATATCTTCCTTTTTGTTTGAAAGACCCACAATCATACCTTGATATACTGCAGCCTGTGGCGGAATATATAATACGCCGCGTGCCTGTGCTGCATCGAGTGCATAAGCAGTAGAGACGCCAGATTCAAAGCTAATCAATGCACCGTTGCGCTCTGGCTTATACTTAGTTTCGACTGGCTTGTAACCCTTAGGAAGGGAAGACATAATCACAGTGCCTTTAGTTTCTGTTAGAAGATTATTACGAAGACCAATCAACGCAGCGGTCGTAATTTCATAGGTAAAACGAGTAGAGCCAGATGATGTCAGATCTTGGGAAATAAGTTCGGCTTTGCGGATACCAAGTTCTTGGCTTACGGCACCCACAAATTCAGAATCCACTTCAACAGTAAGCTCTTCAATCGGCTCCATTTTTTGCCCATCAATTTCTTTGTAGACCACTTCTGGACGACCAGCTTCTAGTTCATAACCTTCACGGCGCATAGTTTCAATCAAGACGGAAAGATGTAGCTCGCCACGACCAGAAACTTTATAGCCAAGACCATCCGGCTGGATTTTGAGAGCGATGTTGGTTTCAAGCTCTTTTTCTAGACGCTCAGCAATCTGGCGTGAAGTAGTAAATTCACCCTCCTTGCCTTTGAGCGGGGAAGTATTTGGGCCAATATAAATACTAAGGGTTGGTGGCTCGAGCTCGATAGTAGGGAGAGCTTCCGGGGCATCACCAGTTGCAATAGTGTCGCCAATATTTGCATCAGCAACACCAGTAATTGCCACGATGTCGCCAGCATAAGCTTCCTGAGTTTCCTCCTTGCCAAGACCACGATAAGTGAAAATTCGGTCGATCTTTGCGGACTTTGATTCGATATGTGGCTCGCCGTTTTCAAAAGTAGTCTTCATAACTTTCACGGTTTCGCCGTGTTTCAATTTGCCACGCACAATCTTACCAATTGCATATTTACCAAGGTAGTTATCGGCTGCAAGCGCCGCCACTAGAAGTTGTGCACCCTTGCCCTCATTTTCATCGATTTTTGGGGCAGGAATGTCGTTAATGATTGAATCGAAAATTACATGTAAATCATTATCGAGCTCAGTTGTTTTTCCGGCTTTGCCTTCGCGTGCAATAGCATAATAAATCGGGTAATTTAGCTGTGATTCATCACTTGCGAGCTCCAAGAATAAGTCGGCAATTTCGCTCTCAACCTCTGCGATACGAGCAGCAGGCTTATCGATTTTATTAATTACCACTACTGGACGAAGCTTTAATGCGAGTGCTTTTGAAAGCACGAATTTCGTTTGTGGCATTGGACCTTCTTGGGCGTCCACAATCAAAATCACACCATCCGCCATATTCAAAGTGCGTTCAACTTCACCTGAGAAATCGGCGTGGCCTGGCGTATCGATAATATTAATTTTATAACCATCGTAAAACACAGAAGTCTGTTTTGCAGTAATTGTGATACCGCGCTCGTGCTCCTGATCCATGCTATCCATAATGAGAGTTTGGCTCATTTCAGCTTGGTTATCACGAAAAGTATTTGATTGCTTCAAAAGACCATCGACTAAAGTCGTTTTGCCATGGTCGACGTGCGCAATAATCGCGACGTTCCTAATCTTCTCTTTATTTTGCATAATAAAAAATTGCCCTTATCTTCTTATTATATCACAGATTGCCTAAAAAATCAAGGGATAAGCGTTTTGTTACCACCTAGGCTTTGGTTGCTGCCTATGCCCCAGGATCTTGAACTTCACAAATAAACCAATCGCTAGAGCTATAGCTGCTGCACTAGTAACAATTGTGCCAAAAATCATTGGATAATTATATATTGTTACATCCTGGCCCAACGTCACATCTATTTCATTCAAAATCTTTTCGTCAGCGGTATATTTAACAGTCCCGACTCGCTCACTCGCCGGAATAGTTTTTGCGAAATTAAACCCAAAATTGCCATCAAAATTATATCTATAAACCGGAACTTCCGCTTCTTCCACGAGCGTGATATTTTCACCAGCGATGAACTGTGTTTTTGTCTCGGCGTTATTATTTAGGAAATAATATGTCGAATCGCCCAATTCATATATATTCACTGTTTCTACGGACGCATTCTCAAAACCAATGTATGCCATCAAAGGTTTTGTTTCAGTCAAAATCGCTTCGCTTGCCAATCTATAACTATAATTATCCGCAAAATAGTCATACATATTTACGGTATCACGCACATGTCCATCGCTCGTTTCCGCGCCTAGCGTTACAGCAATCAGCCTTGGTTTTAAGCCAGACTTACCCAAATCATTTTTAGATTCAAACTCTGCCGTGCTTGCGAGACATCTGCCTGCTGCACCGGTGAACCCAGTTTTTACGCCAGTTATCATTTCTGTATCGAGTCCAAATCTTTTTGAAGTTGTTTGTGTGGTAGATTCAAGCTTAGCTCCAGCCTCTGTTGTATATTCACGCGTTCCAAAAACTTTTTCAAATGTTGGATTTTCTATCGCATGTTTTACCATGTTTGCTACGTCTCGTGCAGTCGAATAATTCTTTTCACCATCGGCCAAAATGTAGCCATCCTCGTCTGCCATATCATACCCAACCACATTAGAAAAATGGGTGCTTTCCATTTTCCAATTCCACGCTGTTTCGTTCATGGTCGCTATGAAATCTTTTATCGACCCACCAACTGTCACGGCCAGTGCTTGCGCCGCATCGGCGTTAGACGGCAAAAGCGTCAGATACATTAAATCCTCGAAAGTAATTTTCTGCCCAACATATAATCCAGCCTTCACAAATTCTGGGTCCACTTTTATCATCTCAGCCGTGATTGTAATTTCATCTTCCAACTTAATTTTGCCGGATTCAACTGCTTCAGCGGCCAAATATACGGTCATAATTTTGGTGAGGCTTGCCACCTCAACTTGCTCGTCAGCGTCCTGCTCAAAAAGCACATCGCCGCCATCGAGATTTACAACGATTACGTTTCGGGAGTTTAAACCAACTTCGCCAGTTAGCTGCACTTAGTCCTCCGGACACTCGGCAATAGCTTCTTTGATTGCATTGATCGATTTCTGAAGCTTCACACTTTCTTCTTCGGTCAAATCAATATCGCAGCGCCTAATCACACCTTTTCTACCAATCACGCTTGGCCAGCCAAAGTATGAATCTGAATAGTGATCATAAGTCGAAACCGGCAAAACTTCCTTGGTATCTTCAAGGATTGCATTTACAATTTTTGTCACACATGCACCGATGCCATAATAAGTTGCACCTTTTTTATTAATGATGTCATATGCTTCGTGTCTAGCAAATTCTTCAACTTCTGCACGTTGCTCAGAACTCAAAAGTTTTTCCAAACTTTGTCTACCGACGTCAGCTTCAGACCATAATGCAAATTCGCTATCGCCATGTTCGCCAATTTGGTATGCATGAACTGAACGTGGGGAAACGTCCAATTTTTCAGCGATTTTATAACGGAGCCTTGCTGAGTCGAGCACAGTACCGGAGCCAAGCACTTGCTCGTCTGGGAGACCAGAATATCTCTTTGTGAGATAAGTCATCACATCCATTGGATTTGAAACTACAAGGAAAATTCCATTGAAACCGGCTGCCATAATTGGCTCAATCATTGATTTCATAATTGCGGAGTTTTTTGCTAGTAATTCCATTCTAGTTTCGCCAGGTTTCTGTGGAACGCCGGCGGTAATAATAATGATGTCGCAATCGCCCGCATCGGACTCATAAGTCCCAGAATGAATTTTCATTTGGGTTGGAGCAACTGCCAAAGTATCACGAAGATCCATTGCTTCGCCTTCAGCATCTTCCATATTAATATCTGTCAGCACAAGTTCGTTTACGGCCGTGCGTTGTGAAACGAGCGAAAACCCAATCGACGCACCCACATTCCCAGTGCCAATAATCATAACTTTATTAGACATAGCAAATACTCCTTTTGCTTAATTATAGCATAAGCGGTGTTTGAAATAAACGAAGGGAATAAAAAATGCCACCTCAATGGACCCGAGGTGGCTAGTTGTTGTTCGGTTACTTTAATTCGCCGCTGCAAGCTGCTGAAAAACGGGCAATACCTGTGATTTCAAATATTCAATGCCTTCCGGCGACAAGTTTGAAAACTCTTCGAATTCATCTTTGTCGAGATCAACACCTTCAATCAACTGGCGATTGTCGTCTTTAAGCCAACAGATAGTCTGGCCGGTAGGAGTTACAAGGAGATATTCCTCGTTACCCGGAGTAATGAGCTCTACCGCACTCAAATTTTCAACTCTCTGGGTAATCGGAACAAGAGTTCCTTTCGCGTCCACTTGTGCCGGAATCAGCCACATACTTTTTCCCATCTCACCGGATTGGACCTTGCCTACCTTAGGCAGATACCAGACACCTTTGCCATGTTCATCACGAAATGTCGCATTGAGCTTCGCGAGAATTGACGGCACAGCATCCGTTGTCAGCATCGCCTGGAAAAATTCCGTTTTTCCGTTTCTTTTTACAAACACCTGCATAAAACAACCTTTCTGTAAGAGCGCCTTAAAATTTAAGAGGTTTTCCTCACGCCCTGATGTAAGCTGCGAAGTTCGCCCCCAACTTACATTACTATTTTAGCATAAATTCTTTGAACCGTCAAGGATAGGTGGTATAATAGAAACAATGAAAATTATATTAACGCGTGGAATTTCCGGAGCAGGGAAAAGCACCTGGGCCGACCAGAAAAAGCAGGATGGCTTTTTCGTTGTTTCGCGTGATGAAATTCGCTCGCGCTTCTTTGATCTTAATGAATACTTTGCGAGTGGCCAAGATGAAAATTTTGAGAACTACATTTCAATGATTGAAAAGAACGAGATTGCGGCGCATATTTACCGTGACCATAATCTCATTATCGATAACACAAATCTTGAGCCCCATTACATCCAACGCTATGTAGATATTTTTGCAGAACTTTCCGTCAATCCAGAAGATGTTGAGATAAAAAGCTTTCCATGCAAAACGGAACTTTCTTTTCTGCGCAATTCCGAAGCCGGTAAAAATGTCGCGAAGGATCTCATCAAAAAACAAGACAAACTTTACAAAAACAATGTCGCGATTTCGGATTTTCAAAAAGATGGTAAATGGCTAAAATGTGATGTCCTAAGTGGCAAATGTAAAGTTTCAAAATAAGGTATAATGATTTTATGTTAATCGATTCACATTCTCACATTCACGGTTCCGCTAACCCAGCTGGTGACCAAAACGACTTTGACCATTTTGGCTCATCCACCACAAAAGATTTAATTAACCGCGCCGTAGACAATAATGTTACTAAAATTGTTACTATCGGCACTTCCTATGAAGACTCCATGCGTGCCCGCGATTTTACTTTGAAATTTAATTCCGATAAATGTCAGATTTTTTGGACTTATGGTGTGCATCCTAATGAACTTGAAAAACCCCGCGAGATTCCTGATTTTTCCGAACATAAGCCAATCGCAATCGGCGAAGTTGGTCTTGATTATCACTACGGTCCAGAATTCTATGTCACCGACACGGGCCCTTTTGCCGGAAAAAATCTAACCTTTGACGAAATTCGCACGGAGCAAATTAAATTGCTTGAAGAAATGCTCGACCTCGCAACAAAAAACAATTTACCAGTCAGCTTCCATATCCGCGAAGCCTTCGACGATTTCTTTGGTGTCATTAATAATTTCGGGGCAGTCCGTGGCGTAATTCATTCATTTACGGACAACAAGAAAAATTTGAAACGCGTTCTGGATGCTGGGTTCTATGTTGGCGTAAATGGCATTGCAACTTATTCGACTTTGCCACTTCCTCCACTCGACCGCATTCTCACCGAAACTGATGCTCCATATCTCGCTCCAGTCCCACATCGTCGCGAAATCAACGAACCAAGTTACATCAAAAATATTGCCGAGTGGATTGCCGAGCAACACCAAGTTTCTCTAGATGAAGTTGAGCGCCAAATCGAAGAGAACTTCAAGACGCTTTTCCTCTGATATGATATAATATTCATATGCTTGAGTTAAAGAATATTACTAAGATTTACGAGACTGCTGATTTGAAGCAGACCGCTTTAAATAAAGTTTCAATTAATTTCCGCGAGAATGAATTTGTTTCAATTCTCGGCCCGTCCGGTTCGGGCAAGACCACACTTCTAAATATTATTGGTGGTCTTGATAAATACGATTCCGGCAACCTCATTATTAACGAGGTCAGCACTGAAGATTTTAAAGACCGCGACTGGGATTCTTATCGCAACCACCGTGTCGGTTTCGTGTTCCAAAGCTACAATCTCATTTCCCACCAGTCTGTCCTTTCCAACGTAGAACTTGCCTTGACTCTCAGTGGCATTTCCAAAAAGGAACGCAAAAAACGCGCTAAAAAAGCTCTCACAGAAGTTGGCCTAAAGGACCACATGAATAAGCGTCCAAACCAGCTTTCGGGTGGCCAAATGCAGCGCGTTGCTATTGCTCGTGCACTTGTTAATGACCCAGATATTGTCCTTGCTGATGAGCCAACCGGCGCGCTTGATACCACAACTTCCGAGCAAATTATGAAGCTCTTGAAGAAAGTTGCGTCCGAGAAACTCGTTATCATGGTTACCCATAACCCTGATCTTGCCAAGAAATATTCTACTCGCATCATCAAGATTCAGGATGGCGAAATCATCGACGATTCCAAGGAGTACAACGGCAAAGTTGACACTAAAGAATCTCTCGAAATTGAAAAGAGAAAGTCCAAGAAAACTTCCATGAGCATGAGGACTGCTTTAGGCCTCAGCCTTAACAACCTTATGACCAAAAAGGGAAGGACCATCCTCACTGCTTTTGCAGGCTCTATTGGTATCATTGGTATCGCTTTGATTCTCAGTCTTAGCTCTGGTATGCACGACTATATTATCAAGACTGAACGCGAGACTATGGCTCAGTATCCTCTCACCATTTCTAAACAATCTGTAGACATGAGCTCTATGAGCACTACTATGTCTAATATGTCTAGTATGGTAAGTGATGCAGATGCCACTTGTGAAGAAAACAGGATTTGTACCATCGACGATATCGCAGGTAACCCAATCTTTAGCATTCCAACAATGATTAAAGAAAATAATACTGCTGCTTTGAAGAAAGCTCTCGATGAGAATTATGAAGATATCGAAAAGGAAGTTCTTGATATTCAATATGTCTATGACCTCGACCTTCCAATTTACAGTAAAACCGAGAGTGGTAAAGTTGTTCAGTCTAACCCAAATGATATGTTCGACTTTATTTATACTCATGGTGGCAAGATGGGCGCTTTGCTCCAAACTGAAAATGCTGAAATGGATGTAATGGGTGAAGCTACTGGCGGCACTTCTAGTATGAGCCTTGGCGGCACTGCTATGTCCGGCGCATTCTCAGAACTTATCTCAAACGAAAGTTTCTTAGAAACTCAGTTTGATGTTCTTTCCGGCCATATGCCAGAGAAATATGATGAAATCGTTCTCATTACTGACGACCAAGGCCGCTTCTCGCTTTCAACTCTCTACCTCCTCGGTATGAAAGACCGCTTGAAACTACCAGATCTTTTGAAGAGAATTTCCAGTGGCGAGAAAGTTGATAAAGAACATGTCAATCTCGAATACGATGAACTCATTGGTAAGACTCTGCGTGTTTCGCTTGAAAAGTCTCTTTATGGCACCAAGGTCACCCAGCTTACTCCAGAATCTGTCCTAGCCAAGATGTATGCCAACCTTGATAAGTATTACGAAAACGGCTTTGATATTAAAGTTGTTGGTGTTGTAAAAACCAAATCTGACTCGCTCTATTCTGGCTTGTTCTTTGGCTATACTCACGCCCTCACCGAGCATGTTATCAAGTCTCTTAACGATGATAAGCTCTTGAATCTTGCCGAGCCAAAGTCCATCAATATTTATCCAAAGGATTACGACGCAAAGGACCGTGTCATCGAAATCATCAAAAAGTACAACGACAGCAAAGAACTCGAAGAAGACAAAATTACTTATGTTGATTATGTCAGCATGCTTATGACTGGTATTTCTACCATCATCGATGTTATTACCGCAGTGCTTATTGCTTTCGTTGCAATCTCGCTCGTGGTCAGCTCTATCATGATTGCGATTATTACTTACATCTCAGTTCTTGAACGCACTAAAGAAATCGGTATTCTCCGCGCTATTGGCGCTTCCAAGAAGGATATCTCTCGCGTCTTTAAGGCTGAGACTATTATCGAAGGATTCGTGGCTGGCGTCTTTGGTATTCTTGCAACAATCCTACTCAATATCCCAGCGAATATCATCATCGAATCGGTGACTAAGACTCCAAACATCTCATCACTACCAGTTGTTGGTGCTATTGCACTTATCATTATTAGCGTCGTCCTTACCACCATCGCTGGCCTTATTCCATCTCGCATGGCAAGCAAGAAGGATCCAGTAGATGCCTTGCGCACAGAATAAAACATGCTAAGATATATATTAGATATTATTAATGGGTGGGGTACACAGGAGGTACTCATTATGGCCAAAGCCGAAGAAGCTAAGAAAACACCCGATACAAAAACCAAAAAAGAATGCGTCATCTTTAAGGTGGCATACGACAAGGAGGCAGGTAGCATCAAAATCGGTGCACTTGCCCTCCCATTCTGGCTCGTCGTATTCGGCCTAGGTGTCCTCTCAGTCCTCGCCTTCCAGGCAATCTTCTGCCACTAGATTTTGGAAGCGATATAAGATATAATATTCTTATGATTATTTCTGATGTCCTCATCTGGTGGTATACCCGAGGCCTCTCACAATTTGTCTTGAAACTTATAGAAAAAGCGAAAGACTTGCTAAGCTTTTTCTCCATTGGGTCGTTGATTCGCACCTTATTCGCGCCGTTTCGTCAGATTTCTGCGGGCGAAAGTGGCAATTCTTTACAGGACCGTTTTCACGCCTGGGGCGATCGTCTAGTCTCGCGTTGTATCGGTGCCGTCGTGCGTATTTTTCTTATGATAGCTGGTCTCATAGCCTTTATTCTCGAAGTTGCTATTAGTGTAGTGCTAACGGCTTTCTGGCTAATCCTTCCAACTCTTCCAATCCTATGTATTATTCTAATTGCCGTGGGGGTTAAACTATGAACAATTCATTCAACCCCAAATCACATCGTGCTCGCGAAGCTGCCTTCCGCAAGAAATTCGAGAAACTCGAGTTCCCACTTATTATCGTTATTGCACTTCTCGCCATCGTCGGTGTATGTTTGCTAACATTTGCCCATACGGCATTTGGCTGGCTTCCAATCGCATTTGTGCCTTGGATTCTTATGCTCGTTCTATGGATGCACAACGAGCTAAAGCATATTCCGCTTGGCAAGACTGACGATATCAACGACATTCTTTCTGGCGATGTCATGACCATTCTATGTGGTATCATCGGCAAAACAGATCCAGAAGAAATCATTCCGAATTTAGTTTCCGGAATTATAGATCATACTAAGTCCGGTCGCTTCTTATTTAATCGCTTCGGTCTTTCTAACGAGTTCTTCATTGAGCTTTTCTCAACTCATGTCAACGCTATGCACGAGGAGCATAAAGACAACGCCAATCACTTCGCCAGTCTCGAAGAAGTCTTTGCTTCTGCTCGTAATGTGCGTGCAAAGGATGAATCGCGCCAAATTGGCGGCGGTGATTTATTAATTGCAATCATCGAAAGTTGCATGGATTACGACATCATTCTAAAGCGATACAATCTCGACCCAGAAGACCTCTATGCCGGTATGACTTGGTTCAATTATCTTTATAACCTCACTAAGATTGAAAAGAAACCACTACATTCCGGCGGTATTGCACGCGATCTTAACTTTGGTTATATTCCAACTCTTCAGCAATTCGGCAGAAATCTTTCTACATCGCTTAGCCATTCTGCACGTAGCCAAATCCACTACACAAAGCGTGGTGAAGCTCTCGATAAAATGATTCAAATCTTTTCTGGCAATATGAAGCAGAATGTGGCTTTGATTGGCCCAGAAGGCTCTGGCCGTTCCATTATTGTTAAGGCCTTCGCCGAAGCCTTGCTTGACGAAGACAGCAAACTTCCAACCAATCTTCGCTACCGCCAAGTGTTCCAGTTGGAGGCTTCCGCTTTGCTTGCTGCAGCAGGGAATGAGCGTGGCAATATTGAACGTCTTCTCACTAAGGTATTTAATGAAGCTTACGCCGCTAAGAATATTATTATCTATCTTAATGACGCACAGCTCTTCTTTAAGGAAGGCACAGGCTCGGTTGATCTCACAAATTTGATTATGCCAATCATTGACGCCGGCAATTTGCGCATCATCCTTTCTATTGAAGAGCAGGAATTTCTCGAGTTATCTTCTCGCGCAGCAGGCATTGCAAACCAATTCAATCGAGTCAACATCGTCCCGACTAACCAAGCCGACACTATGCATACAATGGAAGACCAAGTTCCATCCTTTGAAGCTCGCTTCAATGTTATGTATGATTATCGTGCGTTGAAGGAAGCCTATCGTCTTGGCGATCGTTATGTTACCGACCGTGCACAGCCAGGTCGTGCCTTGCGCCTTCTCGAAATTTCTGCAGCCTATGCTGAGAATGGCATTGTCACAGCTAATTCAATTTCTTCCGCCGTCGAGAAAACCCTTGGCGTCAAAGTCAAAGTTGCAGATAACTCGGATGAGCGTGAGCGCTTGCTCAATATGGAGCAACACATCCACGAACGCATGGTAGATCAAGTAGCCGCCGTTAAGACAGTTAGCTCAGCTCTTCGTCGTGCTGCCGCCGGTGTTCGCAACGAGAACCGCCCAATTGGCACATTCCTCTTCCTCGGTCCAACTGGCGTCGGTAAAACTGAGCTTGCTAAAGCTATTTCCGAAGTTTATTTCAACGGTGAGAAGGAGATTGCTCGTCTAGATTTGAACGAGTTCGTGAATGCAAACGATGTATCACGCCTCATTGCCGATGGTGCCGTTGACGAACACAGCCTCACGGCTCAGGTTTCTAAACGCCCATTTTCCGTTGTTCTTCTCGATGAAATCGAAAAGGCTCATCCACAAGTCTTAACCACTTTGTTGCAAGTTCTCGATGAAGGTGTCCTTCGTGATGTCAAAAACCGTGAAATCAGCTTCCGTGATACTATCATCATTGCCACATCTAACGCTGGCGCCGATTTGATTCGCGAATATATTTCTCAGGGCGTTGATTTGCCGACCGTCAAAGACAAGCTTATGGATCAACTTATCTCAAATGGTGAATTCAAACCAGAATTCCTCAACCGTTTCGATGAAGTGTGTATCTTCACGCCACTCAGCCCAGAAAATCTCCTCAAGATTGTTGAGCTATTACTAAAAGGTGTGAACAAGACTTTGGCTCCACAGAAAATTTCCGTGTCACTAAACGAAGAAGCTAAGAAGCTCTTAGTAGAAGTCGGCTATGACCCTCTACTTGGTGCTCGCCCAATGCGCCGCATCATTCAAAAAACTATTGAAAACCTAGTCGCAAAGGCAATTCTTGCTGGCTCAGCAGAAACTGGCGCCGAACTTACTATTACGGCAGAAGACATCTCTGCCGAGCTCGAAAGCCAAAAAGGCTAATCCTCCAGAGGTAGGACTTGCTAAAAACAGACAAATATGGTATCATATATGTATGATATATCTTGATCACGCTGCGGCTACACCTCTAGATTCACGCGTCAAAAACGCGATGGAGCCGTTTTTAGCGGATCAATTCTTTAACCCATCGTCTCCGTATCTTCCAGCAAAGAAGGTCAAAGAGGCCTATGAAGATGCCAAAAATCGCATCGCTCATACCATTGGTGCCAAGGGCAATGATATCGTTATTACTGCTGGTGCTACTGAAGCTAATAATCTCGCTTTTAATCTCGACTATGAGGGAATTGCCATTCGCAATACTAACCTCAAAAAGTATCCTCGTATTGCGGTTCTCGCAACTGAACATGATTCCGTTCGTGGGCTTAGTCCAGATGTTTGCGATGTCGATTTTATCAAAGTCGATAATAACGGCCGCATTGTTCTGAAAGATCTTGAACGTAAAATCCATTCTGAAACAGTGCTCGTTTCAGTGGCTCTCGCCAACAATGAAACCGGTGTTGTTCAACCACTTTCTGAAATTGCCGCCATCATCAAAAATACTCGCGAAAAGCGTCTCAAGCGCGGCAGCAACGTTCCAATTTTTCTTCATTCAGACGCTTCTCAGGCACTTAGCCTTATTGATATCTCCGTTGCACGTTTAGGCGTAGATATGATGACAATCAACTCTGCCAAAATCTGTGGTCCAAAGGGTGTGGGTGCGTTGTATGTTTCTCATGATGTATTAAGTTTCTTGAAGCCAATTGTTTCCGGCGGCGGCCAAGAAAATGGTCTAAGGGCTGGCACTGAAAATGTTCCGGGAGTTATAGGCTTCGCTAAAGCCGCTGAACTTGCAAAAAACCACGCAGCTACCAATCGTCGCAAATATACAGACTATTGTGAAATGTTCCGCGAGATTCTTCGCGATTGCAAAGTTAAACCAATCTTCCTTAGTGGCCGCAAAAAACTCGCTAATTTCTGCTCAGTGAGCTTCCCAGGTATCGACGCTGAACGTATTATTTATATGCTAGAAGATCAAGAAATCTATCTCAGCACCGGCGCAGCTTGTGCTGCTAGCAAAGGCCAAAAGTCGCGCACTCTCCAGGCTATGGGCCTAAAAGACGATGAGATTGCCGGTTCACTCCGCATTTCATTTGGTCCTACCAACGATGCTCAACAAATTCGTACAGCAGCTCGTAAGATTGTCGAAGCTGTCGAGTCCGAGTATAATCGTATTCATGGAGAATAATCTACACGAGCCAATTACTGTTACCGCCGACTTTTTTCCAATTCCAAAAAAAACCAAGCAAAAATCTCCTCGTTGCATCCCTAAAAGTTTTAAACTATCTAACGGCCGAGAAGTTTTTATTACTGAAATCGGCCTCATCCATCCTCGTTTCGATGGGCTAAAAACTCACTTCCTTTTTGACGTTACTGATGACGTTAACGATTATCGAATTAGCTTCGATACGGAAACTCTCGAATGGTTCCTCGAATGGGAAGGCGACAGCGATGTCTAAAATCTCGGCTACCACTCCTAATACTTTCGAAACATATGGTAAGTCCTCGGTCCGCGAGCTGGAAACATATATATTATATGTAGATTTAAATTCTTGTTTCGCTAGCGTCGAACAACAAGCTCGGCCTAAGCTGCGCAACCATCCAGTTGCTATCACTAACCGTCTTGTTGAACATTCGACTATTATTGCTGCCAGCGTTGAGGCTAAAGCACAAGGCGTCAAAGTCGGCATGCGTATCGAAGAGGCCGAAACTATTTGCCCAGGTATTATTGCTGCTGAAACCGAGCCGGACAAATACATTTATGTTCATAAATTACTCAAAAATATTTTGTCCGACTACTCCTCTAACATTGTTATGAAATCCATAGATGAGGGACTTATCGATCTCCACGATTCACCAGCCGAAGTCATAGACAAGCCAATCGCGGAACTCGCAAATGAGATTAAAACTCGTATTCGTGAAGAAATTGGTAGTTATATGCGTTGCAATATCGGATTCGGCAAAAATCGTTTTTATGGCAAACTTGCCGCCGAGCTCCACAAACCAGATGGTGCCGACGTAATTATTGAAGAAAACAGCCGAGAAGTCATGAAAAATTTACAACTCACCAATCTTCCAGGTATTAACAAACGCATGGAGCACCGTTTAAATTCTTTTCAAATTTTTACTCCACTTGAGCTTTTGGATGCAGAAAGCGATACATTAGAAAAACTTGTTTTTAGAAGCATCGTTGGCAAACAGTGGTATGAAAAACTCCGAGGCAAAGAAGTGGACGACTATAGCGATGCAACTAAAACTGTCGGGCGCCAATTTGTCATCCCACCCGAAACGGACGAAAAAACCATAGAAATTTATCTTGCCCATTTATGTGAGGATGTGGGTGCTCGTCTTCGTTCACACAAGTTATTTGCTAGGGGTCTTCAAATCGCCCGGGTCAATGACCACGGTTTCTTAGATAACGAATCTCCAAAGAGCAGACAAAAAATCACACAGCTTTACGAGGTCCCATTTAATTCAGACATTGAAATCATAGATCATGCGCTCAAGCTATATGAAAAACTTCCAAAAACCGGGCGCATTCTAATGGTTACCTTATATAAATTGCAACCAGGCCCAGCCAATCAGCTTTCCGTGTTCGAAGACGATTTAAAGCATCAACAAAAAATCGCTGAGCTTACCGACAATATCAATAATCGCTTCGGACCTCGCACGATTCATTCCGCACTCACCACAGGATCTGAAGAAGTTCGTTGCAAAATACCATTTGGCTCAACCAAATATTTTGGTAAATAAAAAAGTAGGGGATTAACCCTACTCTATTTACTGGAAGAATGCGAGGTATGCTACCACGCCGATTGCGATGCCGAGAATAATTGTTAGAATAACTACTGCAATTAATGCACCAGTAGAACCCTTTTCTTTGTCTGCTACTACCATAGTAGGCATTTCTTCACGCTCATGTTTTGAGGCCTCGACTTTGCGAGCATAGAGATTCTTGTGTGGAATTGGTTCTTCGTATGGAACATAGCGACCAGTCGCTTTCTTTGGTTTAGTGTCAACTCTGCGTGGCTCGAGATCTTCGTCGAAAGCGGCAAAGCTCTTCACTGGAGACTCAAATGTATCTGAAGTGCGAGCATGTTTGTGCGACCTTGTATCTACAATGTCACCGTCCTCATCCTCGGTCAAATCAAAGCTCTCAAATCTAGATGAACTTAGATGTGCAGAAGGATATTCAGCCGGAGAAACATATGTATCGTGGCCAGGACCACCGAGTAATGGCTTGCCACTAAGTCTGTGGCCAGGGCTTTTAAGTTGTTCAACCCCAGCAGTATCTGCTTCATCGCCCAAAGCGCGTTTTTCGACATTATCGATATTAATAAATGCAGAACGATCACCAGGCACATAAGTCGAGTGACTTTCTTCAATAGTCGGAACTTTCTTAGCTTCAGGTTGTTCATCAAGAGCGAGTTCAACTTCCGAAGCAAACATATCCACATCGCCCATCACTTCTGGATGAAGTGCCTTGTATTCTTCTTCAGCACGCGTCACTACGCGGCCAGTCTTTGGAGATGTAGAACCATATTTTGGCGGATCTAATTTAATTGGAGATTCGTACTTCTCATCTTCCAACTCGCCAAAGCTCTCGAGCGCATCTTCAACATCGTCCTTGAGAGGCTCTTCAAAGCCCATGCGAAGAGGAACTTTGCCATACATCCTACGACGGGCTTCGTCTGCTCTGACCGACACAGCACGAGCTTTAGTAATGCTTTCTTCTAGGTCTAAATCACCAGACACGGACAGACCTTTGCTATGAGAAAGGTCAAGGTCAATCCTTGGAGCTTTCTTTTTGGTCGCCCTAGGACTCTTTGCGAGCGGGTCCATACTGTCTTCAAGATGTTCAACTTTCTGTTTCTTCTGGCGCTCTTTAAGATATGAAGACTGGCGTTCCTGTAACTCTTTCTTAGCCTGTTCAGCGCGGCGCTTTGCTAACTCTTCAGCTCTGCGGGCTGCCAAAATGCTCTGCTCATGAATTGCACGCTGCTCCAAAAGATGCTCTTTACGGCGTTGTCTTGCGACCATCGCCTCTTTTTCTGCGCGAGCTCGCTCGGCCTCTTCTTCGGCTGCTCTCTTGAGTGCTAATTCGCGACGAGCTTTGTCGGCTTTGCGTTTCTGCTCAGATTCGCGTTTGTTATCTTCTTCAATCTGCTTCTGAATCATTTCACGGCGACGCATCTGTTCGCGTGAGATTTCGTGGCGCTCGCGATCTTCTTCGGTCTCTGCTCTTTTGACGCTTGGAACACCTCGCTTGTGGGCTGGCGCAAAATCCATTCTGCGCACACCACTCTTAGATGAGGCAGTTCTTTTTACAGCAACTTTTTGACTCTCTTCTTTCATTACGCTATGACCCTTTTAGCTGTTTCAACTATATCACAAAACGGCTCTGACATCAAACTTGCACCCCCAATCAGCAAGCCATTTACACCCTTCATCGTTAAATACGCACCGGCATTATCCGCGTTCACGGAACCGCCATACAAAACCGGAATATTTTCTTCAATTTCTTTGCCGTAAGTGTCGGCCAAAGTCGTATGAATCAAACGAATTACATCTATCACTTCATCTGGTGCTGCGGCGCGAGAAGATTTGCCGCCAGAAATTGCCCAAACAGGTTCATAAGCGATAATTACCTTCTTAAAATCTTCAACATCAATCTCAGATAGGGAGGAAAGCAATTGATCGCGAATCACATCCGCGGTTTCGCCGCTAGCGCGTTCACCTTCAGTTTCACCAATACAAATAATCGGACGAATATTATTGCGGATTGCTGCTGCAACCTTCATCTTTACTTCACGGTTAGTTTCTCCAAAGATATGACGTCTTTCTGAATGCCCTACAATGGCGTATTTTATGATTCCGTGTAATTGAGAAACAGAAATCTCACCCGTAAATGCACCATAATCGCGGTAGTGAAAATTTTGTGCCGCGAGTTTAATCTTCGACTTATTTCTCTCGAGCTGCAAGCTCAATGTCTGCAATGCAATCGCACTCGGCGCGACCACTACCTCAAGATTTTTGGCTGGTTTAATTTTTTTCTGGAGCTTTTGCAAAAACAGTGATGATTCACCCACCGTTAAATTCATCTTCCAATTGCCCACGACAAAGGTTTTCATACACCCCATTATACCATAAGTGGAATAAAATTACACCTCAACCCACTTATTTATATGAAAATCTTCACCAGAGACGTCCGCCCCGGCTAGCCTACACTTGTAGTTATCTAGTTTTGCGCCTTGCCTTTTCAGAAAAACCTCCGCCGCAAAAGCCATTTGTCGCTGTTTTTTATCCGTGATAGCATCAAGTCCGCTTCCATGCACATCATTTTTGCGATACTTCACCTCAGTAAAATAAACCACAGATTCTTTCCTAGACACGATATCAATTTCACAAGTTTTAGTCTTGAAATTTCTCGCCAAAATCTCATGGCCATTCTGCGATAGAAAATTAGCCACAACCTCCTCAGCTTTGTTTCCGACCTTTGTCGTATTTTTCTTTTTTGCTTCCGCTATAACCCTAGGTCCCTCGGCCGGCAGACCTAACTTTCTGTCCCCAATCTTATCCCTAAGTGGTTTTATAAAAAGCCTGTGTTCTGGCGTTAACCCCAACTCATCAATCGCAGCAATATGCTTAGCCGTGCCATACCCAACATGATTTTCAAAACCATAGCCAGGGAACTTCGTGCCAAGTTCAATCATATAATTGTCGCGTTCAACTTTTGCGATAATACTTGCTGCAGAAACTTCCTTGATTAAAAGATCCGCTTTGTTTAAATTTGTCACAAAGGGCTCAGCCGGCGTTTTTTCCAAAAAGTTTATCGGTCCGTCGATGATAATCTCATTAAATTTTACGCCGGACTTTTGGATCTTCGCCACCACCCTTTGGCAACAAATTCTTAGACCTTTGGCTAGCCCCACTTTATTCAGCTCTGTTGCAGAAACCCATCCAGTTTCCGCCGCCAAAGCCTCTCGCTTGATTATATCGTAGAGTTCGGCTCGTTTCTTTGCCGTCAATTTTTTCGAATCAGTCAATTGGTCAATCCAAGTGCATTCACCATCAGTGTGTTCAGACAAAATAACGCCGCCCATTACGAGCGGCCCCGCCCACGGTCCGCGTCCAACTTCGTCTATACCGAGAATCAGATGCATTTAACCGTTGTGTTTGCGCTTTTCGCTATGCTTATGATTGTTATTGCGGTTGAGTTTAGCAACAACAATCTTTTTCTTCTTGATTGCCATAATACCAGTATTCTACCACAAATTGACTTTTATAGCAATGTATGATATAATAAAGGTAGTGCTAATCTCTAGCACGTCCTTTGCTATTGACTGGCAAAATTTTTTATAAGGAGGGAAAAATTTATGCCCAAATCCAAAGAGTCTAAGAAATCCGACAAGGTTAAGAAGCCTAAAAAGGCTGAAACAACCCCAAAGGCGAAGAAGCCCGAGCAGAAAGAGTATCCAAGGATTGAAGTTGTCCCTACGCCCGACTTGGTGGTGGACATGAGTCAGGAAGCAATCTTGAAGCGCCAATCAGAGTTTGACCCCAAGATGGTCCATTTCATCGACCACGCGCTGATCGAGCATAAGATTACACAGGCGCGCAAGGTAAAGACTGGCACCAAAGAATTTCGTGAGCTGACCAAGGAAATCGCGATGCTTGAGTGCTATGAAGCTACTCGCTATCTACCACTCAAGGAGAAAGTGATTGAGACTCCTCTCTGTGAGACTGTTGCTCGGCAACTTGGTGGCAAGAAGTTGGCCATTGTGCCGATTCTGCGTGCAGGTCTCGGTCTGCAAGATGGGATGCTTACTATGATCCCCGCTGCCAAAGTCGGCCACATTGGTCTCTACAGGGATGAAAAGACGGCTCAGCCCGTTGAGTACTTCTGCAAGCTTCCGCACGATTGCGCAAAAAGGGAAGTATTTGTCACAGACCCAATGCTTGCAACTGGCGGTTCTGCCTCAGACGCGGTGTTCCAGCTGAAAGAATACGGCTGTAAACATATACACTTCATCTGTATGGTAGCTGCTCCTGAGGGCGTACGCGTGATGCGGAAACTTCATCCCGACGTGGATCTCTACATCGGCGCATTAGACTGTGGTCTGAACGAGGACTTCTATATCGTTCCGGGCCTTGGTGATGCAGGTGACCGAATTTTCGGCACCAAATAGACAAAGTCTTCTCCTTTCAAAGACTTGTTGTACATGGTAAGGCCCCAGCTTCATCGGGGCCTTTACTATCTCTAAAATACCCCTTGTAAAATTCCAAAAGTTATGGTAAAATAGACGATAAGTGTTAATATAAAAGGTAAATTTATGAGTTTTTCTATTCTAAAACAAATTAGTGATGCTCAGAAAAAGTCGGCTGTCGTCGACGTTCGTTCTGGCGACACAGTAAAAGTCACCCAGAAGATTAAGGAAGGTGAAAAATTCCGTCTTCAGGTTTTCGAAGGTGTGGTTATCCGCACTGATCGTAAAGATTCTCATACTGCTCGTATCACCGTTCGCAAAATCGCTTCCGGTATCGGCGTCGAGAAATCTTTCCTTATTCACAGCCCACTCGTAGAGAAAATCGAAATCGTTCGTCGTGCTAAGGTTCGCCGCAAGAACTTGAGTTATCTCCGTGAGCGCTCTGGTAAATCAGCTCGCCTTTCTGCTAAAGACTTCGATCGTGCAGCTGTCAACACTCTTCCTGTTGAAGAACCAGCTGAAGCTCCAAAAGAAGAAGCCGCTCCAGCAGAACCTGCAACTGAAGAACCAAAAGAAGAAAAAGTTGAAGCTTAATTTAGGAAACAAAACGCACCTCATCGAGGTGCGTTTTTTAAACTCTGTGATTCTTGATGTCTTTTGCGTGATCTGCAAACCAAGCAATATTCTTAGCGTGTTCAGCAATCTTTTCTTTGCTGTAGGCCTCGTTCCGCCATTTTAGGAACTCGTCTATAGAAAGCGCAGTGAAAATCCTGTAACTTGCGTCATCTTTTTCTCTCCAAGTCCTATACACTCTGAATCGAATTGCTTTCAAAATTGGATCCACCAACTTCGTATTATTTAGAATGATGAATATATCAAGCACCCCACGCACCTCATAAAGTCTATCCAGCACATTTTCAAAATAGACATTCAACGGTGCGTTCACCGGCGTATCTGTGTCAGCTTCGCGAACCGCTTTTCTGACTTCCTCGCCTTTTTTCTCGAAGAAATCGTCGTAGGATTTATAGTGGTTATAAAAAGTTTTTTCATTAATTTCGGCTTCACGCACAATCGAGCGGGTATAAAAACGCCCACCCTTTTTAGCTAACCTTCTCACAGCTGAAACAATTTTCTTGTCAAAGCGTATGTAAGTCCGAATCCGCTCGGTCCTTTTGCCCATCTACTACTCCGCGTTTGTAAATACGTTTACTACATCGTCAAGATCATCAACTGCATCAAGGAGTTTTTCGAGTTTTTCTTCATCTGCTGGGTCAGATAGAGCAATGTAAGTGTTTGGAACATACTTGAGTTCAGCGGAAGTTACGGTTAATCCAGCTGCAACCAATTTTTCACGAACAGCCATCAATTCAGTTGGGGCTGTGATGATTTCAATGTATTCTTCTTCCTCGGAAGCATCCTCGGCGCCAGCGTCAAGTGCAGACATCAAGGCATCTTCACCAGTTTCAGAAATTTCAATCACACCCTTACGAGCAAATTGGAACATCACGGAACCAGGGTCGGCAATACGGCCACCATTCTTGCTGAGGGTGTTGCGTACTTCTGGCATCGTGCGGTTTTTGTTATCAGTAGCAACTTCGATAATAATACCAACACCACCAGGGCCATAAGCCTCGTAAGTTTCCTCGATAAGAGCTGCAGCGTTCTTATCAGCAGCGCGAGCAATTGCGCGTTCAATGTTTACTTTTGGCATGTTTGCATGGCGAGCTTTCTCAAGTACCATAGCAAGACTTGGATTCATTGCTGGGTCTTGGCCAGAACGTGCCGCAATAGCAATCTGATTGCCGATTTTTGTGAACAAAGCACCACGCTTTGCATCCACGACTGCCTTCTGGCGTTTTGTTGTCGCCCATTTACTATGTCCAGACATAAAACTCCTTAAAATATATAATTTATCTCTATATATTATACCACAAAACGGGCGATGTATCTATATCTGTGGTATAATATATTATTATGGTTAAAGCAAAAAATGTCGTTTCTGATTACAACGGCTATGATTACAAGAAAATTTTTTGGGAAGATGTAGATCGCGAATACGAGGACCTCGCAGACCGTATGGCTATCCGCCGTCTCTTGCCAACAAAAATGGGCAGATTTGTTGATGTTGCCGGTGGCTATGGACGCCTTGCCAAAGAATATCTTGGTCGTGCCAAAGAAGCTATCATTTTCGATTATTCCGAAACTGAGTTAAAACAAGCCCGTGAGGAATTTGGCAAAAAAATCAAAACTCGCCAGGGCGATATTTACGATATGCCATTTAAAGACGGCGAAGTGGATGTCCTAATGATGATTCGCGCTACGCATCACTTCAAAGATTTGGATAAAGTCGTTAACGAATTATCTCGCGTTTTGAAACCTGGAGGTGTTGCCGTGATTGAAGTCGCTAATAAGAAAACCCTTCCACGTATGGTTAAATACTGGACCAAAAAGACCGACAAAAATCCGTTCAGTCTCGAGCCGGTCAACTTCACAGAAATTTGTCCCAATGGTTTCTTTAATTACCACCCAAAATATGTTGAAGACTTGTTTAAAAAATCTGGTTTTGAAATTGAAGAGAAACTTTCAGTTTCTAACTTCCGCTCACCTAAACTCAAGAAAATGTTTAGCGCCAAGACTCTCGCAGCATTCGAGAAAAAGGTTCAGAAACCACTTGCTAAAATCAATTTTGCGCCAAGCATTTATTATAAATTAGTCAAAAAATAATATGAAAGAAATCTGTCTTGATACTTATAAGTTTCGCTCCAATCAGAAGCTAAAAATTTTAGTAGTTTCTGACATTCATTTTAGCTATCAAGTTGCTAATGAAAAGTTCGAACGCTTTCTAAAAGTTGCCGAGCAAAAGAAGCCTGATTATATTCTCATTCCGGGCGATCTCATCGATAGTAACGATATGATTAAAGACCCAGACGAAGAGGAAAGACTCCTGGGTTGGCTTGAACAGCTAGGGTTCATTGCACGAGTTCTCATCAGCATGGGGAATCATGATTCATATGAAAAAGCAGGGAAAGATTGGCGCATTTTTAGAAACAAAAGTTTTTACGAAAAAGTGAATTTAATTCGTAACGTCACATTGCTCGATAACGATATATATGAAGACGACAAGCTCTATGTTCTTGGGTTAACCTTGACTCCCACCTACTACAATTTCAATACCAGCGGAGAAAACAAGACTACATTTATAAGACCTACCAACGAGCGCACGGACGAACTTCTTCGCATCATCCGCGAACTGAAACCAAAGAAATTCTTCAAAAAAGTCCTAAGAAAAAGTTTGACCAAAGATCTTCCAAAAGACAAATTGAAGCTCGCAATGATTCATTCGCCAGTTTGTCTTCATGATTCAGAAGTAGAAGAAGAACTTAAGGAATTTGATTATTATATTTCCGGACATATGCACAATGGTATAGTCCCGCCGATTTTCGACGAAATCTTCCGTGGCACACGCGGGATTGTCTCGCCAACTCGTAATATTTTCCCTCCAAATATTCGCCACACTATTAAAGGCGAAAACGATAAGTCAATCGTGGTTGGCGCCTTTACCACATCGCATGAATGCGCTGGCTGGATGCATCATTTCAATGTTTTCTTCCCAACCTATGCTGCAATGTTAGAATTTTCGAAAAACAACTCAAAAATACCAGAAATCAAACGCAAATATTTACGCCCAAAGCTTTAGTCGCAGACTACTGAGCCATCAACCAAGTTCTTACAGCCGCCCTTTTCGCGGTTGTAATTGTTTTGGTAAGTTTCACGAATTAAATCATAAAGTTCAGTGAACTTATTATAAACCACTGCCATATCAACCATTTCAAACGGAATTTCTTTGGTAATCACAAACTTGTTTTCTTCTTCCCAAGTTTTGTATTCCTCGACTGCTTTCTTCTGCTCTTCGAGCAAAGTCTTCATTGTTTCAGCATCAGTGTTTGATGATGGATCAACGGCTTTATCGAAAGCTATTTGAGCCTTTGTAGCGGCCAATTTAAGCTCAGCCCACTTCGTGCCATATTCCACGAATTTCTCTTCTTTACTTTCGGTGAGAATTGCTGCCGTGCTTTCGATCTCTTCCTCAGTCCACTTGGTGGTCCTGGCTTCAATGCCGTGTTTTGTGATAATCCATTTGTGCCAAATCACATAAGAATCTAGTACTTTTTGAACGTTCTTATTACCAGTCGATGCCGATTCCATCGCCAATCTGAACGTTTCATATTTTCTAAAAATCTCATTGTCTTTTAGAACGCCTTCAGTGCGCCCAAGCACCGTAATCACATCGGTTGTAACGCCTTTGCCGACTTCGCGACAATCATCAACATATGTTCCATAAACCTGCGCATTCGTGTAGGCATTGTCTACATAATCTATCACTTTGTCACAGCTAGCATTTGATTTAATGCGCTGCATTTCCGTGCGGAGTTCTCTTGCTGCCTCATAAGTACCCGAGTAGTCAATTCTAAATGCGCCAGATATACCTAAGAATACGCCAATTCCGGTTGCAACTAGAATTGTTAATACCACTGAAGTAATCGTAATAATTTTTTGCTTCTTGGTCATCTTCGCAATTGAACGACTCATACGCTCTTTGAAAGATGGTTTCTTTGGCGGCTCTGGTTTCTTGATATGTTCATTCGGGCCATAGCCAGCAGGGAATCCATTGTCAGGCAATTCTGGCAATGGGTTTGGATCACCTTCTTGGTCAATCAAAACTGAACTTCCAGTCAAAGGTTCCTTTTCTTCCACCGGAACCATATCTATTTGTTGAGCTTTTTTCTCTTCGTCGTAATCGACGGTTTCTTCAGATGCCATTTGTTTTATTATACCATATAACGCTTATTCATAAACTGGCAAGTCGTCGTCTGGAAAACTATCAAAATATTCTTCAACTTCCGCGTAATAGTCGTTTACGCCGTAAGGCTTATACCCAATTTCTCTTAGGAACCTAGATGGCTCAGCATAGCTTCTTTGTCCACGTAGAAAACGTTCCTTTGCGAATGTTAGAAATAGATGCTCCATTGCACGAGTCATGCCCACATAGGCGAGACGTCTCTCCTCTTCGACCTCTGCTTGGTCGAACTCGCGGAGCATCGGGAACAATCCTTCCTCCATTCCCACGAGATAAACTACTGGAAATTCCAAACCTTTTGCAGCGTGAATTGTCATCAAGGTCACAGAGTTTGCTTCAGAACTTTCATCCGCCGAAGACATTAAACTTGCTTCGGCCAGGAAGTCGCTCAAAGTCTCAAACTCTTCTGCATTCCCAACCATCATTGCCAAGTTCTCAAGTCGCTCTTCACCACCAAGCTCAGTTTTGAGCGTGGCTTCAAAATTAAAATCTTCGATTACGCGTTGCACAATTTCTGCTGGTGGCAATTCCTGAGACAAAGAATATATGATTTCTTGGAGCTTGCCCATCGCAACTTTCCCACGATTTGGCAACACACTTAGAGTCGCCTCACTCATCAAGGTCGCGTCTTCATTCAAATCAACATATCTGAACATTTTTTCCAGCGAGGAGGCTCCGACTCCAGAAAGCACATTCTGCACCACGCGCGTCAAACTTACACGATCATTTGGATTAACAATCAATCTCAAAATTGCGAGCACATCTTTTACCTCGCGCCTATCATAGAAGCGCACGCCGCCCACAATTTTATATGGGATACTATGTGCGAGGAACGCTTTTTCAAATGTATACGATTGCGCGTTAGTTCTATACAGAACTGCAAAGTCGGAAAAAGTTCTGTCGTTCTTTGCGAGTTCCTGCACGATTGATAATGCCACGAATTCAGCTTCCGCATTCTCATCACGCAACGCTTCAATATCTACTGGTTCACCATCGCCAGCTTCCGTAAATAATGTCTTGTCAGTTCGTTTTTCATTGGCCGTAATTACTTTTTGCGATGCATTCAAAATGTTTCCAGTACTGCGATAATTTTGTTCCAATTTGATAACTTTTGCGCCTGGGAAATCACCCTCAAAATTCAAAATGTTTGTGAAATCTGCACCACGCCACGAGTAAATAGACTGCCAGTCATCGCCAACTACACAAATGTTTCGCTCGGCACCTACCAATGCGCGCACTAAACGATATTGAATACGGTTGGTATCCTGGTATTCGTCAATCAAAACATGATGAAATTTCTTCTGCCATTTTTCGCGAACTTCAAGATTCTTTTCAAAAAGTTTTACGGTTTCTAGCAGCAGGTCATCAAAATCTAAAGCATCAGACGCGCGTTTCATTTTTTCATAACGTTTATAAATACGTGCAGAGTCTATTTGGTTTGGGTATTTAGCAGTTTCTTCAAGTTCTTCCGGCGAAATTCCTTCGTTTTTGCTGCTCGAAATCACAGCCTGCACGTTGCGCGGTTTGATTTTTTTGTCGGTTAGTTTCAATTCTTTCATTGCACGCTTAATAAGCGAAAGCTGGTCATCAGAATCGTAAATCACGAAGTTCTTACTTAGTCCCGCCGCATGAGCTTCAATACGCAAAATCTTCACACAAATCCCGTGGAACGTTCCCATATAAGGCATGAAATCACGTGGTGGATCCGAAAAGCCGTCGTTATCCAAATCTCGCATCAGGCTCGAATCTAGATTTGCTTTCTCGACTAATTCATTTTCGCTAGAAGCTTTTTGTAATAAGTTCCAAAGTCTGCCGCGCATTTCTTTGGCAGCTTTGTTTGTAAATGTCACAGCCAAAATATTTCTTTGTGGCACACCGTGCAAAACCAAATTCGCAATGCGATGTGTCAAAGTTTTAGTTTTTCCTGACCCAGCCCCCGCAAGCACTAAAAGCGGCCCACTTAGTGTTGCCACCGCTTCCTTTTGCGGTTCATTCAGACCTTCAAAAACATCCATTATTATATTATACACCACCAAGGGTAGTAATATCAGCACCTAGATGATTCAAACGCCTTGCAAAATCCTGGTAGCCACGATCAATCGAATAAGTATTTCTTAGAATTGATGTGCCTGGTGCAGCAAGCATGGCAATCAAAATCACAACGGCTGGCCTCAACGCTGGCGGCGCTACAAGTTCGCCCGCATGCCAGTTTGTCGGCCCCTCGATGTATACGCGATGTGCATCAAGCAATTCTACTTTCGCATTTAATTTAGAAAGGTCAGCAGCGTAAATTGCGCGATTTTCAAACACCCAGTCATGAATCAAAGTTCTGCCTTCTGCTGTCGCAGCAATCACGTTAAAGAATGGCAAGTTGTCAATATTGAGACCAGGGAATGGCATTGGGTGAATTTTATCGATTGGCGCCACAAGTTTCGATTCATGAATCGTCAAATCTGCCAATCTTGTCCTTTCGTTCATTGCGAGATATTCTTCACTCACGTCAATTTTCGCATGCATCGTCTTCAGGACTTCAAGCTCCATTTCCAAGAACTCAATTGGTGCGCGAGTAATTTTCATTTCACTTTTCGTCACTAACGCAGCTGCGATAAAGCTCATTGCTTCAATTGGATCTTCGCTCGGCCAATATTCAATGTCTTTGTTGAACTTTGAACGACCTTCTACTACGAGTGTAGTCGTGCCAATGCCACGAATTTTAACACCAAGCTTTTGCAAGAAGAAACAAACATCCTGCACCATATAGTTGGAAGATGCACCCACGATGGTGGTCTTGCCTGGATAAAGTGCTGCTGCAAATAATGCGTTTTCTGTTACGGTGTCACCACGCTCGATGAGTACAATTTTCTTTGGCGTGCCTTCATGAAGCTTTGATTGCGAGACAGCCACATCGTAAACGCCAGTGTTATTCTTGGCATCAACTTTAAGCCCAAAAACTGAAAGAGCCTTCATGTGTGGATCTACTGTTCTGGTGCCTAGGGAACAACCACCAGCGTAAGGCAACTGGAAGCTCTCAAATTTATGCAAAAGTGGCCCCATCAACATAATTACGGACCTAGTTCTGCGGGCAGCCGCCACATTCAAATTCTTTATTTTTATATCACGTGGTGATATAATTTCCAAATCTTTTCGGCGGTTCACCCACTTACATTTCACGCCAATAGACTCTAGAACTTCAATGATTCGGTAGACTTCCTCAATACGTGCTAAATGGTGAAAAGTAGTCTTTCCGTCGTTCAAAAGGGCAGCGCAAAGCAACCCCACAGCAGCATTTTTGCTGGAGTTAATGGTGATTTCACCGTGCAGTTTTTTCCCGCCCTTGATCTTTAAAGATTGTGAAGCAGAATCATTTATAGAGAGAACTTGCGTTCCTAGTGCCTTTGAGAATTTGCTCACCATTTCTAGTGAGAGATTTCTGTCACCCTTTTCGATGCTATTCACCGCACTCTGTGAAGTCCCGATCTTCTCGGCTAGCTCTGCTTGAGTCATGCCTTTTTCACGCCTCAAATGCGCAATAGCTTTGCCTATTTCAGTTTGAAAATCCATAATTTCTCCCACGCTAATTATATCACCACATGATATATTTTGTAAAGCATTTCAAAGTGCTTGAACTATGATAAAATAGTTCTATGAATCCATTTGAATCTATTACTTTAGGCCTCGTTCAGGGCCTCACAGAGTTCATTCCGGTGAGCTCATCTGGACATCTCGAAGTAGCACAAAGCATTCTAGCGGGTGGCGCTCGCGCCGATGATTTTCACTTCTTCCTCGAATTAATCAACTTCGGCACACTTCTCGCACTGCTTATTTTCTATCGCAAACGCATTTGGAAAATCATTAAAGACATTTTTATTAATCACAACTGGCGTATGGCCATTAACCTCGTCCTCACCTCAGTCCCAGCCGGACTCATTGGCCTACTCCTCAGTGATTTCATTGAATCCGCCCCATTCTTTTCTAGCTTAGCCGTCATCGGCACAGCTATGGGGCTTGTGGGTATTTTGATGATTCTTGTCGACAAGCTCCCACATCTTTCTAAGATTAAATCAGAAGAAGAGCTCACACACCCACGCGCCTTTGCAATCGGTCTTGCACAGACCTTTGCGTTAATCCCAGGCGTTTCCCGTTCTGGATCTACTATCATCGCCGGCCGTATCACCGGCATGGATTCAAAATCATCTGCAGACTATTCCTTCCTCGCATCCATCCCAATCATGCTCGCAGTCTGTGGCAAATCACTCATCTCGAGCTCATCTCGCGCATACATTATGGATAATCTCGGCATGTTAGCTCTTTCCAACATCGTTGCGTTTGCCTCTGGTCTCATCGCACTTACTATCGTGATGAAATATCTCAAGAAGAAAAATTCACTTCAAGCATTTGGTATTTATCGCGTGATTGTTTCACTTGGAATCTTGATCTACGTTTTATTTACCGTCTAACTTATGCTATAATTGTATAAGCATAAGGAGGTATAATGGCCGACGCCAAATCTGATTCTGTTGATAATTCTACGTCAGTAAAAACTAAAGACGTAGCTGATTTGACGCCTGAAAAGGCTTCCTCCAAGATTGCGATTGAATCTAAGAAACATCGTGGCCCGGGAGCTAAGGTCAAAGTTCAGACCAACAAAGCCACCGCCAAGGCTACTATTAAATCAGAAACTCCGACCCCATCCCCTAAAGACACTAAGTCTAAGACAGAGCTTTCCGCCAGCCAGATTAAAGCTGGTCGCATTAAAGTTCGTTCGTTTAGTCAGTTGGAAGCTCCGACCAAACCTCACCCGACTCGCCCAAAGAAGCAGTCTACTGGCACTAAGCTCACACCTGAGGAGCGTGCCCAGCTTAATCATGAAGCCTACAGACAATCACACCTCAGCAAAACAGGACAACTTCCACCAGAACCAACTCCAAAATCAATGGGAATGGTTAGACCAGTGTCAAAAAAGCCAAAAGCTACACCTGCTTTCAAGAGTCTAGATACTGCCTCTGTGGAGCCTACTTTTGCTCCGCTTGGCGATACCAAAAAGATTGAAAAAGCTCCAAAGCCAAAAAGGCAGTCAAAAGAGACTTTTTCTAGACTCGTCGGTCTCAGATCGCCGCTTTGGCTCACTATTTTGCTCGGCATATTATTAGTAGCTTCGGTTATTTTTGCTTTGACTCGTCCAGCTCCAGAAGCTACACCTGCTACTACGACTGAAAAGCCAAAAGATACCGTCTCGGTAGTCTATGAATTCAAGAATTTTGAAGATAGCGACCGCGTTTATTCTGAACCAAACTGGGGCATGCGCAGATCATTCAAAGTTAATAACGTTCCAGTTTCGGACTATCTTAAAATTACACGAGTAGATGCATCGGACCCATCAACTCGCGACTTTGTCCTTTCAGTTGATGAAGCCGCCTACAAAATCTACGGCCTCAAAGGTCAAACGAAGGATTATAAATTCACCACCAATAAGCGTGTCCGCCAAATTATCATTGGCATCGTTGGCCAATCCGCCGGCCAGGAAGGCCTTGTCATTGTCTACGCAGATGGCACACTCGCTTATCAGCGTATGGAAGAAATCTTGGATAAAGGCAAAGTTGAGCCTCACGCCACCGACCTTAAAGACGTCGTAATGGTTGACGTCGTACCCGTCCACGATGCTAAGGATGAGAACTCCTGGGCTACTACTATAGCAGTCAAAAACGACGGCACTTTCTACGACCTTCAGAAATATCTCGACCCAGAAAACTAGCCTATTTCGTGATACAATAAGAGTATTATGAAAAAGGTATTATCATTCGATATAGATCAAACTTTAAACATTGCGAAAACTCCAATTCCGCCAGAAATTGCCGAACTCCTCAAGAATTGTCTCGACCATTTTGAAATCGCACCAATTTCCGGCCAAAAGTTCGACCAATTCCTCATTCAGATTGTTGACCCACTTCTTGCGGCTGGCACTACTCCAGCTCAAATCGAGCATCTTCATTTGTTTGTAGCACAGGGGACACAGTATTATAAATACGAATCCAAGGGCGATACTTACGACAAATCCAATTGGACACAGGTTTACAATTTCCCACTCACCGATGATGATGTTAAGAAGATTACCGAAGCCCTCGAATCTGCCGCTAGGGAATTAGGCTATTGGGAAGAAGACAAACTTATGGAAGGCGATGAAATCATCGAGAATCGCCTCTCGCAAGTTACTTTCTCTGCACTCGGTCAGAAGGCTGGTACCAAAGCCAAATACGCATGGGATTCAGACTGCAAAAAGCGCGAAGAAATCGTCAAAATCGCCAAGGCCAAGACTCCAGAATTTGATTACGAGATTGGCGGTACTACTTCCATTAACGCCTTCACTCCAGGCATGAACAAAGCCTTTGGTATGAATCATCTCTTAGAAGAGCTCAAAGTCACTAAAGATGAAATTCTCTATTTTGGCGATATGACTCAGCCAGGCGGAAACGATTATCCAGTTGTTGAGATGGGAATCGATACTATCACCGTTCGCTCTCACGAAGACACCGGCTACGCTCTTCGCGGCATCCTTGGCGTTGCTTAATGAGACCTTGACAGTTTATCACCTCTAAGGTATAATGAGACCAGTAATTTTTAATGTTTTAATAAAAGAAGGAAAATAATGCCGATTATTAAATCCGCAAAGAAAGCTGCTCGTCAGGCAGAAAAGCGCACAGAGAACAATGTTCGCATCAAGAAGGACATCAAGGCTGCGCTCAAAGCTTTCAAGGAGAAACCTACTGCTAAGAATCTTAGCAAGGTTCAGTCTGAATACGACAAGGCTGTCAAGAAAGATCTTATGAAGAAAAACACAGCTTCTCGTCGTAAAGCCGCTCTTGCAAAAATCGCAAAAGCTTCAGGTAAGAAAAGCAAATAAAAAATAACCCCCGAAGGGGTTATTTTTTATTTATTTCCAGCTACTACATTATTTGCGTGAATCCATCCTTCGACAGAACCACCATCGAGATATTCGCCGTTGGTTGGTGCTACTCGGAAAATGCCCCCTTCTTTTACAAATTCATCAATTGGGTCAGTAATCATATATTCCTGATCTTTTGGACCGAAATCATTATCGTGGACATACTTCACGACTTTTTTGAGGAGCTCTGGCTCCATAATGTATTTCGAAACATTTGCTAGATTTGATGGGGCAGTTCCAAGCTCAGGTTTTTCAACCAAGCTCGTCATACGCCCATCTTCAATCGTGATTGCAGAATATTTAGTCATTTCTTCATCAGTGACTTCTACGCCAAGTAGTGCCGAATGGCCATCATAAGCTTCGAGTAATGATTCAGCTGCCGATTTACCATCAGGATTCCAAACGAAGTCGTCGCCCATGAATACGAAAACTGGTTCATCAATATTAAATTCTTCGACCACCATTGCTACAGGCACAGCCGTTCCGTATTTGCCAGATGGGTCCTGCTTGGTGTAGTGAATATTTACATCTTTTGGCAAGGTTTTTGCAAGCTCTAGTCTGTCGGCCTTTCCGCGATCAACCAAGTAATCGTTCAAAGCCTTGTTTTCGGAATAAAATGCCTTTACTTGGCACGGTTCAACATCCGAAATTACCATATAAATATCTTTAACGCCTGCCTTAATAAGTTCTTGGACCGAATAGTCTACAAGTGGGCGATTCCCGACTGGAAGCATGGATTTCTCGATAACTTTTGTAATCGGCAAACGCCTTGTTCCCCAACCCGCAACTGGGATAATAGCTTTCGTAATCATAATACCTTTAATATAGCACAAATTCGGGGTTTGTCTATGATTTTATGGTATAATATCCCAAAGGAGAAAAAATGGCAAAAGAAGAAGATTTTATTCAGCGTACACTTGTTGTATGTAAACCTGACGCTGTCCAGCGCGGTATCGTCGGTGAGATTTTGCAACGCTTTGAGCGCGTTGGTCTCAAAATCGTCGGTATGAAGATGGTTAGCCCAGACCAAGATCTATACAAAAAGCATTACGAAGACATTGGCCAGCTCATCACTCGTCGTGGTGAACAGACTTTCAAATATAACCTTGACTACATGATGACCGGTCCAGTTATCGCAATTTGTCTCGAAGGTATTGAGGCTGTGCCGCTTGTCCGCAAAATTGTTGGCCCAACTGAGCCAAAAGCTGCTGATATGGGTACTATTCGTGGCGATTTCGCTCACATGAGCTTCGGCTACTCTGATTCCAAGGGTGTCGGTGTGCCTAACCTCGTTCACGCTTCTGGTTCTCCGGAAGAGGCCGTCCAGGAAGTTTCACTTTGGTTCACCGAAGCTGAACTTTACGATTACGAAGATTTGAACGAAAAGTACACAAGGGCGACCTTTAAGAAATAATATTACGGGGGCCTCGGCCCCCATTGTGGCTCGGTAGCTCAATGGATAGAGCGATTCCGTCCTAAGGAAGAGGTTGTGGGTTCGACTCCCGCCCGGGCTACCAGTTATTTTATTTGCGAGTATCGTATAACGGCTATTATGTATCCTTCCCAAGGATGAGACGAGGGTCCGACTCCCTCTACTCGCACCATTATGACATTTTCAGATCAAGTCTACGAAATTACAAAGAAGATTCCAAAAGGCAAAGTTGCGACCTATGGCCAACTTGCTTTTTTGATTGGTAAGCCCAACGCTTCGCGTGCGGTCGGCAACGCACTCCACAGAAATCCTTACGAGGGAATTGTGCCATGCCATCGCGTTGTGAATAGCAAGGGCGAACTTGCCTGTGAGTTCGGTTTTGGCGGTAGTGAAGAACAAAAAATCCGTCTTGAAGTTGAAGGCGTCGAAGTAGTAAACGACAAAGTCGACCTCGAAAAATATCAATGGGACTGCCATTTTTGATATAATATAACCATGAGCTTAACATTTGACGGACAACACGAAGACGAAGAAGTCCAATTTATTTTTAGAAGACATTTCAGTACAGCCAAAAAGGGAATTATCTTTTGGATTATTTGCACCCTCATTGGCGTTGGCCCGATGTTAATTTGGCGTGGCCACAGCGCTATGTTTTGGATTTTTGTTATCGCCTTCGTGGTCGGCTTTATCGGCTTTATGTATGCCACCATGCTTTGGTATTTTTCAATTTTTATCGTTACCAACGAGCGTATTCGCCAAATTTCTCAAAAAGGCTTTTTCAAGAAATCCGTTGTGGACCTTGGCATCGACAAAATCCAAAACACTTCGTATGAAATTCCTGGGTTCTTCGCCGGTATTTCTCACTACGGCACAGTCCTTATCCAAACTTCAGTCGGCGATCTTGTGATTTCACAAGTCAAAAATCCTGAAAGAATCAATGATCTCATCCAAGAGACTATCCGTAACGCCAACTCATGATATAATATTATAAATGGCTATTTTGAAGAAAAAAGAGCAGCGTAAAACTGAACGCCAAAAAGTTGAAGAACGCCGTGAGGAAGTCCTTTCCAACGGCCGTAAATATAAATACCCGATGCAGTTTGCCAAGCACCGCGTGGTTATTTGGACTTTAATTGTTGTCGTTCTGGCTTTGGTGTCGCTTGGTGCTCTCGGCTATGTTTTACTTTATAAAGCCCAAGATACTAGCGATATCATCTATCGCGTTACGCAAGTCCTCCCAGTTCGTGTCGCTACCATTGATGGTGAACCAGTTCGCTATTCAGACTATCTGATGATTTATCGCTCTACCATGACTCCGCTCGAACAGCAGGAAGATTTGCTTTCGTCTAGCGCCGATATGGACGCAATGCGCGCCTTCTACAAACGCCAAGCCTTAACCGAGGCTGAAGATTATACCTATGCCTTGAAGCTCATGAGGGAATTACATATCACTATCTCCGATAACGAGATTACCGATGCTATCAATAATCACCGTAAAGCTGGTGGTGTTGAACGCTCCGAAGAAACATTCCGCCGCATCTTGCAGGAAAACTTTGGCCTTTCTATGAGCGAATATCGTCGTATGGTTTACCTAGCTCTTGCCAAGCAGAAAGTTTCCGAAGTTATCGATTCCGTTGCCCTAGCAACTGCCGTAGATGTTGAAAAACGCATTGCTTCTGGCAAAACTTTGAGTGATATTGCCAAAGAAATGGGCTCCCAGGTTCTCTTCGAGGAGACGGGTGGTCTCGTGGATGCTATGAACATCGATGGCGGCCGCGCCACTGTGGCCAGGACTCTCGAGCCGGGCAAAACTTCCGGTCGTTTCACATCCAACTCTGGTTCCGGCTATTATTTCGTGACTCTCGGCAACAAGACCGATACCGAAGTTAGTTACACTTCCATCCAAGTTCCGTTCAAGGAATTTGATACCCGCGTTCAAGCCCTCCGCAACGACAATAAAGTCGAAGAAAAAATCGAAGTCGAAGAAACTAACACAGAATTGGAGCAGAATCCAGCAGAGCAAAAATAATGAGTGGGTCATTTTTGTCTAGCGAAACCGCGTTCATCCTAGCTCAAATCGTAGGTGGCTTCGTCGTTCTACTCGCCATCGTCCACGCCTTCCAAAAAGATCGCAAATACATCCTAGTTTGCAACGCACTATCCAACGCTCTTTGCGTCTTGCAATACCTTTTGCTCGGCGCCTACACGGGTATTATTTGTTGTGTCATTGCCATCCTCCGCAACGTCGTTTTTAGCCGTTATAAAAACAAAGTTCCATTTGGCATCTTCCTTATTTTCGCTACAGTCCTAGTCGTTTCCAACATTCCGTTCGTCCATCATTTTTACGATGTCCTGCCGGTCCTCAACGTCCTTATTTATTCCGCTGCCATCTGTCAAAGCAAAGTCCATAAGATCAAAGGCGCACTCATCTTCACGGGTATTTCCGGCATCATTTATGATATTTTCGAACACGCCTATGTCGGTCTTTTGCTCAATGCCGTAGATCTTCTCGGCGGCCTTGCCGGTGTGTATCGTTATCGCAAAGAACAACGTATGTTGAAGGAACAGAAGCGCTTAAAAGCTCGCAAAAAATCTACGAAAAAATCGACCGCCAAAAAACCAACGCCCAAAAAACGCAAAAAATAATCGCCCCAAGCTGGGGTGATTTGGCTAAAAGCCGAATATTCAATTGTAATTATGCTAAGTTTAATTCTTTAATGAGTTTCTCAAGCTCGTCGTCGAGTTCGATTTCTGATTTGCGCTCGCGCTTGTAGGCATTATAGATCTCCAGGATTGTGTAGTGTTCGTGTTTCGCCCACATATCTTCAATCTTCCTGCGGAAGAACTCCCGAAATTCAGCCGTCTTTGCGCTATCTTCTATCTTCCCAAGCAGGCAAGGCCTGATATCGTTTGTCCACCGTGCAAATTCGGTGTTCGAACCACTAGGGCAAGATAAGATCAATATCAGTTCAGATAACGATTTCTCCTTCATCACGATAGCCCGCTCCTCATCCGTCGGATTGAGGCTTGTGAGCCTTTCGTAATCGGCGCAAATACTCAGATAAGTTCTGAGCGCTTTTGCGTAGACCTCTGATAAAGAATATTTACTAAGCTTAATTGGTTGTTTTGCTGTCATACACATACGCGTACCCCCTTGACTGCTAGATTATTTGTAAGGTGCTTATGCTTATATTATAGCACACTTTGCCCAAAAAGTCAATACTTTTTATGCTTATTTTTACAGGGAAGGAACAGGGGTGGAAAATGGGCTCTTTACAAATCAGTTTATATCGGTTATAATGTAAAGAGTGGATTCGTAGCTCAGTTGGTTAGAGCGCTGCCCTGTCACGGCAGAGGTCGCGAGTTCGAGTCTCGTCGGATCCGCCACAGAGAATCTTGCCCGAGGGCAAGTTTTTTGTTATACTATATCTGGTATGCCGTTGTAGCTCAGTTGGCAGAGCAGCTCATTCGTAACGAGCAGGTCGCTGGTTCGACCCCAGTCAACGGCTCCATTTTTTGTTTAATCTACCCTATAGAAATTGCCCGAATCATCCTGGAATGTCAGAGCCCAATACGAAGTTGTCGCCGCCTGGTCTTTAATCACTTCCACGCAAGCACATGTGGTAATTAATCCAGTCACAATATCATACTTAGTGCTATTCGTCGCCCAAGCCGCCGATTCTTGTGCATCACAGACACTCTTGTCGTTGTAAACATAATGGAAACCATCTTGCTTCCAAGCCAAAGGCTGGGACGGATAGTTTCGCACGGTTGATGCCACATAGTAATATCCAGTTGGCTGGTCGCCAGCGCGAATCGAGATTGTCGGTTCTGGAGTTGGTGTTGGCGTAGGCGTAGGAGTTGGCGTTTGGGACGGAGTCGATGCGGGAGCCTGACTTGGTTCTGAATCTATCGATGGCTCATCGGTAGCAGCCTCAGGTTCATCTTCCTTTTCTTCTGGTTTTTCTACTGATTCAACAGCTTTATCTGGCTCATCAGTTTCTGCTACGGTTTCTGCGTAAACCACCTGCGGTCTTTCTTTCACAACCTTCGCCGCTTCTGCATTGTTCACCGCCAAAATCGTTGCGCCAGTCACCACAACGGAAAATGACAACAAAGTTCCATACAAGTGGTTTCTAAGAAAATCGAAAATATGGCTAAGTAAATTATCGCTCGCTTTGTCTAACGCCTTTTTCTTGGCAAAATTGCGCACGAGGTGATCCTTGCCGAGCATTTCTTTTCCGCATTCTTTGCAAGTTTTGCGGCTCGCATCATTTTCCGCGCCGCAATATGTGCAATAAACCACTTCAGTTTTATTGTCCATCTTTTGCCTCCCTCGCCACAATCACTTTGAGTTGCTCGTCGCCATGCGTCAAAATATAATAATGTCCTTCAATATTACTATTTAGCCTAACACTATCCTCGCTGCTGATTTCTTTTTCCGAAATCAACTCATTGTTTTGATTAACAAGCGCAACTTTAACAGACTGCTCGCGCCCCGGAATATAAAGCCCCACATCAATCGCATCCTCATCTGTCAGCAGATAATATTCCTGCGCTGGTTCATAATACTGAATCGAATAAATATTGCTTTCAAGAATTCTAAATTTCAAACCATACGCTATGGCATACCAAAATCCACTTGCCAGAATTACTAAAACCGTCGCAATTTTAAACAAAATATGGTTGCGGATATCCAGTTTATTAAGAAATGTGTCCGCCGTATCGATTTTTCCAGTCAGAGTTCCTTCGTAGGCCTCTTCCTTTTCTTTCTTGGTAAATTTTTTACCGCATTTATAACAATAATTCGCCGTCACGCGATTCTCAAATTCACACTTTGCACACTTTAAATATTTCTTTTTTGCCATATTATTTTTTAGCGTAATTAGATAATATTATAGCACAACTCTTAACTTTTCGTATCAGGGAAAGTGTGTTATAATAACAGATATGTTAGAAGAGTTGAAGAAGGAGCTTAAAGCTCTCAACGCCGAGTATGCGAAAATCAAAACTCTCCCGCCTGAGGAGCGCAAAAATTTTGGCGTTGAAATGAACAAGAAAAAGCAGGCAATTTTAAAGAAAATCGAAGAGGCGGAAGCTGCTAGTGAGTCCGATAATCTCGAACCGCTCGACCTTTCCGCACCGGCTGCGCCAAACAGCCCAATCCCAACTTTCAAGAAGGGTTCCAAGCATCCGCTCATGACCGAACTCGACCGCGTTGTTGATATTTACCAGTCTATGGGCTTTGCTGTCCTCGAACCACGCCAGCTCGATGATGAGTTCCATATGTTCGACTCTCTCAATTTCCACAAAGGCCACCCAGCTCGTGATGGCTACGATACCTTCCGCACCAAAGAAGGTTTTATCCCGCCTGCTCATACTTCAACCATGCAAAACCGTGCACTCGTCAAATACAAAGAAAATCTCGAAAAAGGTCTCCCTATCGCTGTCGTTGTTCCAGGCCGCGTTTTCCGCAATGAGGATGTCGACGCTACCCACGAACACACTTTCTATCAGTGTGAGGGTATCTATGTTTCCAAGGATGCTACTATGGGAAATCTCTTGGGCATCTTCAAACATTTCTTCAGCACTTATTACGGCCAAGATCTCCGCATCAAAACTCAGCCAGGTTATTTCCCATTCACCGAGCCGAGCTTTGAACTTCTTATCGAAAAACCAAAATCACTCGGTGGTAAGGGTGATGGTTGGCTCGAGCTTCTCGGCTGTGGTATGATTCATCCAAATGTCTTGAAAGCCGCTGGCATCAATCCAGACGAATACAAAGGCTTCGCTTGGGGCGGCGGTATCGATCGCCTCGCTATGATGAAATATGGCCTCACTGATGTTCGCCATTTCGAATCCGGCAACCTTAAATTCTTGGAGGAATTCTAATGTTAGTATCGTTAAATGAAATCAAAAAACTCGTTCAAATTCCAGCCGACATCACTACCGACGAGCTTGTCAAACTTATCGGCTCTCGCCTAGTCGAAGTCGAGGGAACTATCGACTGGTCCGAGCGTTACGAAAACATTTTCGTTGTAAAAGTTATTTCTGCTGAAGATATCGAAGGCACACACCTTCATCTTTGCCAGATCGACGCTGGTAAATCAGAGCCGGTTCAAGTCGTGTGCGGCGCACCTAATGTCCACGCCGGTATGTTTGCAGTTTGGATTGCACCAGGCGCCATCGTTCCATCCACTTGGGATGACGAACATTTTGAAATCACTATGCGCCCACTTCGTGGCTATGATTCCTATGGTATGCTTGCTGGTCCAGATGAACTTGGTTTCGACACCGAGCACTCCAAGATTGCCGAGATTGATCCGAAGTTGAATATCGCTCCAGGCACACCACTTAAGGAAGTTTTCGACCTCGACGATGTTATTCTCGATATTGAAAACAAGTCTTTGACTCATCGTCCAGATACCTTCGGTCTCATTGGCTTTGCTCGCGAAGTCGCTGGTATTCTCGGCATCAAATTTGAGGAGCCAGAAATCTTTTCAAGTGAACTCGATGCCAAGTTAAAATCACTCGAAAAATCTTCCAACGACTTCAGCATTGAAATCGCAGATTCCGAACTTTGCGCCCGCTACACCGCTGCTATTTTTGAAACGAAAGATGCACTCGAAGCTGAGAAATATCTCACAGCCGATGCCATCTTCCTTGCTAAATCCGGTATGCGCGCCATTTCAAAAATCGTCGACGCCACCAATATTGTCATGCTTATGACTGGCCAACCACTTCATGCTTTCGACTACGATAAATTCGTCGCCGTGGGCGGTGGCAAGAATCCAAAAATTGGTGTCCGCCTTGCCGAAGACAAAGAAACCTTGAAACTTCTTGATGGCAAAACCATCGATTTGAATCACGATGATATCATTATCACATCCAACAACATTCCAGTCGCCCTCGCCGGCGCTATGGGTGGTGAATCTACCGAAATCGATGCCGATACCCATCGTGTGATTTTGGAATCCGCTACATTCAGTCTTTATAACGAGCGCAAAACTCAAATGGCTCACGGCATCTTCTCCGAAGCTATTACTCGTTTCACTAAAGGTCAGCCTGCTGTTGGCACTCGCCCAGCTCTCGCATACTGTATCGAAAAACTTCATGGCGAAGTTAGCTCATACGAAGACGATGCTCCAGGTTTCAATACTAAGCCTGAAAAAATCACACTCAGCCTAGACGATATTAATTCACTTCTCGGCTCTGATTATTCTGCTAGTGTCGTGAAGTCTACGCTCGAAAATGTCGGCTTCACTGTCGATGGCGAATTCACCGTCACCGCTCCACTTTGGCGCACCGATATTCATATCAAGGAAGACATCATCGAGGAAGTTGGTCGCTTGAATGGTTACGACAATATCACTCCGACCCTTCCATTGAAGCCAATGATTGGTGCCGAACGTAACCAGCTCTTCGATTTGAAACGCGAAATTCGCGGTGTCCTTAGCGATGAACTTAATGCTCACGAAACTCTAACTTATTCATTCGTTTCCAAGGCTCTTCAGGAAAAAGCCGGCGAAGACGTTGAAGATTCCTACGAAATCGTTAACTCCATTTCGCCAGAACTTCAGGTCTTCCGCCAGAGCATCACGCCATCACTTCTTGAAAAAGTCCACGACAATTTGAAGGCTGGCTTCAGCGATTTCACCCTCTACGAGATGAACCAGACCAGCCAAAAATCTCTCGGCCTCGAAAACATTTTGACACCAGAAGGCGCCGATAGCCATGGCACGCCAGCCATCGAAAACCGCCTCGCACTTGTCACGACCGGCGATTTCTACCAAGCTATGGCCTACTTCAAAAACCTCGTCGAGGCTCTTCATATCAAGCAACTCTTCATTTCGTATGATCACGCTGGCGATAACAATGTCATCAAGGATGTCAAAGGCTTCCAGAAGCCTGCTTATCTCGAAGATTCTCGTTATGTGGCAGTCTTCATCCGCACCGAAGACAATATGCAAGTTGTTCCGCTCGGCTACATTGGTGAAATCAAGCGTTCCGTTGCTAAGAAGTTCAAACTCGAAGATACCGTTTCCGTTTTCGAAATCAGCCTCGACTCGCTCACGAGAGCCAATCGTTCAGATAAAATTTCACTTAATTTCAGCAAATTCCCATCCACTACCCGCGATGTTACTATCGAAACCGAAAAACCATATTACGATATCGAATGCGCCATCAAAGGCATCCTCGAAGAGGCCCCAGACCTTGTTTATAGTCTTGAGCCAGTCTCGGTCTACAAAGCTGAAACGAATCTTAAAAAAGCCAATTTAAGCTTCCGTCTCACCTTTGCAAACACGAAGAAGACCATGACATCAGAGGAGATTTCTGATATAATGAGCAAAGTAGAAAGTATTAAATAACGGTGGTGGGAGAAGGAAATTATGAACGAATCTGAACTAAAAACGTCCACAAAACAGCGCGTGATGATTGGTATCATCGCCGGTCTTATGCTTATCTCGACTATTGCAGTCTATGCCTTAATCGTCCTAAACGGCAACAATTCTAATAAAAAAGAACAAGACGCCGAAGCCACTCTCGCTGAATACGAAGAAAAACTCACCGCTATGGATGAAGAACTTGCTTCTAGCGACGAAAAGTATTCCAAAAAGTTTTACAACACTCTTTCCAAATACCGTTCTCAGGTCAAGTCATTCAACGCCACTACCGCCAATAATGCTGGCCTCAAAAAAGAGGATCTCGTAAAAGGTACTGGCGCCGAAATTAAAGAAGACGAAGTTTATTCTGTTTACTACATCGGTTGGTGTGCAGACGAATCAGTTTTCGATTCTTCATTTGACAACTGGGAAAAACCATCTGCTTTGAAGCGCCCATTCATTGGCACTTACAAAGCTGAGTCCAACTCCACCATTCAAGGTTGGCGTGATGGTATCGTCGGTATGAAGGCCGGTGGTATCCGCAAACTCGAAATCCCAGGCGAACTCGCCTATGGTGAAAATTCCACCGTTTGTAACGCAGAGAATTCACCGCTCAAATACATCGTCTACGCCATCGACACAGACGAAGATTACAAGAAAAAAGTCACCGAATACAACGAGCTTTATTCTGAATACCAATACACTGCAATGATGTATTACTACAGCCAAAGCAGTAATTAATTAGACATAAAAATGCCCCTCGCAATGAAACTGCGAGGGGATTTTTTAGTTCTGGTCGGTGCCTGTTGAAGCTGTTCCTTTCGGATTGCCATCTTCGTCGATGAGGTCTATACGCTTTGCCGTATAATCGGTATCATCCTGACGGAAATAAGCGGAGTCGTCACGAGCGTGGCTATCCTTGAAATCCTGAATCAGCTTACGCCTTTTTTCGATTGCGTCTGCGTCGAACGGAATTACTTCACATCCGAGCTCTTCTTCATCCATAGCTTCTTCGCTTGCGATGCGTACGATTTCCAGAGCTCTTTGATCTTCAGCTTCCTGCTCGAGTTGTGCTGCGAGTTCACGCTCAGCTTTGCGCCTTGCGAATTCTTCACGACGAGCTTTGCGTTTTGCTGCCTGTTGTCTTGCCTTCACAATTTTTCTGTGTATGCATGTTTCAATCAAGATAGGAACATCAATCATGAACATAAACACATACCAGATAGGTTGGAACAAGAATGCCATCAGTGCAAACACGTGGTTGCTGAAAATTATTCCAGCGAGCAGTAATGCGATGAGCAGTGAACAAGTTGTCGTTTCGTCCGGCTGGATTACCGCCATGAAAATCATGATGGGAATAATCACGAACGTGAAGAGTTTTGTCATCGACACCTCGTCCAGGTCAATCTCGTTATCTTCATCAGACTGGGAAGCTTTGCCGAGTTTGAACTCCTTCCAAAGTGTGATGTAAATCGACGCAATTGACAACGCAACGATTAAAATTCTAACTCTCCAATCCATGTCAATGGCCGTGTTGTAAACGAGCTGCATGAACCCATGTTTGCTCTCGATAAACGCCATCACTGATATCGTAGCAATCTGTGTTACGATAATCGATTTTGCCGTTGCACCGATTCTGTGGTAAATCACAAACGGGTTTTGCATCTTGTTTTGGTTGTCCAAGACGCTACGATTCCAACCAACGTTACGCGGCCGAATCTTCAGAACGCTTACTGCGCAGACGATAAATGCCTGCAGGATGAAACTTGCTGCAAACAAGAACCACCAGTTAAATTGAATTGCGAAAGAACTTATTTTTACCATATTTTTCTACCCCCTATATGATAATAAATACTCCCTGTGAGGCGGTATTACCTCACATTACTTCCATTATACCACAAAACCCCTAAAAAGTCAATAGTTTTTATGCTTTTTTCACCCCTGTGCCACCCCTGTTATGTGTTATAATCTAATTATGGACCCAGATAAATACTATTTCGACGATATTCCAGATACAACTTTCTTTTTCTACGACCTCGAAACTTCCGGTCTCTCCCCTAAAAGCGACCGTATTATGCAGTTTGCTGGCCAGCGCACTTCGCTCGATTTTCACCCTATTGGCGACCCTATTAATATCCTTGTGAAGCTTACCGACGACACGCTTCCTAGCCCAGGTGCCATTATGGTCACCAAAATCACCCCGCAATCTACCCAGTTAGATGGTCTCACGGAAGCTGAATTTTGTCGTTTCGTGATGGATGAACTCTTTACTCCAGGCACTATCGCCGTCGGCTATAATTCAGTCCGTTTTGATGATGAATTTATGCGCTATACTTTCTGGCGCAATTTCTATGATCCATACGAATGGCAATGGCGCGACGGCCGCAGCCGCTGGGATCTACTTGACGTCGTTCGTCTCACTAGGGCTTTGAGACCAGAGGGAATTACTTGGCCGGTTTCCGCTAAAGGCACCCCTACCAATCGTCTTGAGCTTCTCACAAAAGAAAACGGCATCGCTCACGAGCATGCCCACGACGCACTTTCTGATGTTGAGGCCCTCATTTCCGTAACCAAATTAATTTCCGAAAAACAGCCAAAACTTTACGAATATCTTTTCAAAATGCGCGATAAGAGCGCCGTCAAATCCGTGGTGAATCTCGCGAGTCCCAGGCCATTTGTCTACGCTTCCGGCCGTTATCCTAGTAGCAATATGCATACCACCGTCGCCTACCCACTTACTGAGGGCCGCAACGGCAATGTTCTCGTTTTTGACTTGCGCTACAATCTCGAAGAGCTACTTGAAGCCGAGAAAAATTTTGAGCCAGAAACTCGCGTCGATAATGATGGCAACGAATATGAAACCGCTTGGCGCTGGAGCCCGTATGTAAAGGAACTTGCGTTCAATCGTTGCCCAGCCGTTTCGCCACTTGGTGTGCTTGATGCGGAGTCAGAAGAAGATTCAACCGACCCGGTCAATCCATGTCCGAAGGGTTCTACCGGCTGGCAGAAAATTGGCCTTACCAAGGAGCAAATCGAAAAAAATCTTGAGATTTTGAAGTCGCATCCAGAGTTCATTAAGCATCTCAGAGAAGCAAATGCCAAACGCGAGGAACGGTTCAAAGGTCTCACTGAAAAATATGCCGAGGGTGCACTTTATGAAGGATTTACTGGTGATGCAGATCGTGCAGAATCGATAAAGGTTCACGAAAAAACCAAAGCCAGTGATTTTGCTAACTGCACCCCAAATTTTTCCGACAAACGCCTCAAAGAAATTTACCCACGTTACCTCGCTCGCAATTTCCGCTCTGCGCTTTCGGATTCCGACCTCGCCGAATGGGAAAAATATCGTGTCGAGCGCCTCAAATCTCAGGAACAATTCTTCGTTTCAGAACTCGAAAAACTTCAGGCTCTTGCTGCAAGCGGCGAGCCAATGAAAGACGGCCGCGCTGTCGACGAAAGCATCCTAGAAGACTTAATGCTCTGGTATCAGTCACTCGCATCAAGTGATTACGAATAATCTTGCGCACTTTCTAAAAGTGCGATATCATAGATGTAACCCCAATTACTTGGGGCTTTTTGTGTTTTAAAAAAGGAGGCCTCATGCGAAACAAAATCGTAAAAAGGTGGGCGATATTACTATATATAATAGTGCTAATTTTTGGGCAAATCATTGGCTCGGTGGGGCTAGTGAAACGCCCGCCGGGAGAAATCATCAAGGATGCCATTGGCGCAGGTAGCGCAGTTCCGTTGCAAAACGAATCGACAGAATTTGAGCTAGAAGATGTTGCGCCAAAAGAGTTCTATACGGGTTGTGAGGAGGGATCTTATATTAACCCCACCACACACAAATGCAACAAAATTAAAGTTTGCAAAACCGGCTTTGCCTACAATGCGGAGAAAAATATGTGCGACAAAATTGTCTGTCCGTATGGTTTCAAAGCTGACGAAACCGGCAAGTGCAAAGAATTTGAATGCGACATTATAGACTCCGCCAAATATATCTTTAGTTTTGCCACCGGCAAATGTGTGACAAACAATGCCAAATTTGAAAAATGCGAAGCGGGCTATGCGTATGATTCTGGCACTTGTAAAAAATTAATTCCAGAAGACGCCAAATGCGATGATGAAGAATATCTCAGCCGCGAAAGTTCCAGCAAATATTCTTGTCGCAAAATTGCAAACCTAGAAGATTACGATTCTTGGACTACGGATAAACTTGTGGCTATGAGCGATTCCGCCACAGTCTTAAATGGCCATTTCGTTACAGACGGTTTGGCCCTCGCACCATTTGAAATTGTTCCCAGCACATCATCTTCCACTGGTGTTGATACGGAAAAAGTCGCGAATATTTTAGACGATACTTATGCGGAACTACGCGATATTATCACGGCTTATTTTGAATCTCAGAAGCAGGACGAAGAAGCCGAAAAGGAAGAACTCTCGCAGGCGAACCCAGCTGAAAAACCCGAAAAAACTTGTCCCGAAGGGAAGGTTCTAAACAAAGCAACTAATCGTTGCCGCACGCTTGTCACTGTCACCAAAACTACCACGAGTATCACCACGGTCACTTTCAATCCGGAAACCGGCGAGACCACCACGGTTAAAACTTGCGTGGATGGCTATACCCTAAATTCGGAGACCAATCGCTGTCTCAAAAATTCTACGAAAACTGCCGCCATCAAGACCTGTCCCACCGGCCAGTTTCTAAACCCTGCCACCAATCGTTGTAAAAATCTCGTCACCACTACGACATCCTCCACTTCCACCACCACAGTCACTTACGATCCGGTCACTGGCGAATATATTACAGTTAAAACTTGTATAGACGGCTACGAGTTAAACCCAGATACTAATCGTTGCGTAAAAGTTAAAAATAACACCGGCGCTAGCCACAGTCTAGACATTCCGGAGCTCGGCGAGATCGAAAACAGCCCCAAAACTTTCATTGCCCTCACGGCAGTGGTGAGCGCAACGGTCGTTGGATTAGTTTTCGCCATTTATCAATTCCGTAAAGACATCATCAAACTCATTCGCAAAATCTTCCGCAGGAGAAAATAGTGGTAAAATATAGGTATCATGCCAGAGTTACCAGAAGTAGAGACAATCAAACGTGGGTTATCTAAATTTATTGTCGAAAAAACTATCGTAAAAACAGAGATTCTCTGCGAGAAATCTTTTGTTGGTCCAGTAGAACTTACGGAAGGCCAGAAAATCGTCGGCATCACCCGTCGCGGCAAGGCGCTCCTCATTGAGCTTGCAAACGGTATCACCATGATGATCCATTTGCGTATGACTGGCCAATTAATTTATCGCGGCGAGGAAAGTTATGCCGGCGGCCACCCTTCGGAAAATTTCGTTGCCGAACTTCCGAACAAGCAGACTCGTGTTATTTTCGAGTTCAACGATGGTACACATTTATATTTCAATGATCAACGCAAATTTGGTTTTGTGAAACTAATTCCAAATTCCGAAATCGATGATGATCCGTTTATCGCCAAACTTGCACCAGAGCCTTGGGACATGCCGTTAGAACAATTTACGACAAATCTAAATCGCCATAAAAATTCCTGCATCAAGGCTACAATTCTGGATCAGTCCGTCATTGCCGGCGTAGGGAATATCTACGCGGACGAGGCGCTTTTTGCCACGAAAATCCACCCAGAAAGATTAAGTGGTTCACTCACCGAGCCAGAAATCAAAAACCTCCTAGCAAACATCGCCAAAGTTATGGATGCCTCTATCAACTCCGGTGGCTCTACAATGGCTACTTATGTCCGCGCCGATGGCACACGTGGTGATTATCTCGAAAAATTCGCTCAGGTCTTCCGCCGAGAAGGCGAGCCTTGCCCGTGTTGCGGCACCGAAATCAAGAAAATTCGTGTTGCAGGGCGTGGCACGCATATCTGCCCTGAATGCCAGCGCTTTTGACCGGCATAGGAGTGCGCAAGAGAGCTTGCTCTCTGTTGCGCCGACGACTGCCGGACAAGTCTGACAATTTTAATTGGCAGACTTGACATACGAGTGCTAATTTGATACAATAGAGGTAGTTTAGCACTCTACGCTAACGAGTGCTAGAAAGGAAACATAATATGAGCAAAATTATTGGTATTGACCTCGGCACCACTAACAGCGCCTTCGCTTACATGGTTGCTGGCAAGCCAGAGGTGATTACAAACACAGAAGGTGACCGCACCACTCCATCCGTTGTTGCTGTCACAAAGAAAGGCGAACGCCTTGTTGGTAAAGTCGCTCAGCGTCAGCGTGTGACCAACCCAAAGAATACTATCTACGGCATTAAGCGTCTCATCGGTCGTAAGTACGATGACCCAGAGGTCAAAAAAGATCTCGACATCATGCCTTACAAAATCGTTAAGGGTAAACATGGTGTTGCTGTTGAGATGGACGACAAAGAATATACTCCAGAAGAAATCTCCGCAATGGTCCTTAGCAAAATCAAGGCCGATGCCGAAGCTTTCCTTGGCGAAAAAGTCACCGAAGCTATCATTACCGTCCCAGCTTACTTCGACGATTCACAGCGCCAGGCTACTAAAGACGCCGGTAAAATCGCTGGCCTCGAAGTAAAGCGTATTATTAACGAGCCTACCGCTGCCGCTCTCGCTTACGGTCTCGAAAAGAACGCCGACGAGAAAATCGTGGTCTTCGACCTTGGTGGTGGTACATTCGATGTTTCCATTCTTGAATTAGGTGACGGTGTCTTTGAAGTTATGTCCACTAACGGTGATACTCACCTTGGTGGTGAAGATTTCGATAACATCATCGTAAATTACTTGTGTGATGAGTTTAAGAAAGAATCCGGTATTGATATCAAGAAAGACGCAGCTGCCATGCAGCGTGTCAAAGACGAAGCTGAAAAAGCCAAGAAGGAACTTTCTAGCGCAACTTCTACCGATATCAACCTTCCATTCCTCAGCGCCGATGCTGACGGCCCTAAACATTTCGAGCATACTTTGACTCGTGCTAAGATGGAAGAACTCGTCAAAGATCTTATTGATCGCCTCGAAGATCCAGTCCGCAAGGCATTAAAGGATGCTAAGCTCGACACTAAGGATATCAACGAAATCGTGATGGTTGGTGGTATGACTCGTATGCCAGCCGTTGTTGAAAAGGTCAAAGAAATCTTCGGCAAAGAGCCAATGCAGGGTGTCAACCCAGACGAAGTTGTGGCCGTCGGTGCTGCAATTCAGGGCGGTGTTCTCCAGGGCGATGTGAAGGATATTCTTCTCCTCGATGTTACTCCACTTACCCTCGGTATCGAAACTATGGGCGGCGTTCGTACTCCACTCATTGATCGCAACACTACCATTCCAACATCCAAGTCCGAAGTCTTCTCAACCGCTGCTGATAACCAGCCACAGGTTGAAGTCCACGTTCTCCAAGGCGAACGCGAAATGGCTGCAGACAACAAGTCTCTTGGTCGCTTCATCCTCGACGGTATCGCTCCAGCTCCTCGTGGCGTGCCTCAGATTGAAGTTACCTTCAATATCGATGCTAACGGTATCTTGAATGTTACTGCCAAGGACAAGGGAACTGGCAAAGAGCAATCTATCACCATCCAGAACTCTGGCAATATGAGCAAAGATGATATCGAAAAGGCTCAGAAAGAAGCTGATCTTCACGCTGATGAAGATAAGAAGAAACGCGAAGCTATCGATGCTCGCAACCACCTTGAAAATACGATTTATCAGGCCGAAAAACTTCCTAATGACTTAGGCGATAAGATCACCGACGACGAAAAGGAAACTATCAAGAAGGCTGTTGAAGAAGCCAAGGAAATCTTGAAAGATGAAAGCGCTGACAAGGAAAAACTTGAAGACGCTACCACGGCTCTCAACAATGTCTTGATGCCAATCGGCGCTAAGATGTATCAGAATCAGTCCGAAGACGCCAAGTCTGACGACAAATCTGATGATAAACCAGACGACAAAGACGACGCTGTTGAAGGCGAAGTTGTCGACAAGTAATATTACAAAAGTTGGCTTACGTTCCGGATACCCCGTGAATGTAAGCCACTTTTGTGCTATAATGCTTCTTATGAAGAAGCGTTTTTTAAGCATCGTTCTTCCGGTAATTATCGGAATTATTTACATTGTTTTATGCTGCCTCAATCTCAATTCATCGATCTGGTTTGATGAAGCCTTCTCACACTATCTCGTGCGTGGCTCTTACGGTGAAATCGTCGGTATGACTGCCATGGACGTCCACCCGCCGCTCTTCTACTTCGCGCTCAAAATTTGGAGCCTAATTTTCGGCACCGGCGTTCCAGCTATGCGTTTCATGTCTATCTTCTTCGGCCTCATCGCCATTATCTTTGCCTTCCAGCTTCTCAAGCGCCATTTTAGCTTAAAAACCAGCACCATTGCCACAGCCTTTATGGCACTCTCTCCAATGTTTGTTCGCTATGGCCAAGAAATGCGTATGTACACCATGGTCTTTGCCATAGTTATGGTTGCAACCTATATTCTAGACATCGCAATTGCTCGTGTTGACAATAAAAAATCTGCCAAATGGCTCTGGGTGGTCTACGCCATCTTGCTCGCGGCAGGTATGTATACCCACTATTTCTGCGCGCTCGCCTGGATCGCTCACGTCGTCTTCATTCTTTACCATTTCAAGGGCGTCAAAAACATTTGGAAAAACAAATCTCTCAGGATTTCGCTCATTCTGACTTATGTCGGAGCCGTTATTATGTATGCGCCATGGCTTCCAATTGTCTTGAAGCAGTCTGGCGATGTCCAAGGCGGCTTCTGGATTCCAGAAACTACCACCACGGTCATTATGGATACTGTGACTCGCGCGCTCGTGTATTGCCTATCAGAAGATACGGGCCCACGCACCACTTTGGCTATCGCACTCGCTACTGCATTCATTAGTTACTTCACGGTCAAAAATTGGCAGAAATTCAAGTCTCATCTCCCAGCACTCATCGCTATGATTGTCGCCATCCCACCACTAATGCTCCTCATCCTCAGCCTCCCTCCGCTCGCACCAGTTTTCATTGAGCGCTATATTGCCTATAGCACCATTTTCCTCTGGCTCTTCCTCGGTCTAGTCGTTGCGAAGGCATGGGAAAATAAGGCCGCAAAAACTGCCAAAATCACTAAAAAAATCAAAGCCAAACTTCCAGCTTTCATAGCTTCTGCTCTACTTATTGGCATAGCAATTAGTGGCATCAGTCATGTTACTACTCGCACGCCAGATGGTTTCGTCAAATACACGATGGAGCCAATGGAGCAACTCTCCGCTGAGGGCGAGCCAATTCTCGTTCCTTACGATTGGAATTTCTATGACACGGTCGCTTACTCCACTGACAAGCACCCAGTTTATTTCTACGAAGGCTGGTCTGATTATCAATGGGGCTCGCTCGAACCAATTCGTAACATCCGCTACAATGTTTTTGATAGCCTCGACGAATTTCTAAAAGACCATGACTCATTCTGGGTCTTCCTCAATGTTGATGACAAACTTCCAGAAACCATTACCAGCCTAGAAGAATTCAAGAATTTCGAGCCTGCGCACTCGGTGTCCGATCAACACCATGTCGCATATGAATTTAAGCGCAAAGTATGATATAATTAGCTTATGCTAAGGATGGGCAGTTTCCTCGATGTCGAAAAAATCGAAAAACGTGTTCGCGCAGCTAATTATTTGACTGTCGCTCAACTTTTCCTGAAAGATAACTTTTTGATGCGCCGCAAACTCACGAGCGACGATATAAAACCTAGACTGCTCGGCCACTGGGGCACTTGCCCAGGCATCAACCTTGCCTACGCCTGCCTCCACGAATACTATATCAAGGACAAAAACTTCCATTTCGTTTTGGGCCCAGGTCATGGTTTCCCGGCCCTCCAAGCCAACCTTTTCATAGACAAAGACCTTTTCCGTGTAGATCACAATGCTGCTCATACCGAGCTCGGCATAGCCTATATTTGCCGCAATTTCTCCTGGCCAAACGGCTTCCCATCTCACTCTAGCCCAGTCACTCCAGGTGTTCTTTGTGAAGGTGGTGAACTCGGTTACGCACTTGCTACCGCCTACGGCTATTCACTCGGTCATCCAGAACGCACTACTGCCGTCCTCATTGGCGATGGTGAACTCGAAACCGCTACCGCTCTTTCTAGTCTCAATCTTAATAAAATCCTGTCCGGTTCCAAGAACGGCAAAGTCTTGCCAATCCTGCATCTCAACGGCTACAAAATCTCCGCCCCAACTATTTCCGGACGCAAATCATCACACGAGCTCGCCGAGATGCTTCGCGGCTTTGGCTTCACTCCACTCTGGGTTGAAGCAAAAAAGTCAAAAGACGATATGTTAGAACAACCAAGCGATACCAAGGCTCTCATTACATCATTTGGTACAGCTCTCGAAAAAGCTGACGCTGCCTTTGAGAAGAACGAACATCCATTCATTATTCTCAAATCCGAAAAAGGCGCTTCCGGTCCAGAAGAAATCAATGGCAAAAAAATTGCTGGCTCACAGAACGCTCACCAAATTCCATTGCCAAACGCAAAGACCGACCCAACCGAACTCGAGGCTCTCGAAAACTGGCTCAGCAGTTATAATTTCAGCGAGCTATTTAATACATTGCAAGGATTTACGCTATGACACCAGATCGCATTCAAGAAGCTGAGAAAAACTACGCGCTCGAGAATCCATACGCACGTCTCGAAGAAGCTAGATTCCAATCCGATTTCATACCGGGCCAAGCTACTGGTTCTACGGCCAAAGCCTTTGGTGAGCTCTTAAAACACGAGATGCAAACCAATTCCAAGTTCTATCTTTTCTCGCCAGATGAAACCACCAGCAATAAACTCGATGCCACTTATGAGGCTTCGGGTCGCGCATGGTCTAATCTTCGCCAAGAACCTTGGGATTTGAAAGAAATTGAAGACGGTCGCATCGTGGAACTTCTTTCCGAAAACACTCTCTTTGCGGCTATGATTGGCCATCTTCTCAGCGGTGAACCTGCTATGATGACAAGCTACGAATCATTCTTCAATATCATCACATCGCAAATCGTTCAGCACATCAAGTTCTTGAAGCAAGCCAAAAACGTCACGTGGCGTGAAGCTTATCCATCCGTCAATCTCCTCAGCACCAGTACTTGTTGGCGCCAGGATCACAATGGCTTCAGCCATCAATCGCCGCTGCTTATGTCATCTCTCCTTTCTATTCCGAACGCACCGGTAAATCTCTTATTCCCAGTCGATGCCAAGGATGCTGAAAATCATTTCCGCTATATGATGACCAGCGACAACGCCATCAATCTTTGTACTTTCAATAAATCTGATGAACCAATCTGGCTCGAGAATGCAGATTCCTATGTCCCTAAATTAGTAGAGCCGGCCACGGTCAATTCCGAAATCACTCCAGCTCGCATTTTTGGCTTCGCTTCGCACGGTGATTCCATCACGCTCGAATCGCACGCCAATGATACTTTCAACCTCATCTTCACAGCTGCCGGCGATATTGCTACCCGCGAATCGCTCTATGCAATGAAGATTCTAAAGACCGACCTGCCGAAGCTCAAAATGCGCTTCATTAATATCCCAGCCATCAGCCAAAACAAAATTGGCACCATAGACAATCCATTGTCTCAAGCTGATTTCGATCGCATTTTCAAAGTCGTTCCACCAATCATCGCCTCGTTCCATGGTTACCCAGCTTTGCTTCGCAACGTCCTCGAAAACTACGCACCCAAATCTCGCCTTTCTGTTCACGGCTACGAAGAGCAGGGAAGCACTACTACTCCATACGAAATGTTGATGCTAAATCACGCATCTCGCTACGATCTCGCCGTCGATGCCGCCACCCGTCTTGGCCGCGCCGATCTCATCCGCAAATACCAGACAATTTTGGACGCATCACACGACTTTTCAGTCGCCAACGGCCTAGACCATCGTGCCATCACCGACTTCAAGTTCTAGGGGAAATATGGTAAAATATATCTATGGAAATTGTTATATTGTGTATTTTGTTGGTGATTTTTATTGAGACCTCTTTTTTGGTATATAAGTCTCTAAAATCACATAAATCCAGGCTCACTCCAGGCCGCCGCAAGGTCTATGTTGACTCAAGTGCTTTGATGGATGGACGCATTGTTAAAATTGCTCAAAGTGGCTTTATGTCAGACAACTTAATCATCCCACGCAGTGTGATTCGCGAAATGCAACTCGTAGCAGATGGCAAGGATACTGAACGCCGCTCGCGCGCCCGTTTCGGTATGACCCAGGTCAATGAGCTCGAACGTTCCGTTCATTGCAATGTTGAAATTTTACAGGACGCGTTAGATCATACGCCAGTGGACGAACGTCTTATTGAACTCGCTCACGAGAATCATGGCATCATTGCTACTAATGATTTCAATCTCGAAAAAGTTGCTGAAGCAGAAGGTATCGATGTCATTAATGTGAATGCCTTGGCTAGTGTGCTCAAAAGTGAGTTTTTGCCAGGCGAAAAATTCACTGTAAAAATTCAGTCCACTGGGTCCAACCCAAAGCAGGGAATTGGCTATTTCCAGGACGGCACTATGGTAGTGGTTGAGAACGGAAATAAATCTGTTGGCAAAGAAATTGAAGTCGAGTTTGTCCGCTTCATGCAGACCTCATCCGGCCGTATGATTTTTGCTCGTGCTAAACGTGACAAAAAACGTCGAAAATGATAGAATATAATTAAGAAAAGTGGAGATAAAATGGAACTAAAAGATGTAAAGAAACCAAAGCGTTCTCTTGTCCACAAAAAGGGTGATAAGAGTATGAATGTTTACTCTAGTTTGGTGCACAAAAAGCGCGCCAAAAAAGAGGCTGCTGCTAGGAAACGTGCAGAAGATTTGGCCACCTTGCCAAAGCAACCTGTTGCAAGATTCTTCGCTCGTCTCCACCCAAAACGCGTCGCTAAGTTTATCTTTAGCAAACGCGGTGCTATCGCTATTGGCAAATTTATTGCTGCCTGTATTTTGCTTGGCATCATTGGTCTTGGCGCCCTCTTCCTTTATTACAAGAACGACCTTGAGTCCATTCGCCTTGACGAAATGACAGTTCAAGAAACGGTCAACACATACTTAGATCGCAATGGCAACGTCCTATGGGAAGATAAAGGCGAAGGCGACTATCGTCTCGTGGTAGATGGTGACGAAATTTCCACTTATATGCGCCAAGCTACCGTCGCTATCGAGGATAAGAACTTCTACAATCACCCAGGCGTCGACGTTTGGGGCATCATTCGTGCTGCTTTCTCTACTCTTTCTGGCCGTGGTGTCCAAGGTGGTTCCACTCTCACTCAGCAGCTCATCAAACAGCTCTACTTCTCCAGCGAAGCTGCTAACCGTACCGTTACCGGTCTCCCACGTAAGGTAAAGGAAATGATTCTCGCTCTCGAAGTTGAGAAGATGTATACCAAGGAACAGATTATTACCATGTACCTCAACGAGTCTCCATACGGTGGCCGTCGTAATGGTGTAGAATCTGCTGCTCAGACTTACTTCAATAAGACCGCTAAGGAGCTCGACCTCGCTGAGTCCGCTCTCCTTGCAGCTATTCCAAACAACCCTGCTGTTTTGAACCCATATAATACATATGCAAATGATGCATTGATTGCCCGTCAGCAAAAAGTTCTCGATGTTATGGTTGAAATGGGCTACATCACCCAGGAACAAGCTGATGAAGCGAAAGCTGTCGATATCCTCGATCGCGTCAAACCAGAATCTAGCCAGTATGATAATATCAAGGCTCCATGGTTCGTCCTCGAGGTTAAGCAGCTTCTTGAAGATAAATATGGCATTTCCGTCATGCGTTCTGGTGGCTACACTATCACCACTACTCTCGATATTCGCGCTCAGGAAGCCGCTGAAGCTGCTATTGAAAAAGGTAAACAATACTTCTATGTCAACGGCTCAGATAACCTCGCCCTCTCATCCGTAGATGTCGAAACTGGCCAGGTCATCGCTATGGTTGGTTCTGTCGACTGGAACAACGAAGAATATGGTTCTGTGAATGCTACTACCGCACTTCTCGAGCCAGGTTCTACCATCAAGCCAGTCCTTGATTACGGCCCACTCTTCATGCAACGTGATGGTGTAAACTACAGCCCAGGTTCTATCCTCATCGATGAAAATATCGATAAAATCTACTGTGCTGGCTACACTGGAAAATGTGCTCTCGCCAACTCTACTGGTGAACACGCTGGCCCTATCTCCATTCGCGAATCTCTCGCTAACTCCCTCAACATTCCAGCCGTGAAAGCTCTCTACATCAACGGCATCGAAAACTCTCTCGATATTGCCCATAGACTTGGCGACTGGTCATACTGTTCCGATAACTCCGGCGGTCTTTCCATCGCTATCGGTTCTGGTTGTGGCGTTAAGGGTGTTGAGCATGCTAATGCCTACGCATCCATCGCTCGCGGAGGCGTCTATAAGGAACTCGCTTACGTTCTCGAACTCAAGAATTCCAACGGTGAAGTTATCGAAAAATGGGAAGACAAAGAAGGAGAACGCGTTTACGACGAACAGGTTGCCTATATGCTCCTCGATACCTTAAGCGACGCAGATGCTCGTATGCGCTACTTCTATCTCCAGGCTCGCAGCGTCGGCTTCGTCGTTCCGAATGTCTGGACCGCATCAAAGACTGGTACTACCACCACTCAGAACGCTGCTATCGGTAAGGATCTCTGGTTCGCTTCTGTCTCCACTGCCGTTGCAACCACTGTTTGGAACGGTAACCACGATGGTTCTGGTCTCACATCCATTTTGAACAACCCTGTCCGTGAAGCCGTTGGTGCTTACATGGAAGCCGTCCACAAGATTTATAACGAAGAAGGCAAGTGGAATTATGGCGATAAGCCAGTTCGTCCAAAGGGCATCCAGACTTTGAAGATTAATGGTAAGACTGATATTTATCCTTCTTGGTATAATTCTAAGTCTACCAACTCCAGCTCCGAGACTCTCGCCTTCAACAAGGCTAACAAGAAGCTCGCTACCGAATGTACTCCAGAAGCTCTCCGTGTCGAGATTTCCGGCATCAAGACTACCGATCCAGTTTCCGGCAATACCAGCTGGTCTCTCACAGATAAGAACTACAAGTACGACAAGGACAATAAAGACGATTGTAAGTACAGCTCACCTTCTGTGACGCTCACCACGGTCAGCCCATCTATGCTCGAAGATGGCGTCCTCACTCCAGGTGCAACCTTCAAGTTCCAGGTCGTCAAGGGAAGTAGCAAGCTTGTGAAATACACCTTCTATGTCAATGGCAAGGCTGCCGAATCCGGCACACCAAATGTCGGCATGAACTCTCTGTCTTATACGGCTTCAGGTAGTGAAACTAGCTTCAAGATTGTGGTTACTGATGAAAATGGTGTGGAAGCCATCAGTAGCTTAGAAGTGACCGACACCTCTGGAGAATAAATGATTCTATCAAACAAGATTGTCCGAGACCACTCTGCAGAACAATATAACACGGATGAGATTTTGCATACCTCCGCTTATGCGCAGGCTCAAGCTAACGGCAGCACTATGGGTGCTGCCTCCCCATCCGAAATGTTAGACGTGGCCAAACGCCAGTCTATCGATCAGCAACGTAAATACATTCAGAGCTACAAGAACTCAAAAATCATGGCTAGTGCCTATGCTCTCCGCAAGGCACAATCCATCACTCCACGCACGGCTGGAGGGAAGGGTGCCGTGGCTAACGTTGCTCCGGATGGCTCATTAGGGAACGTCAGAACCAGCTACGGCCGCACCTCAGGCTCAGGCAGTATGTCTCGCGCAGACGCTGTGCGCGCTAAGTTTGCCCGCTCCGGTGCGAAATAGCCTTGCGAATTTACCCCTAGTCTGTTATAATAAATAAACGACATGGTGGGATTAGCTCAGATGGTTAGAGCGTCTGATTGTGGTCCAGAAGGTCGTCGGTTCGATCCCGATATCCCACCCCAGTATGTTGCGAGTGTAGTACAACGGTTAGTATACAAGTTTTCCAAACTTGGGACGAGAGTTCGATTCTCTCCACTCGCACCACTATTTTTTTTGGCTCAATTCGACAGTATTGCCATACTACTGGGGCTGATGCATCGGGATGTACGTGGGTGGATATCA
>JAUNNB010000002.1 GCA_030531645.1 Candidatus Saccharimonadota bacterium | reverse complement strand
AGTCTTAAGAAAACGGAGATTATTATTGGCCTAATAGATGCCACGGCTCCACCTATTTGCGACTGTGTTATTATTAGGTGAGCGCAATCCTGTATAGGCCATATATCTATAAAGGGTCCCCTTTGCCACATCAATTGTTTTTGCAATCTGCGGTATTGATGTTCCGTTAGAATACATTTTTAGTATAATTAAGTGGTTATCGGTACATTTTTTATTAAGTTGCGTATTTCGGCTACCTAATTTACGACCCAACCTTACTCCTTCAGATTTCTTTCTTGCTAGCGCTTCACGAGTTCTTTGACTTATTAGGTTACGTTCAATCTCTGCGCTTAATCCGAAAGCGAAAGCAAGTACTTTGCTCTGTATGTCGTCACCAAGTCTGTAATTATCTTTTATGGTCCAGATTCTACAACCCTTATTCATACATATACTCAGAATCTCCATGATCATAAAAAGATTTCTTCCGAGCCTGCTCAACTCTGCACAGATAATTAAATCATCTTCCGCTACTTTATCCAGTAATAACCCAAGCTGGCGTTTTGTATAGTTTTTTGTACCAGATATAGTCTCTTCTATCCAATCATCTACCGATAGCTGATTCTTTTTGCAAAAATTATTTATTTCAAACCTTTGATTTTCCACAGTTTGTTTATCTGTGCTTACTCTTATATATCCATATATCATATTTTATATATACCACACACTAGTATAATTTTTATCTATGTTATAATGTATTCACTGGCAAAATCTTAGCGGAATATCTTCATTAGTTGATCTAAAATATCAATTTAATTTTAATGGAGGAAGAATGCGAGACAACGCTAAAAATTTTCAAAAATGGATGAGGCTGAAAGAAAACATCCATAATAAAAATAATAGACGCAGTATAAAGGAAGGACAGATATGGTGGATTTCGGTAGGAGAAAATGTTGGGGTAGAAATTAATGGTAAAAGCGATAAATTTAGTAGACCAGTAATAATTTATAAAAAACTTAGTAATATGGGTTTTATGGGCATACCACTTACATCGCAATATCACGATGGTAGTTGGTATGTGAGTTTTGAATTTAATAACAAACAAGAGTATGCAGCGCTTTCGCAAGCAAGGACTTTTAGTGTTGCAAGATTGTGTGATGGAAAATGTATGGGTGAATTATCCGAAAGCGATTTTAGTAAAGTTAGGCTCGGGTTTTCTAAGTTGTATTCTTAAAAAATATGACCCTAACCTTTCGGCTAGGGGGTGGGTAATCCCAAATATACCTATATTATACAGCATGGTTTAACCGCTGTCAACCTGTGCTATAATATACCTATGAATCTACCTTACGAACAGGTTCCGGTTTTTACAAACTTTGCGAACCTCGTCGATTACTGCGCCTCGAATTACGGAACCAAGTGCGCATTCAAAACCAAAGACATCTCGATGTCCTACATCGAGTTTCGTGACAAGGTTGCTGCTGTTGCGAAAGTCATCGCTAAGACATATACAAATCGCCGCATCGCCCTCATCGGCGAGAACTCCCTAGATTGGCTCATTGTCTATTTTGCTATCGTCCTATCCAATAATACCGTCATCATTATCGATCGTGAAGAAACTCCAGAGCATATGAAAGAGATGTTAAAGACTGCCGATGCGGACACAATCTTTGCTTCCAAAAAGCACATCGAAAAAATTGAAGAACTCAAAGCCACTAAGGGCTTCATCTTCAAGAAACCTATTGAAACTCACGAATTTAGCGAGATTCTAGATGTTAAACCAGAGAAGATTAAACTCGTCTCTACCAACCCAGATGACGCCCATATCATCTTCTTCACCTCCGGTACTTCTGGTCCATCCAAGGCCGTGGAGCTCACCGAACGCTCCGTCCTCTACGACCTCTACTCGGCCGCCAGCCTCTACCGCCCGTACGGTTCAGTGGTAGCCTTCTTGCCATTCCACCACGCCTTCGGCCTTGTTACCGCCGTTATGAAACCATATTATTACGGCGCGCCGGTCTATATTTCTGGCAGCCTCAAAAGTGTGGCTAAAGACATCAAGACTCACTCTCCGCAGACAGTTTTTGCTGTTCCAGCTGTGGTCGAACTCTTTTATCGCCAAATCTGGCGTGAAGCTCGCAAGTCCAAGCAAGAGTTGAAACTGAAGCTCGCCTTGAAGGCTAGCAAACTCATCCCCACCCCTATCGCCAAGTTCTATATGGAAGGCACCGACGGCACCGGCCGCAACATCCTCGACTCAAAGCCTGTCAAATTCCGTCGCAAACTTTTCAAGTCCATCCACGCCAGCTTCGGTAATAAGCTCGAAGTGATCATCTGTGGCGGTGCTTACCTAGATCAGAAATATATCGACTTCTTCGAAGCCATTGGTATTTACATCCTAAACGGCTATGGTATCACCGAGTGCTCACCTGTGGTGGCCGTCAACCGCACCGCCATGCGCAAACGCGGCTCCGTGGGCCAAATCGGTCGTGGCATCGAAATCAAAATCGCGAGCGACGATGAAATCCTCATCAAGTCTCCTATCGTTATGAAAGGCTATCACGGCAACGGTCGCGAAACCCGCAAGGCACTAGACAAAGGTTACCTCCATACCGGAGACCTCGGCTACATAGACGAGGATAACTACCTCTTCATCACCGGCCGCAAGAAAGATCTCATTATTTTAAGTAACGGCGAAAATATCTCCCCAGAATCCATCGAAAAAGACTTCCTCCACGAGAAATCCGTGCGTGAGTGTATTGTTAGCGTAGAGGAAGGTCAGCTCATTGCCGAGATCTTCCCAACTGAGGACTATCTGAAAGACCAAGACTTTTTCGATAAAATGCTGTATAATTATAACAAGGGTCGCGCCCGCAACAAACAAGTTGCTTTAATTCGTCTTCGTGACGAAGAGTTTCCGAAGAACAATAATACGAAGATTCTCCGGCGCAACCTCAAATAACCCACCTCACGTATAGGAATGAAACGTCGCTTGAAGAAAGCGTCGTTTCAAACGGAAGGAAAATATGGAAGAAATTAAGAAAACTGTCATCTCTGCCATCGCTGAAGTTCTCGAAATCGATGAGGGCGAGATTAAGACTGATATGAGCCTTAGCGCAGATCTCGGCGCCGAATCTCTCGACCTTGTAGACCTCGTCGCCCTGCTTGAAGAGAAGTTTGAGACAGAAATTGCAGATGAGGACCTCTCTAGTATCCAAACTGTCCAGGACATCATCGACTATATCAACTCCCACAAAGATGCTTAGGATATTTTTAGGTGAAAATGTAACTAGTGATGAAATTTTACATCACTCTCTTGAAACGTGTAGTATAAACACATACGAATGTATGAAAAATGAATACGGGAAACCTTATCTTAAAGGCAATCCCGTTTTTTTCAGTATTAGCCACTCTGGTCCATATACTATTTGTGCTATTTCAGATCAAGAAATCGGCATTGATTTAGAGGAAAATGTTATCAGAGATCGTATTGTCGACAGATTTTTTACTACTAAAGAGCAGGACAGTGTCAAAAACAACCCAGATAGTTTTGCCGAAATTTGGACATTAAAAGAGGCCTACTCCAAATATCTCGGAACAGGCCTCTCTAAACCTAGTCTATTGCAGGAACTGGAAATTTCAGAGCCATAGCTTTGACTTCTTCGCGAATCTTGTCAAATTTAGCATCAGATTTCTCAAGCTCGGGGTCTGCTACGCAGATATCCATCACTTCTTTCATCCACTTTGCAATCTTCTTCATCTCTGGTTTACCCATACCACGAGTAGTAATGGCTGGAGTACCTAGGCGCACGCCAGATGGCTTGAATGCACCACCTTTATCACCAGGCACAGCGTTTGCATTAAGAGTGAGACCGACTTTATCAAGCGCCCTCTCATATACCTTACCATTCACACCAAAGGTGTCCATCACATTCATTAAGATTAGGTGGTTTTCAGTTCCGCCGCCGATAAGCTCAAATCCATAAGACTGGAGCTCGGAAGCGAGGCACTTAGCATTCTCGACAATCTTCTTGGCATATTCCTTGAATTCAGGTTTCAAATCTTCGCCAAAGGCCACAGCCTTCGCGGCAATTACATGTTCAAGTGGACCGCCCTGAGTGCCAGGAAACACTGCCTTATCAATCAAGATAGGGATATTCTCAATGGTCTTCTCAGTCTTCTTGAGTGGAGAAGCCACATTACCCATCGAAAGGATGATGCCACCCCTCGGACCGCGCAAAGTCTTATGTGTAGTAGTAGTCATCACGTGGAAGCCATGTTCGAGTGGGTTTGGATGAACGCCACCGGCAATCAAACCTGCTACATGGGCCATATCAGCCATTAGTAATGCGCCAATTTTCTTTCCAATCTTGGCAACTCTGTCAAAATCAGGCACTTTCATAAAGGCGGAATACCCGACTAGGATAATCTTTGGCTTGTGCTCAAGGGCTAATTTCTCTAGCTCATCGTAATCTATATCACCATCCTTCGTACCATAAGGAATGAAGTTATAAATATGGGCAGAACGGGTGACAGGAGAACCGTGTGTGAGATGTCCGCCATGGCCAAGATCCATTGCTAGAATCTTGTCGCCAGGTTCACACCAAGCCCAATAGACAGCTTCGTTGGCATTTGCGCCAGAATGTGGCTGCACGTTGGCGTGATCGGCATGGAAGAGTTTCATAGCGCGCTCAATCGCGATCCTCTCTACGCGGTCAATATTCCTCTGTCCACCATAGTAGCGGTAGTTAGAAAGCACCTCAGAGCCAATCTTATCCTCATCCCAATCCTCGAGCCCCTTGAAATTAGGGTAGCCCTCGGAATACTTATTAGTGAAAATCGAACCCATCGCCTTCAAAACTTCTGGCGAAACATAGTTTTCGCTTGGGATAAGTTCTAGACCTTCTTTTTGCCTCACCTTTTCTTCATCTATCAAATCAAATACAATATCTTTCATTGCAAAATCTCCTTTAAGGTTAATATTAGTGAAGCAAAAAGTTAGATCATAGGCGCTCCTTCGTATAAACTACAAAATCAAAGTTAATGCCGTTTTCAGAGCCACTAGAAACCACCTCGCGCTTAAACATGGACTTATCGAACTCAGGGAAATATGCGTCAGCCTCTGCCGAAGCGTCAATTTCCGTCAAATAAATCTTATCTGCTACGCCTATAAACTGCTCATAAATCGACGCGCCACCTATAATAAACACCTCTTCAGAAGCCCCCATTATCGCGGCATCATCCATAGAGTGAATCTCAGTTACATTTGGGTAATCAACAGAGCTACGGGTCATCACATAGTTTTCGCGGCCAGGCAAAGCCCCGCCAGGCAAGCTCTCGTAAGTCTTGCGCCCCATAATCACTTTATGTCCCATCGTGACATCTTTGAAATACTTTAGATCGCTCTTCAAATGGAAACATAGGTCTCCATTCAGACCGAGCTCTCTATTTTTTCCAACTGCCGCAATCAGACTAATCATTTTACTCCGTAACTGGCATCGAGATGACACCCTGATGTTCGTAATCAATTAATTTAATATCAGCGCACTTCTTAGAGTTATCGAACATGAAGAAATCTTTCACATCTGGGTTAATCCAGAGCTTCGGAGCATCAAACAACTTACCATCTTTAGCAATCTTCTCGTCGCGCCTTCTAATCTGTTCTTTGATACCATCAATCTGGTTTTCGTAGATATGCGCATCGTTAATTACATAGGTCATTTGCCCTGGCTTGAGACCAGTCACATGGGCGAGCAAATGGCAAAGTACGGCATACTGCGTAACATTAAATGGCATCCCTAGGGGCACATCGTTCGAACGCACGGTCACCATCATATTGAGCTTACCGTTCAAAACATTCCACTGTGAATTCCAGACACAGCTAGGTAGTGCAGCAGTCTTCAGCCACTCGTTCTGCCAGAGGCTCATAATCATCCTACGGCAATGTGGCACCGTCTTAATCGTCTCAATCAAATTCTGGGTCAATTGGTATCTATTAACAATCCAACCATAGGCAGTACCAATAGTATGGGCGAATTCTTTGCCAAAGTCGCGGCCCTGATATTTGCCATCTTCGCCGATTTCCCATTCGTCCCAAATCTTAATCCCGCGGTCATGGAGCCAACGCACATCGTTGCTCTGTACCTGATAAATCCAAAGCATCTCGAGCACAGCGGTCTTAAAGAAAACCTTCTTTGTAGTGAGAATCGGGAACTCCTCGGAAAGGTCAAATTGCAAAATCTGATGTGGCAAACGATATGTCGTCACGGCCTTCTCGACCTGCGCCTTGTGCACCGGAATCATAGCATCGGCGCTAGTCATTTTCTTAAACTTTTTTGGATCGATTTTTGTATCTTCCGTAACCTTTTCGCCGTCCCTCAGAATTCGTTCGCAAAGATCAATATACTGTTCATCAAACTTGCTCATCAGACCTCCTTACTAACATTAATTATAATGGTTTTAAACCTTAAAATCAACTTATGATGTAAAAAATACATAGGACTTTACGCGACCTAAAAACTTGTGCTAAACTAAAATTGGATGGGCGAAAAATAGCCCATTTTTTCAAAATGAGACCTGTTTGCTCCCCAAGCTAAGACAGGCTAGTAAATTTACAAGGAGGAATCTGAACATGGAAAACTACTCAATTAAGTTTATCTTGGCTTACGACGTCCTGTTAGATCACCCAGAACTTATTATTGACCCAGAGAGTATTTCTGATGTCGTAATACAACTGCCTCCGGATTATTGTGAGGGGGTATCTGAAGTGACTATCGGCGACGCAGAGTTCGTTGTGCCTGAGATTATGCTGTTTGCGCTTGCAAGCGTGCGCGACAACACAACCAACTCGCGTAAAGTCCGTAACATTGCTCGCAATGTCCTCGAAGCTATCGCGGGCAACTGCCCGAAGCAGGTCAGCACCGTGAAGTGCTGGGGCCTCAGAGAAGCTGAGGATGTTGTGACCGTTGCTCCATCCGCAACGATTTTGGCAAAAGATATGAACTCGCCTATGGCGATGCTTCACTGGATGATTGAGAACCTGGGTTATATGGTAGAAAAGGTTGGCAAGACGATTTTGCTGACTAATCTGCCTGAGTTTCAGGAGAAGGCCAAACTGCGCGAGATTGACGTGATGTCATTCCACTTCAAGCCGTCTGTTCCGTATGACGGTTTTAGACACATTGCGCTTCCGGCCGATTTGTATTTCGATCTCCAGGTGACACACGAGCTGAAACTCGAAGATTTTATGGAACTTCTGCCTTGCGAACCGGCAGTATTTCCGAATGAGTACCTGATTATTTACCCGCCGGAGGCCAGCAGCGACAACCTCGTTCCGGGCCACTACGAAAAGGTCGAAGTGAGTAAACCCGAGGCTCATACTGAGTTTTACGGGCGTTTGCAATTGAAGAGTCAGCAGGTGCTTCGCCCCACTGAGTTTGATCGGGACGGGTATCGATTGCGTATTTTCCGTTATCACGCAGGCAAAAAGAAGTTCATCAGTCTCTATGATGTGCGTCGGAGCCTGTTCGACAGTCTGCCTGAGGGCTACCCTGAGCTCGCGGCCTATACGCACGCGCTCGATGCTCCGGATATCGGAGTTATCATCGTTCAGGGTGATGCCGGTACGGGTAAAACCTATACGGCTACTAAGCAGGCGGTTGAAGATTGTGATAATGGGCGGTTCATGCACATTGAGATTTTTGCACCTGGTTACAGTGAGATCGGCGCGCTTCCGGGCGATATGACCGAGAAAATGGCACTTCAGCAGGAGCGCACCAGAGATGTTCTGCGCTCAATCGTGCTCAAAACAGATAACGGCGTGCAATCCAGGCGTAAGAACGAACGCAAGTTTGGCCTTGCGACTTCCTCTTCCCATGATGATGACGAATGTGCTTCCTATGAACGCAGTTCCAAAATGTCAAAGTCGAAAGGTAAGCGGACATATGAGAGTCATGAGAAGTTTAGTATTGAGGATGGTAAACATTCCGGCGACAGTTCCGAAGGCAAACAGTCATCGGCCTACAAGATGTTGAACGACATCGTAGACCAACGCATGTCGAAGCTCTTCGATTTCTTGCCGCACGAGGCGTTGCTCGGCTGTAATGTAGTAGAACAGTTTATCATCATTGACGAGTCGCAGCGTGTAGATTATGGTCTGATGAAGACCGCCATTACGCGCCCGGCTCAGGGTTCAAAGATAGTTATCCTTGGTGACACAAATCAGCCTACGGTGTTTGGTGGGAGACGACCCGAGGTTGATGGTCTGACTTATGCGTCGGTATTTTACGAAGGCGGCATGGGAGTGGCGCAATTCACGCTCCACAGAAGTCTGAGGAATCCAATCGTCAGCTACGGTTTATCGCGTCTCGATGAAGTATATCGCAGGCTCGGCGTTAAATAAGTTAGATTTTCTCTAATAGGAAACGCGGTCTTTTCTTTCTTGTTCATCCGTGTTTTCTATTTTCGCCCCTCTGTTTGGTAGGTTACAGAGGGTTTCCTCCCGGGAGGGGCTGGATATCCGGCCCCTCTTTTTAATGGCTTGATCTGCATCAAAAAGCCCCTTGGTTGGGGATAGGTAAGGGTGGGCATCACCTATCCCCAACGAAGGGGCCATTTGTAATCCCAATAACGCATCTCCTCGATTCCGGGAACCCCCGGAGCGTAACCCACCTCACGTACTATAGGGGCCCGCCGGTTATTGGGGTTGCTATGTTCTTAAATTTGTCCTTTCATAGTGGAGGTAATACTATATTCTTAACAACCGATTTAGACAAATTGTAAGACGAAAGGCGTTTAAGAACACGCAACTTCTGCTATAATAGTTAGCAGAAATTATGATTTATTTAGGTGCGGTGTAGAGGCCAGGCGATTTTACTCGTCTACGGATTGACCTCTAACTGTCTTAATTATAGCACACTCAATTCAAAAAGTCAACACTTTTTTCACATTTTTAAGCAAAAAACAACGAAAAAGGAGGACTTTTTAATGAAAATCAAGCAAATTTCACCCCAAAAGAGCAAATTTCTTAAGAAATTAGACGCCATTGCGCTTAAGCCTAAAATGTTATATTATTATGGGCAAATTCCGGGCGAGGGCGAACCGAGTGATTATGAGCTACCGAGAGTAGTCGCTATTGTCGGATCTCGCAAGATGACTGCGTATGGCAAGGAAATGGCCTATAAAGCTGCCTATGAACTAGCAAAATATGGTGTAATAATAGTTTCTGGCTTGGCACTTGGTATAGACGCAATGGCTCATAGAGGGGCGCTGGACGCCGGTGGGATAACCGTAGGATTTCTCGGCACGCCTATAGATAGGATGTACCCCAGAAGCAACAGCCATCTTGCCAGGGAGATTTTAGAGAAAAACGGTGCTATCATCAGCGAGTGTCCGCCTTTTGATATAGACCTCGGCATTTCTGAGGATGAATTAGCTACATGGCACAAAATGATAGACTCTCGTAATGGTGCCAAAGCTACATTTTTGACCAGGAATCGCCTAATCTCAGGTGTGGCCGATGCGGTAATTGTGGTCGAAGCGGACGAGAGAAGTGGCTCACTCAATACCGCTAGCCATGCTTTGGAGCAAGGTCGTTTGCTCTTTGCGGTACCCGGAGATGTCACGCGTCAGATGTCCAGGGGTTGTAACTCACTCTTTGGTAAAGGTGCCATTGCCTATACAAAGGTCGATGATGTCCTAGATGAACTATTTATTAAGAAAAAGGATGTCAAGAAAGCTATCAAAGGCGACACGGAGGAAGAAGATCTGATTATCTCAGCCCTCCAGCAAGGTATTAATGTAGGCGATGCAATTATCCAGGCCACCGGCCTTTCAGTTCCGGTCTTTAACCAGACTATCACGCTTCTAGAGATTAAGGGGGTAGTCAAACGCCTCTATGCTAATCAGTGGATGTTGAGATAATGGGGGATGTCTTATGAAATACAAAATTATCACTTATCTAGATATTAGGAAGATTGCGAATTTTGTTAGTAGATTATCAAGCTCTGAAGTGATATTAACAGATGAACGTCGTAAGCATATTTACATGAAACACTCTAGTGATTATCTAAGGATCAGACGTGGTCTAAGGAAGACGATTGATAATCCTACGTTAATTTATGCAAGTACTAAAGACCATAATACGCTTCTCTATATACGTAAACTATCTAAAAACAACCAGAATGTAGTCGTAAGACTCTCAATAAACAATGACAAAAAGCATCCCGAAAACTCGATAATAACAAGTTGGATTGTTAGAGATTCATATGTCAAAGTAATTGATAAAAACAATATTTTGATTTATAATGAATATAGCGAGAAGTAGAGAAGGCTAACGCCAAGTACCGCTACGCGCCCCCTGGGCCAAAAGAAATGTGGGGAGAGGCACACCCACCTCGCTGAAAAGACGCAATAGGCGTCTTTTTGTATGATATAATTTAATCATAATAAGTATAGGAGAAACATGGCCAATAAAGGAGAAGAACCTAAAAAGTGGTATAAAAAAGATATAGACACTTCAAAGAAAAATAATGCAGTAGTCTTTGGCCTACTTGCCATAATTCCAATAATAGCACTCGTTGTCGGCATAAGTTCCATAGTTAACAACGGCGAATCCCTCAGCACTAGCACCAACAATAGTTCAAGTAGTAACAAACAGGATAAAAAATACAAGGTTGGTAATACAGTTTCTACGAATAGTGCAAACATAAGAGTTGAAAAAGTAGATCGCCACTACGAACATGAAGACGATACTTATGGCGGACCAGAGTCTGGAAAAGAATATGTACGAGTCCATGTATTTATAGAGAATACATCGGGTAATAAACTATCCTACAATGTTTATGATTGGAGTCTTCAAGACAGTTCTGGCGACATAAAAAGTCAGGCATTTGCACATACGGAAAACGCTCTGGGAAGTGGCGAGCTCGCAAGCGGTGGTACAAAAACCGGCGCCATTGTTTTTGAAGTCCCTGCGAACGATAAAGACTTAATTATACACTACAAACAGTCTTTGTGGAGTGGCGAAGAGGTACTTATTTACTTATAAATTCATCAATTCTAATTGATACCTCACGAAGAATCTCGGGTAGTTTCTCTTTCTCTTCGGGGGTATATTTACCTAAAACAAACTTCACATCACCGAGTTTCTGTCGTTCCACACTATTTCCGGTGCCAATTTTAAGTCTAGCAAAATCTTCTGCGTCGAGTATCTGCGTCACAGACTTCAATCCGTTATTGCCTCCATCCTGACCGCCACTACGAAGCCTTAATTTGCCAAAATCCATCGTAAAATCATCGCAAACCACCAAAATATCTTTCAGATTAATTTTGTAGAACTGCTTGAATGCTTGAACGGCATTACCTTGATCGTTATAATAAGTCGTTGGTTTTATAAAAATCATATCGTCCACTTTCGCCCAAATAGCATGATTTTTCTCGGTTTTCTCCCAATTAAAACCTTTAATTTTGGCATAAAAATCCAATGCGAGATATCCCGTATTATGACGTGTCCAATTGTATTCGGCACCGGGATTGCCGAAACCAACAATTAATTTCATAGTATATATTATAACAATAAAAAGGCCCCCCGTAAAGCAACACTGGGGAGCCTTTTTGCTTGAAACAATCAGATCTGGGGCATAAAGACGAATTTCATAAAACGCCAAGTGGATGCCCTACGACCGAGCGTAGCAATCGGGTCGATAACCCAGTCGTGCTCAATCTTCATTAACATCTTTTCGCGCCTGTTGGAGCCCTTCAAAATCTCGAAATACGGCAAAGCCGCGCAAAACTGCTCGCGGAGCACCGTTTTCTGGTCGCTTCCGGCCCAACACGAACCCAAAATGGTCATCGTGTTTTCAAGGTCGTCAGTCTGGTCTTCTCCGATATTGCGCGCAGTCAGCGTGAGGTTATTGCCAACTCCGCTAATCGCAGAGCCGTGAACTAGCACCAAATCCGACACCTTCAGGGCATCGCGAATAGTGATGAGGTTCTGTTTCGAGATGTTCTCCTTGAAATCGTAGAGCCATTCATGTTTCGGTTCCTCTTTCTTCCAGCGTTCTTCGTCCGGAATGACATCCTTCGGATAATTGATTAACACCGAGTTTGCCGTTGCTTCAATCAGCCTTGCACGATAATACTGCTGAAAATACAGTGGTGCGTCATTCAGGAGTTCCTCGGGAACATACATCAAAACGCGAGCGTTGTTCTTGTCGTGATCGATATAGTCCCTTACGATATTTTGAAACCTCTCTATGTCGCGTTTACTGGGGCAGCGGTCGAGGCGCACGAAATGCGCCACCTCTTCGGTCACTTGGTTGTGCCAAATCATCTGGTCATGCATCTGCTTATACATCAGAAGCATCTTAGACTCTTCGAGCGACAATGTCGCCGCGGCACTGTTGCCAAGCTCAGGGTCACCTAGGTAATAACCTATCACATTGTTGATGAACTGCCGAGTATTGATTGTTTCTAGTATAGGTCGTGAAATGTACATACTTGTACCTCCCCTACAAATGATTTACCGATTATACCACTTTTATAGCCAGAGGTCAAACACTCTATAATGCTTGCATTTTTGGGCAATCTGTGCTAAAATGATGGTAAGAGTTTCAGACTCGTCTCTATTGCTGTACTGAGCGAGTCACTAATATATTAATTTTAAATAAGGTTTTTTAACGTGCCAACTATTAATCAGTTGATTCGCAAGCCTCGTAAAAAGGCTGCAAAGAAGTCAAAAGCTCCGGCTCTTGGCTCAATCGTAAACACCCTAAAAACTCGTTACTATGATCAGCCAGCTCCATTAAAGCGTGGTGTTTGTATCAAAGTTACGACCAAGACTCCAAAGAAGCCTAACTCCGCTCTTCGTAAGGTCGCTCGTGTGCGCCTTACCAACGGTCAGGAAGTTTGGGCCTACATTGGTGGTGAAGGCCACAACCTCCAGGAGCACGCTGTTGTACTCGTCCGTGGTGGTCGTGTTCCTGATCTTCCAGGTGTCCGTTATCATGTTGTTCGTGGTACTCTTGATCTTCAGGGTGTCCAAGGTCGCAAACAGGGCCGTTCTAAATACGGTGCTAAGAAGGAGGGTAATTAATTATGCCTCGTAAGACTACTAAATCTCTGGAACGCAAAGTTTCTCCAGATCGCAAATATCAGTCCGTCTATGTTCAGCGTTTGATTAACAAATCAATGCTCGACGGCAAGAAGCAGGCTTCCGAACGCGCAGTTTATGCTGCTATCGAAGGTGCTGCAAAGAAATTGAAATCAGAAAACCCTGTTGAGGTTCTCGAAAAAGCTATCGCCAATGTCTCCCCAGACTTCGAAGTTAAGTCTCGCCGTGTTGGTGGTGCTAACTATCAGATTCCATTCCCAATTCAGGGCCACCGCCAAATGCACTTCGCATTCACTTGGATGGTTCAAGCTGCTCGTGCCCGTTCAGGCATGCCATACGCTAAGCGCCTCGAAGCTGAAATCGTTGATGCATACAACGAAACCGGTGCTGCTTTCAAGAAGAAAGAAGACTGTCACCGCATGGCCGAAGCCAACCGTGCATTCGCACACTTCGCCCGTGGCTAATCAAGACACAAAAAAGACCCCCGGCAATTGCTCGGGGGCTTTTTGTATAAAGGGGGCATGGTTATTGTTGCAACCTACTTACTTGTTCTGCTACTGTTCGCCACCAGGCTCATCGTCGCCCGGCTGTTCCTCCACATCCGGTCCTTCCGGATTTTCCGGCGTCTCCGCCTCAGCAGTCTTCTCCAGCTGGTCAATAATTGCATATGCATCACAGAGCTCATCCCAAACCAACTCAGCATCATCTTCCGCGCGATGCAAGTTGTCGTTCAAGATCATCATTACCTTGGTGCTCAGCTCAGCCGAAATCTGTGTCACAATATCGAAATACAGGTCGCCCATGAAGTCATACACACCACTTCTTGCGAGGTTCAGCATTATCTCTGTCGCTGTCTCATATTCGCAATTCTCCAGGAATATGTAAACAGCATCCTCGGGCGCGATGGCCAGAGCATAATCAAACACAACCTCATCCTCAAGCGGATCGAGCGCCAGTTCTCTCCGGTACAGCCAGCTCAGGAACTCAGCATAGCTTTCGCCATCAATGTCAACACCTACAGACATACCACCATCCATCAGTTCAAGCACAGTTGAGCCATCTTCCGTAATCGGGAAAACAGCCAAGATGAACCGTAAATCTTCGTAATGGTGCCTGCAAATAGTGCCTTTCTCCTTGTCGAGCACGATAGCGGCCAGATCATCCGCCAATCTCATCAGCCCAACTTCAGACCAGCATGTCTCATCATATAACCAATCCTCAACATCTCCCCAGTCATCGGCGAGGTTAAGGAACTCATCGGCCGTAATTACGTCGGTGATCATCACCTTTTGCTCGTTAGCGAGCGGGGCTTTCGCCTCCATTAACAATGTAATAAAAGTGTTAGTTTTATCCATAAGCCCTCCTTTGATGAAAAATACTTGTCGCCCCCTTTACACTGACTTTAGATTATCACAACTAAAATTCTACTTCAAGCACAAGCTTTTATGCTTGAAACTGAGCGACGCTTATGCTAAAATTAAGGAAATAGGAGGTAAAAATGGTTAAAATAGCGATTAATGGCTTCGGTCGAATTGGGCGTAATGCGTTCAAGATTGCTTTCGAGCGTCGCGATGTCGAAGTCGTCGCAGTTAACGACTTAACAGATACAAAAACATTAGCTCATCTTTTGAAATATGATTCCAGCTACGGCACTTATGACCGCGATGTTGATTACGATGACGAGAATATCATTGTCGATGGCAAGAAAATCCGTGTCTATGCAGAGAAAGACCCAGCAGCTCTTCCTTGGAAGGCCTTGAAGGTCAATGCAGTTATCGAATCTACTGGTCTCTTTACGGATCCAGCCAAGGCTCGCGCACATATTGACGCCGGCGCCAAGAAGGTGGTTATTTCCGCCCCAGCTAAAGGCGAAGGCGCAAAGACTGTCGTTCTCGGCGTGAATGAGGAAGTCGTTACCAAGAGCGACACCATTCTTTCTAACGCATCCTGCACTACGAACTGTATCGCACCTATCATGAAGATTCTTGAAGACAACTACGGCATTGAAAAGGCTATGATGACCACGGTTCACTCCTATACCGCATCTCAGCGCCTTCAGGATGCCCCTGCTAAGGACCTTCGCGAAGCTCGTGCTGCAGCAGAGAATATCGTCCCGACTACTACTGGTGCTTCTAAAGCCGCCGCACTCACCATCCCTTCACTCGAAGGAAAATTCAATGGTCTTTCGGTCCGTGTTCCGACCCCTGTCGTTTCACTCAGCGATATTACCGCAGTCTTGAAACAGAATGTCACCAGGGAAGAACTCAACGACCTCTTCCGTGATTGCGCAAACGAGCCATATTACGAGGGCATCCTCGATGTTACCGAAGACGAGCTCGTCTCATGTGATCTTCGCGGTAATCCACATTCATGTATTGTTGACTTACCTCTTACCGATGTTGTTGGCGGTAATATGGTTAAAGTTGTTGCTTGGTATGATAACGAGTGGGGTTATTCAAACCGTCTTGTTGAACTTACGGCTGATTTTGGAAAGGAGTAGATATGCCACGGTTATTTATTAGTGCTGATCATAGAGGTTTTGCTGAGAAGCAGAGGCTTCTTATGGAGTTAGATCGCCCTAATATTACCGAAAACTACGAGATTGTAGATCTCGGCCCTACTACTTTGAAGCCAGATGACGATTTTAACGATGCGGCCATCGCCGTATCCAAAGCCGTCCGTGAGAACGCCGGCTCCAGAGGTATTATCATCTGTGGCTCAGCTCATGGCATCGCCATGCAGGCTAACCGTTTCAAAGGCATTCGTGCTATCTGTGGTTATACCCCAGAGTTAGTTCAGATTGGTCGTCTCCACGAAGACGCCAATGTCCTCTGCCTATCTGCCAATTTTATGGATACTACAGCTATCGACCAGGCCATCGCTATGTTCCTCTCTGCTGAATTCCTCCCAGAAGAACGCTACATAAGGCGCAACGCACGCCTCGACGAGGAGCCCTACTGATGCCTGCCGTCGATGCAATGGATGTCAAAATCGTCCCAACTATCACCACGGACGATCCAAATAAGTTCCAGTACTACATGACGGAATATCCAAAGTTTGCCAAGCGCATACATCTCGATATTATGGATGGGACTTTTGTCCAGAACAAAACCGTTCAGATTTCGGCCATCGTACAATTCCCAGCCGAAATTAAGGTTGATATTCACCTTATGGCTGCCAATCCATCTGCCCATCTCGAACACATTTTGCGACTTAAGCCATACACCTGTTTCCTGCATGCAGAGGCCGGGGAAAACATCCTCCCAGTCTTTGAACAACTCAAGGCTGCCGGCATCAAATGTGGTCTAGTTCTTCTCCAAAAGACTAACCCGGGTGTCGTCAAGGAATATATCCAAAACGCTCAGTCAGTCATAATTTTTGCGGGCACCTTGGGTGCCCAAGGTGGCAAAGCTGATATGCTCCAGACCGAAAAGGTCAAAATGATTCGCTCCATTAATCCAGGCTGTGAAGTCTGCTGGGATGGTGGTGCCAATCTCTCCAATGTCCGTGCTCTAGCTCATAATGATATTAATATTATCAATGTTGGTTCATTCATTGCTACGGCCGAAGATCCGTCCGTTGCCTTCGGTCAGCTTATCGAAGAAAAGTCTAAACGAGGAGTAGTGCTTTAATGGCGAGAATCGTAGCGGTGGGCTCCGCCCTTCAGGATATATACTTGATAGACCATGATGATTTTGTGGCCACCAAGACTATCGATAGTAGCGTCAGCAAGCTCGGCCAAATTGTGGTCGGCACTAAGGTTGATATCGATAGAGTTAGCTTCGAAATCGGCGGCGGCGGCACTAATGCTGCGGTTACTTTTGCTCGCCATGGCCACGATTCTATTTACATCGGCAATATTGGCCACGATCCAGCTGGCGATGCTGTAATCGATGTCCTCAACGATGAAGGTGTGGATACCAGCTATATTAACCATGTTCGCTCTAAGACAGGTGTTTCAGTCGTGTTACTCGATACTAAATCCGGTGAGCGCACCATTCTGACCTGTCGCGGCGCCAGTGGCAAGTTCAATAATCTAGATAGCTCGGATCTTGATATGATTAAGCCAGATTGGATTTATGTTTCATCGCTCAGGGGCGATATGGATACTCTGCTCAGTTTCTTTGAGAAAGCGCATGAAATCGGTTGCAAAGTCATGTTTAACCCCGGCAAACTCGAACTTGATAGCGACAAGAAACTGAAAGGCCTACTAGAAGATGTCGATATCCTGCTCGTTAATAAAACCGAGGCTTCCCAGATAGTTCCAGGCACAATTCTAGAGGAGCTACTCTCTCACCTTAGCAATTATGTTCCGACCGCCATTATTACATCCGGCTCTATGGGTGGTATCGCCACAGATGGCAAGAACACCTATCGCTTCGGTATCTACGAGGATGTTCCAGTCAAAGACACTACCGGTGCAGGCGATGGCTTCGGCTCCGGCTTCCTCGCCCACTACGCCGCCGGCCACAGCTTCAAAGATTCTCTCATCTTCGCATCAGCCAATTCTACAGCAGTCGTTGAAAAACTCGGTGCCAAAGCCGGTATCCTCTACGGAGACGAAGAATTACACCCAATGCCAATTCAAGAAATAGATTTATAAAAGGAATAATATGGACAAAGAAATAACAAGATTACTAAACAAAGCAGGCCTTTCAGACAAAGATTCCGAAAGCGCCACCAAATATATCGAAGATTTAATCGAGGGTCTCAAGATTCTACGCACCTATGCTCAGGGTGTCACCATCTTCGGCTCTGCCCGTATTCCAGAAAATCACAAATATTATAAAGCCGCTCGTGAGCTCGGCCAAGAGCTAGCCAAGGCTGGCCGCACGGTCATAACTGGTGGTGGCCCAGGCATTATGGAAGCCGCTAACCGCGGTGCCTTTGAATACGGCGGTCGTTCAGTTGGTCTCAATATTACGCTCCCACACGAGCAATTCCCAAATCCATATCTCACTGATACCATGACCTTTAGGTATTTCTTTGCCCGCAAAACCATGCTCATCAACGGTTCATGCGCCTATGTATTCTTCCCAGGTGGCTACGGCACTCTCGATGAGCTCTCAGAAACCATTATCTTGATGCAAGAAGGCAAAATCCCAGTCCAACCAGTCTTCTTCTATGGCAAAGATTATTGGAAACCACTTATCAAGTTCTTCGAGGCTCGCCTCCTCAAAAATAATATGATTAAGAAGAAAGATCTTAAACTGTTCGTCCTCACCGACGACATTCACGAAATTGTCAATGCCGTCAAGAAACTCCCATACGCCACAATCGACGACGAAATCACAGACCACTTCAAATCAGTCTAAGATAAGCATAAGAGATATTGACTTTTTGAGCATCTTGTGCTATAATAGATAGATACGGTTATTTGGTAGTTTAACAATTTAACACCTGAATTTTTAAATCTTATAGGGGGTAGGATTATGGAATTAGTGATTGAAGATGTATTACAGACTATACCATGTAGGTATGAAAGAAGAAGGCTACAGGGCATCTACGAAGAGCACTACAACAATAGGTTGTCAGCTTTAAGAAGTGGTAGAGAAGAACTCACGCCGGCAGAGAACCTGCTCGAGTTGTCTCTTGACACTCAGATCCACGATGAAGCTGGTAGTGCTTGTCGGTATGCGCGTGTCTTATATTGCAAGAAACCTCAGATTATTACAGCAATGGCAATCCTCGTTTTAATCGGCGTTTGCCTTCTGTGTTTCGTGGTTCCCAATCTATCAGCGGGTAGCGAACTGAAAAACGCTTGTTGTTCGTTCATCTTTTGTATGGACTTCACTGTGCCACTCACTGCAGGTGCATTTCTCTGTTCTATGCCATCATTTGTGGTATCCTCAGTTTCTAATTTAGGAAAATGGGAAGCAGAGCGCACATTCATTCGTTACAAATAATTACAATAAACCAAATAACGTTAGCTCCCGGGATTATCCCGGGGGATTTTTTATGCCGAATACCTGTCATTAAACAGGGGTGAAAAGGCTATCAACCTCTAGACATTTTGGTCAAAATAAGGTATTATATTCTCTATGGAAAGATATAACCCAATTGAGATTGAAGAAAAATGGCAAAAGATTTGGGACGAGACCGAGCCTTTTAAGGCCAAGGAGCTCCCAAAAGATGCCAAAGACAAAAACGGCAAACCTATTCAGAAAATGATGCTTGCGGAGATGTTCCCGTATCCATCTGGCGCTGGCCTTCATGTCGGCCATGTCCGTAATTTCTCTATTGTCGATGCGCTTGCTCGCTTCTATGCCCAGCAGGGCCTAAATGTTCTTCGTCCATTTGGTTATGATACTTTTGGCCTTCCAGCCGAAAACTACGCTATTAAAACTGGCATTTCTCCAGAGGAGGCCACCGAAACAAACATCAATAACTTCCGCAAACAAGCTAAGCGCCTTGGCTATGCCATTGACTGGTCTCGCGAGATTAATACCTCTGATCCAAATTACTACAAATGGACTCAATGGTGTTTCTTGCAACTCTTCAAGAAGGGTCTTGCCTATCAGAAGGAAAGCTACCAGTGGTGGTGTCCTGTAGACCAAACCGTTCTTGCTAACGAACAGGTCGAAAACGGTCATTGCTGGCGCTGTGGCACCGAAGTTGAAAAAAAGAAAATGAAGCAGTGGTTCTTCAAGATTACAGATTATGCAGACGAACTCCTTGCTGACCTCGACAGCCTCGACTGGCCAGAAAAGATTAAGACCGCCCAGAAAAACTGGATTGGCCGCAGTGAAGGTGCTAATATCGACTTTAATATTGATGGTTCTAAGGATAAAATCCGTGTTTATACCACTCGCCCAGATACTATCTTTGGTGCAACCTTCCTCGTCCTCGCTCCAGAGCACCCTATCGTTGCCAAGATTTGTACCGAAACTACCAAGGCTAAAGTCGACGAATACATCAAAAATGCCATCAAAAAGTCTGAAATTGAACGCCAAGAGAACAAAGAGAAGACCGGCGTGTTCACCGGCGCATACGCTATTAATCCAGCCACCGACGAGAAAATGCCTATCTGGGTTGCGGATTATGTCCTCTTTGGCTACGGCGAAGGTGCCATTATGGCTGTCCCAGCTCACGATGAACGCGACTATGAATTCGCCCAGAAATTTGATTTACCTATTATCGAAGTTATCGAAAAACCAGAGACCAATGACGATGTTGATGCTGTCTCTATGAGCTCCGGCGAAAATATCGATGGTGATAAGATTTGCTATCATGGCGAAGGTAAGCTCGTCAATTCTGGCAAATTCAACGGTGTTGATTCCTATGATGCTCGCGAACAAATCGTTGCGTGGCTCGAAGAACAGGGAATCGGTGCAAAGAAAGTCACCTACAAGATGCGTGACTGGCTCATCTCTCGCCAGCGCTATTGGGGCTGTCCAATCCCTATCGCTTACGATAAGGACGGCAATCCACACGCCATTCCAGAAGATCAACTCCCTGTGATGCATCCAAAAGTCACAGACTATAAGCCTGATAGTACTGGCCGCAGTGCTCTTGCCAAGGCCAAAGATTGGCTCAAAGTAGAAATTGATGGCGAAGAAATGACCCGCGAAACCGATACCCTCGATGGCTATGCCTGCTCTAGCTGGTATCTCTGGCGCTATGTTTCACCACACGATGATGAACACGCCTGGAATCCAGATGCTATTGATTACTGGGCACCTCTCGATGTCTACTGTGGTGGCGACCACGCTGTGGCGCACCTCCTCTATGTCCGCTTCTGGTGTAAGTTCTTCGCTGATGAGGGCTACCTCAATTTCCGTGAGCCTATCAAGAAACTTCTCTACAACGGCTACATCAACGCCCCTGATGGCAAGAAAATGAGTAAATCTAAGGGCAACGTCATTGACCCTCTCGATGTAATCGACTCTGGCTATGGCGCCGACACCCTCCGTACCTATGAACTCTTCATTGGTCCATATGATGAAGATGCAGCTTGGAGCACCAAGGCTATTGGTGGTGTTTACCGCTTCCTCAACCGCTGTTGGACCCTCGTCTTCACCGACGAAGTGAAATCTGCCGATGCCAAGACCAATATCCAGATTCGCAACGCCACCATCAAGAAAGTTACCGAAGATATGCGCCGCGCAGGCTTCAATACTGCAGTCGCCGGCCTGATGGAATATGTCAACGGCCTCTATAAAAACGGCAAGTCCGAGGAAGACTTAATCGTCCTTGCCAAGCTCTTGAAGCCATTTGCCCCACATCTCGCTTGCGAAATGCTTGAATCGTTGAAGGCAGACGATGAATGGCCAACTTGGGATGAAAAAGCTCTCGAATCTGACACTGTAGAACTCGTAGTTCAGGTCAACGGCAAACTCCGTGCCAAACTTCAGGTCGCAAAGACAGATCTCGAAGACAAGGATAAGCTCGAGAAACTCGCCCTAGCAGATGAAAATGTCAAGAAATATGTCTCTGGTGAGCCAAAGAAAGTCATCATTCCACCACGCGCCAATTTGATTAATATTGTCGCTTAAGACACTAAAAGATGTGCCCGGTATCACGCCGGGCGCTCTTTTTATCTCAAAATGCTTATGCTTGCCTATCATAAGCCGTTTTGCTATAATCTCTCAAGCTAGATTTGCTGTTTTGCTCTAGCTTGTCGACAAGTCAGAACAGAGAAAATTATCAGAAAGTGAGGTGTTTACTATGAGTGTAAACAAAAGTCCTAAAACGCGACCTGGAGACTCGCAACCCATCTGGGATGCCCGCAAAGAGCTTGGGGTTCCCCAAACTGTGATGCTCGCATTTCAGCATGTGTTTGCCTTCATGGGCGCAACAGTCCTTGTACCACTTCTTACGGGCCTCAGTATTTCAACAGCGCTCTTCGGAGCAGGTTTTGGAACATTAATCTTCCACGGTATCACCAAACGGAAGGTTCCCATGTTCCTCGGTTCATCTTTTGCCTATATCGGCGGTATCCTTGCCGTGACAGAGGGAGGAACTCAGCTCGAAAACCTCCCCTACGCCTGCGCAGCCATTGCATTTTCGGGATTAGTTTACGTCGCTCTCAGTATTTTAATCAGTATCTTTACGATTGAGCGCGTTATGAAATTCTTCCCGCCGTACGTGACAGCACCTATGGTTATGGCTATTGGTATTATCCTAATGCCGTCCGCAGTTAATAATTGCGAGACTAACTGGCCGCTCGCGCTGATTACCTTTGGCGCGGTTGTGATTATCAACATCTGGGGTAAAGGCTTAGTCAAAAAGATGCCCATCCTCATTGGACTTATCATCTCTTACATCGTTGCGCTCGCAATGGGTGTAGTTGATACCACAGGAATCAAAGAGGCGGCTTGGATTGGACTGCCCGTCCACACGGCTAATATGGGCTTGTTCGCGATTGATTTTAGTGCAAAATTCGCCAAGGCGTTCTTCGCTATCTTCTTTATTTCAATCGCAACCTGTATGGAGCATATCGGCGATGCATCAGCAGTCAGCGCCACAACAGGTAAGGACTATCTGAGAGACCCCGGTCTCCACAGAACATTGCTCGGTGACGGTATCGCCACCATCTTTGCCGGATTAATCGGCGCACCCGCAAACACAAGCTACGGCGAAAACACCGGTGTCCTGACCATCACCAAAGTCTTCGACCCCTTCGTTATCCGCTTATCAGCTGTATTTGCAATCATTCTCAGCTTTTGTCCGAAGTTTGATGCACTCATCTGTAGCGTGCCCGCCGCAAATGTTGGCGGTATCAGTCTTATGCTCTACGGTATGATCTCCATCATCGGTGTAAAGAACCTGATTAAGAACAAGGTAGATTACGACAATACCCGCAACCTTATCATCACGATTATCGTTTTCTTTGGCTCTCTGGCCGTTGATAAGATTGGCGGAATTCCTATTCCTATCGGTTCTACTACTATCACGATCACCGCGTTGGCTTTCGGTGCAATTGCAGGTATTCTCATGAATATCATCTTGCCTGGCGAATCGACCGAATTCGGCCAAAATCAGGAGGGTGATGAACACAGGGGAATCCATATCGACTAAACACTTTAACTTGTATCAAAGGGCGCCTTTTCGGGCGTCCCTTTTAGTGTCCCACCCCTGTTATATCTTGACAAAATAGACAAAGTGTGCTATAATGGAAGCAGTAACAATAGTGTTACAAAATCAATTGCACAAGGGGGTATAGTATGAGCAATAGCACCTACACAACTGAACAAGATGACATGGAAATGATGCTTGAAGAGAAGCGCAAAGACGCTATCTACGATGGCAATGAAGAAGAAGCTCACCACTGGGAGAGAGAAATCCAGAAATTCCAAGATTGGGCTTTCAACGGTGGTTCTGAGCCGAAGATAGAGCAGCCCAAGATCGTCATTACCGAAGAAGCGCAAGCTGAAGCGAACAAGGAGATTGAGAAAGTATATAACATTAAAATGTATTACGAATCTCTGGACAAATTCCTGGTCTTCTCTGGTAAGTATGGCAAGAATAATGGCGCTATCTATGGCACGGCACGGGAGAATCCCGTCAGAGCAGCTGAATATGCGTTTCAGAAGTATCACGGCGGAAGCTATGGTAATGCCAGCAACGTTGTCAACGGATACAAACTCAAAATGGAGAATGAACTCCGGATGATGCAGTATTACGCGAGCCAGATTCCCGGCTTGGAAGGTGTCGAAACTTCGCAGTTTGAAGACATCATCAAGGACTTCACTGACAGAGTTCGCAACTGCACAGCCAGGAGGGATTTCTTCCGGAAACACGTTGACAAGGTTATGAAGGAATTGAACCACGAATATAAGATAAAGCACGCCGTGGAGCCTTTCCCGCTCAGTATGAGTGAAATAGAACTCAGATTCAAGCGTTCCATCATCTAGACAAAGGCCCCTCCGGGGGCCTTTGTTATTGCCTTAAGACTTGAAAAGTCCGTCGATCTGTGCTATAATAAGCTAGTTAATAATTTAAGGAGAAACAATGCTCGCGATTCGCATGCAACGTAATGGCCGTACGCATTACCCTACGTACAGGATAGTCGTCCAAGAATCCCAGCGTCACCCTCTTTCTGGGCGCGTTGTGGCTGAGGTCGGCAACTATAACCCAGACACCAAGAAAACTGTCTTGGATAAAGAAAAAATTGAATTCTATTTGAAGAACGGTGCTCAGCCTTCTAGCCGTGTCGCCTTTATCTTCAAGAAGAACGGCATCAAGCTTCCAGCTTGGTACAAAGAAGCTCCTGCAAAGCAGTCTAAGGCAAAACACGCCGACAAGCTTCGCAAGAACCAGCCAAAGGAAGAAGCTCCTGCTGAAGCCCCAGCCGAGGAAGCACCTGCAACCGAAGCTCCTGCCGAAGCACCAGCTGAAGAAACTCCGGCCGCTGAGTAAAATAAATCATGAAAAAGGCCCCTATATAGGGGTCATTTTCGTGGTTAACGATGGTATTGCTGTTTATATAAGATCTGTTCTTGGACGTTTTTACAATTCGTATGTTTAGTCAAGAATTTGATAATTCGATTGAATGTATCTGGTCCGATACCTCTGATGTTGTATAGATAACCGCCACTAGTTGGATGTTCTGCATATTCCACCAGACCACCGACCGTGTACACGCCCACTCTTTTCAGCATATTGCAACACCGACCTCTCAGCGCAGTGTATTCAAGTGGCGTATCATCCGGCATAATCATATCCTTGCCCAAGATCTTAATATCAGAGAGCACATACGCTGCTCTTCTCGATAACTTTTCGTCAACCTCCTCGTAATCTTGCTCGTCAAGCTTCAGTAGGCAAATTTTTAGATTATTTTTTGCATCTTCGTATTCACGAGTGGCTACCTCCAACTTAGCCCTGAGTGACTCAACTTGGTCATATTTTGCGTCAAGCTCATTAGCTGAATTCTCAATAGCTTCAAACAGTATTTCTCTGTTATCTGTCATAAGCAATCCCTCCATTACTGAAATATACAACGTGAGTACCTAATACTTACATTATAGTATATTTTGCTAAAAAAGTCAATTACGCTCATGTTTTTATCAAAAAGTCTTGTATTTTTAAAATTGTTATGCTAAAATAGAACCAGTTTAGGGGAGACTCTAACTGCGAGAAATCTATATAAATAGGTTGAGAGCCTTATATATGTCTGACAATCCACCATGAGAGAGGTGGATTTTTGGTTGTGGCTATTTCGCCAAGAGTTTGATATACTTGAATAAATAGGAGGTCATTTTGAAGAAGTTATACTATAGTTTGATTGCATTATTTGTTTTAGCTTGCGCCGTTATCGCAGGACCTAGAGTGGGCGCCGACTCCGGCTGGAGTTCTAGCTATAGCTCCGGCGGTAGCTCGTCGCATTCGTCCTCCTCCTCATCTTCATGGTCTTCTTCCTCCTCGTCACATTCACACAGTAGCGGAAGCGGCGGTTCATCTGAAGATGCAGGTGTCATAGCAGGGGTAGTGATTATCTTCGTCATAGTCATCATCGTAATAGTACTTTCATCGAAAGGTTCAATAACCTCCAAGCCTGCCTCACCAAATGAAATCTCCGAAGAAGAACTCAAGAAAATCTTCCCAGATGAAACTCTCGAGTCTGTCCGTGAAATGGCCTATACAAAGTTTGTCGATGTCCAAAACGCCTGGATGGAATTTGACTACGACGCCTTGAAGAAACTCTGCTCTAACGAACTTGCCAATAGTTACATTGCAGATCTTGATGTTCTAAAGCTCAAGAACGGCAAAAACGTAATGCATGACTTCACTAAGCTCGATTGCAAGGTTACAGGCGTTCGTGAAATTGACGGCGTAGCCACCGTGGATGTCTTCCTCTACGTCAAATTTAAGGATTATGTCATCGATGCCGGCACCAATAAGGTAATCCGTGGCAACAAGAGCACTTGGATGATGAACGCCTACACCTTGAAGTTCACCTGCGAATCAAAGACCACCAAGAAGGCTCCAAAGACCTGCCCTAACTGTGGTGCAAAGGTAAAAGATAGTGCCACATCAACCTGTGAATTCTGCCGCGCTACCATCGTAAAGACATCTAAAGAATTCGTTCTAACAGAGAAAACTAAGACCAATTAGGAGTACAATGGAAAACTTTGACGAAACTGCATTTATCGCAAACATCAGCAATATCTTCGTAAAAACTTATACGGCAGTAATGCTAGATAAGATGAGCGAAGTAGAGCACTTCATGTCAGATGAAGTTTACAGCAAGTTCGTGAATAATGTCGAGGATTTAAAACAAAAGAACCAAAGGCAAATGTATGATGAGCTCAATGTAAAATCCTGCCATTTAGATGGTATTGATGAAGTCGGCGAGAATTATGTGGCCAAAGTCACCCTTGTAGCACGCTATCTAGACTATATCCTAGATCTAAACGAACACAAAATTATATCAGGTCAGGACAACTATCGTGCCGTAGATACATATTCCTTGGAATTTACTAAGAGTAAGGACGCAAAGAAGCGTGGCATTATCACCAAATGCCCTACGTGCGGTCAAAGCTTAGAAACTAATAACTCTGGCCTCTGCAAATTCTGCCGTACCACCTTCAAACAAGAAGATTACGACTGGGTGATGACCAAGATAGAAAAGGTCAACCACGACTTTGAATAAAAAATAAGCCTGAAATACTATCTAAGGGGAGTCATTTCGCGACGGGCGAAATAACAGTGACTGAGACCCATAACGATGGGCTCGAAGGAACGGCCCCGTGATAGCATTTCGGCTTATTTTAATTGTTAAATATCTAAATCATCAAGATCTGCGAGCTCAGCACGAGTCTTCTCAGCGAGTTCAGAAGTCTCAGCTTCTTCCTCACCTTCATCAGTAGCATCTTCGTCAGCATCGATGTCTTCAGCAGTACGAACTGCAGTTGGCTCTGTATGCTCATAATCAGCAGGAGCAGTTTCAATATGTTCTGGGCGCTCACCAGAGATGCGCTCACCATCAGAGTTCACAATCTTGAGGTTGTAACGAGCATCATTCTTAGTGCCAAGAGCACGAAGCAAAGTGCGGATAGACTGGGCAGTAGCACCACGCTTACCAATCACGCGACCGACATCTTCTGGGTCGACGGAAAGAGCGAGAAGCACGCCTTTTTCATCAATATTGCGATCAATGTTTACCTTATCCGGATTATTTACAAGTGTTTTTACGATATATTCTACAAACTGTTGGTCAATTGTTGACATGGGGTTATTCTCCGTATTTTTATTAGTTTATACACCTTATTATAACATAATTAAAAAACTTTACTAGCATTTTGTATAATTTTTATGTTTATTCAGAAAAACACCTATAAAAACCACTTTTGGCTCTTGAAATACTCCTCAATAAGTGGTATTATAGAACAAATTAGATATTAAAAGGAGCAAAAATGCCTGAACCTAAAAAACAAAGCAGTCCTAGAAAAACTGGTTTGCGCCGCAGCCACCTTCGCTTGAAGCTCGCTCGCGCAGTGAACAAAAAATCCCCAGTCAAAGCATTTGAAACTGCAAAGAAGACCCCTAATCTAAAGGTTAAAACTTGTGCTTGCAAGAAGTGTGGTGAGACGCCTTGCAAATGCAAAAAGACAGTCAAGTCCGCCAAGAAAAGTGTTTAATTATGGCGAGTAATCGTCACCTCGGCAGAATCATAGTCCTCCAAAGCTTGTACGAATACGAGTTTCGTTTACAAGCTGGCGACGCAACTGCCGATGCGGATACCATTGTCGCCAAAAACATTGAACCCTATGCTAAAGCTTTAGGTGATACCGAATTTGTTTTTGAACTCACACACGGAGTTATTGAAAATATACGCAAGCTTGATGAGGAGTTGCGCCCTCTCGCCCCTGAATGGCCTATTGATACCATCGCCGCGATTGATCGCAATGTCCTCCGCATCGGACTCTACGAGCTCGAGACTCGTGTTGTTCCACCTAAGGTAGCAATTAACGAGGCAGTCGAACTCGCTAAGGCATTTGGTTCAGATAATTCTTCGAAGTTCGTTAACGGTGTGCTAGGCACAGCCTTCCGCCAGCTCGGGCTCGGAGAGGAAGGAAATTCCGAAGATGCCTCAGAAAAGTCAGAAGAAAAGTCAGCCAAAGCCAAATCAGAAGAAGCCGACTCAAAAGAATAAGAACGAAGATCGTCCTACTACTAAGAAATATAGCTTTGATGTTTTGCGTTCACGCCTCAAAGGCCGCAAATCACCTGTAATCCAAGAGATTGTCCGTGAGCCAACATCTGGCGGTATCGTCTTTCGTATGACCCCAGACCAGAAGGACATTGAGATTCTCTTGATTCAGGACTCAAAGAATCGCTGGACTATCCCTAAAGGACATATCGAACAGGGCGAAACAGCCAAAGACACCGCTATTCGCGAAATTGGCGAGGAAGCCGGTCTACAACACATCAGCGTATTGACCTGGCTTGGTAAAATCCATTTCAAGTACCGCCGCGCAGACAAATTGGTCCTTATGACCACTCAAGTCTATCTAGTACGTGCCGTCGATGCCAACGAGACTCCTAAGAAAGAAAAGTGGATGCATTCCATCAAATGGTTCTCGTTTACAGATGCCCTAGAAGCTATCGAATACGAAGATATTGAAAAATTAATGTTAATCGCACGTAAGAAAATCCGTGCAGGCGAAGTTTAACTTCGAGGTTCGCTTAGACGCTTGAATAGTCGAGCGTCTAGACGACCCAGAAAGGTGCAAAATGAAAAAATACAACCCAACCGTCGTTCCTAGTGGCGATGTCGAAATCGATCCAGCCGAATACGGCCTGAATATCGAAGAAATCAGAAAAACCATCAAATCTCTCAGTGAAAAACACGAGGAGACCCTTCCTGATGAGAAATACCCAAAAGACACCATCGACAAATATCAAACTTTCGCCAAAGAACACCTTGGCTTTGAGTTTAACGATGTAAGCCTATTTATTACGGCACTAACTCATCGTAGCTATGTCAACGAACACCGCTCAGCTCATATTGAGCACAATGAGCGCCTAGAATATCTTGGCGATGCTATCTTGGAACTTGTTACATCAGACTTCCTCTTCCGCCATTTCCATGAGCAGGAAGGCTTGATGACAGCCTGGCGCGCTAGCCTTGTCCGCACAGAGTCCATCTTCGCCGCCTCTGAAGAAATCGGCTATACTAATCTAATTCGCATGTCCAAAGGTCAGCAGAACTCAGCCGGTCAACGCATCAATGAAAAACTTGTTGCCGACTGTTTCGAGGCCGTAACCGGCGCTATCTATCTTGACCAAGGTTATGAAGCCGCCAAACGCCATGTATATAAATATATATTAGTTCATATGCCACAAATCCTCGAAGAAGAAGCCTGGCGCGACCCTAAGTCTCATCTCCAGGAAATCGCCCAGAAAACTGATGGTGAAATCCCACAATATCACCTCGTCAAGCTCGATGGCCCAGATCATAATCATACATTTACTATTCAGCTCACCATCGGTGGCCATGTCAGAGGCACCGGCACCGGCAATACGAAGCAAGAAGCCCAAGCCAACGCCGCCAAAGAGGGAATTAAGTACTACAAATCCCAAAAGAATGCTAAGGACGATGGTAAACTATCGTCAAAGAATCTTTAAATATCGCCTTCTCGCGACTGTCCGGATGGTAACCCGCTAGCGAGAAAGTGATATTTAAGATTCTTCTTGCAATTGTGTTGCATTTGCGTTATAATGATACACTAAGAAGGAGTGTGCCTTATTTCTTGTGAGGCGGTTATCTAGCGCGGTAACCGTGAGGTAAGGCAGTAATCTTCGGCGCTAGATTACTAAACTTAAATGTAAGGAGAAAAGTGAGCAGTTCAAAGCCTACTAAGCAGGCTGAGCGTGTCTTTTTTACTGAAGGAGACCAAGCTCTGCCTGTCCCAGATTTGACGGCGCATCAGCGCGACAGCTGGGACGATTTTGTGCGTTCTGGACTTCGTGAAGTTTTCAACGAGCTCAACCCGATTGAAGACTACACCGGCCAGAAATTCGCCCTCAAATTCACAGATTACGAGTTCAAAGAACCTGTAATGACTGTCGAAGAAGCTAAATATAATATGGTCAGCTACGAAGCCCCGCTTCATGTTAAAGCTGAACTCACCAACAAGAAAACTGGTGAAACCGTCGAACAGGATATCTACTTCGGTGATTATCCTTGGATGACTGATCGTGCCACCTTCATTATCAATGGTACTGAACGCGTGGTCGTATCTCAACTCATCCGTAGCTCCGGTGTGTTCTTCAGTGCTGAACAAATCGGCACCAAGAATTACTACGGTGCAAAGATTATTCCAGGTCGTGGTGCTTGGCTCGAGTTCGAGACGGCTACCAGCGGCGCTATCTATGTAAAGATTGACCGTCGTCGTAAAATCCCTGTAACAACATTCTTCCGTGCTCTTGGCCTCGCTAAGAACAGCGAAATCAAAGAGAAATTTGCAGATATCGATAACGGTCCTATCAGCTACATTGATGCAACTCTCGAGAAGGATGATACCAACGGTCAGTCCGCAGCTCTTATCGAAGTTTACCGCCGTCTTCGCCCAGGCGATCTCGCTACTGTCGAAAACGCCCGCGAACTCGTTAACCGCACATTCTTTGATTACAAGCGTTACGACTACTCTCGTGTTGGTCGTTACAAGATTAACCAACGCCTTGGTTTCGATACGCCAAATGACAGTGAACACCGCACTCTTCAGATGGAAGATCTCGTCGCTATCATTCGCGAAATCATTCGTCTCAACAATACTCAGGATCCAGCCGATGACATCGACTCTTTGAGCAATCGCCGCGTCAAACTCGTTGGCGAGCTCGTTCAGCGTCAATTCCGTCTTGGTATGCTCCGCTTGCAGCGCAACATCCTCGACCGCATGTCTATGGCTGACCCAGCTGAAGCCAAACCAGCTCAGCTCTTAAATTCACGCCCAGTTGTGGCCGCAGTTAAGGAATTCTTTGCTACATCCCAGCTCTCACAGCTTATGGATGAAACCAACCCATTCGGCGAGCTTACTCACAAGCGTCGTCTCAGTTCTATGGGTCCTGGCGGTCTTACTCGTGAACGTGCTGGCTTCGATGTCCGTGATGCGCACCCAACTCACTACGGTCGTATCTGTACAGTAGAAACCCCAGAAGGTGGTAACGTCGGTCTCGTGCTTAACCTTGCTACCTATGCACGCGTTAATGAATATGGCTTCATTGAAGCTCCATATCGCGTAGTTAAGAACGGCAAAGTCACTGATGAAGTCGTTTATGTTGATGCTGCAGCTGAACAAGACATGATTATCGCTGATGCATCTGTCAAACTAGATAAAAATGGTAAATTCCAAGATGAATGGGTATCTGCTCGTGTTCACGGTCAGCCTGCTCAGGTGGAATCCAGCCGTGTTACCCATGTTGATGCCGCACACAAGGAAATTCTTGGTGTCTCCGCATCTCTCATCCCATTCGTAGAGAAGAACCGTGTTGACCGCTCTCTCATGGCCTGCGCTATGCAGAAACAGGCAGTCCCTCTACTTTCTACTGAAGCTCCAACCGTTGGTACCGGTATTGAAAAAGAAGTTGCCCGCAACACTTCCCAACTCGTCATCGCCGAAGATAAAGGTGAAGTTGTCAAGGCAGACGGTGTCTCAGTTGCCGTCAAATACGACAAACTTGGTGAAAAAGAATACAAACTCGTTCACTTTGAAAAGACTAACGATGATCGCTGCTACAACCAGCGTGTCAATGTTAGCCGTGGTGATAAGGTAAAGAAAGGTGATATCCTCATCGAAGGTGCCTCTATCAAGAACGGCGAACTCGCTCTTGGTCGCAACCTCCTCGTTGCCTTCATGCCATGGCGTGGTTATAACATGGATGATGCTATCGTTATCTCACGCCGTCTCGTTGAAGATGATAGCCTCACTTCCATTAATATTAAAGATTACGATGTAGAAGTTCGCGAAACCAAGCTCGGACCAGAGCAGGTCACCCGCGATATTCCTAATGTCTCTGAACATACCCTCCGTCACCTCGGCGAAGATGGTATCGTTACCATTGGTTCTGAAGTTCAGGGTGGTGATATCCTCGTAGGTAAGATTACTCCTAAGGGCGAGCAAGAGCTCAGCTCTGAGGAACGCCTCCTCCGCGCTATCTTCGGTGAAAAAGCCAAGGAAGTCCGCGATACTTCAGTCCGCCTCACTCCAGGCACTTCTGGTAAAGTTGTTGGCGTTCGTATCTATACCCGCGAACAGGGCCACGAGCTCAAAGCTGGCGTCCTTATGCAGATTAAGATCTATGTTGCTGAAATGCGTAAGATTCAGGTCGGTGATAAGCTCTCTGGTCGTCACGGTAATAAGGGTGTGGTCTCCCGCATTCTCCCAGTTGAAGATATGCCATTCATGGCTGATGGTACTCCAATCGATGTCGTACTTTCACCAATGGGTGTGCCTTCTCGTATGAACCTCGGTCAGCTCTTCGAGATTCACCTTGGTATGGCTGCACGCGCTCTCGGTTATGAGGTCGCAACCCCATCCTTCAACGGTGTTTCTGACGAAGTTATCTCAAAAGAACTCGAGAAAGCCGGTTTCAAATCTAACGGTCGTGTCCAGCTCTTTGATGGTCTCACTGGTGAGCCATTCAACGAGGAAACTTCCGTTGGTGTCATGCATATGATTAAGCTTCACCACATGGTCGAAGATAAGATTCACGCTCGTTCTACTGGTCCATACACAATGGTCACTCAGCAGCCGCTCGGTGGTAAAGCTCAGAACGGTGGTCAGCGCTTCGGTGAAATGGAGGTGTGGGCACTCGAAGCTTATGGTGCTGCCTCTACCCTCCAGGAAATGCTCACCATTAAGTCTGATGATGTTTACGGTCGTGCTAAGGCTTACGAATCTATTATCAAGAATCAATCTATCGAAGGTCCAAAGCTCCCAGAAGGCTTCAACGTTCTCGTTAAGGAACTTCAAGGTCTCGGTCTCAAGGTTGACCTCCTTGATAACGGTGAAACTACTGACGCCGATATTGCTATCGAGAAAACATCTCGTGCAATCGAACGCGCTCAAGATGATCGTTTAATTTACGCAAAACACAGCCCTAACTTCGAAGAGGAATCTGAAGGCGATACAATCAGTCTCACCTCTGAAGAAGCTGAGGAAGCACTTGAAGAAAGTGGAATAACAATTAAAGAGGTAGATGAGGACGACTTCGATATTTCTGACGAAGAAGCCACAACTGACCTCGGAGAGGAGCTCTAATATGGCTTGGATGGACAATCATATCTCAGCTTCCGACTTTGACTCAATTCGTCTTAGCGTTGCTAGCGCCGATGACATCTTGAGCTGGAGCTACGGTGAAGTCACAAAGCCAGAAACTATTAACTATCGTACTCAGAAACCTGAGCGTGATGGTTTGTTCTGCGAACGCATCTTTGGTCCAACCAAAGACATTAACCCACATGACAGCAAGCTCAAGGGTGTTCGCTCCCGCGAAGCCGCTGTCGATAAAGATGGTAATCTCGTTACTAAGTCTATTGCACGTCGTGAACGTATGGGCCACATCAAACTTGCTGCCCCTGTAGCACACGTTTGGTTCATGCACGGTTCACCTTCTGCATTAAGCCTTCTTCTCGACCTTACCGTCAAGAATATCGAAAAAGTCGTTTACTTTGCATCATATCTTATTGTTGACGCTAAAGACGACGAAATCGCCCAAACTTTGAACGATTTAATCGCACAGCACGATGCCGCAACCCAGGCCATCAAACTTCGCTACGAAGAAGAGGCTAAGGCTGAAGGCGCCGATGCTAAGAAACTTGCAGAAGCTGAAGCTAAGGAAATCGAAGAACTCGAAAGCGACTTCATTTCTCGCAAGAATATCCTCGAAGGCCTCAAGAAAGGTGCAGTTATTGCCGAGGCTGATTACCGCGACAAACTCCCTGAAGAATACGAAGATTTCATCACCGTTGAAATGGGTGCAACTGCCATCAAGCAGATGCTCGATGAAATCAATGTTGATAAGATGATTGAAGACCTCACTAATGAGTCTGAAAACACCAAGGGTCAAAGGCAGAAGAAAGCTATCAAGCGCCTCAAACTCATTGAGGGTATGAAAGCTGCTGGTATTAACCCTACTGACCTTATTCTTACGGTCATCCCAGTTATCCCACCAGATCTACGCCCAATGATTAGCCTTCCTGGCGGTCGTTTCGCTACATCTGACCTTAACGACCTCTATCGTCGTGTTATCAACCGTAACAATCGCTTGAAGAAACTCATGGACCTCAACGCACCAGAAGTGATTATTCACAACGAAATGCGTATGCTCCAAGAGGCTGTCGACTCACTTATCGACAACAATGCCGCTCATGGTCGTCAAGCTAACTCACAGAATGGTCGCCGCAAGCTCAAATCTTTGTCTGACCTCCTCAAAGGTAAGCAAGGTCGCTTCCGCCAGAACCTTCTCGGTAAGCGTGTTGACTACTCCGGTCGTTCCGTGATTGTGGTCGGTCCAGATCTAAAACTTAACGAATGTGGTTTGCCAAAACAGATGGCTCTCGAACTCTTCAAACCGTTCGTGGTCTCATGGCTCACCAATAATGAACATGCCGCCAACCCACGCGCAGCTTCCCGTATGATTGAAAACGGTGATGCTATCGTCTGGGATGCACTCGATGAGGTAATTAAGGGTCGCCGCGTTCTCTTGAACCGTGCTCCGTCTCTTCACCGCCTCTCTATTCAGGCATTCCAACCAAAACTTATCGATGGTAAAGCAATCCAACTCCACCCACTCGTAGCATCCGGCTTCAACGCTGACTACGATGGCGACCAGATGGCTGTCCACCTTCCCCTCTCTGATGAGGCTCAGGCTGAGGCTCGCGAACTTATGTCCGCTACCAAGAACCTCTTGAAACCTGCTGATGGCGCCCCTGTGCTTGCTATTTACCAGGACGTCGTCCTCGGTATCTACTACCTCACCTACGATAAGGTCGGTACTGAAACTAAGGAAGTAAAGGCATATAGCTCTATCTACGAAGCTGAAATGGCTTACGACAACGGCGATATTGAGCTTCAAACCCCAATTCGCGTGTTCGCTAAGAAAGAAATCCGTGATACGACCCTCGGTCGCGTCATCTTCAACGAAGTTCTCCCTGAAGATTATCCATTCGATAACTCAGTCCAGACTTCTAAGCAGCTCAAGAAAGTCATGGCTAACGTCTTTGATAACTATGGTGGGGAAGTCACCGTCGAGACAGCAGATAAAATCAAGAATCTCGCATTCGAGTACGAAACTATCGCATCTGTCTCTACTTGTAAGGATGACTACCCAACCTATCCTGAAATCCAGGACTTCATCGCCGAAGGTGATTCCAAGGCTGCCCTCATTCAGGATCAGTTCAACCAAGGTCTCGTTACCAACGAAGAACGCTACAAGCTCATTGTTGCCTCATGGCGTGATATTGATAAGAAGATTTCAGACTTCCTCAAAGAGAAACTCTCTGAAATGGATACCGATATCGCAGTGATGGTCAACTCCGGCGCTCGTGGTTCCGTTTCCAACATCAAGCTCGCATCCGCAGAAATTGGTATCATGGTCGATATTAACAACAACGAAATCGAGCTTCCTGTTAAATCTTCATATAAAGATGGTCTCAACACCCTCGAATCCTTCATCGCAACCCGAGGTGCTCGCCAGGGTCAGGTGTCTACCGCTCTTCGTACTGCAGACTCCGGTTATCTTACCCGCCGTCTCGTCGATGTGGCTCAGGATGCCTTCACTACTAACGAAGTAGCCGAAGATCCAGGCTTTGAAGTATTCCGCTCAGAGACTGAAGAAACTTCACTTCCATTCGCTCAGCGTATCTATGGTCGTTACACTGCTGAACCTGTCCCAGGTTATCTTGAAGCAGATGAGCTCATCACCAAGGAAATTGCTGACCAAATCGAAGCTGATGAAAAGATTGAATCTGTTAAAATCCAGTCCGTTCTCACCACTACCGCTGTCGACGGCATCCCTCGCAAGGCTTATGGTATCGATATGTCCACTCGTGAACTCGTCGCTGCCGACCAGCCTGTAGGTGTTATTGCCGCTCAGTCTCTCGGTGAGCCTGGTACTCAGCTTACCCTCGATACCAAGCACGGTTCCGGTGTTGCAGGTTCTGGTGCTATCGCACGTGGTCTTCCTCGTGTTGAGGAGCTTCTCGAAGCCCGTAGCCCTAAAGGTCAGGCTTGGATTGCAACCATCGACGGTACTTGTAATGTTTGGGAAGATGGCAATCACTATGTAGTTGAAATCACCCCTATCGCTGGCAAGACTGAAAAAGTCGAGCTCGAAGGCCGTCGCGCTAAGGTGAAAGATGGCACATCAGTTAAAACTGGTGACCTCATCGCATCACGCAACAAAGGTGTCGACCCAATCTTCGCAAGCTTTGATGGCATCGCCCAGCTCGTTGAAGGTGGTATTGTGCTCACCGCTAACGCTGGTGGCCCAGTCCGCATCGAGATTCCTGGCGACGCTGAAATGCTCGTTAAATCCGGTGATACTGTTGAAGCAGGTGACCGTCTCACAACCGGTTCTTTGAACCTCCAAGACCAACTCCGCTTCAAGGGTGCCGAAGCTACTGCACGTTACATTATGAACGATGTCCTCGCAGTTTACGCCGCTCAGGGCCACGAAATTTCAAGCAAACACCTTGAGATTATCGTTCGTCAGATGTTCAGCCGTGTGATGATTGACGAACCTGGCGACACAAGCTTTGTCGCTGGCGATATCGTCTCTCTCGCAGCCGTCACCGCCGAGAACAAAGAAGTCGAGAAATCTGGCAAGAAACCTGCTGAGTTTACTCGCCTCCTCCTCGGTATTACCAAGGTCTCTATCTGGTCCGATTCGTTCCTTTCTGCTGCATCCTTCCAGGATACAACCCGTGTTCTTATTAACGCCGCCATCAACGGTCGTGTCGATAAGCTCCATGGTCTCAAAGAGAATGTCATCATCGGTCGCAAGATTCCTGTAGGCACCGGTATCGTTCCACTTGAAACTGGCAACGAAATCGAATACTCCGCTTCCGCCGCTGAAGCAGAAGCTGAGGCCGAAGCCGCTGCAGCAGCAAATGCTGAGCCAAGCGCTTCAGATCTCGCAGATGTCTAATCTGCCACTAAAAAAGCCCCTTTATAGGGGGCTTTTTTGGGGCCGGAAAAAGACCCCAAACTCCGGGGCCTTCCATGGTGTTACTTAAAGTTAATAGTTTCAAAAGTTCTTTGGCTTCCAACCGTATACTGGTGGAATTCCTACACTAGGGCAGGGATTAGTCACGCTAACCTCCACATTCTTCGGATTCAGACGTGAATCACAATGAATTACCGAGCTGATAAACTTACAAGCTTGGCCTCGAGTGATAGTTGCAGTTTTGTCACCGCCTGTCCAATTCAAATCGACGTCGAGTGTTGCCGCTAGATTGGTTAGCTTCTTGGTCGCCCAAGATTGCTTCACCTTCTGATTTGGCTTGTCGCTTGCCGATACCTTGTCTTCGCCATACAGCCTCACCAAGATAGAACAGAACTCACCCTTCGTAATCTTCTTATCCGGGTAGAATTTCTCTCCTTTCCTTGCCAGACCTTTCAGGCCACCCATCTTACCGATCTCCATAATTTGCTTGTAGTACACATGACTTGATTCCACATCAGCAAAGGAGAACTTCTTCGATGCTGCCGAAACGGTTGTTGTGGGCAACAGTGAACAGAGTAGCAGTGCCATCATAAAAATGGCGATGAACTTTTGGGGAACTATTTTCTTCATAGTTCACACCTCCTTCTAAAGATATAGTGTGCGAAAACAGCGATAGAAGAAATATCGCCAGGTTTCGTCTTTTATTATATCACACTTATGGCTTTTTGTCAATATCCTAAGGTGTTAAGACACTAAAAAGGCCCCGAAAGGAGCCTTTTTAAAGGTACGAGGAGTATTACTTTGTCGGTTTAAAAACCACGTCACAATTGATGAACGCATTGATAAGTTCTGTTGCATCTGTTTTCTTACAGTAGCTGTCGCGAGAGCATCCACTCCAATCCCAGTTAACGGTAATTCCGCCTCTGCCGTTCACGCCTGAGATTTGATGACCAGTGTTGGTCAGCATATCGCAGGCCCAACCTTTGGTTGCGAAATCATAAGAGCACATCTCACGGGTATCCACATACTTAGCATCCCACCTACAGAGCATCTGCTGGATAAACTCGGCTTTGGTAATATAGATGCTGTTGGCATTCGGATTCTGAGGCGGCGGATTGTTGTTGCCTGGTGCCGGCTGAGGTGGCCTTGTGCTCGGATTCGGGTTATTGTGATTCTGATCGTTCGTGATCACCTGGGGTATCAGACGGCTGTCGCAGTGAATCGCCCCACTGATATAAAGACAAGCCTGACCTCTGGTAATCGTGGCGTTCTTATCACCGCCGCTCCACCACATATCGACTCCATAGACACTCGCCTGTTCGGTAAGCTTCGCTGTCGCCCATGCCTGGGTGGCCTTAGTCGTATTAGCATCATACGGCTTCGCGTTAGCCCCATACAAACGAACGAGGATGGCATCGAATTCAGCCTGGGTTATGATGTTGTCAGGATAGAAATAACCTCCGGAGTAGGCGAAGTCTACTAAGCCGCCGTAGCCGCCGATCTCAAGGATTGCACTGCTATACTTATGAGACGAGGACACATCAGCATAGGACACGCTTTCCACCTTACGGTTTTCTGCCAGTGTCACGGCGGGAACCGCCAGAGACACGAACAGGGCGGCCATAATCGCTATGGCCAGGAACTTCTGAACTTTGCGCATTGTTCAATTCCTCCTTAAAAAAGATTTTGAAAGGTCAATTCAAGGTGCCTCGACACCTCTCCTCGCGCATATTTTACCATACTTATGCTTATATGTCAATGTAAAGTTTATTTTAATCAAACCCCTTGTTTTTTATTTTAAAATATGATAAAATAAGCACGTAAAGTATATTAAATACGCGAATACTAGACTAAGATAGCAAGCCATTTTGCTCCTCTAGACGTAATCTATGAGCGAAATCGGAACTACTAGATAGTCTAGGTGCTTGCGTGATAAAGGAAAGGAAAAGATGAAAGTCATTCTCGGCACCAAAATTGGTATGACCCAGATCATCGGTGAAGATGGACTCGTAACCCCTGTTACAATCCTTCAAGCCGGCCCAGCCACAGTGACTCAGATTAAAACCGTCGAAACCGATGGTTATAACGCTGTGCAGCTTGGTTACGGTCAGGGTAAGAATCTGAGCAAGTCGGTTGACGGCCACGTCAAAAAGGCAGGCAAAGACCTCGCCCCTAAAACATTAAAAGAGTTTCGCACTGACGATATCGCTGAAATCAAACTCGGTGATATAATCACTGTCGAATCTTTCGAACTTGGAGATAAGGTTACTGTAACCGGTATCTCTAAAGGTAAAGGCTACGCCGGTACAGTAAAGCGCTGGAACTTCAACGAGTCCCGCAACACTCACGGTTTCAAAGGCGACATCCGCAAAGTCGGTTCTATCGGCTCGATGTATCCTCAGAAAGTCTTTAAGGGTAAGAAAATGCCTGGTCGCATGGGTCATGATCAAGTCACGGTCAAGAACCTTGTGGTCGCTTACATCGACAAAGAGAATAATCTCTTAGGTCTCAAAGGCGCAGTCCCTGGTCCTAAGAAAGGAATTGTAACTGTGGAGGGAAAGGAGTAATATGGCTACGCTAAGTAAAGATATCTTCGGTCTCGAAGTTACAAATTATGAATTAATCAAAACCGCCTACGATGCATATCTCGCTAACTCTCGTAGTTCTCATGCAAAGACTATGACCCGTAGCGAAGTCTCCGGTGGTGGTAAAAAACCTTGGAAGCAGAAAGGCACCGGTCGTGCACGCTTTGGTAGCACCCGCAACCCTATCTGGCGCCATGGTGGTGTGGCTGGTGGCCGCACTGGCGAAGAAAACTTCAGCAAGAATCTCGCCCGCAATGCTAAGAAGGTTGCAATTATGCAAGCTCTCAGCATCAAGAACGCAGACAAAGCTGTTAAAGTTATCACTGAAGCTGATTTTAAGGCAGATGGCAAGGTCAAAACCGCAGCTAAAGCTCTTAAGAATCTCAAGCTCGACGGCAAGAATGTCCTCGCTGTTTGTGCAGAAAAGACTCCAGAACTTCTTCGTTCTACTAATAACTTGCCAAATGTTAAGCTCGTCCGCGCTACTTACCTCAATGTCTTCGACATTATGAACGCAGACGCTATCGTCTTTGGTGAGTCAGCTCTTAAAGCAACTGAAAACTGGTTGCTTGGAAAGGAGTCTAAATAATGTTAGTTATTCCTAAAACTACTGAGAAAGCATATCGCGCTCAGGTTAATAATACTTACATCTTCACCCTTTCCGAAGATGGTTCTAAGCAAGAAGTTGCCGCATCAGTCGAAGCTCTCTACGGTGTGAAAGTTAAAGATGTTCGCATCCTCACCCGCAAAGGCAAAAAGACTCGTTTCAGCAAGGGTAAACACGCTTATCCTGGCACAACTTTCCGCAAAGACAAGCGTATCGCTTATGTTACCCTCGTAGAAGGCAACAAGATCCCTCTATTTGAAGAGGTTAAAGAAGAAGAGACCAGCAAAAGCTCTAAGAAAGGAGAAAAGTAATGGCCCTCAGAGAATATCGCCCTACTACTCCAGCTCAGCGCCAGAAGACTACTCAGGACTTTGCCGAAATCACGACAAAGAAACCTCTTAAGTCTTTGACCAAAGCTAAGAAGCAGCAGGCTGGTAAGAATAATACGGGTCGCATCACCGTTCGTCATCGTGGCGGCGGTGTCAAGCGTCATTACCGTATTCTTACCCACAATCTACCTAAAGATATGACCTATACCGTGATGGAAATCGAATACGATCCAAATCGTTCCGCACGCATCGCTCGTATTAAGGACGAAAATGACGTATATTATTATACGCTCGCAGATACCAACATGACTAAAGGTTCTACCTTTAAGACCGGTGCTGAAGCCCCTGTTGAGACTTCTAACCGTCTTCCACTCGAACAGATTCCAGTTGGTACATTTATTTACGCTATTGAGCTTACACCAGGCCGCGGTGCCCAGATGGTCCGCGCTGCTGGTACAAGCGCACAGTTAATGGCTAAGGAAAATGGCTATGCCACCCTTAAGATGCCTTCCGGTGAAGTCCGCAAAGTTCTCGTGAGCTGCGAAGCTTCTATCGGTACAGTTGGCAACGTCCAGCATCAGAATATCAAGATTGGTGCCGCAGGTCGTCGTCGCCATAAAGGTATCCGCCCAACCGTTCGTGGTGTTGTGATGAACGCAACAGATCACCCACACGGTGGTGGTGACGGTGGTCGTCACGGTACCGGTAAAGCTCCTCGTACACCATGGGGTCAGCTCACACTCGGTTATCGTACTCGCCATAATAAGAAAACTAATAAAATGATCGTGCGTAGTCGTCACGAAGGAAAGAGGAAATAATCTATGTCTCGTAGCCTTAAGAAAGGTCCATTTGTGGACTATAAACTAGAGAAAAAGATTAAGAGTCTCTCACTCGAAGATCGCACCGTCGTCAAGACTTGGGCTCGCCACTCTACAATTTTCCCAGAGATGGTTGGTCGCACCGTCGCCGTTCATAACGGCAAGGTCCACGTCCCAGTTTTGATTACCGAAAACATGGTCGGTCACAAACTCGGTGAGTTCGCGCCTACACGTAAGTTTAAGCGCCACGGTGGCAAGAAAGCCGCCGAAGCTGCTGCAGCGAAAGGAGCTAACTAATGGCTACTAAATTCGCTCACGCATATATCAAAGGTGTCGATAGCCAGCCTCGCAAGACTTCTATCGTCGCATCTCTCGTTCGTGACCGTTACGTCGCTGACGCAATCGTCATTCTCGAGAATACCCCACGCCGTGCAGCCCGCCCGGTCCTCAAGGCCGTCGAATCTGCTAAGGCAAACCTATTAAATTCTGGCGCAAGCCTCGATGTGAAAACTATTCGCATCGCTCGCATCTCTGTTACTGCCGGTTCTCGTATGCGCCGTTATGTTCCTGCATCTCGCGGTCGCGCCCTCCCTTACGAAAAGATCAGCTCAAACATCTTCGTAGAGGTCGCTGCTGAAGAAAAGGAAAAGAAAGCAGAGAAGAAACCAGTCGAGAAAAAAGAATCTAAAAAGGAGGACAAGTAATGGGACAGAAAGTTAACCCAGTATCCTACCGTCTTCAGACTACGAAGGATTGGTCTTCCAAGTGGTTCACTAAGAAGTCCGACTTCCGTCACTGGTTAGTCGAAGACGTTAAGATTCGCGAGACCGTCGAAAATCGTTTCAAGGCTCGCCCAACCATCGCTAAAGTTAACATCGAGCGTACTGACAACCTTACTACAGTCACTATCTTGACTGCCAAGGCTGGTGCAGTTATCGGCAAACAAGGCGCTGGTATCAACGAACTCAAGAAGGAACTTGAAAAGTTCACTTCTACCCCAGTTCGTATCAATGTTGAAGAAGTTAAGAAACCTGAACTTTCCGCAAAACTCGTTGCCGAAAATATCGGTTTCCAGCTCGGTAAGCGTATGAATTTCCGCCGTGCCGTCAAGATGGCTACTCAGTCAACTATGACCGCTGGTGCTAAGGGTGTTCGTATCGAGGTCGCCGGTCGTTTGAACGGTGCTGAGATGTCCCGCCGTGAGAAATTCATCGAGGGTTCAGTTCCTCTACATACGCTTCGTGCAGACATCGATTTCTACTGTCATCACGCACCTACAATTGCAGGTATCGTCGGCGTGAAGGTTTGGATCTATAAGGGAGAGAAATAATTATGGCAATTTTACTTCCAAGAAAAACCGCACACCGCAAGGTCCGCAAAGGTAAAAACGAAGGTATCGCCACTCGCTGCAATACTGTGAGCTTCGGCGATTGGGGTCTCATGTCACTCGACAATGAGCGTATCAATTCAAAACAGATTGAGGCTGCTCGTCAGTCCATCACCCGCTACATCAAGCGTGGTGGTAAAATCTGGATTCGCATCTTCCCACACACCCCAGTTACTAAGAAACCTCTTGATGTTAAGATGGGTTCTGGTAAAGGTGAACCTCAGTTCTTCGTCGCTAAGGTCAAAGCTGGCACAGTTATGTTCGAGCTCGCCGATGTGACCGAGGAGCAGGCTAAGGAAGCTCTTCGCCTCGCTTCTCACAAACTCCCGGTTCGCTGTAAGATTATCAAGAAGGAGGAATTCTAATGGTTGCTCTTAAGAAAAAAGCTGACGAGAAGGCCACCAAGGCTACCGTCAAGAAATCTGACGCTAAAGTCGATTTGAAGAAGCTTTCCGTAGAAGAACTCCAGGCTAACTTGCTTATCGCACGCCGCAGCCTCTTCGAAGGTACTCTTACAAATCCTCATATGATTAATTCGATTAAGAAAGAAATCGCGCGCAAACTTACCGCGCAGAATGCAAAGGAAGGTAAATAATATGGCAACATCTTTAATTGGTATTGTTACTTCCGATAAGCGCGACAAGACAATCACCGTCTCTATCACTTCTCGTGAGACTCATCCTCTCTATCGCAAGCAGTATTCACACACTCGTAAATACACCGCTCACGATGAGAAGAACGAAGCCCACATGGGTGACAAGGTCGAAATCGTCGCCTGCCGCCCATTCTCAAAGACCTGTAGCTTCAAGCTCGTTAAGGTTCTCGAGAAATCTCACGGTACTATTGCGCTCAAGGAAGACGTTTTAGAAGTAAAGAATGAAAAAGCGGAAGCAGTCGAAACCGCTGAAAAGGAGAAAGAATAATGATCCAACAGGAAACTAGATTACACGTTGCTGACAACAGTGGCGCCAAGGAACTTGGAGTAATCCGTGTCCTCGGTGGTACTCGCGCTCGCTACGCTCGTGTTGGTGACATTGTCACTTGTAGCGTAAAGGACGCATCTCCAACAGGCAACGTTAAGAAGAAAGCTGTGGTGAAGGCAGTTATCGTCCGCACCCGCGCTCAGATTCGTCGTCCAGATGGTTCAACCATCCGCTTTGACGACAACGCCGCCGTTCTTATCAACGACGACAAAACCCCAAGAGGTACTCGTGTTTTCGGGCCAGTCCCTCGCGAACTCCGCGACCTCGGTTATACCAAGATTATCAGCTTAGCACCGGAGGTACTCTAATATGGCACAGAATTTGAAAACTGGTGACACTGTTAAAGTTATCGCTGGCGCCCACAAAGGCGAAACCGCTAAAATCGTCAAGGTCTCACCAAAAGAACACAAAGCCTACCTCGAAGGTATCAATGTAGTCGAACGCCACATTGCAAAGTCAGCTTATCGCCCACAGGGTGGCAAGAAGACCGTTCACCTTGGCATCGACCTCTCTAATCTTAAGAAGGAGGGTAAGTAATGGTAGCTAAATCTGATAAGTATATTCCACGTCTTAAGGAAAAATACAACAAAGAGATTGTTAAGTCTCTTGAAAAAGAATTGAAACTCGACAATGTCAACAAGGTTCCAAAACTTGAAAAAGTTATCGTATCTTGTGGCGTCGGTAAGAAACGCGAAGATAAGCGCTTCACCGAAACCGTCGAACTTACACTCGCTAAGATTACCGGTCAGGCTCCAACCTCTCGTCTTGCAAAGAAGTCTATCGCTACTTTCAAGATCAGAAAAGGCATGGGTGCTCCTGTCGGTTACCTCGTAACTCTTCGTAACGACAAGATGTATGAATTCGTCGATCGTTTAATCAACGTCGCTCTTCCACATGTTCGTGACTTCCACGGCGTCTCCAAGAAGAGCTTCGACGCCCAGGGTAATTACTCCCTCGGCCTCAGGGAACAAACTGTTTTCCCAGAGATTACTTTCGAAGATTCCAGCGTCTTACACGGTCTCGAAGTTACATTTATTATTAAGAATGGCTCTAAGGAAGGAAGCATTAAATTGTTAGAAAGCTTTGGTATGCCTTTTGAGAAGGAGGAGAAGTAATATGGCTAAGAAATCAGCAGTTCTCCGTGACGAAAAAAGGCGTCAAATGAATGAGAAATATAAGGCTAAGCGCGCTGAACTTAAGGCCGCTGGTGACCTCGTAGGACTTCAGAAGCTCCCACGCAATGCATCACCAACCCGTCTTAAGAATCGCGACATGCTCGACGGCCGCCCTCGTGGCTATATGCGCCGCTTCGGCATGAGCCGTATCACCTTCCGTGAAAAAGCAAGCAAGGGTGAAATCCCTGGTGTAACAAAGAGCAGTTGGTAAGGAGAAAGGAGTTAATATGTCATTACAATCAACAGATCAAATCGCAGACTTAATCACCCGTATCCGCAACGCTCTCATGGTTGGCAAGAACGAAGTTCGTGTTCCAACTTCCAAGCTTAAAGTTGCCGTATGTGAAGCATTGAAAAAAGCTAAATTCATCGCCGACTTTAACGTTGAAGAAGGCACCCCTCGTGGCACCCTCCATGTCGTAATCGTGAATCCGGGCGAAATCGCTCGCATCAACGAGATTTCTAAGGTTTCTAAACCAGGCCGTCGCGTTTACTGCGCAGCCGATGAAATCCCTAAGGTCAAATCTGGCCGTGGCATCGTCCTCATGTCCACTAACCGTGGTATCATGACCGGCGAAGAAGCTCGCGCTCAGAGACTCGGTGGCGAAATCCTCGTGAAAGTCTACTAAAATAAAAGAGCCCGCCAAGGGGGTATGGCGGGCTTTTTTGTGCTACTCTACAATCTCAACGATATTGCCTTTTTGAATGAGATTATATATTGTCGGCATGTTAGCAACTGTAATGTTAATACAGCCGTGACTGCCGTCGTAGCCATAACGGTCGGGGGTGAATTCGTCTTCTGTGCGCCATCTCGCGTCGTGGATACCTATGCCGCCATTGATAGCGACCCAGTAGTAAACATCGACATTATATTTACGAAGATGGGCGTTCTTTTGCATATAATAAACACAGAATATTCCGGTCGGAGTTTCATATTGAGTCTCGTGTCTACCCGTGATGCAGGGAATCTCGTAGAGAACCTCCCCGGTACGGTTATTGTAGATCCTAAACATCTGTTCCGTTCGATTTACAACGAACCGATATTCACTCTGAATAGCATTACTTACATAATTCTTATCCAAATACCCTTCGATACCGTTATAAATGACATGGTACCAACCGTTTTCTTCGCCAATTACGGCAGCGGCAGCACCACGGTGGAGCGTGGTTAGTTTCTTACTTTCTGTAGATGGTCCTTCGCGCAAATTTAATCCAGCGTTTACATCACAATACACAAATGGTGTCGCGTCCACAAGATAAGGCAATTCTACTGCTTGTGGCTCTGCGGACACTTCTGCCATCTCTACGGCAATCGTGCCAGCACCAATCGTGCCAGTCTGTAGCTCGGCAGCCTGCACGGTTTGCACCGCTGTCAAGTCGTCTACTATTTCAGTTAGAGCTTCTACCGTAGATGCTTCTTCGACAAGCATCTCATCCACATCCTTGATTTCAACCTGGACCGGCTGAGACGCCTTCTTTTCACTGCGTAAAAACGCAATTAAAGCAACCGTGAGTCCGATAAGTGCGATGACCTCGAGACCTAGAACAACAAACTTCCATTTCTTATTCATACTCCTACCCTCCTGTAAATTTTCTATTTGGTTTTCTAACCAATCAACCTGTCTATTATACCACTTATGACTAAAAAAGTCAATAATTACCTCTGCCAACCTTGACTTTTTAATAAACTTATGCTATAATGAAATTATGCCAAGCCTAGCTTGGTAAATTTTCCTAAGGGGGGTCCATAGAATATGGATGGAAGTTCTTTTTTAAATTGTAAGTACTACTCACTCGTAGTAGGCTACCTGAAAGCCTGCTCCGAATGCGCGCGTGTCAACGGATACGCGACGCAATGCTCATTGGCCATCGAAGAAGTAACGGGCGATCACCCGCACTTCAATATCGAGTTTATGACTCCGGCTGAGCGCATTCAATACATCGCCACCGAGCGCATCCTGCGTTTCAACTACGGCTATGTATCCGGGCGCGATAGTCTTGAAAAGGCCATTACTGAGCTCGAGGAAGATGTCAAGCGCAAGACCAAGACGGCCAGGACCAAGTTTCTCGCGGTCAAAAAGACCATGGTCGGTATGTGCGGAATCGCAGGGAATGTTTACAACTACCTGGAGGCTGGTTCACCTGAGGATAATCTGGAACATCTTCACAAAATACTCTGCGCGCCGTCTATCGGCAACGCAACTGAGACTGACGCCAGACGGGAGTATTTTATGAAGCGGATGAACGACTCACTACACAGCATGGAACCTAAGCTGATTACCCTAAGTGATCTGGAATTCGAGTTCCAAAGAATCAATGAGTGCATCTTCAAGGATATCGCCATTAGGCGGCAAACTACAATTTAGTTCTTCCGGACCCCGTGCTTATGCGCGGGGTCTTTTAACAGATATTTTTCTTGTTTTTTGCTATCTTTTGTGATACAATAAACCCAGTATTACCGGAAGGTTTTTAATTTTATGCATTTCAAGACCATTTTTAAATCGTTCAAAAACAAAGATATGCTCAAGCGTATCGGTATCGTGATTGGCATTCTAGTCGCCTATCGCATCCTCGCACATATCCCTGTTCCAATGGGCGATGCTAACACTTTCAAAGATGCAGTTGCTGGCCTTATCGGTAGTTCTGATTTCGGTGGATTTATTAATTTGATTTCTGGTGGTGGCCTTGCCAGCTTCTCGATTATTCTTGTCGGTCTCTCCCCATACATCACCTCTAGTATTATTATCCAGCTCCTCACCAAGGCTATTCCACGCCTCGAGGAACTTTCTCAAGACGGCGAAACTGGTCGCCGCAAGATTAACCAGTGGACTCGTATGATTGCAGTTCCTCTGGCTATCGTTCAATCTATCGCTTACATCTATATTCTCTATCAGTATGCCGCTTCTACCGGCTCTGCTGGCTTCGTTCCAACCACTCACGACTGGATTCTTTCCGTTACCGCTATGACCGCCGGCTCCATCATCTTGATGTGGATGGGTGAGCTCATCACCGAGCAGGGAATCGGCAACGGTATTTCAACCGTCATCTTTGCATCTATCATTTCTCAGTTCCCAGCCACCGCCGCTTCACTCGGCCAAGCTCTCTTCGACACTACTAATGGCTCACTCAGCGTCTTCGGTCTTTTCGAAATCGGTGTCGATCCAACAGTCTTCTGGATTCTACTCGGATTCATCATCGCACTTATCGTGGTTATCTACTTCCTCGTGAAGATTAACGAAGCTCAGCGCATCATCACTTTGAACTATGCGAAGCGTGTCCGTGGCAACTCAGCCTATGGCGATATCAAGTCCATTCTTCCTATCAAGCTCATCGCCGCAGGCGTGGTTCCAGTCATCTTCGCAACTGCATTCTTGTCTCTCCCATCACTCATCGGTCAGCTTCTTACTACCATGGGTAATGGCGCAGGCGAAACTCTCACCAGCATCTTCACCGCTCCTAGCGCTAACAACTTCGCAGAGCTCTATCCAGAAGGCATCAACGGCCGCTGGTTCATCTACCCAGCTCTCTACTTCATTCTAGTCGTGATGTTCACCTATTTCTACACCAGCATCATCTTCAATACAAAAGAAATCGCTGACAACCTTCAGAAGCAGGGTGCCTTCATCGAGGGCGTCCGCCCAGGCTATGCTACCGCCGAATACCTCGACAAGGTAGTCAATCGCCTCAATCTCTTCGGATCTCTCGCACTTGGCCTCATCGCCATGCTTCCATTCATCACAGATTACATCTTCATCGCTCTTACCGGTGCTCCTATCGGTCTCTCCATCTCCGGTACTGGTCTCCTCATCGTCGTCACTGTCGCTCTCGAAAATCTCCGTCAAGTCGACTCGCGCGCTTTGATGGTGACTTACGATGACTACAAATAAACTAGAGGAGTGGGCAGATGACTCTCGAAGTAAAAAAGAATAACTCAAAACTCATCAAACGAATTATTCTAGGCGTTGTTGTCCTTATCGCCGCTATCTTCTTTGGGCGTGTTGCATTATGGGAGAATAACTATTACCAGTCAATGGAAGGCTCTGAGCGCGCTATAGCTCTCTCTGCTGGCGATGTCTCAGCCAACAACCCCGACGAAGAAGAAATTGACACCACTGAAGTCACCGAGCAGATGGTTAAGGAGTACATCGTTGCTCCAGATATGCCACGCTATCTTTCTATTTCCAAGATTGGCGTCAAGAACGCTCGTATTTTCTCGGTCGGCACCACATCAGACGGCCGTATGGACACACCTAAGGGAATCTACGACGTTGGTTGGTGGAATGGTTCCAATCTCCCAGGTACTGGCGGCACCGCCATCCTAGACGGTCATTCCGCCCTCGGCAAATACTATGCCCTCTTCGACGATCTACCTAAACTTGTTTCTGGCGACACTATCACCATCGAGATGGGTAACGGCGCTCTCCTCACTTATCGCGTTTACGACAACATCACTGTCACCCTAGATGAAGCCAACGAGAAAATGGCCGCCCTCACCAGGACACCAGTCGAAGGCACCGAAAGCATCAGCATCATCACCTGTACGGGCGATTGGAGCGACAAGCAACAAACTATGCTCAAACGCCAATTCCTCCGCGCCACCCTCGTTTCCAAGACTTAAAAATAGACCCGTGTGCTACACGGGTCCGAAGTTGCCGACTACTAGGCAGTCATTGATAATTGATTCGTACCAGATAGAGAAGCCGGTCTCGAGCTCGAGGAGAGTCGGGATTTCATCACCAGGATTAGCTTCCTTTAAGGTGTGAAGATAATACTTTCTGCGAGCTTTGCGCTCGCGGTTGATAGATTCATCACCATCCTTTTTCACGCAGGAGAGTTCATGAACGAGCTCGTTAAACCCTGTTTCCGATGCAGTCTTGGGGCCCGGATTAAGAACGAATTCGTTTAGATTACTCTTGAAATGTGTCAGGACGAAACTTGTGAAGTTATCTCTAGTGAGCTTCATTAAGTGTTTTGCTGAAAAGTATGATTCATGAAGACGATGCGCAGCTTGGACGAGACTGGGAAAGCCCATTACATAGCCGTAGTCGCTCTTCAAAATCGGTTCAGCATTCACCAACATCTCCTTGAGATTACCTTCGTACTCTGCAAATAAATCTTCAGGTGCGACATGTGGTAATTCCTTTGTCTCGAAATAAGGCTCCAGAATACTAATGAGATCTTCGCAAGTAGCGTAATCCTTATAGATAGAATCTAAAAGACATACCTTCTCAACCAATTCAATCAATAACAACTTATAAGTCTGTAATGTGCTAACCATACCTAGCACCCCCTTCCTATATTTCTATATACTAATTACGGCCTATGTATGATTCCATTATAGCATAAACGCAATAAAAAGTCAAGTCCTATAACATCACCACCTCTGTAAAAAGCCTAAAGGCCCACACGAATGTGGACCTAAAAACTAAATTTCAGGGCGACTGCTGCAACTTTTCGTATAGTTTCAAACCAAAATCTTTATCGGTGCCATTTTTTCTATTAAATAGATATGTGGCGGCGCGGTCGATATGCGTTTTCTCTAAAATTGGACCATAATAACTCTGTGTCTGTAATAACTGTTCGACGGTAGCGAGATTTTTTGACTGGGCATTTTCCTCGAGATAAACGAAGACTTCAGCCAAATCTTTACCGTGTGCGTTATTTATCCAACTATGTGCCATATAGGCGAGGGCTGTGGGAAGGAGTCTATCGCTGTATTTATGCATCTCCTCAACTTCCCAGACGAGCCTAGTTAAGGCATCGCCAGCCTGCATACTACTTAGGAAAGATAATCTGTATTGATCCATAATACCCCCTTTCTAAAGTGTCACTCTGAAATGTGGTGTGCAAACCTAAAGGTTCCTACTGATTATACCCCTTGATATCGTAATTTCATAGTGCTAAAATAGTATCAAATACATACGGAGGTTATATGGAAAAAGACGGCGGAGGCCGCGTAAACAAAGAAGTTGAGAAAAATACAGAAGTTGACATGGGTGACGGCGAGGTTAGGAATAAGAACAACCTCGAGAAACTTCTTGGTAAGGCTGGCTCCAAAGCCTTTGAGATTTTGAGTGCCGAAAAGGTTCAGGGCATAATTCCAGATAATATCTTACTGGCAGACTGTGGATTAAAGGGGTTCAAGCAGCAAGAAAAGTGCAAGAAGAAGTGCGAATACTTAATGGCAAAGATTCCTAGGCCTTCACTTTCGGATTTTGACCCTAGAAAACAGGGTAGATATGGCGGAACACGCCCAGTTGGTAAGTTGATTAATGATTACGAGAAATTGGCATCTAGGCAGGCTCGTTTTGATGAAGACCCAGACGACCCAGCCTATTTTTGGGATAAAGCGTTGGAAGTTTTACCTTACGCGATGATTGAATATGGGTCTTTTGCTGATGATGATGGTCGTAAAGCTGAGCCGTTTTACCTGAGTGACTTTGAAGATGTCTTGGCTGGGGTGGATCTCGCTATGTCAGTGCCTATCACCTATGAAAAGGACGGTAAGACGATGAAAACTCGTATTCCGATGGCATTTGATGTGACCTCAGCATCTTCAGATAAGGCGATTGCGGGTAAATTCGCCAAGCGCCGTAATGATACATATCAGTATATGCCAGAGCCATCGGCCCAGATTCGTTATGGAGTAAATAAAGATTTTAAGGTGCTTGGTGGCTGGAAAAAGGGCGAGGAACTGAAAGACCCAGAGATGTTGAGATTTATTATAGGGGTGGACCGCATCAAAATGATGAAGTTACTTGAGACGGACAATATCACCAAGGAGAAAGAACGCGCCCAGATTGAATATATCATTGCGCGCCAGATAGCCGAACAATCTTATACGATGATGCAGATGTATACTTTAAAGAGTCGCGAGGCGAAGGCGCTGGGCGAGGATATTAGTAAGAAGGATCATATTCTCTGGTCTCAGGCCACGCATCTGAATAAGAAGTTCTCGGAGCTTTGCGTGAGGCTGAAAGGCCCAGATTTTATGGGTAAAAGCATTGGTAGCGCTGATGACGCTCAACAGAAAATCTTGCTTCGTACAAGAGAGAATAGAAAGAAATTGCAGGGTGAGCTTATGAAACAATATGAGAAGCCTGCGACTAGGCCTGCTCAGAAACGCCCTATTGTAGCGTAATATTGACCACTAGGATATTGACTTTTCATTAGGGTAACGTACCAATTTCATAAGAAAGGCGCCCCTCCGGGCGCCTTTTCTATTTTATTTCTTACCCTTCTTAATACCTTTTGTGACACCTTTTGCAACGGCTTCTGTAACCGTTTCAATACCGTCTTTAGTGGCGTTTGCGGTCTTTGAAGTGATATCGCGAATAGCATCCTCATTCTCATCGATGGCATACTTGGTAGCCTTTATTTGCTTACCCATCATCTTGCCACGCAACTTAGGACTAAATATATAAGCGATCACAAAGACAAAAATCAGTGCAATAACAGTAATACTCACCCCCATTATGATACCAAAAGCAGTATTTGATGCAGATTGCTCTGCTTGAATAGTGTTGCTAGTCTGCTCAATCTGATCTTTCACCTGTTGATACTGCTCTTCGAATTCCTCTTGAGAAGTGGTCCTTGGCTGAATTTCCGTTTTTGCTATCTCAATCCCCATCATACCTCCTTGTAGTAATTATACTTATATAATAGCACAAATATCTCCAAAAAGACATCAATCTTACCCCTTGTCAAAAAGCTTAATCTATGATAAAATGATTAGGATATTAACAGTTAAAGGATAATATGAGTCGTATCGGAAAACAACCCATTGAAATTCCAACGGGAGTGACAATCACGGTCGGCGAAAGTGAAATCACTGTCGCAGGCCCTAAGGGTCAGCTCTTAGTTCCCGTTCAGGAAAACACTTCGACCAAGGTCGAAGACGGCAAAATTATCGTCACCCGCAAGGATGACGAACCAAAATCCCGTGCATGGCACGGTCTCCAGCGTGCGCTCCTAAACAACGCAGTCGTTGGTGTCACCCAAGGCTTCGAAAAGAAACTCGAAGTTAACGGTGTTGGCTTCCGCCTCAGCGGTGGCCCACAAGAGATTGAGATGGCCCTTGGCTTCTCTCATCCAGTTAAATATAAAGCCCCAGAGGGAATCACTTTAACTACCAACAAGATGGAAATTACCGTCTCTGGTATCGACAAGCAAAAAGTCGGCCAGGTAGCTGCAGAGATTCGCTCTCTTAAGAAACCTGAACCTTACAAGGGTAAAGGTATTAAGTACGTTGACGAAGTTATTCTTCGCAAGGCTGGAAAGGCAGGTAAGAAATAATGGAAGCTATTTATCGTGCTAATCGCACTCGTGCTAAGATTCACGGCACCGCTGAACGCCCTCGCCTTACTGTCCATATTTCAAATATGCACATCACAGCTCAGGTAATCAACGATGACGAAGGTAAAACTCTCGCCTATGCCACTACAGTTGGCAAAAAAGAGAAAGGTACAAAGACCGAGCTCGCCGAGAAAATCGGCACCGAGATCGCCAAAGCCGCTAAGAAAGCTAAGGTCTCCAAAGTTGTCTTTGACCGTGGTTCTAACATTTACGCTGGCCGCATGAAAGCTCTTGCTGATGCCGCCCGCAAGGAAGGATTGGAGTTCTAATATGGCAGAAGAAAATAAAGCCCAGGCTCCTCAGAAGGGTCCACGCGTAATCAACAAGTCCGGCACCCTTCGTATGGACGACAGTGTCGCTGCTACCAAGCAGACTCGCGACATGGCTGGCCGCCCAATGCGTGGTCGTGACCGCCGTCGCAATGGCCGCAACAACGGTCGCGACATGGCTCCAAAGGAGTTCGAAGAAGTTACTATTAACATCGATCGCGTTTCCCGCACCGTCAAAGGCGGACGCCGTATGCGTTTCAAAGCCCTTGTCGCTGTTGGTAACAAGAAGAACAAAATTGGTATTGGTGTAGCTAAAGGTGGCGACGTTACCGCTGCTGTCCAGAAAGCAACCGCCAAGGCTAAGAAATCTATGATTACCTTCAACATGGATGGCGAAACCATCTGTCACGAAGTTGAAACCAAGGTTACTGGCGCAGATGTTCTTATGAAACCTGCTGCTCCTGGTACAGGTATTATCGCTGGTGGCGTCGTTCGTTCCATCATCGGTCTTACCGGCATCAAGAACCTTATTTCTAAATCTCTTGGCTCTACCAACAAGGTAAACATCGCTTACGCAGTTATCGAAGGTTTGAAACAACAGACTCCACGTTCAGAGTGGAACACTACCGCTATGAACAAAGAGCTCGGCATCAAACCAGTCAAAGCTGCTAAGAAAGCCGAAAAAATCGTCAAACCAGCAAAAGCTGAAACTAAAGCCGAAAAACCAGCTGCAAAAAAGGCCGCCGCTCCTAAAAAAGCAGCAGCAAAGAAACCAGCTGCCAAGAAAACTACCTCTAAGAAGGAGGCTAAGTAATGAAGTATAATGATCTCAAAGTAAACAAGAACGCTCGCCCAGTGCGTGCTGGTCGTGGTATCTCTGCCGGTCGTGGTAAAACCGCTGGTCGTGGTACTAAAGGTCAGAAGTCTCGTACTGGTCATCGCAAGATGCCAGCAGGCTTCATGGGTGGTCAGCGTGCTATTATGCAGGCTATCCCAAAGCTCAAAGGCTTCAAGTCTATCCACGCTAAGGCTCAGGTCGTCTATACCGACGCTCTTAACGGCCTTTCTGGCAAAGTAGACAACTTCGTTCTCGCTGATAAGGATCTCATTGAGAACCCATACGCATCTGTTAAAGTCATCACTCGTGGTGAACTTACAGCTAAGATTGAACTCTCTACCCAGTTCGCTTCTAAGACTGCTATCGCAGCTATCGAAAAGGCTGGTGGTAAGTTCGAGAAAGTTCTCGTTCCTCAGCGCCAAAAGAAATCTGAAAAATAATTAGATTTTCTACAAAAAAGTCCTTGCAAAACAGGGACTTTTTTGATATAATGATATGGTAATCTATGGCTAGTCAAAAGGAAGTGATTAAACTCACCGGTAAAGTCGTTGAGGCTTTACCTAACACCCAATTTAGGGTGGAACTTGAGAACGGCCATACGATAATTGCGCACATGAGCGGAAAAATGCGTAAAAACTATATCCGCCTTGTGCCAGGAGACAAGGTAGAAGTCGAGCTTACACCCTATGATCTCACGAAGGGTCGCATCAGCTTCCGCCTTAAATAATATCAACCGTTTTGTGGAGAACGGGGAATAAATCGTATTCGCGAGCCGAAGTCATACACTTCCGATTAGCCAAATCTTATATGCTCGCCGCATACTGTTTTTATGTATCCAATTACCTACAAAACATTAATAAGGAAAGGATTTTAACACTCAATGAAAGTACGTGCAAGTGTTAAGAAAATCTCCCCTGATGACATCCTAGTTCGCCGTAAAGGTGTTCTCCATGTCATTAACAAGAAGAAACCTAAGAATAAGCAAAGGCAGGGTTAAGCATGGCAAGAATTGCAAGCGTAGTCATTCCTTCCGAAAAGCAAGTGTGGATTGCCCTCACTTACATTTACGGTATTGGACGTACTACCTCTAAAGCCATCCTTGCGGAGGCCAAGATAGAGCCTACCACTCGGGTGAAAGATCTCACCGAGGCTGACGAGCAGAAGCTCAACGATATTATCTCTCAGAAGTATCAGGTTGAGGGTGATCTCCGTCGTCTCGTAACTAACAATGTAAAACGCCTTAAGGATATCAATTCTTATAAAGGCATTCGCCACAAGGCTGGTCTTCCAGTCAACGGCCAGCGTACTCGTACGAACGCACGCACTCGTAAGGGTAAGGCGATCGCGGTTGGTGGTGCACAGCCAAAAGCTGCAAGTAAGACTTAAGGAGTAATATGGCAGAAGAAGAAATTAAAAAAGTTGAAGCTACTGCAGAAGAAGTTACTTCCGAAGCAGTCGCAAAGAAAACCAAAGGTAAAAAGGCCAAGCGTGTTGTCACGTCTGGTCAGGTCCACATTCAGGCCACCTTTAACAATACCATTATCAGCATCTCTGACAAGCAAGGTCAGGTTATCGCTGCTTCATCCGCTGGAGCCAACGGCTTCCGTGGTTCGAAGAAGGGTACCGCTTACGCCGCTCAGATCGCTGCTGAAAAAGCTGGTAATATCGCAAAGAAAGACTTTGGTCTAAATTCCGTTGATGTTTACGTCAAGGGTATCGGCCTCGGTCGTGATTCTGCGATTCGTGCAATTTCCAGCCTCGGTATCAAAATCGATAGCATCTCAGACGTGACCCCTATCGCACACGGTGGCGTCCGTCCGAAAGGTGAAAGGAAACCATAATGGCACGTGATAAATCCCCTATTGTAAAACAATCTCGTCGTGAAGGCGTTGCCCTCGCGCCGAAAGCTCACAAGGTAATGGCCAAAAAGACCGGTATTCCTGGTCAGCACGGCGACATGCGCGTCCGTGGTGGTAGCCTCTACCTTACACAGCTCCGCGAAAAGCAGAAAGTTCGCCGCACTTACGGCCTACTCGAAAAGCAATTCGCAAAACTAATGCGTGAAGCTCAAAAAGCTGATGGTCTAGCAGGTGAAAACTTGCTTGAATTCCTCGAGCGCCGTGCAGATAACGTTGTTTATCGCGCAGGTTTCGCGACTACTCGTCGCCAAGCTCGCCAATTAGTTTCCCACGGTCACTTCACTTTGAATGGCCGTAGAATCGACATTCCATCAATCCGTCTCAATCCGGGTGATGTATTGGAAGTTCGCCCACGTTCTCAGAAATCTGAATACTTTAAGAATCTTGCAAACATTGTCGCTGGTTCTAACGCTCAACCACTCAGCTGGATGAAAGCCGACGTCAAGAAATTCAAGATCGAAGTATCTGGTAAGCCAAAGCGCGAAGAAGCTGAGGCGGGCATTAACGAACAATTAATCGTTGAGTATTACTCACGCTAAGGAGGAAAATGACAGTAAAACTAATTCATGATGCAGCACTTGCGGAAGTCAAAGAGCACTCAGAGACCAGCGCCAGCTTTATTATCAAGCCACTTTACTACGGCTACGGTAATACTCTTGGTAACTCTCTCCGCCGCGTTCTTCTATCAAGCATCAAAGGCGCTGCCATCACATCCTTCAGTATTGAAGGAACGACACACGAGTTCACTGCCATCCCAGGCATCCGTGAAGATGTGGTCGACATCATGTTGAACCTCAAAAATATCCGCTTTAAGTGCCACACTGACAGCCCAGTCGAGCTCGAGCTCGAGATTAAGGGTTCTGCTCAGAAGGCTAAAGACGGCGACCCACGCGTCACCGCTAGCGATATTAAGCTCACCTCTGATGTTGAAATCGCCAACCCTAACCAGGTTATCTGTCACATCGATGATCCAAAATACACTCTCAAGATGCGTTTTGTAGTCGAAACAGGTCGCGGTTATCTTACTGTCGAGAAAAGTGGTGAAGAGAGACTTCATGGCGACATGATTGCCCTCGACGCCGTCTTTACCCCAGTTCTTCGCGTTCGTTACAATGTCGAAAACACTCGTGTTGGACAGGATACCAACTTGCAACAGCTCACTATTACCGTCGATACCGATGGTACCCTCACTCCTCGTGAGGCCTTCCAGGAAGCTGCAGCTATCCTCGTCAACCAATATAGTGCCCTCGCTGGTGATACCTCTGTGGAATCAGCTCCAGCCCCTGGCACTCAAGAAGAGCAGGATGATACCAGCCTTATGGTCCCAGTCGAAGACCTCGGCCTCTCCGCTCGTACGGCTAATGCCCTCGTTAACAATGACATCAAGACTGTCCGTGATCTCGTAGTTCTTTCAGACTCCGACCTCAAGGAACTCAAAGGTTTTGGTTCAAAGGCATTAGACGAAGTTAAAGCAAAATTAACGGAGTTTAAAGTTTAAAAATGCATAGGCACGGATATAAAGGCCGCAAATTCGGCCGTGAGACCGACCAGCGACGCGCTCTTATGCGCTCAATGGAATGTGCTCTCATTCAGTATCAGTCTGTCACCGTGACTTTGGCTCGTGCTAAGGAAATGCGTCGCGAAACTGAGAAGCTCATCACTCTTGCAAAGCGTGGTGGTCTCGCAAATCGCCGTCTTCTTATCTCTCGTCTCGACAACATCGAGATGGCAGATCTCTTGATGGATGTTATCGCTCCGCAGATTAAGCGCGACTCCGGCTACCTCCGTATCGAGCGTGCCGAAAATCGTCGTGGTGATAATTCCGAAATGGCTACTATTAGCTTCGTAGATGATATCAACCTTGAAGTTAAAGCCACTAAGGAACCGGCTAAGAAAGAAGCCCCTAAGAAGGCTGAAGCTAAGCCAGCTAAACCAGCTAAAAAGGAGACTAAGTAATGAAAACTTACAATGACAAGTCTTCTGACATCAAGCGCGAATGGTGGGTTATCGACGCTAGCGTAATGCCTCTCGGCAAACTCGCTGTCGTTATCGCTGACAAACTTATGGGTAAAAGCAAGGTTACTTATACCCCTCATATCGATAATGGTGACTACGTTGTTGTCATCAATGCTAAGAACCTCAAGGTTACTGGCAACAAGATGACCGACAAGATGTATCATCACCACTCTGGCTTCCCAGGCGGTCTCCGCTCTTTGAAGCTCGAGGAAATCGTTGAGAAGAAACCTGATTATGCTATTAAAGAGGCTGTTAAGGGAATGCTCCCTAAGAACAAACTCGCTGCTGACCGCATGGCTCGCCTTCGTGTCTTCGAAGGTGCTGAGCACACACATGCCGCTCAGAATCCAAAGGAGATTAAGTAATGGCAGAAGCTAAATACACCTACGGCCTCGGTCGCCGCAAGGCTTCCACGGCTCGTGCTCGCCTCTATAAAGGCAAGGGCAAACTTACCATTAACGACAAAGATGCATTGGATTACTTCAGCAACAACAAGACTTATGTCGCTGAAATCACCGATCCTCTCGCACTCGTTCAGAAGCAAAAGGATTACGATATTACCATCCGCGTCTCTGGTGGCGGTCTCGCCGGCCAGGTCGACGCTATCAAGCTCGCAATCTCTAAGGCTCTCGTCGCTGAGTTCCCAGAACTCCGCCCAGTCTTGAAGAAGGCAGGCTCAATGAAGCGTGATCCACGCGAGAAAGAGCGCAAGAAATATGGTCTTCGCTCCGCTCGTAAGAAAGAGCAGTTCTCAAAGCGTTAAGGTTAGTCGCAACAAAAATACACCCTTCGGGGTGTATTTTTTTATTGCCTCTACCCCTTGACTTTTTAGCCAATCTGTGCTATAATGGTTATGTTGGAGTGTTTTTTTATTGTGCCTCTCTAACAGATATAAACAATAGTTCTTTTCAGAGTGTGTGTCCAAAATGTAATTTGTTTTACTTGACTATAAATGTAAATAATTATTAAGGTTGTTGTTTTTATTCGAAAGGGGGAACAGACCAATGGACAATTTCAATGCAGAAATCAGATCAAGAGTTACTTTGGAGGATCCGAATAGGAGACCCTGTAATCTCATAATGACTGAGGATAATTTTTTCAAATATATCGATCAACTCTTTGATGAACATCGGGCAAAGAACAACACGGTAGTTGTTCGCGTATCCAAGGAAGGCAGCGCCATCATCGGCTACATTGAGCCGGGCTATGCCGACACGCAGATTCTTTGCACCATCACCAATATGTTAGGTTTTGGCAATAAGGCTGCGCAGAAAAACCAGGATCGTTTCGCGGAATTGCTCTATGCATACGGCGACAAAGAAGACCCCGAGAACGACCTTCTCATTAATGTTATCAAGGGCGACAGAGATGCTGCTTGCAAATACATTAGCCAGAGAAGCTCTATCTCAGTTGATTCTTACGAAGACCCGTATGAGTTTATCAGAGAAATCGAAGTATCATTTGATCATCCTGCCACAGAGCAGTAAAAAGAACACACACTCTATTCCTAATAAAGGCCCAGACTTGTCTGGGCCTAATATCGTTTTAGAACAAGAAATCTAGATAATCTCTCAGCATCCTTGTGCCAGAGATAACCGGCAAGAACTCCACGAGTTCTTTTTTGATGATGTCTTCGAGGTCAAAATCAGAGCTCCAAGCCTTCGCAGCCTGTTCCATACCGAGGTAGAGAGATTCAATCTCCTCATCCTCTGTATTGCCAGTGATATTAATATAGCTTTCCGGCCTACCATCAGCCACGCCGCCATCGTGAGTAGAAACAAGCATACCTAGATTCACGATATCTTTCATCCAGCTAGTACCACAAGCCTCGAGGCCAACAATCGGGGTATTAATGGAGACATTCGCACCTACCGAGAGCGCACGACCAAGTTCCTCGTCATAATCTGGGAGATAGTGTACGCGTTTCTTCAAAATCGGGTCGTGATCTACAGTTTGGAGCAAGTCATAGAGTCTAGCCGCCATTCTGTCATCACCTTCGTGAACCCTACCAGCCAAGAAATACTGAATATTATATTTCTCCAAAATCTGAGCTAAGCGCTGTGGGTCAGCAAATGGCAACCAAGGACGCTTATAATCCACAAAACGACGCTTGAAATCAAATACCAAGGCATCATCTTCAACTACCGGATGCTTGCCATATTGGTCAAGGCGATGTTCAAGCACCTGGTTCAATTCTGCACGACCAGCCGCTTTCAAATCTCTAATATCGCTTGCGGAAATCAAATCAATTCTAGATTGATAATCGGCAGTCGGGAGGTAGAACTTGTCCAAGATATTCTTGTTGCGGAGATATTCAACAATCTCAGGCGCAGTCCAAGTTGGGATATCAATACCGTTTGTCACGGCCTTAAATTTCACCTTTTCACCAGCGATATCGTGATAGTTCGCCACTCTAGCATGAAGTTTAGATACGCCAGAACGGAGCTCTGCAATCTCAATCGTGACAGAGCTAAGTGCGAGCCTGCCGTTATCGAACTTATCTGAAAGCCACTTGCGCACAGCCTTAGACTTGAGGTTAGGGAAGACAAAACGCTCAAACTGTTCATAGCTAAACGACGCTTCAGCCGCCTGAACCAAAGTATGGTTCGTATAGAGTGTGTGCTTACGGGTATAGACAAGAGCCTCATAAACATCCATACCATTAGATGCGAGTTCATCGAGGCGAGCAAGCGCTGCGAAGAAGGTAGCCACCTCATTAAGTTGCATAATGGCTGGCTTCACCTCAGCAAGTTTCAATGCCTGATAACCACCGAAACCAAGCGAAACTTCCTGATAAAGACGATGATCGCCACCAGATTCACCAGAATAGAGCTCGCCAAAGTTTGGCTCGGTAATACAAATAATCTTGGTAGAGCCTAAAGTTTTTTCAATCACATCCAGACTACAAATCTGGTTGTTTGCCTTGATATAGACCGTATCGACGAAGTTGAAGCCATATTGGGCATAGTTTACGTTTTCGTGGGTTGCACCATTCTCAAAATTCACATAAGTCTGATGTGGCTCAGATGGGTAAAACGGCGTGACGAGGATAAATGGCACCTGCTGGCGCTCCGCTACACGACGTGTATCGGCCGCAAGGACACCAAGCCCACCACCACCTCTAATACCATTAGCTTTATCATAAAGCTCAATTGTCCAATATGTATATGGACGCTCTGGGGAGAGGTCCTGTGAAAGATGTTTGCGATCAATCGCTTTATAAAATTCTTCAACATCTTCGATACTATCTAATCTATGAAAAAACTTGCCCATAAAATAAGTATAACCGATTTGAGAGGGAATTACAAGAGAAAAACGCCTCGGCGCAAAAGATACTAGCTTTTTATGCGTAATCGTGATATAATAAGTAAAGTCCGACTTATCGGGCGAATTCGTTGGGGATTCGCCAAGTGGTAAGGCAGTGGGTTCTGGTCCCACCATTCGGGGGTTCGAATCCCTCATCCCCAGCCAAACAAGCCTCTAGGGGCTTATTTTTGTGCCGTGTCTCACCTCTTCCATTTTCCCCATAATTATGTTATAATATAATCGTTAGGGAAAAAATGTATTCTTTTAGGAGGTGATTTTATGGACCCTAAAGATCTTAATGTAACTCGTGGAAAATTGATTCATCAGGGCAAAGCCAACAATGTCTATGAGACAGACCACGATGAGTATCTGGAACTCGAAGCCAGCGACCGTATTTCGGCCGGCAACGGTGCCAAAACAGATGTCATCAGTGGCAAAGGCGTTGCCAACAACACCATCAGCAAGGCAATTTTCACCAAGCTGGATGAACTCGGTGTCAAGAATCACTATGTGTGTCCCGGCAGTAATGAATGCTCGAAGATTGTTTTGAAGACTGAGCCGATATTGCTCGAGGTTATCGGCAGGTATTTCGCTACAGGCTCCTATCTCAAGCGTTATCCCGAGACTCCGGACATGATGCCTTTTGTGCCGATGTTTATCGAATTTACAGAGAAGGACGACGCCAGAAATGACCCGCCCATCTTGGCTGAAGATGTAGTCCAGCAGGGCATCTTGGATGGTTTTGAACTCGACAAAATCCAGAAGGCAACCCGCCAGATTGGCGAAGCGCTCAAAGACTTCTTCGCTCAGTGTGGTGGCAAGCTCATCGACTTCAAAGTCGAATTTGGTCGTCTTCCGGACGGGACTATCATCTTGATAGACGAAATCTCTCCTGACACCTGCCGCATCTTGGATGCAAATACCGGCGATGTCTTAGACAAGGATCGTTTCAGAAAAGACATGGGCAATATTGCAGAAGCCTACACAGAGATGATGAACCGCGTCAACAACATGGATCAATGACCACCAAACCACAGCCCTCCCGACTTGTCGAGAGGGCTATTTTTATGTTATAATATAGGCATGATTATTACGGGCAAAAAGTTCAGCAAACCAGAGATGTCGCGCGTTATCAACGGCGATGTCCAGCTTTCTGATGGCCCTGAAAAAGCCCCTAAATTCCGTCTAGACCACCTCATTATGAAGCTCCACCCAGAGTGGAACCGTGCCAGCCTCCAGAGCTTTATCCGTAACGGCTATGTCACAGTAAATGGCGAGGTTATCACTAAACCTAATAAACTTCTCGAGGAGCCAGTCGAAATCCAGTTGAACCTTCCAGAAGACCTTGCAAATCCAGAGGTAAAAGCCGAAAAAATCAAGCAAGCCGCACCAAATACCATTTTCGAAGATGAAAATGTCCTCGTAGTCGATAAGCCTGCCGGCCTCCTTTCAATGGCCAAGGGCGAAGTCTGCGCCGAACCAACTCTCGAGGATTACGGCCTCTTAGTTCATCGCCTAGATCGCGACACCTCAGGCATCGTTATTTTGGCCAAGAATGAAGAAACCCAAACCCTCCTTCGCAAGCAATTCCAGGATAGAAAAGCCCACAAAACTTACTACGCTATCATCGAGGGCCGTCCTAAACTCGATTCTGCCAAAATTGACCTGCCAATTCTTCGCTCTATCAAGCGCCCTAACACCTTCCTCGTCGACCCAGCCGGCAAGCCATCTGTCACAGTCTATAAAGTTACACATATTCTAGAAACTACCCCTGAAATTCGCAAAAAATATGATACAGATGCCAAGGTTCTTAGCCTAGTTGAATTGAAGCCCCAGACCGGCCGCACCCACCAACTCCGTGTCCATCTCAAATATCTCGGCACCCCTATCTTAGGCGACCGCGTCTATGGTCCAAATGAAAACCCTAAAACCCGCCTCTTCCTCCACGCCTCCTCTCTTGAAATCACTATTCCAGAATCAGACCGCCGCACTTTCGAGACTCCACTTCCAGCTGAGTTTAAAGAGTTTATAGAGGTCAGCAATGCTCTATAAATCTACTGACACCCTCAGAAATGTTCTAGATAGAACTCAGACTGTTATTCTTAAATCCTTAGAAATACCAGAAAATCTCCCCAAAAACACCATCAAAATCGAACCAAAAGATGGCTTTATCTCTGTTGACCAAATCCGCGAAATCCGCGAGCTCTGCACCACCAAGCAGTCTTCGCCTATGTTTTTCATCATTATGAAGGCTGATTTGATGCGTCCAGAGGCACAAAATGCCTTCCTGAAGCTCCTAGAAGAACCCCGCGAAAACTATCATTTTTTGCTTCTTACAACCCAACCTAAGGCACTTCTGGCCACAATTCTCTCGAGAGCCGTAATTATGAGCCCTAAGATAGAAAACGCCTTAGAAGCCGCCCCAGAGGCCGACAAAGCCATTTTTGAGGAGGCCAAGCACCTCATTCAAGCCAAAACACCTTCAGATCTCGCTGAAATTGTCGAAAAAATCGGCAAAATAAAGGCCGACACCCGCAAGGAGTACACCTTGAGCGTTCTCGAAACCGCCATCGAATACTCCTACAAAGCCTATTTCAAGACCGGTAATACCGTTTTTGTCGCCAAAATCCCTAAATTTATCGCCGCCTATGAGGGAATTAAGAAAAATGGCAATTTGAAGCTCCAACTCTTCGCTAACCTTATCTAATCTTGACAAGATAAGATACTTATGCTATAATGAAGATAGATTGATAGCGTTATTTTTAACGCAGAAAATAGTACACCGGAGGTGAGAATATGGTAGGTTTCTATATTGTATTGGTTTTTTTCCTCTTTGCATTTCTCTCGATTCTCCTCGATAGACGCTCCACTAAGTCACTCGAGCGCTTCAACCTCGAGACCGATATTATCTGTCTCAAAAAGGATATCGAGAAAAATCAACGGAAAATGGACAAGAGTTATGAGAAGCAGGTCAAAACCCAGCGCGACATTACATTTATCGGAGCTAAGGGTGTTCCGCAGATGATTATCGACAAGATTGATCAGATGTCCGCCACAGGCGCCGAACTAAGCCCAGATATCGCTTGGCTCAAATACTGCTGTTTGGAACTGGACGCTTCTATCTATGAGCGCAAACTCGAGAGTATCAAGAGAAAATACTTAGTCCTCGAAGAAAAGGACGACCAATTAGGCAAAGAGCTGACTGATGCACAGCACAAGCTCAAAATGATGGGAGATGAACCGGAAAAACCCAAATTCCGCTACAACCATCAAAAACTGCGTCGTCTCGACGCCATAGAGGACATGCTCCATAATATCGATGAAGAACTTGGCGATTTTTCTGACCAATTACCGAAAGTAGAGTCTAAAATCATACATACAAGCAGTAAATTGGCGAAAACTGAACAAATCATTACTTTCAGACTCAATTCTGCACTTAAGGCTCTCTCGATAAACTTAGATGAACACGATTACAAGTGGCTTTGGGAAAAGATTATCCAAGATGAGGTTAAATCCATCAGGAAGAAACTTAAGAAACACCAATCCAACAAGGAATGGTTGTTAAGCCAAATCTCAGATTCATCAAAGCGAAAAGTTAAGCTCCTTGAAGAGCAGTCAGACCTTCGCACCTCTATGAATTAGATCTATACGCACCCCCTGCGATAGATAGGCCCGCTAGCAACATCGGCGGGCCCTTTTTGTGGAGAAACCATATCCCTTATGCTATAATTAACTAAAGGAGTTTATGCTAAAAAACCATCTCAAACTAAAAATTGCAGGGGTGTTGCTTGCTATTCTAGCCATCTCCCTCGGCGTGTTTTTTGGCATCAAAGTCAATCAAACTTCCGCCTCCAGCAATCTTCTCCTCATCCCATCCATCGGCCTTGAGACTTCACCCAAGCAAGTTGCGCTAGACGACCATAATCTCATTGCCCCTGCCACCGAAGCCGGCGTCTATCACTCAGCCAAAAATAAAGATCTTCTCATCGGCCATTCCACCACCATTTTCAAGAACCTCCACCAAGTCAAACTCCACGACAAAATCACCTACGGCGACGTCACCTACACTGTCATCGAGATGTATGCCGATGCCAAAGAAGACATCAGTATGGACGCGCTTCTAAAAACCGAAAACACCCCCACTCTCATTCTAATGACTTGTGCCGGCGAATCGCTCGACGAAGGCGACTTCTCCCACCGCCTTATCATCCGCGCCATCGCGCAGTAAAAATCCCCTCGCTAGGGGGGGTTCTTTAAATCTTGTCGTATGGTTCAATAATCGGAATTGCAATAGACGTGCCGAAACCAACTCTTGTACGCACCTTTGCACCCATAGTTGAGAAGCGCTCGCGCTGGTCGATATTAATTGAATTGCCGGTATCTTTAATAGTCACATAATATTCAACTGGGCGGATATCCGCAATCGAAGACTTCATCGTGTTCATAGAAATCACAATGTTAGACTTTTCGCGCACGGTGAGAGCATATTCAAAATAGGAAACAAGGATTTTTGCAATCTCTGCAAAGTTCTCAATCTGGTGATGTGGACGAATAACATCGAGATCAAGTGTATGTCCTGAACGCTCCAAACGGATAGCATATTCGTGATAAATTGGGTCAATAATATCAGAGAGGTACATAAACTTTCGCTCAAAGACGCTGGTATGAACATTCTCTGGATTCAGTAGTCTCAGATAATCTTGTTCCTTCATACGCTCATTATAACATAGATTTTTAAAACTCGTAAAGTTTTTTGAAAACGCGCTCAAGTTATGGTAAAATGATTACATGTTGGGCATACTTTTGATTATTTTGTTGGCGACATACATCGTCTTTTTCTATCCTATTTTTGTGCCAAAAGAAGAAACCATCGAAGATAAGTCCGAGAAATACCAGAACCAGATGAAAAAGCTTTGGAACATCGCGCAGATGTCGATGAAAGAGAAGAAGACCATGCGCGCCGAGGCCGCCCTCCTTACCATCTTGAAATTCGATGAAAAGAACGCCGCCGCTTATAACCGCCTTGGCATTCTTTACGCTCGCGAAAAGAATTATGACGAGGCTATCGAGTGTTTCGAGATTGCACAATCTCTCGATAACAACGCTTCATCTCTTCACAATGTTGGCTTAATTTACCTTGAAACCGGCGCCTATGAAGAGGCCGCTATGGCTTTCAAACAGGCTCTCGAGCTTGAAGATGATATGCCAGCTCGTTATCTCGCCCTCGCCAAGGCCGAAGAGGGTATGGGCAATCGCAAAGCTGCCGTTGAAGCCCTTGAATCCGCCTATCAACTCGATAATTCTATCAATATTTTGAAACAAATTCTCGCTATTTATGAGGATGCTGAGGATGCCGAAGGTATCGCCGAAACCTCCGCCCGTATCGAGAAAAAGATCACCGAGGACAACATCCGCAAAGCCCAAGCCGCCAAGGCCAAAGGCCGCACCCCTCGCCTCCAAAAACGCGAAACCAAGGTCTTCTATCCACCTCAGAAAGTTGGCAACAAAAAACCTACTCGCGAAGAACGCAAAACCGCTCGCGCCGAAGCCAAGCGCGCCAGGCGTTCTGGTCGCAAACTCGTCCAATAACTTGCGTTTTTTGCCACATTTGATATAATAATCCCATGCCGTGATAGCTCAGTTGGTAGAGCAGCCGCCTTGTAAGCGGCAGGTCGTCGGTTCAAGTCCGACTCGCGGCTCCATATTTTTAAATAAGGGCATCAAAATGAAGAACAAAATCTTACTAACATTATTAGTTATTATCGCAGTGGCCATTAGTTGTGCCATTTTCTTTGGCACTGGCAGCGTGAACAAAACCGAACTCGAAGCATGGGCCTTCGGTGGCGTCATCCTTTCCGAACTCGTCATGTTCATTTCCACCATCAGCATCGGCTATTCCGGTAGCGTCGGCCTCGGCATCTTCGCTGGTAGCGCCGCCGTTATCTACGGCACCACTGGCATCATCGGTAACATCGTCCTCATGAACAATGCCAAAGAGGTCCGCGAAATTATGGTATTCAACCTCGTTGCATTCCTAGTCTACGCCTTCTTCGCAATTGTCTGTATTATGACTAAGAATTCACTAGGCAGCGCCAACAAGAAGAAAAAGAAATAAAAATAACCCCCGCTAAGGGGGTTATTTTTTTACTTGTTAAACACGAACAGCTTCAACCACCAAACGATGTGATGCATCGCCGTTACCATAGTTGGTACCGGCACAAGTCATCAAAGAAATGTGATATGGATGTGCGCTCTTGCACTTTAAATCACCATTCTTAATCGAGAAATCGCAATCCTCATGATAGCCTGCATTGTAAATTGCTTTCAATCTACGGGTAGATTCAACACTGCTCTTATCGAGCATAACAGCCTTCGATAAGACTTTCTTATATGCAATTTTGTAATCTTGTTTTTGTCCGTTGGTAACTATCGTAAAAACAGTCCCAACAGGTAAACGATCCAATACTCCAAACACATTCGAAGAGTTGTGACCGTAGTAAAAAGTTCCATTATAAATTCCTACTTTATTATAAGTTTCAGAGAATTCGTTATTTGACACGCTGGTATTAAAAGTTTCAATCTTATTGCCACCAACGAGGATATATGAACTAATATCTCTGCCAGCCGTAACTGCCCCACGACCATATGTTACAGGGGTATTATTACGAGCTGTGTCCGAGCCAGACTTATGCTTTATCTCTGTTAATTCCACCTCCTTAACGTTTGAGACTTTACTATATGTCATAGTCGCAAGGTTAAGGTTTGCATCGTGGACATTGAAATGAGAACCACCCATTGCTAACAGAGTAGCAATAAAAACAGTGAATGACCCCACAAGGGGTACAATATCCCTATTACTCATGCTTCCATTATAGCACACTTCCCCTATTTTGTCAAGTATAAGCACATCCATTTTATCTGTTAGCAATTCTTTAAAAAGCCCGCAAATTATGCTATAATAAGGCGAAATAAAGGAGTTTTTAATGGAAAAACTGATTTTGATTACTAATCCAGGGAGTTCTTCTCGTAAATACGCTCTCTACCACGGCGACAAGCTTGAATGTTCGTTCCACTTCGAGTTCGAAGGCGGCAAAATAGTCTGTACGATGAAGAAGGCTGATGGTTCCAAGAAAAAGATTAACTGTGCTTTCAAGGAACTCACATCTACCGTTGCCAACCTCGATAACATCCTCGAAGACGAAGGCTATATCACCAAAGCTCGCGGTCTCGATGCCATCCTAGCTCGCGTTGCCGCCCCTGGTGAATACTTCTCACACGATCACATCGTTGATGATGAATGTTTGAAACAACTTGAAGTAGCCAAGAAAAAGGCACCTCTCCATGTTCCTGTAGTTGCAGCCGAAATCGAGCACTTTATGGTCACCTTCCGTGGCACCCCTATTATTGCCATTTCAGACTCCGGCTTCCATACTGCTCGTCCAGAGCTTATGAAGGCTTACGCTATCGACCAAGAGCTCGCCGATAAATACGATATCAAGCGTTGGGGCTTCCACGGCCTCTCTGTTGGCTCTATCGTCAACTACATGAAGAAAGAGGAAATCCTCCCAGAGAAACTTATTGTCTGCCACATCGGTTCTGGTTCTTCACTTACCGCTGTCTTTGATGGCAAAAGCCACGATACCACTATGGGTTACAGCCCACTCGATGGTCTTATGATGTCCACCCGCTCCGGCAATATCGATGTCGCAGCTGCTCTCGCTATCAAGAAAAACAAGAAGATCGCCTCTGATGAAGCACTTGAGAAATACCTCAATAAGGAATGTGGCCTCAAAGGCGTATCTGGTAAAACTGATGACATGCGCGAGATTATCCAACTCCGCGACGAAGGCGATAAGCTCGGTACTTTCGCCCACGCCCTCTATGTTTATCGCATTCAGACCGCTATTGGCCAGATGGCTGCCTCTCTCGGTGGCGTAGACGCAATCGTCTTTACCGCTACTATCGGCGAACGCTCCGACGAAATCCGCAAGATGGTCTGTCAAAAGCTCGCATACCTCGGCTTCTCTCTCGACGAGGACAAGAATGTCGCCGATATGCCTGAGCGCCATACCAACATCGCATCAGAAGGCTCCAAACCTATTTGGGTCATCCGCACCGATGAGTTCGAAGAAATGATCCGCAAAGCCGGTGAAATCCTCGGGGAATAGGAGTATCAGATGAATTGTCCAAAATGCAAAAGCTCAAATATGCAGGTTCAGGTAGTCAACGAATCTGAGCTAGTCACAAAACATCATGGCATCATCTGGTGGCTTTGCATTGGTTGGTGGTGGATTTTCATAAAGTGGCTCATATTCACAATTCCGGCACTCATCTTTGCGATTTTCGTAGGGAAACGCAAAAAGATCAAGAATGTCCAAAAGAAAATTGCCGTCTGCCAAGACTGTGGTCACACAGAAGAAGTCTAAAAAAGAGCCCCTCGGGGCTCTTTTTAATACGAGGTATGATAACTATGATAACCACCATTATATGTCAGTATAAAGAAAATTATGCCACATAAAACAAGACGAGCTAAAATCCCAGTCCAAACTGATCGTTTCATATCCCACATACCATCTTCTATGGCTCTACTTTTTGTTCTGCTAGAAGTTTTAACTTGCATTCGCAATCCATCCAATTGGTTTACTATCAGCAAGGCTGGTAATATTGGATTAAAGAAGCCCAGTAAAAACCCATTCGCATCATTTAACGGTTCTTGTCTTAATACTTTTGATTTTAAAATATTATATGATAACAATGCTATAACAACTACAGCAAACATATTATTCCTTTCTTTATAAAATAAAATAGCGACCACAATCAGTCGCTACAACTTTTGCAATTCAATACTGTTCGAAAACAAGCATAAACTGCGATTATGGCCGCTATTTAACGCTTGTGAACAAACAGTATTTTAAAGTATTGAATAAAGTTGTAGCTGTTACTATTATACCACAACATAAACATTTTTGCAATAGGTTCTTATGCTTATCGGGAAAAGGTAATCATGCTATTGAAAAGGTAATTACCTTTTGACGCAATATAAAAGTTATTAGCATCTTTCTAGCGATTTAGTATAATAATTGATGAAAGAGGCTGGCTCGAAAAGCGTCCGTTCTGGATGCCTGCCCAGAGATCCTGGGATAGAGCCAGTTTCGCCTTATCTAGTTGCGCTGTAATAACTAGGAAATTCGTTTCTAACAACAGCTTCAATATATGCTTGCTCCGATTTATTTTTAGGTAAATCCGTCTTTCTATAAATCAGAAGTATTTCTGCCTGTTTCTTTAGATTATCTAGAAAAACAATACACCTATTGCCAGCCGACCTAGTAGATTTCTTCATACCCACAATACGAAAATCATATTTAAAGATCCAAAAGTTGTCTTTTTGCCAAAGTTCATCAACTTTTTGAGTAAATCCTAAATTATTCTTCGATATTTCTGAGATTTCATAGAGGATAGATTTTTCTGTCTCTCTCCATACCTTTTTAGGGTAATCTTTTTCAAAATTCCTCTTAAAATGCCTTAAAGAGTACTCGCTAAATGTGGTTAAAAATGCTAAATTATCCGTAGATATCAACTGGTGCGAAAACATTGTCTGGGGCCTCCTGTCCTATTGAGTAAAATGGGATTCTGTTATTAGGATAACTAGTCTTATAAGGCAGCTGCTGATGCGTGAAATTCACTATCTCTTTCGTCCTTCTATCTTTCCAATAATCACACACCTTCTCAATCAATTTTTTATCCCTATCTGTAATCAAGTTATCATCATGCTTCTCAACTGGCTTTATAAGCATAGCTTCGCCATTAATCTGGATATCTATCCTAGCTTCTTCATACAAAGCATCTGTGAGCTCCAGAAAGACATCCGCTACGGGACCATACGGCTTATGGAAATAAGTAGCTTCTGTCATTGGATCTAAATACAAGTAATAATTTGAGAAGTCTATAAGATATAAAATCTTCGCTAGTTTAGTTTTAGGAATACCCTCAGGGAAATAATTATTCAAGATATAATGATATACTTGCTCAAATTTTTCATGTGCATGAGCCTCCGGAATAACTCCTATATCCAATAGATCCAGCATGCTTATATTCAAAATGCGTGCAATATTAGTAATATCATCCAGACTAGGGACACGGTCTCCCTGTTCTAACTTATTATAAGAAACGCGAGAAATGCCGAGATGTTTTGCAAACTGCTCTTGAGTGAGGCCAGCCATCTTTCTATACTTACGCAGATTTATCCTGAAAATATTCTTATCTTCCATACCTTAATTGTATATTATTTTTAACATACAGTCAATAAAAAATACAAAAATATTTATATTTTCTATTGCAAAATCAAAACCAATGTATATAATTATTTACATAAAGGAGGTTAAAATGGGAAGATACTATTCAACATTTGCGAGGAAACGTGGGAAATTCGGCTATTCACAGCCAAGTGATGACCCAAAGAAATTTTTCAAATCCGACGAATGCGATAGAGATGAATACCGTGTATATTTTATTTCAGACTATGAAAAAGTTAAGAAGAAAATAGACGAATGCTACGATATTCTAGGAATACCAGAGGACGAACGTATTTACGAAGCAGAATTCACCGACGAAGGCTGTCTAGACATAGATTACGAATGGCTCGATAGTTATACTTTTGACTCTGTTAAGCGCTACTCAAAAAAGACGAAGTTCATAGAAATTTCATATATTACTGCAAAAAAGGGTGAGCTTGGCGTTCCAAAAAGCGACCAACATATTTTGGCAAGAGACAGGATCATTCTCGGGCTCATATTGTTAGCAGATATTAGTGAGGACGGCTACTGTCTTCTCATGGCAGAACAGTAATACAATTCGCAGGCTTCATCATCCAACATCTCGCAATCCGACAGTACTACAGTATTTTAGCACTCGACCCTTGACAGTGCTAATTAACAGGAGTATAATGGCTATATGAACGATGAATTTACAGAGATGATGAATCGTCTATCCGAAAATGCTCGTCTTGCGGTCCAGAAGGCCGACTTCTTTGCGAAGAAATACAACAAAGGTTATATCTCCACAGAACATCTTCTCCTCGGTATCCTAGACCAAGATGTTTCTACTGGCGCCCATATCCTTGCTGATGATGGCATTTACTTAGACACTGTCGAGCGCGAAATCTCCGCTCCTGCCACCGATGTTCCGGCTGGCGAACTCTCTATGATGTCCCTCTCCGAGGCTGCTGTCCTCACTCTCAGAATGGCTGCCGTCTTTACTAAAGAAATGGGGCTCAAAATCATCGGCACTGAGCATATTCTCCATTCCATTGTCGCTCAGCCTAATTCCCATGCGGCAATTATCCTCCAGAAGCTCGGTCTAGACCTCGATGAAGTGGCTGACACTATCGAAGATCTCGCCGTCAAGCAGGCCGAAGAAGCTAAGATTGAAGATAAGAAAGCTAAGTTCAAGAACAAAAAACAACTCAAATACCTCGCTCGCTATGGCCGCGACCTCACCGAAGAAGCCCGCCAAGGCAAACTCGACACCGTCATTGGCCGTGATAACGAAATCGAGCGCACTGTTACCGTCCTCTGTCGTCGCACTAAGTCCAACCCAGTTCTCATTGGCGAAGCCGGCGTTGGTAAGACCGCCATTGTCGAAGGTCTCGCTACTCGCATTGCCAAAAACGAAGTCCCGGGCCAACTTATCGGCAAGCGCATCATAGAAATCGACCTCAGCGCTATGGTCGCTGGTGCTAAACTCCGTGGTGATTTTGAGGAACGCATCAAAGGCGTTATTGATGAAACTATCGAGAACCCAGAAATTATCCTCTTCATCGATGAGCTCCACCTCTTAGTTGGCGCAGGTGGCGCCGGAGACAGCACTATGGACGCCGCCAACATTTTGAAACCTGCTCTCGCTCGTGGCCAAATTTGCCTCATCGGCGCAACCACCCTCGACGAATACCGCAAGAGCATCGAAAAAGATCACGCTCTCTCTCGCCGCTTCCAAACTGTCGTTGTCGAAGAGCCATCTCCAGCTGTCACCCTCCGCATCCTCAAGGGAATTAAGTCCCACTACGAAAAGCACCACACTGTCACCATTTCAGACAGTATTCTTGAAACCGCCATCAATATGTCCAGCCGTTATATCAACGATCGCTTTATGCCAGATAAAGTTATCGATGTTATCGATGAAGCTTCCGCTATTTGCAAAGTCGCTCACGACAAGAAAGGTGGTGGTCGTTACAAGAAGCTCAAAATCGAACAACAATCTCTCCTCGAGAAAATCGAAAAAGCCGCAGACGAGCAGGATTTCGAAAAGGCTGCTCTCTACAAGACCCGCCTTGCTCAGCTTGAAAAGGAACTCAAAACCGCTGAAAAAGGCGCCAAGAAAGCCGCAAAGGAAGGCAAGTCCGAGAAGGTACCAAAGCTCACCGAAGAACACCTTGCTACTGCTATTAGCCTCAAAACCGGTATCCCTGTTTCTAAGGTTCACGGTTCTGAGATGAAACTTCTAGTCAATCTAGAAGACCACTTGAAAGAACAAGTCATCGGCCAAGATGAAGCCATTGAAGTAGTTTCCAAGGCTATCCGCCGTGGTCGCTCTGGTGTCGGTGATCCAAAGCGCCCTATTGGCTCATTTATCTTTATGGGCCCAACCGGCGTCGGCAAAACCGAGCTCGCCCGCGTCATTGCACGCGAAGTCTTTGGCGGTGATAATGCCCTCATTAAAATTGATATGTCCGAGTTCGGCGAAAAGCACAATGTATCTCGTCTTGTCGGCGCTCCAGCCGGCTATGTCGGCTATGATGACGGTGGTAAGCTCACTGAAGCCGTCCGTCGTCGTCCATATTCCGTGGTCCTCTTTGATGAAATCGAAAAAGCCCACCCAGATGTCTTTAATATGCTTCTCCAAATCCTTGAAGATGGCGTTTTGACCGATGGCCAAGGCAATAAAATTAAATTTAACAACACTGTCGTTATTCTCACATCCAACCTCGGTGCTTCCGAAATGTATGACGACCAAGAGCTCGGCTTCTCTGTCAAAACTAAGGCCGATGAAAAGAAACTCGCCGAGGAGTATGAATATTCCAAGGAGGCCGCCCTCCGCGCTCTCAAGAAGGCCATGCGCCCAGAGCTAATCAACCGTCTCGACGCAACCCTCGTCTTCCACGCACTCACTCACAAGCAAGTTGAAAAAATCTTCGATAACCTCATCAATGAGCTAAAGAAGCGCCTTGCCACCAAAGCTATCGGCATCAAGATTACCCCAGAAGCCAAAGACTGGCTCATCAATCTTGGCTATGATCCAAAGAACGGTGCCCGCCCACTCCGCCGCGCCATTGAAGATAATGTCGAAACTCTCATCTCCGATGCCATCATCAAAGAAGAAATCAAACGCGGTCAAATCGCAACTATTGATTTAAAGAAAGACAAGCTCATATTAATTATTGATAAAAAGGAGAAATAATCGTGGTAAAAAATCCTAAAATCTTTAGAGTTTTCGCTTGGATAATCCTAGTTCAAGTTTGTGCGGTATCTTTGTTCTTCCTCTTTGATGGGCCAGATTATTTCAAAGCAAACAGCTTCACCCCGACCGAAGAAGTTTCTAGCCTTATGGACAAACTCGAGCTCACCGATACCGGCACTCGCATCTTGAAAGCCTCTGCTCCAAAACTCGAAGATAACGAAGAGTTCAACAGCCATTGTACCGCCAGCGATGCTTCCGCCTATGTGCTCGGTTGTTATGAACCTCGCTCCGGTAGCATTCATCTTTACAACATCACCACCACCGACTTACCAGGCATCGTTGAGTCTACTACCGCCCACGAACTTCTCCACGCTATTTGGACCCATCTCAAATTCTGGGAGAAAAACTCCATCACCACCGAGCTCGCTGAATTCTATAACAAACTCCCAGAGGATGCCCAGCTCCGTGAGACTATGGAACTCTACGGCTCAGATGAATTCTACGATGAGCTCCACTCTCGCCTTGGCACCGAAATCAAAGATCTCCCAGAAAACCTAGAAAACCATTACGCCAAGTATTTCAAAAACCAAGACCATATCGTTGACTTATTCAATTCCTATAGCGACAAATATCGTGGCATTGAAAAACGCCTCAAGAAGCTCGAAGAAGAAATCAACGCCAAATCCGAAGAAGTTGAGTCAGAGACCACCTTCTATCACAACTGGGGTGAAGAACTCAATAACAAGATTATAGAGTTCAATACTTCCGTCGAAGAAATCGATATGGCCACTTACATCGCTAAGCGTAACGAGCTCCAGACCGAAATCGATAAATTCAACGAGTATTACAAAAACCTCAGCGCCAAAATCGACGAGCTAAATGAGTTAATCAACGAATACAACGAATATGCCGTGAAACAGAAGGAAATCTCCGACCACATCGATTCCACCGCTGTTCCAGAAGCAACTAATCTAAAGAAAGGAAACTAATGAAAAATTCAAAAAACTACCTAGTCCCAACCGTTATTGAAGACACTGGCCGTGGCGAAAGAAGCTATGATATTTACTCTCGCCTCCTCGAAGATCGCATTATCTTCCTCGGCGAAGATGTAAATTCTCACACCGCCAACCTCGTGGTTGCCCAGCTTCTCTTCCTCGCCCACGCCGATCCAAAGAAAGATATTAAGCTCTACATCAACTCACCTGGCGGTTCCGTTTATGATGGTCTCGCTATCATCGACACCATGAACTTCATTAGCCCAGATGTCCAGACCATCGGTATTGGCCTCCAGGCCTCTATGGGTGCGATGCTTCTCTCATCCGGTGCCAAAGGTAAACGCTTTGTCTTGCCAAACTCTCGCATTATGATTCATCAGCCATCTTCTGGCACCGAAGGCAAAATTACCGACCAGGAAATTGCATTGAAGGAGGGCATCTTCCTCAAGAAACGCCTTGCTGAAATTTTTGCCAAGAACACCGGTAAATCGCTTGCTCAGGTCGAGAAAGACATGGACCGCGACAACTGGATGAGCGCCGAAGAAGCTAAAAAATACGGAATTGTGGACGAAGTTATTGCCGAGAATAAGCGTTAGGACTAAAATATAAGAAAGGGAGCATTATGGATACATCAAAATTGACCGAACGCCAAAAAGATATTCTTTTTGCCATCATTGAACAATATGCTGAAGTCGCCGCCCCTGTTGGGAGCGTCACCTTGGCTCGCCTTTTTGACGTATCTAGCGCCACTATTCGTGCGGAAATGGCCCATCTTGAAAAGTTTGGCCTCATCGCCCAGCCACATACTTCCGCTGGTCGTATTCCAACCGATGCCGGTTACCGTTATTATGTAAACACCCTCACCGAAACCGCCGAAGCCGCTTCCAAAACCGCCCCAAGCGATCGTTTCAAAGATGCCAAATATCTCTTAGAAGCTCCAGCCGACCGTGGCATTCACGCCCTCGAAGTTCGCATCCATTCTCAAACTCGCATCGATCACGCCATCCGTATGGCTACCGATGCTCTCGTCGACCTAACCGGTAATTTAGGCCTCGCCACCATCGGCGACCAACTCTATCTTTCCGGTATGTCTCGCCTTTTCTCACAACCTGAGTTTATGGACAACAGCCGCATCCGCTCCGTCGCCAAATTACTAGATAATCTCGAACCTTGGCTCCGTGAAGCCCGCCCAGGTGAGCCGCTCAACATCTTCATCGGCGAGGAAAACCCAATCGGCAAAACTTCCGGCGTCAGTCTGATTATCAGCAAATTCCGTTCACCTTTGTCTGATTCGTCATACATCGGCGTGCTCGGCCCGACCCGTCAAAATTATCAATTAGTATGTAGCCTTGTTCGCAGAGCAGGATTATTATTGGAGGAAACACTATGAAAAAAGCAGAAGAAAAAGTTCAGCAAAATTATGAACAGCAACTTGGAGAACTCCAAGAAAAATATCAGCGTGCCTTAGCAGATTTCGCTAATCACCAAAAACAATCCGAAATTCAGCGCGAACAAGCTCGCCAAGCCGGCGCCGAATCCACCATCCTGAAGATTCTCCCGCTCATTGACGACATGTTCCGCGCGTTCTCCGCCAACCCAGAACTCGCACCAGTTGAGAAAACCCTTGAAAAGACCATGAGCGATCTAAAAATTGAAAAGATTAATTCCGCTCCCGAAACACCGTTCAACCCAGACTTCCATGATGCTATCTCTATGGACGATAGCGACGGCGACACAGAAGTTATCGCCGAAGAACTTCGCCCAGGCTATCTCTACGATGGCAATGTGATTCGTCCAGCTATGGTCAAAGTAAAAAAGATATCAGCCCCAGAGGCTCCTAAGGAGGAAACAAACTAATGATGTATGACAAAATCGATTTTCTAAAAATCTGGCTCCGCTCTGGGTCCATTAATATCTTTGGTTTGCCAATGAGTGGCAAAGATACCATTGGTATCCGTCTCGCTACCGACCTCGAAGGTGAATTCCTTTCTTCCGGCGACATCATCCGCCGTTACGAAAGTGAAAACAATGTCGATTTAACTAGCGATGGTAGCCTGGCTCCAACCGACACATTCTATCAGGTCGTCCTACCTTATTTCAGCCATCCAAACCTGTCTGAAAAACCTCTAGTCCTTTCCAGCATCGGTCGTTGGTCTGGTGAAGAAAACGAAGTTATGAAATTTGCCAACGCCGGAAACCACCCTATTCGTGCCGTCGTTAATCTTGAAGTTCCAGAAGTTGTAGTGCGCAATCGCTGGCAAGCTGCTCAACGCCTCAACGATCGCGGACGCCGCGCCGACGACATGTCGCCTGAAATTTTCGAGCGCCGCATCAATGAATTCAACGAAAAAACTCTCCCAGTTTTGAAACATTACGAAGAGTTAAACTTGCTCGCCAACGTAGATGCCAACGCTACCCGCGACGAAGTCTACGCCAATGTCATTGATGCACTATTTGAATTCGCCACCAACCATCCAATCTCATTAGGAGGTCTAAATGATTAAAGTTTACACTACCGAAACCTGTATTTATTGCCACGCTCTCATGGAGTGGCTCGATGATGAGGGAATTAAATATAAAGAACTTGATGCCTCCGAAGGCGAGGGAATCACTTCCGTTCCATTCACCGTAATTACAGATAAAAAAGGCAACACTATCGCCGAGATCCTCGGCTTCGATCGCCCAGCCATCAAGAAAGCTTTGAAGGAGGTTGAAAATGCCTAAAAAAGCTCCGTTAATTTTAATGCACGGTTTTCGTGGGAATAGTCTTGGTGTCAAAGATATTGCCACCAAGCTAAAACTCGAAGACTACGAGGTTTATACCCCTAGCATTCCACCTGCCATCGATATCGACGGCGACGGTTTCACCGACGAAACCCTCCCGCCAGAGTTCTTCACCAAGGATGGCTATGCCGACTGGCTCGCCGATTATATCCGCAAAAACCACATCGAGCGTCCAGTTATTATTGGTCATTCTATGGGTTCTATCATCGCTGCAGCTACCGCCGAAAAATACCCAAATCTCATTGCAGATAAACTTATCTTGATGTCCCCAATTTCCAACAATCCACCAAAGGTTATCTCTAATTTATCTCCCCTCGTACACATTCTCCCACCTAAAATAATTAGTACCATCACTACCGAGTATCTCCTCATCGACCGCAAGAGTGTGAACAAAAAAGAGATTATCAATGTCGTCAATGTCTGCGCCTTGCAAACTAGGAATAAAAAGGATTTGCGCTCCGCCGCCAAATTCTCCAGCAAATATAGCGTTGCCGACTTCAATTTCAAGAAAGACACTGCATTTATCGCTGGTGAAAAAGACCGCATCGTATCCAAGAAAGCAACCCTGAAACTTGCCGAGAAATTCGATGCCGAATGCATCTTTATCAAGAATGCCGGCCACCTCATTAATTATGAATGTCCAGACAAAGTTGCCGACGAAATCCTCAAATTCCTCAAGCAACCACCTCATTCTCACCGCAAAACGGAGGCTAAATAATGGCAAGTAAAAAAGATTATTACGAAGTCCTAGGCGTCAGCAAGGGCGCTAGTGATGACGAGATTAAGAAGGCTTACCGCAAGCTAGCTATGAAATACCACCCAGATCGCAATCCAGGTGATAAAGAAGCTGAAGCCAAGTTTAAGGAAGCCACCGAAGCTCACGAAGTCTTATCCGACAAACAAAAGCGTGCTCGCTATGACCAATTCGGTTTTGCTGGCGTCGGTGCCGACGACCGTGGTAACCCATTTGGTGGTGGCAATCCATTCGGTGGTTCATATAGCTACAACGGCCAAAATGTCCATTTCGATTTTGGTGGCGGTGGCGTAGATTTGAATGATATTCTAGGCGACCTCTTCGGATTCGGCGGTGGCGCCAGACGTCGTCGTGCCAATCGTGGCCAAGATCTTCAAACCTCAGTCACAATTACATTCGAAGAGTCCGTTTTCGGTACTACTAAGAGCGTTTCTGTTTCTGGTCGCGATATCAAGGTTAAGATTCCTGCCAGCATTCAAGATGGTGCAGCCATTCGCTTAACCGGCTACGGTGGGGAACCACCTGAAAAAGGCGGCACCAAGGGTGACCTTTATGTTCAAGTTCGTGTCAAACCACACAAGACTCTCAGTCGTGAAGGATTCATTATCCTTTCCGAAATCCATGTGCCAATGGTAGATGCAGCCCTTGGTTGTGAAGTTGATGTTGAGACTATCGATGGTATTGTGACTATGAAGATCCCAGCCGGAACCCAGAGCGGTACTCCATTCAAGCTCTCTGGCCATGGTATGGTTATGCGCACCGATGGCGATCGCGGCCCACATATCGTAACCGTCACAGTCGATACCCCTACAAATATGTCCAAGAAACAAAAAGAACTCCTAAAAGAGTTCCAAGGCGCTAAGAAACGCGGTTTGTGGACTTAAAACGCTTGAAAAATCCAGCTGAGCGTGATATAATAATTCGAGGTGAGGGCCGGTAGCTCAGCTGGTTAGAGCACTTACCTATTAAGATAATTGCTCACCCCTGTATTTTACAATTTGGGTCGGTAGCTCAGTTGGTCAGAGCACGGGCCTCTTAAGCCTGGTGTCGTGGGTTCGAACCCCACCCGACTCACCAATTAAGAATATTCAACATCCTTCGGAATTACTCTGGGGGATGTTTTGTTTTGCCGGTTTAAAGCCGGCTTTTTTCTTTGACTGAGGTGATAACTAGCCAATTAATTTATCATCTCTGAGAAGGCGAAAGCCCTCTGTTCAGCACGACGCACAACGATTAAAGTGGTCGGCAACAAGGGTCAAGGCTTCACAATATCAATTTAATCTTACCGAAGCTTGACTGGATGTTGAGAGCCAGTCAAGTGGAAGTGAAAGGAATAAAATGACAAAAGTTACCGTTAGCGAGGTGATAAGCGTAGATCGCTCCGTTAATGTCAAAATCGTTCACGTTGCGAAACTCGCAGAAGTGGCGGACAAACTCATAAATATGAGCGACGATGGCTTCAGAGGTGTTGTCAAAGTTGCTCGCAAATACCACAGGGCAAATCTTTATTTAAAGAGACTAACTTCGGAAGACTCAACCACAAAAATCGAGTTCAATTCTGATAATAATGAGTTGCTGAATCAACTAACCGAATTCAGTTACGAAGATTTCAGAAGTGTCATAAAATGCGCAAAAAAGTATCGTCGAATCAGTAAGGCTTTGGATGACGCTGAGAATAGTTATTCGAAGCTGAAGGAAGCGGATTTAACAGCGAGGATGGCTTATGCAGGTTAAAACTTCGAAGATAAAGAAAGAGTACACGGATAAGAGAACTGGTGAGAAAAAATCAGTAGAAATCGATTACGCAAAAGTTGCAGATCGTTTAAACGAGTTTCGTGCGAAAAACCCTCATTCAAAGATTGCAGTTAAGTACTCTGTAAGTGAAAATGGCGACCTCATCCATCATGCGTATGTTTGGAGAGACAAAACCGACTTTTACGACTTACTGAAATCTGGCGTTAGCTCAAAAGATGCTCTCGACTCTGCTGATGCAGAAGCGAGCTCTTTGATGTATTCGGCCAAGGTTAAAGGTGAAAAAGGCTTCGAGAAAAATGAGACGATAGCTATTGGACGTGCGCTCGCAATGCTTGGTTATGCAACATCTGGTGAGGTAGCAACTTCTGAGGAAATGGAAGAATTTGAAGATTTTAAGAAAGAGAAAGCTGAGGCGGAAAAAGCAGCTATCCTAAAAGACATAGCTGAAGCGAAGAGCATGGAAGCTTTATTAAAAGTCTGGCAAAACATGTCCAAGGAAATGCGTTTCGATAAAGATATTATCGTTGCTAAAGATATAAGAAAGGAAGAGTTAAATGAAAGTAATAAAACTCCAGCAAAATAGCGAAGAATGGCTAGAGTTCCGTAAGGGTAAGTCCGGCGGATCCGAATTTAAAGATTTGTGGATTCCCGGTTTACCGCTCAAAGCCAAAGTAGTTGAAAAACTTGAAGAATTTCAGCCACTTCCACCGGCGGATAAAAAACTTACGGTCAAAGAGCTTGCTGGAATGCTTGAGCCGGAAGACTTAGCTGAGCTAAAACTTGAGGGCGAGCCAAAGAAGCGATTCTACGAAATCGTAGCGGAACGAGTTGCGAGACCAATTACTCCAAACGATTATGTTGAACAGCTTGGTGGTGAGCCATTCAGCATGATGGCACGAGGCCACATCCTTGAGCCTGAAGCACTAGCGGCCTTTGAAGAAAAGACCGGCAAGAAAATCGATAAGGAATCTGTAGTTTGGGTTTCAGACTACGATGAATCAGCCTATGTGTCGCCAGATGGCTGCATTACTAGCGAAGACGGCAAAGTCCGTGAAGCTTGCGAGGTTAAATGCCTCGGCTCGGCTGAGATTGTGAAGATCTATGCAGAAAATCACTATCCTACTGAATATGAGCCACAAGTCCTCAAGTATTTCATGGTCAACGAAGATTTGGAAGTCTTACATTTCATTGTCTACACGGATGTAATTCCGGGTTTGGAACTTCAAATTTTTGATATTAAACGAGAAGACGTCGATGCGAAACTCATAGAAGCAAAAGCTTTCGAGAAAGTAGCCTTGCAACGTATCAACAATCTCGCAGAGCAAATCGAAAATCTAAGCTTTTAAGAAGGGAGAATATGGATATTAATCTAGAGATCATCGATAAGTCAGTCAAATACGATGTGCTTATCAACTATCTATTTGCGCAGGTCAGATTAGATTACGATGGTATACAACTTAGAATCGATGCCAATGCAGCGGAAATCGTTAATGCGCTTGAGCCTGAGAAATCGGCGGCAATACTTGCACAGTTAAAAGCGGAAAAGAGGTCAAATGAGTGAAGAGACAATTCGAGCGTATAACTATTGGTATGAGCGTCAACTTGAAATGAAGGTTGGCGAAGACAACCGTCGATAATAAGGTGCTTCAAAGGAGGTAAAAATGGCTGAAGTGTTTAGTAAAATCGGTACACTAAAAGTTAAAAACGGAACTTACAAAAAGGACGGGGTTGAGAAGAATCGCTATCACGAGGTTGGCGTTCTTCTCTCCTCCCCTCATGGATCATCGATGTTCATCAAGCTTCATGCGACTGCAACATCTGAGCCGAAGATAGTGTCTATTTTTAAAGATGACGGCGTGTCTATTCAAGTAGCAAAAGCCGAAGCCGCATCAAAGGATGTAATTCCAACTGAAGATGATGTCGATAGGGCGACCACTGAGGATATGCCATTTTAGGCACGATTCCGCTCCTTGTCAAAGGTGGGTGGGTTAAGCGTATTGATCAGCTTAGTCCAAAAGAGATGAGAACATTATTGTCTAGGCGACGACAATGACATAGAATTTAGTGTTTTGCGATACTATAAAACTCCACTCTTAAACAATGTCTGTCGTTAGATTAACTAACCCATCCACCTATGGCAAGGAGCAACACTTAATAAAAGAGGAGGTAATATGAATATTAAACCAGAAAATATCGGAAAGGCTGTTGGCGTAATTATCGTTTGTTGCATAGCATATTTGGCGCTTATAGGCACTATAAAACTAACAATGTTAATGCTAGGTATGTGAGGAGATGATATGCATAAGAACTGGGAATCAATTGTAGGTGAATTATCTATCATCTCGGAAACGGCAGACTATGCCACCACGAGCACGTCAATGGAAGATTTTAATGACAGCTTTGAAGATATAAAGCGAGGAATTCTAAATATCGGAAAGCTTTTAAAAGAGAAGTAATTTTGGCAAATTATGTTTTTGGTACTTAGGGGGATTGGAGGTAAAATGGCACAAGACGAATTAAGGTTACAGATACGGGTTGCAGACTATCTGATTAGGAATTACCCAACTGTGGTTTTCCACTCTGATTTCGGAAGTGGAGTCAAGTTGACTAAGTTTCAGGCAATAATGCAAAAACGGGTCAATGGTGGCAGAAAATCCTACCCAGACATGTTTATTGCCGAGCCTGTCATATACGAAGATGTCGCTTATGATGAATATAACCAGCCACACGAAATAAAAGAAATCATAAAATGTGGCCTCTATATTGAGCTTAAACGAGAAGGAACTCGCCTAAAGAAGAGGAATGGTGAGTGGGCAAGCGATCATATCGCAGAGCAAGCGAAGATGCTATGGTGGTTACGAGAAAAAGGCTACCAGGCGGAGTTTGCGGTTGGCTACGATGAAGCTATAAGAATTATCGATGAATATTTAGGAGATAAATTATGAACGGAAGAACATTAAGGGATATGATTATATCAATTTGTACACATAATCAAGAATGCGCAGATGACGATAAAAAACTTATTGCCACTATCTGGGAACGAGAGGGTTGGAGAGGTAATAATATCTATCACAACCTCTGTAATGTAACGTCACCAGAAACAATTCGCAGAACAAGACAAAGACTCGTCCAAGAAGGTATTATAAGGCCTTCTCAAAACGCAACAAAACGTCGCAAACATTGTGAAGTGGTGGCCAGAGAAAGATTAGGCTATCTATGAATGAGTATGAAATTCAGATGGGGGAAGTCCTAGCTCATCCATATAGTATTCGCAAGAAATGCAAATTAGCTACATGGCTGGTCCAAAATCGTTCTAGAATTTCAATAATATTAGTAAAGGAGATTAATGATGTCGGTGATAAAGAAAATCTTTAGTAGATCATTTACATACCAAATTAGACATGGTTATGGTATTTCATTTCTTCGCAACAAACGTGAAGCAAAAGCCCTATACAAGATGTGTTTAAACTATTTATCGGATGAGCATAGATGCAAATTAAACCGCAATAGAGCTATGATTTTTAAAAATACAGTAGAGTTATTTAATAGTCCTGATAAAGATGGCAAATATACCTCAATCGAGTGCGCATGCCCAATTTGTAGCTGTGATTGTCGTAGAGAATATTACAATTTCTATGATTACGTTAATGACCACGCAGGATGGTATTGGACTTAAATTATGACAATAATAAAGTTTTTAGAGCAGTTAAGTATTAGGCGTAAGATTACTGTATTATGCATAGGAATACTTATAGCAGGTCTATTAATATGTATTTCACATCTTGAGATAAAAATTGAAAAGTACTTCTGTGAAGCTGAATTGGACAACGGAGAAGTTCAGAGATTTGAATATTGTAGGTCTATTTTTGGCAATTTAGAATGCAGTAACAATGGATCCGATGAGAAGTACAAAGTTACAGGATATAAGAAGGTCAAAGAGGAGGAAAAATGAGTGTTTGGACACATGTTGCAGTAACATTCGCTATTGACAATGACCAGAACAAAGACCCAGAACATATCAATGAGGTGATTACAAAAACTTCTCCAAAAGGCTCTGAAGGTGGAATTTGGGGATTCTACCATAAGGGAGACACACTGAGAAGTGGAAGTCATGGTCAGCTTGTTAAAGAAACACACTACGGTGAATGGGATGACTACACGATAGATGATAATCGTCAATTGCTGTTTTCATACTATGGAGACCTGCGTGACTTTGATGAGGAGGAAGTAGCTCTGCTTAACGAGTGGTTTGATGACATCGTAGAGTGGCTAGAGAAGTTTTCTTTTGTCTGCTTGGCTACATTGACTTACAAAATTGAATACCATAAACCAACCCAACGAATGGTGGGTTTCTATGCTATGGATGATGAAGATTGTATAGAGGATGACAAATGCGAGAACTAAAATTTAGAGTTTGGAGCAATGAACAGAATACATATGATTATACATTTCCATATAACCAGAACGGGACATTCTATGTATCAGCGAATGGTTGTTTATGCTCAGATTTTGGAAACACCGTAGCACCAGAGCTTAGACCAGATGAGTTTGTTATTGAGCAATACACCGGCCTCAAAGACAAGAACGGCAAAGAGATTTATGAAGGTGATGTTATAAAAACCCATAAAACAATGGATAAGTATTTTACAGTAGGATATTACATGACTAGATATGGATATGCACCATATTTTACTCCGTTGATGGATTATATATCTGGCTTGGTAGATGGAGCAGAGATAGAAGTCATCGGCAATATCCATGAAAACCCAGAACTGTTAGAGTAGAAGAATGACTCTGCTTATGCTATAATATAGGTAGTGGTTACCTCTGGTTAGCATCTCTCCAGAATTCGGTAGCCATATTCTTTTTACAAACCTTTTATGGTATAATATGAATAAGTCAATACGCTATGAGACATTCTGTCTCGGCGTATTTTTTATTGCAAAAGAAAGGTAAAAGCAAATAATGGACATCATAGTAGACATTACAACAGTCATTGTGGCCTTAATTACAGCAGGAATACCGGCTATTGTAACTGCAATTTGCTCATATTTTCAACATAGAACAGCCAAACGACATGCAGCAAAGCAGTCTATCTTACAGATGGTAATGGAAGACCAGCTAAGCTGGGAGCTATTTAAGAAATTTCCTGTTAATTACGGAAACATTAATGACGAGTATGCCATCTACCATAAAAACGGTGGCAATGGGGAAGTTACCAAAAAGGTAAACGAATACAATAATTGGTACATTAGTGTTGAAGCTAGTGTTGCCAGTAAAAGAAAGGAGGAGATATGAAAAATCTCTCTACTAAAACAAAACTCCTTATTGGAGTCGTAGGTGCAGCGATTATTGCTATCTGCGTAACCATAATCATGGGTATTACCCTGAGCAAAGGCGGGAAAGCCACCATTAATTATTCAGACGAGAATAGAAGTGCTACTATCACTATTGGTGAAGACGATACTAATAACAAAGATTCTGAAGTTCATGGTATGGGAGAAGTTGGTGAAGAAGTAGAAATTGAAGTTCCCACAGTTGAAGAGGTTATCCATGATGGCCCTGTGATGGATACGGATGCTGGGGAAGGCGTTTCTGCCATCCCAGATGATGGTGAAGAACATGGTCTTGGTGCTTTTATCTATGCTCCTACAGGTACTTGGTCTGAATTTAAAAACGCAGCTCTTGGCCAGTGTTGGAATTCCGACAATTTTGCTGGATCGCAGTGCTGGGACCAGTTTGATGTATTCGTCCAAAATGCTGTTGGTCGTCGTGCTCAAACCTGTGGCACAGGTGCCGCAAAAGGTATGATTCAAGATGGTTGTTGGCAGAAGAATGCTGGCTCTGAGTTTATCATGATTTGGGATGCTAAAGACCTTCAACCAGGTGACTGGGTAGTCTTTACTTCTGGCACTTGGGGTCACGTTGGTATGGCGGTAGGTAAATATAACAATGGTTATATTACGCTTCTCGGTCAAAATCAAGGTGGTAAAGAATGTCCAGGCGGAGGCTCTGCTGGTAACATCATTAACATTAGTCTTAAGAGCTTTGGTGGCGCTTTTCGTTATAAGCCATACGAAGAAGCTCGTCTAAAAGCAGAAGCTGAAGCCAAGCGCAAAGCTGAGGAAGCTCGCAAAAAGGCAGAAGAAGAGGCGGCCAAAAAGTACCCTAAAGCACCAAACACTGGTATCTATATAATGTATTCAAGGACATCCAATGCCATACTCTGGTAATCTGTTAAAAATTAATGGCACTACATTACCTGGCATCAAGGGCTACAAAGTAACCTACGCAAAACTCTGGAAAGATGCCGAAAGGAATATGAATGGTGATATTTCCGCTTCCCTTATTGGCCTCTTTCCAAAAATCGAGTTAACTTTTCGTGATGGTTTAACCGAGAATGAAATCTCTAATATTTGCAATCTATTAGACCAACCATATTTCAATGTAACTTATTACGATTTCAAGACTAAGAACACCGTGACTGCCCAATATTATGCAGGTGACTACACGCCAGAAATTCTGGATCGCACACGTAGTTTATTTAAAGCATTCACGGTTGCTCTTGTGCCATGTAGGAGAAGATAAAATGATAAACGTAACGGAAGCTTTTAAAAATGCAGCAAAGTCGCCCGTAAGAGTTTGGCAAGCCAAATTACTATCTTTGGATAGTGAACGGCAATCTTTTACCAGTGGAGACTTTCTTGCGTCTATAAGTATAGAATCAGCTGGCGAGCTATTCTCTACTTCTGCTTCTATCGTAAAGGCAAAGCTTCTGGGCGTTGATTATGATCTAGAAGGTGATGAGTTTAGCGTAGAGTTTAGCCTACTTGTCGCCGATGATACTGAAGAAACTATTGGGTATGGCGCTTTTGTTGTTAGTAAACAAACCACTAATCTTGAAAAAGGTTATACGGAAATTGAAATGTATAGCAAGATGTTGCAACTACAAGCAATGGAATATAATTCAGATTCATTTACTTTTCCATGTACTGTTAGCAATCTTGCCGAACAGATTGCACGTACTACGGGCCTCATAGCTACAGATATGGGTAACCTACCAAATGTCGACTATAATATCCAAGAAAACCTATACGAAAAAATTACTGGCGCCAATTACCGTAATATTTTAGGGGAAATTGCTGGTGCTACTGGTACTATGGCGTATATTAACAACAGTACATCAGAAATAATATTCAGGCCACCACAAAGAGACGTCCAAGACTTGTTGACATACGATAACATGCTCAAATGCGATATAAAAGGAAAATACGGTCCTATAAACTCCGTAGTGTTATCACGCACTCCACAAGAAGATAATATTGTGCTTGTGGACGAAGAAAGTGTAGAAAAGAATGGGCTCTGCGAGGTAAAACTTGCTAACAATGAGATTATGGATGATAATCGCCAAGTGTTTGCTCAGCCACTCCTCAATACTATAGATGACTTTGAATGGACAGGATTTGAAATCACTACAGAAGGGCACGGGTGGTATGAAGTCGGTGATAGGATTAAAATTGCAAAAAAGACTATTCCAGATGAATATATACCAGTAGAGTATTTGAATAGTCATGGAACTGAAGCGATAGATACTGGAGTTCTTAATAAAGATGGTATAAACGTAGAACTTAAAGCAAGCTTAGATGATACTCAAGGTACAGGGTATGATGCGGCGGTGTTTGGTGCTAGAAATGGTAGCAATAACGCCACAAGAAATATAGTATGGTTTAATAATAGTAATTTGTCTTCTCACACACTTCAATGGGCTTATGCATTAAAAACTAAAAATGATACATCTCCAGAATATGACACAGTCTATAAAATAGAATTCAAAAATAAAATATTCCTTGTTGATAATGTTATAAAACAGGATTTCTCAGAACAAACACTTACAGAGAGCAATATAACACTGGGGTTATTCGGTTTTAAAAATTCTGCAACTGGTTTTGATGGCAGATGTTTTCGTGGTAAGGTTTATTCTTGCAAGATATGGGATGGCAGAGAATTAGTCCGTAATTTTGTTCCAGTGGTACGTAAGATAGACAACAAACCGGGGATGTACGATACGGTTAACGATATCTTCTATGTAAACAAACGTAGTGGCGAATTTACCTATGGAGAAGAAATTGAGGATACTGTCGAAACCTATGAAGGTATTATCACAAATATCTCTATAACTATGGATGGCGGCATGAAAGAAATCCTCAAGGGTGTTACACCACAAGGGACTACTACAGATTATGCTACGGCTGGCGGTATTACAAAAACTATTTATAATACACAGATTAAAGTAGATAAGCAACAAAACGAAATCACATCTATCGTTCAACGCCAAGACCAAACGGATCAAGAAATGCAAGATAATTACACGGAAATACACCAGAATCTTAATTCCATTGTAAATACTATTCAAACTTCAGGTGGCGGCAACCTATTAAAAAACTCTGTGGGTTTTGATGTTTTGAACAACGGGGTGCTATCTTCATGGGCGAGTGACGGCTCGGTAATCAGCGGTACAAGTCCCAGCTCGTTATCATCTGGAGCCATCTCAGGTAACCAAATCACACTTGGTACAGGCTCGAGCATTACGCAGCGTGTGTATGTCGCATCGGATGGTAACACAAAATACTCATTCTCTACTCGCATATTTAAATCCATTGTAGGTAATGCAAGAATTACCATATTCAATACTAATCAGTCTTTTGAGGTAAACCTATCGGATCAAACTGCGTTTGCATGGAGACAGGTATCAATATTGGCCATAGAGCCTACCATGGGGTACTTTGATGTAAAAATTGAGAATATTGATGCTCCCATACTTCACATTACGGATACTATGTTTGCTCAAGGTGATACATCAACACCGTGGCAACAAGCAAGTTCTGAGATTTTAAACACGCAAGTGGCACTCACCAGCGATGGCGTAAAGGTAAAATCATCCACATATTCTGGAGATTATGTACAAATTACCCCACTAGAATTTGCCGGCTATTCTAGTGCTTCTGGAACGTCGAAGAAAGTATTTACTGTTAACCGTGAAACAACAGAAGTGCAGAAACTTAGCGTGGTTGATGAAATTGATATGGTCCCAATTAAAATCGTGCCCATAAAGAATGGAAATAGGGCAGGATGGTCGTTCGTAAAAGTAAGTTAGGAGAAATATGGCAACAACGTTAAAAACATTAACCCAGAACTTTGATAGCGACCACTACTCATTAGTGGTAGATGTAATTCTTAATTCTCAAAGTACTGCGAATAACACATCAAGTATCACTGTAAAAGGCTATCTTAGAAGTAATACTCAATATCACGGTGCATATTGTTACACTTCATCAAGTACAGTAAATGTTAATGGCTCATCCTCTACGGATAGTCCATCTTGGGACGTGAGTGCGAACTCATCAACGCAAATTTTTAGCAAGAATTACACCATTGCTCATAATTCGGACGGAAGTAAGACAATTAATGTTAGTTGGTCGTTTGATGGTAAAATTAGCCCTATTAGTTCTTCGGTGTCTGGTAATGTTACGCTTACGAAAATACCACGATATGCTACTTCTACCCAGACACTTATATCTAGAACTGAAACGTCAATTACGATGCAATGGAGCAGCGATAGTACTTGTGACTACATTTGGTATTCCAAGAATAATGGCTCATCCTGGACGGCCGTTGGCTCCGTAAATGCTAAGTCTGGTACATATACGATTTCTGGATTAGCTCAAGGGACAACCTATCAAGTAAAGACTAGAGTACGCCGCAAAGATAGTCAGCTTACCACGGATAGTAGCTCTTTCAGTATTGGCACATATAGATTCCCTTATGCTCCAGACACGGTTGATTTTGTTATTGGTGAGCCACTTACAGTTAGAGTGTATAATCCGTTAGCACGTGATGCTGTGATTACATTAATAGGCGCAGACGATTCAGAATTTGGAGAGACGGCAGTTCCTGCACCATCCGGATTATCTAGTCACGTTATCTTTAGTGGAGAAGATTTTGCAGATTGGCTTTATTCTACTACCCCAAATAATGCTAGCAATACATATCGAGTTAAAGTAGTCTGGAATAACCATACGGAAACTACAACAAACGGTATATATGCAGTTAATCCAGAGTCTAATGCACCTATCTTTTCCGACTTTGCTTTTGCAGACACGAATAGTACCACTACTAGTATTACCGGAAACGATCAGTATTTTATATCTGGTTATTCTCAAATGACCTTAAATATTATGTCCAGCAGTAAGGCTGTGGCAAAAAACTTGGCCTCTATGTCCGAGTATGTCATTTCTGGTCTATTTAATGACTCTGTAGGTTATTCTAGCGACAATGTTACTAAATCACTAGGAACTGTCGCAGAAGGCCTTACAAGCGCCTCTACGCTCGCCGTACGAGCAGTAGATAGCCGAGGACTTGGAACTACCGTAGAAAAATCAGTTAACATCCTACCTTACAAGGCTCCAACACTTAATATTAAAGCCACGAGACTTAATGATTTTGAAAACGATACGACAATTAAGGCAAGTGGCCAGATGTCACTATTAGAAATTAATAATGTAAGTAAAAATGCCATAATGACGATTGATTATCGTGTTGCAGAAAAAGACGATGAATATGGAAATCCTATTTCCTTGACTTGCACATCAGACGACACTGGTAAGTTTACAATTCCAGATTTTGTTCTAGATCTTGACAACGAAAAAGAATGGAAAGTTGAGATTATCGTTACAGATAAACTAGAGACTACCACTGAAGAAGTTATTGTTAGTAGAGGTGTCCCGATTTTTCGTATCTCAACACAAGATAATAATCTATACAATAACGAGAAACGAGTTCTTACAGAGGATGATTTAGCAGATTTAGATATAAAACCTGACAAAATCCTTAATCTTGTGTATCCTATTGGCTCAATTTATATGAGTGTGAGCGAAGTATCGCCACAGACATTTTTAGGAGGAACATGGGAACGCATCAAGGATAAGTTCCTACTATCTAGCGGCGACACCATATCTGCTGATACGACCGGTGGTAGT
>JAUNNB010000011.1 GCA_030531645.1 Candidatus Saccharimonadota bacterium | reverse complement strand
CGAGCATTGACGAGTTTGCCACCTTCGTCGCCCAGGTCGACAAATCAAAATTTGCACTTCAAAACAGCATCATAAGCCTTATGAATTTATGCAGTTTATGGTATAATATGAGTAATATGTTTGCGAGCGGCTATATGGGAAAACTCGAACTAATTCGAGCGCTACCCACGAAAGAAGAAAAAGCAAAGGCGTCACGCCTAGTTCTTCGTGAAATATTGGAACAAATCTCCCCAGAAAAGTCCGTAAAAAAGAAAAAGAAATATTCTCTCCTAGAGCTCATAGACTGCTCTCCTATCAAGAATTACATTAACGACGATCAAGTTACTGAATCGTTGCATTTTATTCGCATTATCGGCATTCGCGCCGAGCATAATCAGCCGGTCCGCGAAAAAGACGTCAAAATTGCCGTAGACAACCTCGAGAATTTTATCAAGTTCCTCGATCATAGGAACGAATCTCCTGAGCCAATCAAGTCGCCAGAATTCTTCACCGAAGCCGAAACTCGTGCCGCCTATATCGACATGTATCTTCGCGAAGCTGGTTGGGATGTTTTGATGCAAAAAGGTGTAGCGCTACCAGGCAAAGCTGGTATTGAAATCGAAGTTGGCAACATGCCGAATAACGCTGGCGTTGGCTACTGTGATTATGTCCTATATGACCGCGCCGGAAAGCCTTTGGCCGTCGTAGAAGCAAAGAAAACTTCCAAGGATCCGCAAATTGGTCGCCACCAAGCAGACCTCTATGCTGAATCATTAAAAGAAAAGTTTGGCTACAAGCCAGTTATCTACTATACAAACGGTTACGAAACGCACGTTATCGATGGCGTATATCCAGACCGTAAAGTTACCGCTTTTCATACGCTAGAAGAGCTTGAACGCATGATTCAGCGCCGTACGCGCGGAAATATCACTGATATGGCCGCAAAAGACGAAATTGCCGGTCGTCCATACCAAAAGATGGCACTTACACGCATGTGTGAGCGTTTTAACGCACGTCATCGCCGCGGACTGGTTGTTATGGCTACCGGAACTGGTAAGACGCGTGTTTCAATCGCTTTGACCGATATCTTGGCTAGAAACGGCTGGATTAAGAATGTATTGTTCCTCGCCGACCGCACTTCACTCGTAAAACAAGCTAAGCGCAACTACGCAAAGCTATTGCCAGATATGACTATCTGCGAGCTTTCTGAAGGCGGAAACGCGAATAAGGATATGAATGCTCGCTTGATGTTCTGTACGTATCAGACGATGATCAACTACATCGACGCCGAAGATAAAGATTTCTCAACCGGCCGTTTCGATTTAATTATCGTAGATGAGGCCCACCGTTCAATCTTCAACCGTTATGCTTCTATTTTTGCTTACTTCGATAGCTTGCTTGTTGGCTTTACGGCAACTCCGCGCGACGAAGTCGGTAGTAGTACATACGGAATCTTTGAATGCGAATCTGGCGAACCGACGTTTGACTATCCGCTAGAAGACGCAATCAAAGAGCATTATCTTGTCGGCTACGAAGTAATAAATCGCCATTCTCGCATTATGACGCAAGGCATTAAACGCGAAGAATTGGACGAAGATCAACTCGAGCAATTGGATGATTTTCTTGAAGGCGATCGCGAAACGCCAGATTTAACAATTCCTGCGAACGCTATCTTCCGCTCTATCTTCAATGAAGACACTTGCCGTAGCGTCATTGAAGACTTGATGGAAAAAGGTATCCGCGTAAATGGCGGCGAAACTATCGGCAAGACGATTATTTTCGCATACAACCACAAACACGCCGAGATGATCGTGAATGAGTTTAAGAAATTCTATCCTCACCTTCCGCCAAATACCTGCCAACTCGTAGATTACTCAGTAAATTATGCCGAAGATCTGGTCGTTAAATTTGACACTGACGATGAATTTAGAGTAGCCGTTTCCGTTGATATGCTCGATACTGGTATCGACGTTCCGGCCGTATCGAATCTCATGTTCTTTAAACCAGTACGCTCGAAGATTAAGTTCGTCCAGATGATTGGACGCGGTACGCGTCTTTGTCCTGATTTGTTTGGCCCAGGCAACGACAAGAAGAAATTCCTCATTTTTGATTACTGCGATAACTTCGAATACTTCCAAGTCGAACATAATGAAGTCATAAGTAGCGGCGATAAAATCTCTCTTTCGCAGAGAATCTTCGCATTACGTTCCGAGATTGCTTATAGCCTTCAAGACTTCGAGAGCCAAGAAGATGAATTCTTGAGTAGCTATCGCAATAAGACCGTAAGAATCTTACTCGATATCGTTAAAGATCTAAAGAAAAGCACGAATCGCATAGCTGTTCGTCAAAATCTAAAATATGTCGATAAGTACAATAGCGAAAAAGCCTGGATGGCACTAACACCGGTAAATGTTCACGAATTGAAGACCTTTGTCGCTCCGCTAATCGAAGGCGGTGCTGATTCCGACTTTAAGGCGTTGTCATTCGATATTAGGATGATGAGAATCCAAAGGGCTATTCTTAAGAATACTCCCGCTTACGCAACTGCCGATATTAAGAAGGTGCGCGAAATTGCACAGTATCTCCTTCAAAATAAGATGACTATACCGCAGGTTGAAGCGAAGAAAGACGACCTTAAAGAACTCTATGACGAATCGAGCTGGACGGAGCCACAAGTTAAAGATTTGGAAAGGCTACGCGATTCTGTCCGCGAACTCATCAAGTATATTACTGGCGACGAACTCAGACTTATCGACATTGACGTAACCGATGAACTTATTGATCCAGAATTCCAACCAGACGGTACCGTCATTGATATTCGCACCTATAAGGAGCGTGTTATTGACTACCTCACCAAGAATGGCGACGATGCGACGATTGAGAAGATTCGCAATCTCGAAAAGCTAGACCAGAAAGATGCTGACAAGTTGAAACAATTGCTCTGGTTCGACCTCGGTTCAGAAGATGAATATAACGAGAATGCAAATGGAAAAAGCTTGGCCGCATTCGTGCGTAGCTTGATTGGCATTGATCAGGAAGCCGTAAACGAGAAGTTCGGCGAATACCTAAATGCTCATCAGCTTAATTCGAAACAGCAAGAATTCATTAATGTTATCGTTAAATACGTACAGAAGAATGGCGATATCGAATTGTCCGATTTGCTGGAATCCGATCCGTTCAAATCTATTGACTGGAACGAGCTGTTTGGCGGTGATGTTGAGCCGATCAAGTATACTGTTTCAATTCTTCATGACGCCATAGCTGCTTAAAGAAAGGATTACTGTATGGATACCATAAAACTAAACGACATACTTCAATTAGACGAAGAGCAACTAGATAATGCCAAGATTCGTTTTATGGTCCCTAGCGACCGCATTGGTTTCAATCCGAATCTAGACGCTGAAGACACCGAGAAGCAAAACAAGATTAATCTAGAAGATTTAGTCTTCAACCGCCAATCATCCATCTCGTTTCGAGAAGGAGTAATCGCGATTGGCTTTATTCGTATTCGTGATGATTACTGGCTAATGACTGGTATTGTAAAGGTCATAAAAGACAATGGCCTAGCGCAACCGGCTACGGCCGAATATTTAACGAAAAAGTATAATTTTAGACTTGTCGTAAAATTCCATAAAGACTTTCAGAATGGTATCGTCAAGGCGAATACGATTATAGATCAACTCGAAGTAATAGAACTGTGGAATCCAGAAAAAGGGCTTGGCGAAAAAGCGTTCCCCGGTTACAAGAACGTGACCGTTGGATATAAAGAGCTAAAAAAGAAAATCGAACTATCAGACGAGTGGCGTACTGCGTTGAAATCACGCAAAGGCGTTTATCTAATTACGGATAGACAAACCGGCAAGCAATATGTCGGATCCGCATATGGCGCCGACGGAATACTCGGACGCTGGACTACTTATCTAACGAGCGGATACGATAAAAACGAAGTCGAGAATGGGCAATACCCGAATATTGAACTCCAAAAACTAGTAAGAGAAAAAGGCCTTTCTTATATCCAAGAAAACTTCCAATATTCAATATTAGAAACGTTTACTGACGACGTATCAGATGAATACATTATCGCAAGAGAGTCATATTGGAAGGAAGCCTTACTTAGTAGGCAATTTGGCTATAACGCTAACTAATGCTTCTCTAAGTCCGCATCTTGAACAAATCTTAGTCTTATTATCTTCGCGCGATAACGCAGGATAACCGGTGTAGTATTTGCCGCATTTAGGGCATTTGTGGCGCTTTTGACGAGCTTTCATAGATCCACCGAGCAAACATGCGCTAAACCAAACTTATAGCCCAATTCTTCCCACATACCATCAGGCGCATCTTCCTCGAGGACTCTCCAGACCGGATAATTGTAGTCGAGCATAATCTTCGCTACATCCTTCGGATCAACCATGAGCTGGCAAAAATAGCCGGCCGTCGTTTCGCCTTCAACCATAATCGGCTCGCCTTCTTCAGTCTTAGATATCTCCTCTAGACGCTTGTATTCTGCCATAATAGCTTCGTTCACAAGCTTAACGGCAGAAGCTAATTTATCATCTTTCTTCATAGTGTTCGTATTTAACCTTATTCTGCGGATTTTACAAGATCAAAGCCGAATAAAGGTGCTATAATAGAAATAGCTTCGAGTTTAGAGATGCTCTCGAAGCCCTAGAAAATGCGGCAGAAAATGTGCGCATTTTTTGTTTGTACGCATAAATGCTTATTGCGGAGCATTTGTGCCACTTATGAGCTCATACCCGTGAGCTACGCAAGGAGCACCTTATGGACGAAGAAAAGAAAGAAACGTCCGCGGCTATC